>NZ_JAZGGG010000017.1:0-12554 GCF_036480315.1 Polaribacter sp.
TACCTCTAAAATTTTCTCGTAATTTGCTCTAAAGCTGTTCATCTATTTAAATGTTTGAAATTCAATTAAATATACGATTCTCTTAATCAATGAACAGCTTTTTTATAATGCACAACAGGTTAATTTATTTATATATTTACAATAACAATCATTCCAAAATAATAAAAGCAACCAAAATTATGAACAGAAAAGACTTTTTATCACTTTCTTCTAAAGCGGCACTTTTTTTAGGCGTTTCAACCGCAGTTTCTTGCAAAGATGAAACAATTGAAAAAACAAATACATTACTTAACAAATCTGCAAAAGGAACTGCCTTTGGTTTAAAAGTCCCCAAAATTGATAATGTAAGAGTTGGTATTATTGGCGCGGGAAACAGAGGACATACATTAATACAAATGTTTGATTGGTTAATGAAAAATAATAAAGCGACCATTGTTGCAATTTCTGATTTAAAGAAAGAAAAGACTGATAAACTAAACGCACATCTTCAAAAAACACACAATACAACTGCAGAAGCTTATCATGGAAACCCAGATGAATGGAAAAAAGTTGCAGACAGAGATGATATTGATTTGCTAATTATTGCGACTCCTTGGGAAATGCACACGTCAATGGCTTTGTATGGAATGGAAAAAGGAAAAAATGTGGCTACAGAAGTGCCAATTGGTACAACTCTAGATGATTGTTGGAAATTAGTAGAAACAGCAGAGAGAACACAGAAACATTGTATGATGATGGAAAACTGTTGTTTTAACAATGAAGAATTATGGGTTTTAAATATGGTAAATCAAGGTGTTTTTGGTGATTTAACACATGCTGAAGGCGCTTACATTCATGATTTACGTAAACATTTATTAGATGAAACCTATTATGAAGATCAGTGGAGAATTAAGCACCATTTAAAAAAAGATGGAAACTTCTACACAACACATGGTCTAGGGCCAATTAGTCAATATATGGATATTGGTCGTGGAGATACTTTTGATCATGTAGTTTCTATGAGTTCTCGTGAAAAAAGTTTGAGTGATGCTGCAAAACGTGCAGGAATTGATAAATTTTCTAATGTAAAATGTGGTGACATGAATACCACAATGATAAAAACCAAATTAGGTAAAACAATTATGTTACAATTTGATGTGCATTCTGGTAGACCTTATGACAGACTGAATACAGTTGTGGGTACAAAAGCAGTTCATGAAGGATATCCTTCAAAATTATATATCAATGAAGATGAATTGGCTTGGTGGGGACATAAATGGTTAGAGAAAGAAAAGTATGATGAATATAGAGAGAAGTACAACCATCCTCTTTGGAGTAAATTAAAAACACAGATTTCTGATAATTCTGTTGGTCATGGAGGAATGGATTTTGTTATGATTTATAGATTAATTAAATGTTTAAATGAAGGTATTCCTTTAGATATAAATGTTTATGATAGTGTTTTATGGAGTGCAATTACACCGCTATCAGAATTGTCTGTTTCACAAAATAGTAGTTCTGTAAAAGTACCAGATTTTACTGGTGGAACTTGGAAAAATAAAAATAAAACTGAAATGTTGAGGAACATTTAATCTAAAATAAAAGTCACTAATTTTAGAGTTTGTGGCTTTTTTATTGATAATTTTTGGAAGGTTTAATTCTTATCAGGAATTTTACTCATTGCGTATTCAGAAATTGCAGTAATAGATAAAGAAGGGTTTATACCAGGATTTGAAGAAATCATAGAACCATCGCAAACTAACATGTTTTTATATCCGTAGACATTACAATCTTTATCAATAACACCAACTGATGTATCTTCTCCCATTACTGCACCACCTAAAATGTGTGCCGTTGTTGGGCTACCTAATAACACATCTGTAAAGTTAACATACGGAATTGCTTTCACCATTTTACCAAACCTTTTACCTAAAGTTAACGCTTCAGGAATAAATGCATTTGGTTTTTTTCCTTGCTCTGTAACTGTTTTCATTCTTGTAAACTTGCCTCTTTTTAAACGTAATGTACTATCAAGAGTTTGCATAAAAAGTAAAACAGTAGTTCTCTTTGCGTAATTCTTTGCAAAGAGTGTTTTTAAAAAACGTAAGGGTTGTTTTAATATAATTCCAAACACTCCTAAAAGTCTAAACACTACAAATTTATTATGAACCGTTGGTATTGTTAACGCTCTAAAAAAACCAGAACCTTCACCATAACGAACGGGTTCTAAATGACTGTTTTCATCCGTATGAAGTACAGAACCAATTGCTAATCCTTTAGAATAATCTTTATGTTTTTTTTCAGTAGATGTCATTATCAATAATGATTCGTTATTCGTACGAATATTACTACCAACTTTATCAGAAAGGTTTGGTAAACTTTCATCTTTTAATTCTAATAATAACGGAACTGTTCCCATAACACCACCAGAAAATATTACACCTTTTGAGGTAACTTTTCCATTAGATTTCTTTCCTATTTTTGCTTTATATTCAATTGTATAACCACCTGACCCATCTTTATTCCCTATAGGTAACACATTTACAACTTCTTTTTCTGCAATAATTGTTGCGCCTAATTGTTCAGCTAAATACAAATAATTTTTATCTAATGTGTTTTTAGAATTATATCTACAACCTGTCATACATGCTCCGCAATGTATGCAACCAGTTCTGCCTGGTCCTTTTCCATCAAAATACGGGTCTTTAACTGTACGACCAGATTCACCAAAGTACACAGCTACTTTTGCTGCCTCAAAATGATCTTCTTTACCAATATCTTTAGCGAGTTGTTGTAATATTAAATCTGATGCTTCTAGTTTTGGGTTTGTTTCTGCACCCAACATTTTATAAGCCGTTTCATAAAAAGGATCTAAAATAGTTTTCCAATTGTTTAAAGTTGCCCAACTACCAGATTTAAAGAACTGCTCTTTTGGTACAGGTAAAGTATTGGCATATGTTAAAGAACCGCCACCAACACCAACGCCAGAAAGTACGCTAACGTGATTTAAGAATGTCATTTTAAAAAAACCATGAAAGCCAATTTGTGGCAACCACAACCATTTTTTTAAATTCCAGTTTGTTTTAGGGAAATCTGCGGCTTTAAACCATTTTCCTTTTTCAATAACAAGTACTTTATATCCTTTTTCTGATAAACGCAACGCACTCACAGAACCGCCAAAACCGCTTCCAATAATTACATAATCGTACTCTAAATTCTTCATAAAAGCAAAGCCCAAATTGATAGGTTTTAAATATAATAAAAATTAAGAAGATAAAAGTATCTCTGTCATCTTGTCATAAATCTTTGTTTGGTATTTTTTTTGACTATTGATTATCACAAATAATAAATTAAACAAAATAAATATAAAAATGGCAAAAGGAAATATTAATGTATCGGTAGAAAATATTTTTCCGCTGATTAAAAAATTCTTGTATTCTGATCACGAAATCTTTTTACGTGAATTAATTTCTAACGGAACAGATGCAACTACAAAACTGAAACACCTAATTTCTATTGGCGAAGCAAAAACAGAATTGGGTGATGCTAAAATTGAAATTAGTATTGATGAAGCTGCTAAAACTATAACTATTAAAGATCAAGGTTTAGGAATGACAATGGATGAAGTTGAAAAATACATCAACCAAATTGCATTTTCTGGAGCTGAAGAGTTTTTAGAAAAATATAAAGATGACAAAAATGACACTGGCGTTATTGGTCATTTTGGTTTAGGTTTTTACTCTGCTTTTATGGTTGCAGAAAAAGTAGACATTTTCACAAAGTCTTTTAAAGATGCTCCAGCTGCTCATTGGAATTGTGATGGTTCTCCGGAATACACTTTAGTAGAACACGACAAAGCTGACAGAGGAACAGAAATTGTTTTACATATTGCAGAAGATTCTTTAGAGTTTTTAAAAGAGGAAAAAATTGGTGGTTTATTAAACAAATACAATCGTTTTAATCAAGTGCCAATTAAATTTGGAAACAAAGAAATTAACGATCCAGAATTTACACCAGCAACTACAAAAGATGCAGAAGGTAAAGAAACTACAGAAGCACATAAGCAAATTTCTGTTGATAACATTATCAACAACACAAGCCCTGCTTGGACAAAAGCACCTGCAGACTTAAATGATGAAGATTATACTAACTTCTACAAAGAATTGTATCCAATGCAATTTGAAGAGTCTTTATTTCACATTCATTTAAATGTAGATTATCCTTTTAACTTAACAGGAATTTTATTCTTCCCGAAGTTAAGTCCATCAATGGATGTTCAAAAAGACAAAATTCAATTATACCAAAACCAGGTATATGTAACAGATAATGTTGAAGGCATTGTACCAGACTTTTTACAGATGCTAAAAGGTGTTATAGATTCGCCAGACATTCCTTTAAACGTTTCGCGTTCTGGATTACAGGCAGACGGAGCTGTAAAGAAAATTTCTGGTTACATCACTAAAAAAGTAGGTGATAAATTAGCTTCTTTATTCAAAAAAGACAGAGCAGATTTTGAAACAAAATGGAACGATATTAAAGTAATTATTGAGTACGGAATGTTGTCTGAAGATAAATTCTTTGACAAAGCGAAGAAATTTGCATTGTACCCAACAGTTGCAGATTCTTATTTTACGTTTGATGAATTGATTGAAAAAACAAAAGATAACCAAACTGATAAAGACGGTAATCATGTTGTTTTATACACTTCTAACAAAGAAGCACAACATAGTTATATTCAAGATGCAACCACAAAAGGATATGAAGTATTGGTATTAGATTCTCCTATTATTTCTCATTTAATGCAGAAATTAGAAGGTGGTGATGCAAAAGTGAAGTTTACAAGAGTAGATTCAGATTTTATTGATAATTTAATAAAGAAAGACGAAAACGTAATTTCTAAATTATCTGATGCAGAACAAGAAACATTAAAGCCAATTATTGAAGCTGCTGTGCCAAAACAAACGTACACAGTTCAATTAGAAGCTATGGATTCTGCTGCTTCTCCGTTTTTAATTACAGTACCAGAATTTATGCGTAGAATGAAAGAAATGCAAGCTTCTGGTGGCGGCGGAATGATGGGAATGGGTAACTTTCCTGACATGTATAATTTAGTGGTAAACACTAATAGCCCGTTAGTTTCAGAAATTTTAAATAATAAAGATGAAGCTGCACAGAAAGGTTTAATTTCTCAAGCTTTTGATTTAGCTAAATTATCTCAAAACCTTTTACACGGTGAAGAGTTAACAAACTTTATTAAACGTTCTTACGAGTTAATCAAGTAGTGGTAATGCCGCAGATATTTTAAAAAATCGTCATTACGAGTAAGAATGACAAAGTAATCTGCTTTTAAAGAATGAGATTGCTTCATTACATTCGCAATGACAGCTATATTATAAACCTCTTTGTTCATTCAAAGAGGTTTTATTTTAAAAAGACTATTTTTATATAAACAGATTTATAATGCAATTGAAACATTTTTTTGTTTTACTACTTGTCTTGGTACTTTCGGTAACAGATTCTACCGTATATTCTCAAGAAAGTGTTGCTAATTACTATCAATCTTCTAAAGTCATTCAGAAGAAATCTATTAGCTCCAGAAACACAAAACAAGTTGTTTTTAACAATACATTTTCTGGCAATTATTTTCTTTCTTTTTTCTTCCCAAGTATTCCTCAAAAAAATGCTTTTCAAAAACAAGTTCTGTATGTTTTAAAATTACAAAAGCAACTGTATCAAGAAATTTCTTTCTTAAAAAAACAACATATTTTCTTAATTACTAAAACTACCTCAAGTAATTCAATTTCTAATTTATACTTAAGCTAGAACTCTATTTCTGTTCTTGGCAAAATGCTGAAAAGCATCAAATGATAAAAAAATGTCTCACCATTTATCATTATTACCATGTATAATAAGAAAAAAAACACGCGTTTTAAAAAAACAAAACGACCAATTTATTGGTTAAAAAAGAAAATATTATTAATTATAACTGCATTTATGTTGGGTATGTCTAACTCTATTAACGAAGAAGATAAGTCTGTCTTTGGTAGTCATTACACAATTGAACAACAAGATAAAAAAGATTGACAAATTAGAACCTCTTTGTTTCACAAAGAGGTTTTTTTATTTTTATTTATGAAAAAACAGTGACCTAAATACAACTTAAACTAACCCAAAATGTAACTTCCCTCACAAAACAAGCTAGATAACTAAATCTAGTTTTTTTAACTTCTTGTTAAGCTATAAGTTTGATATGTAACTATTAAAACACATATTATGAAAACGCAAATTAGTTTAGAAGTAAAAACACCATGTACAGAAAACTTTAATTCATTTCAAAAAACAGCAAAAGGAGGGTTTTGTAATTCTTGTAGCAAAGAAGTTATTGATTTCTCTAAATTGACTTCACAAGAAATTATTAGCTATTTTAAAAAGAATACTGGTGCTAAAACTTGTGGTAAATTCAATAAAAATCAATTTGAAAATCTTTCCAATAAAAATACCCTAAACAAAAAATTAAGTTTCTTTAGCGGTATTGGTTTAGCATGTTTGTCTCTTTTTACTTTCGGAAGTATACAAGCACAACAAAAACCAATAAGCAAACAAATTAAACAACTTGCTGAAGATAAAATTATTAAAGGAATTGTTTCGGATGAAACAGAAGCTTTACCTGGTGTTAGTATTCTTTTACAAGGAACTAGAATTGGAACAGAAACTGATTTTGATGGAAAATTCACTTTTCCTAAAAAACTTAAAAATGGAGATGTTTTAATTTTTTCTTATTTAGGTTATGAAACAAAAAAAGTAGCTATTAACAGCAAAAATTCAAAAGAAAACATTGTTTTAAATGTAAAATTCGATTCTGAAAGTTGTGTCTTAATGGGTGCTGTAGATGTTAGACAAGTATATAAATCAAAAAAAAAAATCTTAATCTAAAATTCTTCTAATGAAATATTTATTAGCATTTGTACTTCTTTTTATTACGCTTCAAACAAATTCACAAGTATCCGATTTTAAGAATATTAATTTCAATAAAGCAGATAATAATGCCAAAAAAAGTAAAGGAAGAAACTTACAAAATCTTCCTTTACTTACTTATGATTTAACATCTAATTTAAAAACTGATGTTGAAAAATTTAGGGCAATTTATAAATGGATTTGTAGTAATGTAAAAGGTGACTACAATATGCACAGAAAGGTTAGAAGAAAAAGAAATAAATATAAAAATGATTCTAATTCTTTTCTTAAATGGAATAAAGAATACTCAAAAACTGTATTCAAGAGTCTACTAGAAGATAAAAAAACCATGTGTACTGGTTATGCTTATTTATTAAAAACGATGACAAGTATTGCTAATGTAGATTGTAAAATAATTAATGGTTATGGTAGAAACAATTCGGCAAATATTGGTAAATTGTCTATACCAAATCATTCTTGGAATGCGGTATTTTTAAATAACAAATGGTATTTAGTAGATGCAACTTGGGCAAGTGGTTATACTGATTTAAATAAAAATAAATTCATATTCGATTATAATGATGGCTACTTTTTAACAGAACCAAAACTGTTTGTCAAAAATCATTTACCATTGAATAAAAAGTGGATGCTTTTAGAAAACAAAATAACAACTGCTAAAGAGTTTTTAAATGCCCCTTTAATTTATAGCAAGATCATTAAACATAAAATTACGCCAGTTCTTCCAAAAAAAATGGAAAATAAAATTTCTAAAAATGAAGAAATTACATTTGCATTAAAAGCCTCAGAATCTATAGACTTAAGCAAGTTCAAAGTCCAGACCAGTCTTACAAGAACTGTAAAACCAATTTCTATATTAAGAAAAAAAGATTCAATTTTAATCCTTCATAAATTTAAAATAAAAGGATTTTATGATGTTCATATTCTATATAAAAACGATGTGATTGTGACCTATACTTTTAATGTACAAAAATGAATTTCATCAACTAAAAAATAAGTAGTAAATTTAGATTTTTAAAAGACAAATTTATGAAATGGAAAGGTAGAAGGAAAAGCGCAAATGTAGATGATAGAAGAGGCGCATCTTCTGGAGGAAGTTCTGGTGGAATATTAAGTGGAGGAATGGTAAAACTTTTAATACCTTTAGTTTTAAAATTAATTACTTCAAAAAAAGGATTAATCATTGTAGGTGTTATTGTGGCTATAATGTATTTTACAGGTAATAATCCATTAAATTTCTTAACTGGAAATACTAATAATAAAATAGAATCTACTTCTTATAAAGGCACAGCAAAAGAAAATGAGTTGGCAGACTTTAGTGCTACCGTTTTAGCGGACACAGAAGATATTTGGAATAAAATTATCCCTAATTATAGAGAACCAACTTTGGTTATTTTTACAAGATCTGTAAATTCTGCATGTGGAGCTGCTTCTAGTTCAACAGGCCCTTTTTATTGTCCTGGTGATGAAAAATTATATATCGACTTAAGTTTTTTTCAAGAAATGGCAAGAAAACTTAATGCTCCAGGAGATTTTGCGCAAGCATATGTAATTGCTCATGAAGTTGGGCATCATATTCAGAATCTAACAGGCATGAATAGAAAAGTACAATCTATGCGTGGTAGAGTTAGCCAAACTGAATACAATAAGTTATCTGTAATGTTAGAATTACAAGCAGATTTTTATGCTGGCGTTTGGGCACATCATTCTCAAAGAATAAATCAATCTATGGAACAAGGCGATTTGCAAGAAGCGCTAAATGCTGCACATGCAATTGGTGATGATCGTTTGCAAAAAAACTCTACAGGAAGAGTTGTACCAGATTCTTTTACACATGGCACGTCTGCACAAAGAATGCGTTGGTTTAAAAAAGGTTTTGAAACTGGTGATGTAAACCAAGGTGATACTTTTAATGCACGTTCTTTGTAAAGTTTCATTTTTTTAAAGATGCATAAAATTGTAAAATCCACTGTAAAAGATGCGCAACTTTTATCAAAATTAAGCGCAGAAACGTTTATAACTACTCATGGTCATTCTGCAACTAAAAAGGATATAGGTAACTATGTTGCTAAAAATTTTAGTGAAGAACATTTTGCGTTAGAATTATTAGACACAAAAAATGAATATCATCTTTTTTATGTTGATGGTACAATTGCTGGGTATTCAAAAATAGTTTTCAACCAAGAAAGTCTAGTAATAGTAGCAAAAAATGTTACTTACATGAGTAGATTGTATTTTTTGAAAGCATTTTATGGTTTGGGTTTAGGAAAAGAATTATTCAACTTTAATATTTCTTTAGCGAAGAAAAATAACCAAGCAGGAATTTGGTTGGCTGTTTGGGTAGAAAACTCTAGAGCCATTTCTTTCTATAAAAAAAAGGGTTTTAAAAAAGTAGGTAGTTATGATTTCCCTATTTCAGAGACACATTCTAATCCTAACATGTTCTTTATTTAGAATTTTAATGATACCGTTTATTAAAATGATTTTTTAAAAAAACAACTTGCGCAATAATCATCAATCCAAAGAAAAATACCGAATATAAAACTGTATTTGAAACTGAAAAAGATTCAAATACAGTTTTATATTCGGTATTATTAATGGGAATTGGTTTAGGTGTATTTTTAGCTTTAATTTTAGACACTTATACAAGTTTAGATGAAGATGCAATTTATCCTGCAACAATTTTCTTTATGGCTGGTGTTGGCTTATTTGTAGGCTTTAACTTAACAAAAAAAAAAGATAACGAATAAACTAATAATTCAATTCTAATTCTACAAACCATTTCAATTTTATTGAAGTGGTTTTTTTATTTTTAAAAAGGTCTGTATATTAGAGCCAAATTAAACTTTATATGAAGAATGATTACACAAATAATAAGTTTAGAGAACTTTTAGACAAACTACAGCAAGAAAGCTGGCAGTTAGAGTTGCTAATTTCTGGTTTTGCCATTTTTGGTTTATTTACTTCATTAGAACCTTTAGCATTACTGCATCAAGAAGCAATTGCATTAGAAAGTTATACGAAATACTTATATATAGTTGCTGCGCTTTCTTGTAAGGTTTTAATTATAAACTTAATAATTCATGTACTTTTAAGAGGTTTATGGATTGGTGCAATTGGGCTTCGTTATGTTTCTGGAGATATTGAATATGATAGCCTTAACTATAAAAAAAGATTTACAAATTATCTTAAAAAGAAGGTTGGTTCTTTTGATAAGTACATTGGCACATTAGAAAACTATTGTAGTATTTTGTTTGCTGTTACATTTTTGTATTTATTTTACATCATCTCTTTTTTTATCATTCAGTTTATTATTCTTTTAGTAGGGGCTTTTTTTATAGAATCTGGTATTTTTCCAGGAATGGTTGGGTATAGTTTATTCGGCATTTTTTGTTTTATCTTTCTTTTTTTATCTTTTATTGTTTTTATCGATTTTGTAACCCTAGGTTATTTTAAAAAAAAAGAATGGACATCCTTTTTATATTTTCCTTTATATAAAGTTTTTAGTGTTATTACATTATCCTTTTTATACAGACCATTAGTTTATAATTTTTTGGATAATAAATTCGGAAGAAAACTATTATTTATACTGTTTCCTGTTTACTTAATTGCTTTTTATGCTTCATCGGTAAACAATGTAAGATCTAATTATATCTTAAGTAAATCTTATTCTACTAAAAATTATATTAGCAATATAAATTATGTAAACTCATTAGAAAAAGGGCAATATATTAGAAGAGCAGCAATACAATCAGAAATTATTTCAAACCCTTATTTAAAAGTTTTTATTCCTTTTAGAAAAAACATAGAAGATATTGTACTTAAACAGAACCCAAGCTTAAAACCTAAAAAAGATATAAGAGGTTATAGCAGTAACTTTTTTTCATCAAATAAAAAAGACGCATTAAAAGATAGTGTTCAATTAAAATACCTGAATGCATTTAAGAAAACATATCGTTTAAAAATTGATAACTTAAACATTGAAACTGACTTTCTTATTACCAAAACCAATAATCAACTAGGTCTTCAGACTATTATACCATTAAAAGAAATTATTGAAGGAAAACATTTATTAAAAATCAGCAGATTTATTACTTCAAAAAAAACAAAAAAATTAGAAAATGAAAAAGTTATTGAAATCCCTTTTTGGTATTACAAACAATAAACTCATGAAAAAAATCACCTTTTTATTTTTATTGATAGCTATTTCAATAAACGGTCAAACTGATTCTAAAATCTACGATATTATTAATGCTGTTTCTGCAGATAGAATTAAAGCTGATGTAAAAACATTAACAGAATTTGGTACAAGAAATACATTTTCTGACACTATTTCAAATACTCGCGGAATTGGAGCCGCAAGACGTTGGATAAAGTCTGAATTTGAAAAAATATCCAGTGATTGCAACAATTGCATCAATACCTTTTATCAGAAAGATTTTGTTACTAAAAAAGGAAACAGAAGAGTACCACATGATGCATGGATTGTAAATGTTGTGGCAATTCAAAAAGGTACAAAATACCCAAATAAATATATTATTATGAGTGGAGATATAGATTCTCGTGCAAGTGATACTATGGATTTTACAACAGATGCACCAGGCGCAAATGACAATGCTTCAGGAATGGCAGGTACCATTGAATCTGCAAGAGTTTTAAGTAAATACAAATTTGAAAACAGCATTATTTATGTTGGTCTTTCTGGTGAAGAACAGGGCCTTTTTGGTGGTGCAGGTTTGGCAAAGTATGCTAAAGAAAAAGATTGGGATATTATCGGAATTTTAAATAATGACATGATTGGAAACATTGAAGGAGTTGATGGCGTTATAGATAATCGTTCTTTTAGAATTTTTTCTGAACCAGTTCCTGCAAATGAAACTGAAAGACAACGTAAGATGCGTCGTTTTTATGGTGGTGAAGTTGATGGAATCTCTAGGCAACTGGCAAGATATATTCATAAAAATGTAAAAAAATATATGCCAGAAATGAACCCAATGATGATTTATAGATTAGATCGTTTTGGTCGTGGCGGACATCACAGACCTTTTAATGATTTAGGTTTTGCAGGAATTAGAATTATGGAAGCGCATGAGAATTACACACAGCAACATCAAGATATTAGAACAGAAAACGGAATTAATTATGGAGATACTTTCGAACATGTTAATTCTCCTTATGCAAAGAAATTAACGGCCGTAAATGCAATAAATTTAGCAAGTTTAGCTTGGGCGCCAGAAGCACCAAAAGAAGTTGCTATTGGCGGAATTGTACAAGCATCTGCTAAACTAAAATGGACTAAAGTTGAAGGCGCAAAAGGCTACAGAATTTATTGGCGAGAAACAACATCTCCTACTTGGGATAATTCTAGATATGTAGAAACTACTGAGTTTACTTTAAAAGGAATCGTTATTGATAATTTCTTTTTTGGTGTTACTGCTGTTGGTAAAAACGGCCATGAAAGTGTTGTAGTTTTCCCAACTAAACCACTATGGACTAAAGTCCATAGGTTTTTAAATCTGACTAAAGTCAGGTGTACGAAAACAAACGTGCTTACTCAAGGATAAAATTATCATTATCATTACTCGATTTACGATGATGTTCTA
>NZ_JAZGGG010000018.1:0-19021 GCF_036480315.1 Polaribacter sp.
TAGAACATCATCGTAAATCGAGTAATGATAATGATAATTTTATCCTTGAGTAAGCACGTTTGTTTTCGTACACCTGACTTTAGTCAGATTTAAAAACCTATGGACTTTAGTCCATAGTGGTTTAGTTCAGAAAAAAATTGAAATTGAAAGAGGATATTCTTTTTTTGCCAAAGAATATGTATTTAATTCTAAAGTTGATATTCTTAAAATGAATAAAAAAGGAAATATTGGAATTAAAAAGCCAGGTTTTAAATCTGACTTTTTAATATTTATATTAAAACAAATTAACTTCTTGGTGGGAAAATACCTTGCATGCATATAATATAATTCATCCCTAAAGATGGTTGTATGTTGTTAACAGCTGCACTTCCTCCTGTAGGATTTACTGTAACATTTACATCTATAGCAGGAATTATTGATACAGCGCTAGAAGATAAACCATTTAAAGTAATATCTGGAGTGGCAGTATTATACGATTGAGTAGGATCTGTTCCTCTGCCATTAACTTCATTACTAGCAGCTAAAGAAGCTCCTGCTGTTGGGGTGTGCATTGTCGCTTCAGAAGAACTCGCCATTAAATCTGATGTTATATTTACAGAAGTAGCTACGGTTTTACCACTAGCAGCATGCGTATGATTTGGTAATTGTGTTTGGTTTAAAATATTGTATTCTACACCAACTTTTTCTCCTAAAATACGTGTGCTTAATCCTGGCCCATGACCAGTTCCAACAGGAACTCTACTACGTAAATCTGGTAAACCAAAAGTAGTTCTACCATCTCCACCATAAGTGGTTCCTAAGATTGAAAATAAAGCTGTGTTTTGGTTTATTGCTAATAATTGTCCTTGGCAAAAAGCCCACTGTCTTGGTGCAAAGTTTCCAGCAAATAATTTAATGATTCCTATGAAATCGTCCATAATATAAAATTTTTAAGTTAATAAGTTTAGTTTGTGCATTAAGCACTTTCCAAATGTATACCTAACATTCAATTTGGTTTAGAGAACAAATTCGTAAAAATAAAAAAGGGTATAAATACTTATTTATTAAGTATTTATACCCTTTTGATTGAGTTAAACGCAACTATAAGTTAAAATCTGGTGTAATTTCTACTAATTTTTTTTGAATACCATAAATAACCAAGCCTGCAACATTTTTAGATTGTGTTTTTAGAAGAAGATTATTTCTATGACCTTCTACTGTTCTTGGACTTATAAAAAGTTTTTCTGCAATTTCTGAAGTAGTACATTGCTCACAAATTAACTCTAAAACATCTATTTCTCTTTTAGAAAGTAATTTTTTATCTAAATCGCTTTTTATACGTTTTCCACTAGATGATATAATATTTTCATGTATAATTTTTAATACTTTTTCATCATAATAAAAACCTTTTTCATACACTTCATTTATGGTATGAACTACCATTTTAGGACTTGTGTTTTTCAAAAGATAAGAAGAAGCACCAACATCTATCATATTGGTTATAAAAGATTTTCCATCATAACTTGTTAAGGCAATTATTTTTATATCTGGATGCGTTTTATGAATCACTTTAGTAGCTTCAACACCATTCATTTCTGGCATTTTTAAATCCATTAAAATAACATCAGGAAACTCTTCTGTATTTGCTATAAAGTCTATTAATTCTTTACCGTTTTCAGCTTCAAAAATAATATTGAAGTTTTGTTCTCTTGCTAATAAAAAATGAATTCCGCTTCTAAAAAGTTGTTCATCGTCTGCAATTACTATATTAATTTTTTTCATCTATGGGGATTTATAACAGTGATAATAATTTTAAAACCTTTGCCTTTTTTACTTTCTATACTATAATTACCTTCTAATAAAGCAACTCTACTTTCTATGTTTTTCATTCCTAATCCTTTTTGATGATTTTTATCTTCAGGATTAAAACCTACACCATTGTCTGAATACATAAAAAGTAAATTTTTATTTTTAGGAGTAATATCTAGAAAACTTTTTTTAGCCTTACCATGTCTTACCGAATTGTTAATTAACTCTTGTACAATTCTAAATATGTGTAGTTCTTTTTCTGGTTTTAAATATCCTTTCGGGTACTCTAAATTATATTGGATGTTAATTTTTCTACTGTTATTAAAAGAATCTGTAAGTTCTTCTAGCGCAGCTTTTAAACCAAATTTTTCTAAAATAGGCGGTAGTAAATTGTGCGCAATTTTTCTGGCGCTTTTTAATGTTTTGTCTGTAGCTTCTAGAATACTATCATTAACAATTGTGTATTCTTCTGCACTTAATTCACCATCTTTTAGAAGATTAGCATTTAAGTTAATTACGTTTAGTTTAGAGCTAATATCATCATGTAAGTCTTGGGCAATACGTTTGCGTTCTTTTTCTTGAGTAACAATTATAGATTTAATCATCTCTTTTTGATGATCTATTTCTAAATTCTTTTTCTCCAATTCTTTTTCCACTATTTTTTTTCTTGAGAAGAAGAAGAATAGTAGCAACGCAACTCCCATTAAAAGGAGTAATAATACACCTATTAGAACTATAGCTATCACTTGGTTTTCTTGAGTAAAGAATTCTTCCATTTAGGGGTTTTGAAAAGTCAAAACGAATTTACGGAAAAATATTGTTATAGTAAAGATAGCGGTTTATCTCATGCTAATAAAGAGTTTGCTTAAAATCGGGGGTTTATACGGGGTTCTTTTTTATTGATAAAATCACTAATTTTGAGGTAAAATCCCTGGTTTTCTAAAATTTTTATACCATTCTACAAAAATTAAGATTTGGTAAAACAAGTAAATGAAAGAATTTAACAACCACAATAACCCTAAAGTTTTAACGTGTAAATTACCTGCTGAAAATAACAAAGTGCTACAAATTAGGTATAAGAAAAAACCTGAATTAAAATAGATGAACTTTCTATTTTTAGAATCTATTTTTTCTACAAAAAAAATAAAACTAGAAATAATTAATGGTATTGAACACATTAAAATTTCTACAATGTTAAAGGCTAGTAATGATTTTGGATTTAAAATAAAAAATGTAATTAGAAAAAAAGGAATAATAAAGAGGCTATACTTTAAGATGATCTTTAAAATTTTACTTTTTAAAATATTTATAAATAATAAAGAGATTAAAATAAATTGACCAATATTGAATATATGGAAGTAAAATAAGTTGTTAATTTTTTTTGAAGCAAGGTATGAACTTATAAATTGAATAACTAAACTTAAAATTAAATAGAAATAGATATACTTATATGTAATTGGTTTTTTTTTATAATAAATGCTGTATAAAATAACATTTATTAATAAAACCCAATATCCTGAATAGATAATGCTTTTACGTAATAAAAAAATAGTATCCATCTAATGTTTTAAATAAATTGAAATATAATAATATAGATATAATTTTAAACAAAAAATGAATTAAATTTTTGGTTAGAACTAGAAAGTTGTCATTTAAATGACAACTTTCTAGTATATTCTTAACCACCATTTATAGGGCTATCGTCATCACAAACAGACGGACATGGTTCAGAAAAGTCATAAATATCACCACCATCGCCAATAGCTCTTAAATCTGATTTTGGTATAGTAATCATATCTTTACCTTGTGCGTTTACACCTACAATTAATAATTTTTCTACGTTGTTTTCATCAACACCTAAATAGCCTCTAATACTTGCCACTCCTTTTTCGTTTATTACTTCTTGTAAATCTATTAAAGGGATGTTGAAAGCAAAGCACTCATTATGAGTGTTGTAAGAAGATTCTTCATCTCTCCATCTTTTCACCCAGTTTTGAGCTGTTGTTAACGGAATTGCGTTTACATTGTTGTTCATCGTTTTTAATTTAAGTTTATAAATAAGTTTGGTTAAGCACTAAAAATATATAAAATAGTTTAAAGTATCGTATTAATACTCAAAATTTAGCTTAAAAACAGGTGTTTTTACCTGTTCTTTAATGTGTTTTTTAAGAAATTTACTACAACAAGTATTGTAAAAATGTGTATTTTCGTTCTATGTCAACACCTTTAGATTTACAAGTTAAAACGTTACCAAATGAACCTGGTGTATATCAATATTTCGATAAAAATGACGTAATTATCTATGTTGGTAAGGCAAAAAATCTAAAAAAGAGAGTTACTTCTTACTTTAATAAAAATCATGAAAATGGTAAAACACGTGTTTTAGTAAAAAAAATAGTACACATAAAACACATTGTTGTAGAGACGGAAACGGATGCTTTATTATTAGAAAATAATTTAATTAAAAAATACAAACCACGGTATAATATTTTATTAAAAGACGATAAAAGTTACCCTTGGTTGTGTATAAAAAAAGAACGTTTTCCAAGAATTTTTATGACACGTAGAGTTATAAAAGATGGTTCAGAATATTTTGGACCTTACACTTCTGTAAGAACGGTTAGAGTTTTATTAGACTTAATAAAAGAGTTGTATCCATTAAGAACTTGTAAGTTCGATTTAAGTCAGCAAAATATAAATGAAGGCAAATATAAAGTCTGTTTAGAGTATCATCTTAAAAATTGTAAAGGTGCTTGTGAAGGGTTAGAAACAGAAGCAAACTATAATAACTCTATCAAAGAAATTAAAAATATTATTAAAGGGAATTTTAAAGAAAGTCTAGAAAAATTCAATGAAATGATGCTGCGTTATGCTGAAAACATGGACTTTGAAGAAGCTCAAAAAATTAAAGAAAAACTCAATTTATTAAGTAACTATCAGTCAAAATCTACTATTATAAATCCGTCTATTAACAATGTAGATGTTTTTTCTATTATTTCTGATGAAACACACGGTTATGCAAATTTTTTAAAGATTTCTAATGGGTCTATTATACAATCTCATACCACAGAAATTAAAAAGAAATTAGACGAAACGGATAAAGAAATGTTAGAATTGTTTATTGTTGAAATTAGACAACGTTTCGATTCTCAATCGCCAGAACTATATGTTCCTTTTAAAGTAGATTTGGGTGAAGAATTAAAAGTTACTGTTCCAAAATTAGGTGACAAAAAACGCATTGTTGAGCTTTCTGAAAGGAATGCAAAGTATTTTAGAATGGAGCAGTTTAAGCAAATAAAAATTGTTGATCCAGATAGGCATGTAAAAAGAATTATGGCGCAAATGAAAAAAGATTTACGCCTTTCTGTAGAACCAAGACATATAGAATGTTTCGATAATTCGAACATTCAAGGAACGCACCCTGTTGCTGCTTGTGTGGTTTTTAAAGATGGAAAACCAAGTAAAAAAGACTATAGGCATTACAATATAAAAACAGTTGTTGGGCCAGATGATTTTGGTTCTATGGAAGAGGTGGTTTTTAGAAGGTACAAGCGGTTGTTAGATGAAGAACAATCTTTGCCACAGTTAATTATTGTAGATGGAGGAAAAGGACAATTGTCTTCTGGTTTAAAAGCTTTAGAAGATTTAGGTTTAAGAGGAAAAATTGCAATTATTGGTATTGCAAAACGATTGGAAGAAATTTATTATCCAGATGATCCTATTCCTTTATATTTAGATAAAAAATCTGAAACTTTAAAGATTACCCAGTATTTAAGAAACGAAGCGCACAGATTCGGTATTACATTTCATAGAAATAAACGAAGTAAAAGTGCCATAAAATCTGAACTAGAGCAAATTCAGAATGTTGGTAAACAGACGATTACAACTTTATTGCTTAAATTTAAATCGGCAAAAAGAGTTAAAGAAGCTTCATTAGAAGATTTAAAAACAGCAATTGGGCATTCTAGAGCCATGAAAGTTTATAATTTTTATCACAAAAAAGAAGTATGAAAATAAAGTTATTTCTCCTATTTATTCTTATTTCATTCAGTATTAATGCACAACAAAAACAACCAAAAGTAGGTTTGGTGTTAAGTGGTGGTGGTGCAAAAGGATTTGCACATATTGGTGTTTTAAAAGAAATTGATAAAGCAGGTTTACAGATAGATTATATTGGAGGAACAAGTATGGGCGCAATTGTAGGTGGTTTATATGCCGTTGGCTATTCTGGTGAACAAATAGAAAAAATTATCCTAGAAACCGATTTCGTTTCTTTATTACAAGATAAATTACCAAGAAGTTCAGAAACTTTTTTCGAAAAAGAATTTGGAGAAAAAACAATGGTAACCTTACCTGTTAAAAATGGCTCTATAGGTTTGCCACGTGCTGTTTCTAAAGGTCAGAATGTTTTAAATTTATTGTTAGAGTTGTTAGATTCTGTAGAAGGTATTACAGATTTTACAAAACTCCCTATTCCTTTTTTTTGCATTGCTACAAATATTGAAAATGGAGAAGCTGTTTTGTTAGAAAATGGTTCTTTACCTTTGTCTTTAAGAGCAAGTAGTTCTTTTCCTACCTTATTAAACCCTGTTACTTTAAAGGGTAAATTGTTGGTTGATGGAGGAGTTGCAAATAATTTTCCTGTTACTATAATGAAATCTAAAGGTGTAGATATTATTATAGGAGTAGATGTGGAAGGTGAATTAAATCAAAAAGAAAAACTAAATTCTGTTTTAGATATTATGAGTCAGATAGTAAGTTATCAGATGTATAAAAAAACAGATAAAGAAAAAGAAAAGCTAGATGTATTTATTCATCCAGAAATTAAAGGATACAATGTTGTAAGTTTTGATGAAAAAGAGGAAATTTTACAAAAAGGGGAAATTGAAGCTGTTAAATTTAAAGAAGTTTTTAAAGAATTAGCTGCAAAACAAATTAAAAGAAAACCAAAAATAAGTATTGAAAGAGATACAAAGAAAAGATACATTTCTAAAATAGAGATTAAAGGATTAGAAAAGTATTCACGTGCTTTTATTCTTGGAAAACTAAACATTAAAGTTGGCGATAGCATTTCTAGAAGAGAAATAACAGAGAAGATTTACTTGCTTTCAGCAACAAAAAATCATGAAACCATTCATTATAACATCATAAAAAATAAGGGTAAAGGATATCAGTTAACTTTTTCTTTAAAAGAATCTAATGACAATGCTTCTGTAAAAATAGGAGTTCATTATGATAACTTATATAAATCTGGAATTTTAGCAAACTATAATCAGAAGCGGTTATTAATTAATAATGATTTATTTTCTTTGGATGTAGTTCTTGGGGATAATTTAAGGTACGATTTAAATTACTTTGTAGATAATGGTTTTTATGTAAGTTATGGTTTTAAATCTAGATACAATCATTTTAGAGCCAACTCTAAATATGAGCCAGTAGTTTCTCAATTTCCTACAATTAATAGTATCAATTTAAAATATACAGATATTACAAATCAGTTCTTTGTTCAAACTACTTTCGAAAGAAAATTTGCTTTAGGTTTAGGTTTAGAACATAAAAATATTAATGCATCAACAGAAACTGTAACTATTAATAACAAGGGTTTAGTTATCGATAAAAGTAATTATTTTAATGCTTTTGGTTATTTAAAACTCGATACTTACGATAAAAAATATTTTGCAACTAAAGGATATTTTGCAGATTTGAATTTTAAATGGTACATCGCTTCATCGGATTATAATAATGATTTTAAAGTGTTTTCTCAAGCTAAAGGAACTATTGGTTTTGCAACTACTTTTAGTGATCGATTTACATTTCAAAATACAAACGAAGCTGGTTTTTCTTTAGGAAATACGAATTCTAATATATTTAATTTTTATTTAGGAGGTTACAATCAAAACTACGTAAATACTTTTGTTTCTTTTTATGGTTATGATTTTGCAGAATTATCTAACAATTCATTTTTAAAGTCAGAATTTGATGTTAGATATAGAGTAGGAGATAGCCATTATTTTTCTGTAATAGCAAATTATGCAAGACTAGAAAGTAATGTTTTTAAAGATATAGATATATTTAGTAGTATTAAATCTGGTTATGCTCTTGGTTATAGTTATGACTCGTTTATTGGGCCAATAGAAATTAAATATAGTTGGTCTCCAGATACAAACAAAAGTCACTGGTTATTTAATTTAGGGTTTTGGTTTTAGAAGTTTTATAAAAAAATAAGAACAAAAAAAACCATGAAAAGCTTCATGGTTTTTTGTTTTTATAATAATTGTAATTATTATTCCTCTATTTGTTTTGTACTTAAATGAAACTCCTCATATGTTTGAAGTAAGTTAATTAAAGCACCAATTAAATCTTTAGTTTCTAGTAATACACTAAAGTATAAAGTTGTGTTTTTAGGACTTGTTTCATCAGTTCTAATTCTTGCAACTTGTTTTTCAATAGAAGTAGAAACATCATTTATTAATACTTGTTTTCTTACTAAAATATCTTCTAAATTGTCAAAATCTCTGTTTTCAAAAACATCTGCAACCTTACTTAACAATTCTGTTAATTGGTTATCTATTGTTTTTAAATCTTTTAATTGACCTTTCTTAAGGTTTTTATGATTGTTATTTACGTGTTTGTAACTAGCTCTAGAAATATAGCTAATAGATTGTGCTACATCTTGTAAATATCCTAGCACCATAATGTAAAATCTACTTGCTTCAACAGAAGTTTCATCTAGTGATTTAATAAAGTAGAAAACACCGTCTTTTAATCCGTCTATCTCATCATTTAACTTACCAACGTGTTTATCTGTTTTACGTAATTTATTTAAATCGTGATTCGCTAAATCGTTTACAACATTCGTGTATAATTTATTTACACGAGTTGCAACCTCAGTAATATGATCTGCACTTTCTTCAATTACTCCATTTATCGTAATTAATTCTGATCTTTCGATATAAACTTGTTTCTTAACTTCTTTCGATTTTTTTTTATGAATTAATGTATTTCTTCCAATTAAAAACGCAACTAACGCTAATAAAATAGGAATCATAACAATATGCCAGCTTATTAAATATGCTACAATTGCTGCTGCAAAAAATGCGGTAATTGCTGTTAAGAACCAACCTCCAACTACATTAATAACTCCTGCAACTCTATACACTGCACTTTCACGCCCCCAAGCTCTATCTGCTAAAGATGTTCCCATTGCAACCATAAATGTTACATAAGTAGTTGATAATGGTAATTTCATCGATGTTGCTATAGATATTAAAATACCAGCAACAATTAAGTTTACTGATGCTCTAACCATATC
Organism: Polaribacter sp.; assembly: GCF_036480315.1. GTDB lineage: Bacteria > Bacteroidota > Bacteroidia > Flavobacteriales > Flavobacteriaceae > Polaribacter. The sequence continues at coordinate 9,101 of NZ_JAZGGG010000018.1, forward strand.
AAACGCAGGCATTTCGTACGTTTTATCTTTTGGTAATTCAATTACTGGTTTCTGAAATTTAGTATCTATAAAAGCAAGTGTCTTTTTAGGAACAATCATACTAATTCCAGCATTAATTCCCATTGCAGCTCTTACTACAACTCTAGATAATGGATTTGGTTGAAACTTCTCATGTCCTTCTCCTTGTCTAGATAAATCGATACCAGTTTTAATTACATTCTGTGCTTTACTAGATGTCCATAAAGTAACTACCATAATTGCTCCTGCTAATAAAAGCAACCAAACATTAGAAGGTACTTTTTTAGCTAAAATTCCCATTGAAAATGTATCAGCAGAAACTCCAGAAACACTCCAGGCTTCGTAAGAATTCCAGGCTGCAATTGGTACACCAACAAAGTTTACCAAATCGTTACCAGAAAATGCCATTGCTAATGAGAATGTTCCAACTCCAATAATTAATTTAAGAACATTTACTTTAAAGAAACTTATTAATGCTTGAGATATTAAACTCCAAGCCACAAAACTTCCAAAAATAATTAATACCGTATTTCCTTCAATTAAATACTTAATGTCTTTATACCAAGGAGTTCCTTTCATTCCTTTAATAATGATAAAGTATGTAATTGCAGTAATTGCAAAACCACCGAATAAAGCACTAATATAACTTGCTCTTTTTTCGAAATTGAAAGAATAAATTAACCTAGAAGCAAACTGAACTAATGCTCCAACAGAAAAAGCAACTACTACAGATAATAAAATTCCGTTTATAATTTCTAACGCTTTTTTATGGTTGATGTAGTTCCAAATATCAGAAATTGATTGAGAATCGTTTGCAGATATTTTAATTAATGAAATACAAACCGCAGCTCCTAATAATTCAAATACAATAGAAACGGTAGTTGAGGTTGGCATTCCAAGTGAATTAAAGATATCTAATAATAGAATATCTGTAATCATTACTGCCATAAAAATGAACATAATGTCTTGGAACATAAACATATTAGGGTTAAAAATCCCTTTACGTGCAACTTCCATCATTCCACTAGAAGTAATTGCTCCAAAGAATACACCTAAACTAGCAATTATCATAATATTTCTAACTGATATTGCTTTTGAGCCAATTGCTGAATTTAAAAAGTTTACAGCATCATTACTAACTCCTACTACTAAATCTACAATAGCTAAGACAGCTAAAGCGACTAACATTAAAATATATGGATCTCCCATTTTGTTAATTTAATTTTTGTTTTACAAACTTACAACTACAAATAGATGTGAATGTTACGGTTATGTTATTTTAATGTATTTTAAAAATGAATATCTACTTGTAATCTATATAACAGTTGATTGGTCTTAAAACCAATATCTGTATAGCTTAAATCTGTTTGTACTTTTAAACTATGACCAGCAATGTATTTAGACAAACCTAAAGTATATTGATTTTCGGTGCCTTTTCCTGTAATACTCTTATCTAAAGAGATGTTTGTGTAGCGAGCTGAAACTTCAACCGTTTTAGAAAGTAAATAACCTGTTTGTAAATTTAAACCATTACCAATTTGTACAATCATTTGATCTCCATCACTATCTAATAAAGCAGTTCCATCAGAGTTTTTTGCAAAAGCATCTTTTGCGTCTCTACTAGCGTATTCTGCCATAAAAGAAAAACCTTTATGTTTATACATAGCATCAATAAAGAGTGTAGAAATATTTGTGGTATAAAAACCACCTGTATTATTTGCCATATAAGAACCTTGGTTACTTCTAGTTTTTGCTGCATGGTTATTAAAATCATAAGCAAAACCAAAAGCTAATTTTGGGTTTTGTTCAAATTTTAAATCACTTCCTTTATAATCTCCTTTACTTGCAAAATTTCCGAAAGGCAATAATTCAACTCTAGTTGTGTATTGATGACCACCAATATTTCCTGTAGTAATGTTTCTTCCTTCTCCTTGTGCAATAGAAAAAATTTCTTTTACTAAAAAGGTGTCTGTAAGATTAAAATGATGTCTTACTTGAATTCCAAAATCTCTATCAATAGTAAACCTGCTATTTAACAAAGACCTGTCTACTTGTTGCAAGTTTGCAGAAGAAATAACACGCTCTCTATTTCCTGGTAATTTTGTTTGACCAAACCATAAAACAAAATCTCCAGAGAAATTCCATTTTAAAACTGCGTCTAAAATATATCTTGGTGCGTTGTGTGTGTATTTTGAAGCTCCGGATTGATCTCTGTTGGATAAACCTAATTCTAATTTGTATTTTAATTTTGGTGAAAAAGCAAAACCATCGAACTTTAGACGAGATCGTCTAATTAGCATAGATGCTTCATGATTAGATAGTCCATTACTAGCATCCCAGGAAGAAGTTGCAAGTGATTGAAATCTTAATCCAATTTTCATAGAAAAAGTACTGTCTTTTCCTACTAAATTAAATAATCCTTTACCAAACTGTGGTGCATTGGTTTCTTGTGCATTCACGTTTAAAAAAGCAGAAATACAAATTACAGTTACTACATTTTGTAGTATTGATAATTTCATAATTATTAGTTTTTGTCGCTACAAATAACCGCCAACCATGTTAACTTAATGTTAATGGAACATTAAAAAATTAAAAAAAAAAGCCCATCTTAATTTAAAGTTGGTCTTTTTTATTTTTTAAAAAGAAAGGTAATTTAAAAAATCTATGATTTTATATCTTTACAACAAGCCATTTTACAGTCTTCTTTGCATTCTTTTTTATCAGTCATTTTATGTTCGCATTTTTCTTTACAAGCATCAGAGCAAACATGTTCTTTAGTTTTAGTTGAGGTTGTGCATTCTGAAGCTTTGTATAAATCTCCACCAGCAATACCATCTACAAAAGCAATTAAATCTTTTTTAGAAGTTGTATTTGCATCAAACTCTATATTTGCAATACTATCAGTAAAGACAACTTTTGCATCTAAAACACCTTCTTTTTTAGATAATTTAGATTGAATTGTTTTTGCACATCCAATCTCACAAGTCATTCCAGAAATAGCCAACGCAACAGTTTCTTTTTTTACATCGGTTTTTACTGTTTTGCTTTCTTTACATCCTGTTAAAATAAAACAAGCAATTACAATTGAAAATAATATTTTTTTAGTTGTCATAATATTTAGTGATTAAATTATACTGCAAATTTATCAATATTAAGATTGATATCTAAAGATTTGTCGGACTTTTGCTAAATATTTCTATAAAAATGAACATTCAGCAGAAAAAGTGGCTTTATTTAATTTTACTTTCTATAGTTTGGGGAAGTTCTTTTATTTTGATGAAAAAAGCATTAATAGGTTTAACTCCAATTCAATTAGGTGCTTTGCGCGTACTTATTGCAAGTTTATTTTTATTATTAATTGGCTTTAAGAGTTTAAAAGAAATTAAGAAAAGACATTATAAACATATAATTTCAACAGCACTTTTAGGTACTTTTTTTCCAGTCTTTTTATTTGCGTATGCAGTAAACGGTATTGATAGTTCTATTGCTTCAATATTAAACTCACTAACACCTTTTAATACATTTATTGTTGGAGCTTTAGCGTTTGGTTTTACTTTTAAAAAGCAACAATTATTTGGAATTATTATTGGCTTATTAGGTACAGTTTTGTTGATTTTAAAAGGAGCAGATTTAAATCCAAATCAAAATTACTGGTTTTCTATATTGGTTATTATTGCTTCTATTGGATATGCTTTTAATGTAAATATTGTAAAAAAACATTTACATGATATTAGTGCATTAAGTATTGTAGCGGGTAATTTTTTGTTGTTAGTTATTCCTTCATTTGTAGTATTGTATTTTACAGATTTTTTTAACACATTTGAGTATACAGAAACAAAGCTAACTGCTTTGGGTTATATTACCATTTTAGCTGTTTTAGGAACAGGAATCGCAAAAGTATTTTACAATAAAATGGTGCATTTGGCTTCGCCAATTTTTGCTTCTTCGGTAACTTATTTAATACCAATTGTTGCTGTTTTTTTGGGTGTTTTAGATGGAGAGAGATTAGGTCCAATTCAAATATTTGCAGGAACCATTATTCTGCTTGGCGTTTATTTGGTGAATAAGAAGAAGTAAATTAGTATCAAAAATAAAAAAAGAGCCAAGAATTAAATCTTGACTCTTTTACCTATTTTCTAACTTCTTTTAAATTTATTTAAAATCAGCATCAGATACTCCTTTGTTTATTTTAATTTCTTTAATAACGAAGCTTAATTCCATTGGACCCATTTTTTTACTAATAGTATGTGGAAATTTAATTCCGTTTACTTCCTTGTAGTCAGAGAAAAAAGTTGGTACTTTTATTTCTTTCCCATTTGGTCCTTTTTCGTTACTTACTTCTTTTATTTTTAAACCAGATTTAATGTCATAGAAAAATTCAGAATTATTGTATTCTAAAACAATAGCATTTTTACCATCTATAGGCTCAATTCGTACTAATTTACCAGACGAATATTCTAGATCACTAAAAATAGCATTTTCATTTTTTGCTTCCGTAATTTTTTCAGTAGACATTTCTGTTTTTTGACCTCTTGCCTCTGTATATCCTTTTATGCCATCAAAAATAGTTTTTTGCATTGTATTACCCATAACAGAAATTTCTTGCGAAGTTTTATTTGGGGCTGATGCTTTTAGTGTCATAACTAACGGTGTTCCTTGTATTGTTGCATTTGCCACCATCATAGTGGTTTTAACTGCCATTACTTTATCCTTACCACCAATTGCTTCAATATATTTATTTACAACAGATTTAGCCGTCATTCCATTAGGAATAGGTAATGTCATTGGTGGTTTAACGGTTGCATTTCCTTCTTTATCAAAATAGTTTATTACATAATCTGTTTTTTCTAAATTCTTAAGAACATCAATTCCTTTACCAGTAACCATTATTCTAGCTTTATTTCCTCTAAAGTATTTAATTGCTGCGTTTTGAACATCGTCTACAGTAACAGAATTAATATTTTTAATATAGTTAGCATAAAAATCTTCTGGTAAATGATAAAGCGCAATGTTTAAAGCATAGTTAGCAGCTGTTGCAGGCTTTTGAACGTCCATTACAAAACCACCAATATATTCTTCTTTAGCGTCTTGTAATTCTTTTTCAGTCACCTTTTGGTAACGTATTCTGTTTATTTCTTTTTGTATTTCAACAACAGAGCTATCTGTAACTATGTTTCTAACACTTGCTGTTGCTTTAAAAACACCAGTTTGTCTACTTTGATTAACTCTAGAGTAAGAGCCATAAGTGTATTTTTTATCTTCTCTTAAGTTGTTAAAAAGTCTTGCAGAACCACCGCCGCCAAGAATCTTATTAGCTAATAATGAAGCATAATAATCTTTGTCTCCTAAAGTTAAATCGATGCTGTTTACAATTGAAATTTCAGACTGATTTGCATTAGACATGTTTACAAAGTTAATTTCTGTAGTAGAAACATTTTTTGGTTTAGGAAAACTAGAAACAGGAATTTCTCCTTTTTTCCAATCAGAAAATAAACTTTTTACTAATTTTTTAGTTTCCGTTGGTTTAATATCTCCAACAATTATTAAATACCCGTTGTTAGGTTTGTAATACGTATTAAAGTTATTTTTAACATCATCTAAAGTAATATTACTAACTGTTTTATTACTTGTAAATTCTCCATAAGGATGATTTTTACCATACACTAAAATACTTTCAACTCTAGCTGCAATTGCAGGAATATCTTTCTCTTGAGACTTTAAACTTTCTATAGTTACTTGTTTCTCTTTGTCAAATTCTTCTTGAGAAAACTGTGAGTTTTTTACTCCATCTGCCATTAAACCTAATACTTCTGGAAAGTATTTTTTTAATGATCTAGCCGAAGCTCCTGTGCTAAAAAAGTTAATACTTGCTCCTAAAAAATCTACTTTTTCATTGAACTCATCTTTTGTAATGTTCGTTGTTCCTCTACCTAATAAACTTCCCATCATTCCAGATACTCCAGCAATACTTCCTTCAACATAAGGTTGGTTGTCCATTCTTAAAGTTGCTGCAACTCTTGGTAATTTGTGGTTTTCTACCATAATTACAGTTAGTCCGTTATCTAAAGTAAATTTTTCTGCATTACCTAGTTTTACAACAGGATCTGGTCCTGGAGTAGGCATCTTACTTCTGTCTATTTGCGCAGTTACGCTAAAAGACATTGTTATAATTGCTAATATTGATAAAATTTTTGTCTTCATCTTTTATATTATTTTTTCTTAGGTAAATATTCTAATATTAATCTCTGATTTGTATTTAAGTATTTCTTGGCAACAGCTCTAATTTCTTCACGAGTAACAGATCTATAAATATCTATTTCCGAATTAATTAAATTAGTATCTCCATACATTACATGGTATCTTGCTAAAGAATTTGCAATACCAACAACACTAGAGTTAGAATTAACATATCTATTTTCAAATTGATTCTGAATTTTCTGAAATGCTCTTTCTGAAATTAAATTTGTTTGAATTTTTACAATTTCTTCGTCCATTTCTTTTACTAACTCATCTAAAGTTACTTTTCCTAAAGGAAGAGAGAATAATGCGTAAATACCATAATCTTGTTGACTAACATTTACTGCTTGCACAGCTAAAGCTTGTTTTTTAGTATCTACCATCTTTTTGTATAAAACAGAGCTTTTTCCACCACTTAAATACGTAGAAATCATATCTAAAACTTTAGAATCTCTAGCTTTAAAAGATGGCGTTCTATAGGCAGCAACTACAGCTGGTATTTGAATGTTTTCATCATAAGAAGTTGCTCTAAACTCTTTGGTAATTGGTTTTTCTTTAGGGAAATTTCTAACTACATCTGCTCCTCTTGGTATTGGGCCAAAGTAATCTTTTATCATTTTTTTAGCAGAAGTAAAATCAATATCACCTGCAACAACTAAAGTTGCATTATTTGGTACATAATATTTTTTATTAAAAGCTAAAAACTCTTCTAAAGTTGCCGCATCTAAATGTTCCATATACCCAACATTAGGGTCTTTATATGGATGCACTTTAAATATATTTTTAGAAATTTCAGCTAAAATATTAGAATATGCTCTTGTGCGTTCTCTTTTTTCTTCTTTTACAATTTCATTTTGAGTATCAACACCTTCTTGTTTAATAATTGGGTGTAATAAACGTTCAGATTCCATCCATAAACCTAATTCTAATTTGTTAGAAGGAAATACTTCATAATAGTAAGTTCTGTCTTGTGATGTTGTACCACTCATTCTACCACCATTAGAAGATACAATTTTCATCCATTCTCCTCTACCTATGTTTTCTGTTCCTTCAAACAATAAATGTTCAAAGAAATGGGCAAACCCAGTTCTTTCTCTACTACCATCTTTACCACCTACACCATACATTACAGATGTTATAATAACTGGTGCGGATTTGTCTTGGTGCAATATTACATGCATTCCGTTATCTAATTTGTACTCTTCAAACTCCACCTTTTGTGCATTTGCAGAAACCACAAATAACAATGCTGAAGCAAGAGATAAAATACTGTTTTTCATTGATTTTTATTTAGTTAATAATTGATGTTTAATGTGACGCTGATTCGTATAACTTGTTACAAAAAAGCTTAACAAATATATAAGTACACCAAAAAAGTAGCAAGATTTTAAGCAAGAATAAAGTTAAAAATTACTTTATACTATTGATTTTGATTGAATTATTTTTGTATTAAAGATTGTACAATACTAAAAAATAAGTATATTTGCACCCGCATTTTCATTAGGTTAATGCAAAATAATTAGTATAAATACGCAAAACAAATAGTATGTACGCAATCGTAGAGATAGCAGGGCAGCAGTTTAAAGTAGCAAAAGACCAAAAAGTATACGTTCATCGTTTACAAGGAGAAGAAGGATCAAAAGTAACTTTTGATAACGTTCTTTTACTAGACAACGCAGGAAGTGTAACAATTGGCGCCCCAGCTATAGAAGGAGCCTCAGTAACGGCCAAAATTTTAAGTCACTTAAAAGGTGATAAAGTAATCGTCTTCAAAAAGAAAAGAAGAAAAGGTTACCAAAAGAAAAATGGACACAGACAGTATTTAAGCGAGATTCAAATTGAATCTATTGCTGCATCTGGTGCTAAAAAAACAGTTAAAAAAGAAGCTGCTCCAAAAAAGGTAGCTGCTCCTAAAGCTGAAGTAAAAAAAGAAGCTACAACAGATTATAGTTCTATGACTGTTGCAGAATTAAAAGCAGCTGCTAAAGAACAAGGTATCTCTGGATATACTTCTTTAAAGAAAGCTGAATTAATAGAGGCTTTAACTAAATAAAAAATTCAATTTTAAAACCATAGTATCATGGCACATAAAAAAGGAGTAGGTAGTTCGAAGAATGGTAGAGAATCAGAATCGAAACGTTTAGGCGTAAAGATTTTTGGTGGTCAAGCAGCAATTGCTGGTAACATCATTGTTCGTCAAAGAGGAACAACTCACAATCCAGGTGAAAACGTTTACATGGGTAAAGATCATACTTTACATGCAAGAGTTGACGGTGTTGTAGAATTCCGTAAGAAAAAAGACAATAGATCTTATGTTTCAATAACTCCATTCGAAGTTTAGAAAATTAAGACTTTAAAAATTAAAAAAAGCTCAAACATTTATTTGTTTGAGCTTTTTTGTTTTTAGAACATTCAATTATTTTAATTCGGTTTGTTTGGTTAACTTTATGGTTCAATCTTATTTCATGAAATTTATCCTTCAAATTATTCTTCTTTTTTCAATTTTTAATATTATAGCACAAACAGAAGGAGCTTCACAAGAAAATTTTACTCATAAATTAGAAGAACTTATTTTAGAAACAAAAACAGATTCGACTAATTATTATCTAAAACAATTAAAAGAATCTAGCTACAAATCAATTTTAGAAAAAATAGTTTTTAAAAAAGAGGTTTCTTATGCGGAATATTATCGTTTTACTTCAAGAACTGGAAACAGACGTTCCATAAATTACAAGAAAGTTTCCAACTATATTAACTCTTTTGTGGAAGAACCAATAAATAAAAAGAAAATAGATTTAGATTATGTAAGTATAAAATGGACACAAGTTTCTAAATTAAGAGATGAAGGAGATTTAAATGAAGCATCTAAAATACAAACAACATTAGATGATTATGTAAATAAATTTAATGATTCTGAAATAGAAGTTTTAGCAGCTAAAACAAAAATTACTACGCATCAAATTGTAATGTATTTAATTCAGAAAGACACTGAAAATGGAAAGAAATTAGTTTTAAAAGGCCTAGAAACCGCAAAAAAATTAAACGATAAAGAATTACAAATTATTTTCTTGTATCATTTATCAGACTTTTTAATTGAAGAGAGAAAACTACAAGAATATATAGATGTTAGTGAGCAAAGCCTTCAGTTAGATAAAGAATTAACGGAACATTCATCCTACTATCACAGTACTATAGAGCATTTAATTGATGCTTATATTTATAAAGGAGGAAATAATAAAAGAGTAGTTACATTAATAAATGAGTTGTATGATTTTGCGTCTACTAGAATTCATACTTATACTTTATACACAAAGTTAGTTTCTCATTTAAAGAAAGATTCTCCTCTTATAAATGAAGTTTTAAATAAATTTGAAGTTAAAAACGTGCCAGAATTGGTTTCTAAATTCCAAGTTTTAGGGAAAGATTTAAACTCGAATGATTTCTTTCATTTAGTGAATGGAAGTTCTATTGCACTTGAGGCTCATGGACATTATGATTTAGCACTTAGGTATAAGCAAAAAGCAATTGATCTTACTCAAAAAATTTATTGGTCTCAAATATAGTTAAAACTATGCACTTTAGTGCATCTCGCTTTAGCTTCTAAAAATGTTTACCTTTGTCTTATGTCAAAACAAAGAACAAATGGTCATACTGTTTCAAGATTAA
>NZ_JAZGGG010000019.1:0-2562 GCF_036480315.1 Polaribacter sp.
CAGTTAATCTTGAAACAGTATGACCATTTGTTCTTTGTTTTGACATAAGACAAAGGTAAACATTTTTAGAAGCTAAAGCGAGATGCACTAAAGTGCATAGTTTTAACTATATTTGAGACCAATAAAACCATCTGTTTCATAAATAACAAGTTCACCTGCTTCATTTACTAATTTGTCTGCATCTACACCACTAAAACTTACCGTAAAATCTGTATTAATAATATCTTCATGATTCCCAAAATAATCTTTTAATTCTAAGATTGCATTTTGCTCAAAAACAGTGTTGGTAATACCAATGTTAAAATCGTCTATCTTGTCTTTAAACTCAGAACAACCAATTAAAAAACCTATAGATACAATTACTATAAGTGTTAAATATTTTATATTATTTTTCATTTTTATAATTTATAAGTTAATCTAAACTGTATTCTTGGAATAAACGTTAACGTTGAAAAAGCATCTTGTAAATTAGATAATTCATCTTGTGTTGGTGCAAATAATTTATCTGCTGTTAAGGTTACTTCTGGTGTTTTTGTAAAATAAGTTCCTATATCAATACCAAAACCCAATTTATTTTTAGGGATTGCGCGACCAAAACCAATACCTATAAAAGGTACTGCACCAGACCATTTAGAATTTATTACAACTTTACCAACATCTTGTTTGCTTACAGTTACGGCACCTAGTTGAATATCTTCTTTGTAAGTAATTAATCCATCAATGCTTACATCATTTAAAAAACCAACTCCAAATGCTAGCTTAAAAGAAGAGTTTTTAAACGGTAGGTATTCTGCACCTAAATCTATAATAGTACTCTTTGCCTTCCCCAGAAAATCTACATCATCATTGTCTAAAAATGAAGAAGCATCTAGTTCTTTATCCTTTATAGTAAGACTATGATAGGTGATAAAGGCATTTAATTTTGAATTAAATTTTCTAGCATAATTAAAGCCTAGTCCTGAAGTCCCGAAAGAAACCCCAATTGCATTCTTACGAGTAGAAATTTCACTTAAAGAAATTGAATCTTTACTACTTGTTTTGTTTGTTGTATTTAATACATCATTACTTGGTGTATTCTGTGATTGAATAGATAGTATTGTATAAAAAATGGCTATCAAAAAAAGATACTTTTTTCTCATTAATGGTTATTTTTAGTTAGTTTTTCTTAAAAAGAAAGAATCTGAAATCCGTACTAAGTAAGTTTACGAATCTTACTATATTCTATCTAAAAGAACAAAATTGAGGCTGAAAAAGTTCTACAACAAAAAAATGTGAAGTTTGACCGTTTTGTTGTGAAGTTTGAAGAATTTTAGAACAATACTGATAAATCAGTCTAAGAAAACGGGGTTCTATGTATCAATTTCTAAATACGAGAGCGTTTTCTTTTGTAAGATAGGTTTATTCCAAATTAAGAATTAATAGGAATCTCAACTATAGAATTGATAAATTATAAGATAGAAAGTGCTTTTTCAATAGCTGTTTTATATTTTAAAGAAAGTGGTATTTCTTTATTTTGTATAATAACAGCGGCTTTTTTCAACCCTTCTATTTTATTTATATTAACTAAATATCTTTGGTGACACTGATATAACAAATTACTAGGAAGTTCATTATTAAACGCTATTAATTTCTTTCTGATAACGTGTGTTTTTTCTTTTAGATTTATTTCTAAGTAATTACCCTCCGATTTTACAGAATAAATATCATTGATATTTATTCTAACTTTCATGTATTTATCTTTTATAAAGATAAAATCTTGAAAAACTTCTTTTGTTTCAGAAACAATCGGTTTTGTTTGATTTTCTAAAAAATTAGCTAAAGCAATATTAATGGTTGTTAATAATGTAGGTTCTTGATAGGGTTTCATTAAATATCCATTAGGATTGGTATCTAACAATTCTTTTAAAGTATTTTTATCTCCAAATGCCGTTAGGAATATAATAGGGATGTTTAAATGCTTTCGAACCTGTTGTGCTAACCAAATACCATTCTTCTCACCAGCTAAATTAATATCCAATAAAATTAAATCTGTAGGCATTTGCTGTAGCTCTTCCCAAGCAATTTCTGCTTTTGCTGCAGAACCCGAAATTTCATATTGATTTTCTAGCAACATTGTTTCTAGTGACATTCTAGAAAATGCTACATCTTCAACGATATAAACTTTTATTGCTGCTACCATCTATTTTATTTTAAAATTAAAAATATATGTTAATCCGTTGTTACTTTCTACTTGTATACTTGCATCTATTTCTTCTGCCAACATCTTTATTAATTTTAAGCCTAAGGAATTTGTTGATTTATCAATCTTGATTAAATCCATACCAACTCCATTGTCTTTATAGGTAAATTTATATTGATTTTTCTCGTTTTTTGATAAGTGAACAGTTACCTCACCTTTTTTTTGATTAAAAGCATGTTTTAACGAATTTATTATTAACTTGGATTCAATGTTCTAACGCAACAAAGCGTTTAGGTTTTTGATGTTACTAAGCTACAAATTTCAGCTCAATATCCATCATTTCTTTAGGTGTTTTATATCCAATAATTTTTCTTGGTCTATTG
>NZ_JAZGGG010000020.1:0-168737 GCF_036480315.1 Polaribacter sp.
CACGCGGCATGGCTGGGTCAGAGTTGCCTCCATTGCCCAATATTCCTCACTGCTGCCTCCCGTAGGAGTCTGGTCCGTGTCTCAGTACCAGTGTGGGGGATCTCCCTCTCAGGACCCCTACCTATCGACGTCATGGTAAGCCGTTACCTTACCATCTAACTAATAGGACGCATAGCCATCTTTTACCAATAAATCTTTAATTACAACTTGATGCCAAATTGCAATACTATGGAGCATTAATCTTCATTTCTAAAGGCTATTCTCCAGTAAAAGGTAGGTTCTATACGCGTTACGCACCCGTGCGCCGGTCGTCATCTGTGCAAGCACAATGTTACCCCTCGACTTGCATGTGTTAAGCCTGCCGCTAGCGTTCATCCTGAGCCAGGATCAAACTCTTCATTGTATATTTTAAATAATATTTAATGAATAAGTTTCAAAAGAATTTACATTATATAATAATGTGGTTATTCTACTCTTTGTTTACGCTGTCAATTTCAATATTTTCAATGAACTTTTAGGGTATCGCACTCATGTATACATACACTCGTTGTAAATCCTAATTTGTAGAAACTCTAGAATCGAACTAGAAAGCGATTAAACTTTTTCCAAAAATCTCTTTGATCGTTTTTGCTGTTTTTGTTAGCGGGTGCAAATATAAAACTTATTTCTAATTCTGCAAGAAAAAATAAATAAAATTTAATCTTTTTTTAAACCCTAAAAACTGAACGTAGTTGCCGAAAATTTCGGACTGCAAACATACAAGCTTTTATCACCATAAACCTAATTTAATCTGAATAATTTCTAATTTATTTTTTTTACTAAAAACAAACCACTAAACACTCTTAAACATAGACTCACAAACACTAAAACAACTCTCTCAATGAACTAAACTAACAATGATATTTCCGTTAGCGGGTGCAAATATACAACTCATTCTTAATCTCACAACTACTTTGCTGAATTTCTTTTTAAAATGTTTTAACAAACTATCTAAATCTCTGTTTTTAACGCCGTTATATAGTGAGAAAAAATTGAAACTTTTTATTGAATTATTGGAATTGCTGTTTTTTAGCTTTAAATCTCCTATTTAGAACCTAAATAGGAACTAATTTATTATAAAAACTAATTAGAAAAACATTTCTGTTAATCGTAATTGTTAATTAGAAACACCTGTTTGTGTTTTGGAACAATCAAATCATCCCTTTTTAACAACATAGGAAAAGTAGAAATAAGACTATTAATAAAATAAATTACTTCAACAGTCTAAAAAATTATTGAAATGACCGTGTTAGGGATTGGAATGACATCCCTTTTTGAGGTACGAACAAAAAATAGAATCGAAAGCCCGACAAACGCCTTTTTAGGTGTGGAACACCAAAAAAAAAAAAGACCTTTATAATAAGTACATATATATATTGTGTGAAATATTGTTTTCTAATATCTTTGCATCCTTAAATACGATATATTAAATGATTAAAATTACTTTACCTGACGGAACTATTAAGGAGTTTACTGTAAATAGCACTCCGATGGATGTTGCAAAAAGTATTAGTGAAGGATTTGCTAGAAACGTTATATCTGCAAATTTTAACGACGTAACTGTTGAAACCACTACTCCATTAACAACGGATGGTTCATTAATTTTATATACGTTTAATGATGATGACGGTAAGAAAGCTTTTTGGCATTCTTCTGCTCACGTTTTAGCAGATGCTATTTTAAGTTTTCACCCGAAAGCTAAATTAACTATTGGACCAGCAATTGATAATGGTTTCTATTATGATGTAGATTTAGGGGATTCAGTTATTTCTGATAAGGATTTTAAACAATTAGAAACTAAATTTATTGAAATTGCTCGTGGAAAACATGAGTTCTCTTTAAGATCAGTTTCAAAAGCAGATGCCTTGTCTTTATATAAAGAAGAGAATAACGAATATAAACTTGAATTGATTGAAAACTTAACGGATGGTGAAATTACTTTTTGTGATCATAGTGATTTTACAGATTTATGTAGAGGAGGGCACGTACCTAACACAGGAATTATAAAAGCTGTTAAAATAATGAGTGTTGCAGGTGCTTATTGGCGCGGTGACGAGAAGAATAATCAGTTAACAAGAGTTTATGGAATTAGTTTTCCGAAGCAAAAGTTATTGACAGAGTATTTAGAATTGTTAGAAGAAGCTAAAAAAAGAGATCATAGAAAGTTAGGGAAAGAATTAGAATTATTTACTTTTTCTCAAAAAGTTGGTGCAGGTTTACCTTTATGGTTGCCAAAAGGAGCTGCTTTACGTTCTCGTTTAGAAGATTTCTTAAAAGCTGCACAGAAAAAAGCTGGCTATGACATGGTAATGACACCACATATTGGTCAGAAAGAACTATATGTTACTTCTGGACATTATGAAAAATATGGTGCAGACAGTTTTCAGTCCATAAAAACGCCTAAAATGGATGAGGAATTTTTATTAAAACCAATGAACTGTCCACATCATTGTGAAGTTTATAATTTTAAACCTTATTCTTATAAAGATTTACCAAAACGTTTTGCAGAATTTGGTACAGTTTATAGATACGAACAAAGTGGAGAGTTACACGGTTTAACACGTGTTAGAGGTTTTACACAAGATGATGCTCATATTTTCTGTACTCCAGAACAATTAGATCAAGAATTTAAAGACGTTATAGATTTAGTTTTATATGTTTTTGGATCATTAGGTTTTGAAGATTTTACAGCACAAGTTTCTATTAGAGATAAAAACAATCCTGATAAATATATAGGTGACACTGAAACTTGGGAAATTGCTGAAAATGCAATTATAAGTGCGGCCACAGATAAAGGTTTAGATTTTGTAATTGAAGAAGGTGAAGCTGCCTTTTATGGACCTAAATTAGACTTCATGGTGAAGGACGCTTTAGGCAGAAGTTGGCAACTTGGAACGATACAAGTTGACTATAATTTACCAAAACGTTTCGATCTAACCTATAAAGGAGCAGATAATCAATTGCACAGACCAGTAATGATTCATAGAGCTCCATTTGGTTCAATGGAACGTTTTATTGCGGTATTACTAGAACATACGGGAGGAAACTTCCCACTTTGGTTGACTCCAGATCAAGTTATCTTGTTGCCAATCAGTGATAAATATCAAAAATATTCAGAAAAAGTTTTAAAATCGTTAGAAAATTCCGAAATTCGCGCCCTCGTAGACAGTCGAAGTGAGAAAACTGGTCGTAAGATTAGAGATGCAGAAGTTAACAAAACACCATTTATGGTTATTGTTGGTGAGAAAGAAGAGCAAGATGGCACAGTTTCTGTAAGAAGACACGGTGAGGGAGATATCGGTACATTTACAATTGAAGAATTTATTTCTTTAATTAAAACCGAAGAAAACAAAACATTGAAGAAATTTTAATTAATTTTGAAATTCAATAAAAAAATAAAAGGTTGGAAAACAGCCATAAGTTAAATTTTAAATTTATAAGCCATAGCAATACGTAGAAGTAGGTCGAGAAGACCGTTGAGAGTAATCAAAGAAGATCAACATAGGATTAATGAAAAAATAAAATATGTTGACGAAGTTCGTCTTGTGGGCGACAATATAGAAGTTGGTGTGTATCCTTTAGAAAAAGCTAAAGAACTAGCCATAGAACAGGAATTGGATTTGGTAGAGATTTCACCAAAAGCAAAGCCACCTGTTTGTAAAATTATTGATTACAAGAAATTCTTGTATGAGCAGAAGAAGCGTGAAAAATCTTTAAAATCGAAAGCTACTAAAGTAACTATTAAAGAAATACGTTTTGGACCTCAAACTGATGAGCATGATTATGAATTTAAAAAGAAACATGCTATTAAGTTCTTACAGGAAGGAGCTAAATTAAAAGCATTTGTGTTTTTTAAAGGACGTTCTATTATTTTTAAAGAACAAGGACAAATTTTATTATTAAAACTAGCCCAAGAACTTGAAGAATATGGTAAGGTGGAACAATTACCAAAACTAGAAGGTAAACGTATGATTATGTTTATTGCTCCTAAAAAAGTAAAATAATTAGAATATTAAAGATTCTAAAAAGAATACTGAACAAAATAGTTCAGCATAAACAATCTTATAAGCAAGATAAAAACGAAGGATAGATGCCTAAAATGAAAACAAAATCTAGCGCCAAGAAACGATTTAAAGTTACTGGTACTGGGAAAATCAAAAGAAAGCACGCGTTTAAAAGCCACATCTTAACAAAGAAGTCTAAAAAACGTAAATTAAAGTTAACTCATGATGGTTTAGTACATAAATCAGATAAGTCTAACATTATGCAAATGTTAAACTTGAAATAAGTTTAACAAGGGAATTTAATTATTAACCATGGAGTTAGGCCAAAAATAAAAGTATTCTATATAGAATCGCCTACTACAAAAAAACATTGAAATTATGCCAAGATCAGTAAATTCAGTAGCCTCAAGAAAAAGAAGAAAAAAAATCTTGAAGGCAGCAAAAGGTTACTTTGGAAGACGTAAAAACGTTTACACAGTAGCAAAAAATGCGGTTGAAAAAGGAATGCTTTATGCATACCGTGACCGTAAAAATAACAAGAGAAACTTTCGTTCTTTATGGATTGTACGTATTAATGCTGCAGCTCGTTTACACGGAATGTCTTACTCACAGTTTATGGGAAAAGTAAAAGCTAATAATATCGAATTAAACCGTAAGGTTTTAGCTGATTTAGCTGTTAACAGCCCAGATGCTTTTAAGGCAGTTGTAGAAAAAATAAAATAATTTATAAATTACTTGCTTATAATAAAAACCCAAACGAATTCGTTTGGGTTTTTTTATTACTTTTATTGTTTGATAAAACCTCTATTAAAAATTAAAAAAAATGAGACTACACCTATTAACTTTTGCAACAATTTTATTAGCATCAATTTCTTTTGCACAAGAAACAGTTACAGAAGATGTTTCTTTAAATGGACAATTTGATAAAATCTATAGAACTTCAACTAGCTATCAGGTATATAAAGTAATTAGTAAAGAAGGTTTTCAGAAATTAAAATCTAATGTTTTAGATTCTATAAACTCCTCTAAAAAACTAGTTTTAGAACAAAAAAATTTATTTAAAAAAGAAAAAATAAACTCTGCAGAACTAGAGAACAAGTTAGCCAAAACTAAACTTGAACTCGATGTTGCCTTAAAACAAGAAAACTCTATCTCTTTATTTGGTCTTCAATTAAGCAAAATAACCTACAATCTTATTCTTTGGGCAATTATTGCTCTTTTACTATCTGGCTTAATGTATTTCATCTTTAAGTTTTCTAGAAGTCATATTATAACAAAAAAAGCAGAAAATAGTTTATTAGATGTTGAACAAGAATTTGATAAACACAGAAAAAAATCATTAGAAAGAGAGCAAAAGTTAAGAAGACAACTCCAAGACGAAATTAACAAGCATAGAAATTCATAAATAACAACTATATAAATAGCTTTAAATTAAACTTAATTTAACAATTACACTCTTATATTAAACTTACATTAATAATTTAAAACAATTATTTTAGTCAATATTTATTTTGTAAATTTAGGTTCTAATCATCTAATTTTAAATATTGAATATACTACATATAAGTGCAGAATGCTTCCCAATTGCTAAAGTTGGTGGACTTGCTGATGTTGTTGGAGCTTTGCCAAAATATCAAAAAGAATTCGTTACTACAAGCAACGTAGTAATGCCTTTTTACAATAATAAATTTACACAAAGCAATACCTTTGAAAAAGTTTACGAAAACTTTATTGCTCTTGGTCATGAATATTATAATTTTAAAATATTAAAACTCAACAATAACCAGTTAGGTTTTGATCTTTTCTGTGTTGATGTTCCTTGTTTAATCTTTAAAGAATATGTATACTCTAATGATGATACAGAACGCTTTTTAGCGTTTCAAATTGCAGCATTAGATTGGATTTTAACGTTGGATGAAAAACCAGATGTAATTCATACTCACGATCATCACACAGGTTTAATTCCTTTTATGATGTCTAATAGTTTTAAATATGAAACTCTTAAAGAAATTCCCACAATTTTAACAATACACAATGCACAATACCAAGGTTGGTTTTCTCATGAAAAAGTTAATTTAATTCCGCCTTTTAACTTTGATAATGTTGGTCTTATAGATTGGGGTGGTAATATAAACTCTTTGGCTACTGCCATAAAATGTGCTTGGAAAGTAACTACAGTTTCACCTTCTTATATGGAGGAGTTAAAAATAAAAGCAAACGGATTAGAAGACTTATTAAATCATGAAAGCGCTAAATGTGTTGGTATCTTAAATGGTATAGATTCTAAAGTTTGGAATCCTGAAACAGATGATCGTTTAATAAAAAATTTTTCTACAAAAACAGTTCTTTCAGGAAAAAAAGGAAACAAAGAATGGTTGTGTAAAGAATTTAATTTAGATAGTAAAAAACCACTTTTCGCTTTTATAGGGAGATTAGTTGGCGAAAAAGGAGCCGATTTGTTTCCAGAAATATTTAAAAAAGCATTAGCTGAAAATGATATTTCTATTCTACTATTAGGCTCTGGACATAAAGAAACTGAAGAAAAACTAACTTCAATGCCAAAAGAAAACTTTAATACATTTATTGGTTACGATGAAAAATTAGCACACATTATATATGCAGGTGCAGATTTTTTATTAATGCCATCTCGTGTAGAACCTTGTGGTTTAAACCAAATGTATTCTTTAAGATATGGTACTGTACCAGTTGTAAATGCAATTGGTGGATTAAAAGACACAATTGTAGATATCGAAAACAAAAATGGTTTTGGTATTAGACACAATGGTGTAACAGTAGATAATGTTACTAAAGCGATCACTAGAGCTTCAGAATTTTATTCCGAAGAAAAAGAATTTAAGAAAAACTTAAAAAGAATAATGTCAATAAATCATTCTTGGAACAATTCTGCCCAAGAATATGTAACCCTATATAAATCTTTAAAAGAATAAGTTATGAATGACAACAGCGTATTATCAATCATTTTAGGTGGCGGACAAGGTTCTAGACTTTATCCTTTAACAGCAGATAGATCTAAACCAGCAGTACCAATCGCAGGTAAATATAGGTTGGTAGATATACCTATTTCTAATTGTATAAATTCTGACATAAAAAGGATATATGTATTAACGCAGTTTAATTCTGCTTCTTTAAATCAACATATAAAAAACACGTATCATTTTAGTTTTTTTAGTAATGCGTTTGTAGATGTTTTAGCAGCAGAGCAAACGATGGCAAGTGATAAATGGTTTCAAGGAACTGCAGATGCTGTGAGACAAAGTATGCATCACTTTTTACAAAATGATTTTGAATATGCTTTGATTCTTTCTGGAGATCAATTGTATAATATGGATTTACAAGATATGATTAAAAAGCATAAAGAAAGTAATGCCGAAATTTCTATAGCAACGTATCCTGTAAATGCAAAAGACGCCACTGGTTTTGGGCTTTTAAAAACAAATTCTGAAAACCAAATTACTTCATTTATAGAAAAACCAGGAGAAGATTTGTTAAAAAATTGGACTTCTGATGTAAGTGATGAAATGAAAAAAGAAGGTAGAAACTACCTAGCTTCTATGGGAATCTATATTTTTAATAGAGATTTATTAATAAAATTAATGGAAAACCCAGATACCATAGATTTTGGTAAAGAAATTATTCCTCAATCTATTCACAATCATAAAACAGTTAGTTATCAATATGAAGGTTATTGGACAGATATTGGTACAATAGAATCTTTCTTTGAAGCAAATTTAGGTCTAACAGATGATATTCCTAAATTTAATTTATACGATGAAAATAGAGTGTATACAAGAGCTAGAATTTTACCAACTTCTAAAATTTCTGGAACAAAGATAAACAAATCTGTTATTGCTGATGGTTGTATTATTCATGCAGATAAAATAGAAAAAAGTGTTATTGGTATTCGTTCTAGAATTGGTAAAAATACTTCAGTAACAAATACTTATATGATGGGTAATGATTCTTATGAATCATTAGAGAATATAGAAAAGTTAAAAATTGAAAACCTTTTAGGAATTGGTAATAATTGTAAAATAAACAATTGTATAATAGATAAAAATTGTAGAATTGGTGACGATGTAATAATTAATGGCGGTCCTCATCTTAAAGATTCAGAAACAGACAGCTATTTAATTAAAGACGGAATCGTAGTTATTAAGAAAGGAGCTACTGTAACTAAAGGAACAAAAATTCAATAATTAAATTTTTATTTAAAACAACTAAATGTCTAAAGTTATAGTACATAGTTTATTTTCTAATTTTGATATTAGTTTATTTAAATCGGGTAAACACTACAAATTATATGAGAAATTTGGCTCTCATATTATTACAAAAGATGGTATCGAAGGAACTTATTTTGCAGTTTGGGCTCCAAGTGCTAAACAAGTCTCAGTAGTTGGAGATTTTAATTATTGGAATGACCAAGAACATCAACTAAATGTAAGATGGGATTCTAGTGGAATTTGGGAAGGATTTATTCCTTACGCAGGAAAAGGTAACACTTATAAATACAAAATACAAAGTAATAATAATGGTGAAGTAACAGAAAAGGCAGATCCTTATGCTCGTAGATGTGAGCATCCACCAAAAACAGCTTCAATTATTTGGGAAGACAATTATTTTTGGAAAGATAAAAATTGGATGAAAGAACGCAAAAAGCACAATGCTTTAGACGCTCCGTACTCTGTTTATGAAGTTCATTTAGGTTCTTGGAAGCAAAAGGTAGAAGAAAATAGGTTTATGAGCTATACAGAATTAGCTGATGAACTTGTAGATTACGTTGAAGAAATGAATTTTACACATGTAGAATTTATGCCAATTATGGAATTTCCATATGACCCAAGTTGGGGTTATCAATTAACAGGTTACTTCGCTCCTACTTCTCGTTTTGGTTATCCAGATGAATTTAAATTTTTGGTAGATAAATTTCACGAAAAAGGAATTGGTGTAATTTTAGATTGGGTTCCATCACATTTTCCATCAGACGCACATGGTTTAGGTAATTTTGATGGTTCTAGTTTATACGAACATCCAGATCCTAGAAAAGGGTATCATCAAGATTGGAAAAGTTTAATCTTTAATTATGGTAGAAACGAAGTAAAATCGTTTTTAATAAGTAATGCTATTTTTTGGTTAGAACAATATCATGCAGATGGTTTAAGAGTAGATGCTGTAGCATCAATGCTATTTTTAGATTATTCTAGAGAAGAAGGCGAATGGGAACCAAATGAATTTGGTGGAAGAGAAAATTTAGACGCAATTGCATTTTTAAAAGAGATGAATGAAGCTGTTTACAAAAACTTCCCTGATGTGCAAACAATTGCAGAAGAATCAACTTCATTTCCACAAGTTTCTAGTCCAGTTTTTTCTGGCGGTTTAGGTTTTGGAATGAAATGGATGATGGGTTGGATGCATGATTCTTTAGATTATTTTGCAAAAGAACCAATCTATAGAAGACATCATCAAAATGATTTAACTTTCAGTTTAAATTATGCTTTTACAGAAAACTTTATGCTACCTCTTTCTCATGATGAAGTAGTTTATGGTAAAAAGGCAATTGTAGATAAAATGCCAGGAGATGAATGGCAAAAATTTGCTAATTTAAGATTAATGTATAGTTTTATGTATACACACCCTGGAACAAAATTATTATTTCAAGGAGCAGAATTTGGACAAACTAGTGAATGGAATTTTCAAACAAGTTTAGATTGGCATTTATTGGAACATAATGTTCATAAAGGCGCCCAAGATTTAGTGAAAGATTTAAATAAATTATATAAAGAAGAACCAGCTTTACATGAAAAACAATTTTCTCATGAAGGGTTTGAATGGATAGATCATGGTGATCATGAAAATTCTGTAATTTCGTATATCAGAAAAGGTGAAAATGAAAAAAATAATGTAGTTATTATTTTAAATTTAACGCCAGAACCTAGAGAGAAATACAGAATAGGATTACCTAAAAAAGGAACTTTAAAGCCTGTTTTTAATAGCGATATTCAGAAATATAATGGAACAGGAGATTTTAAAAACACCAAACTTACTTCCAATAAAAAAACATGGAATAGTAGAGATAATTCTATAGAATTAAACTTACCTCCATTAAGTATGCTTGCCTTTAAATACAAATAATTTTTCACAATAAGCCCTCTTTTTAAATCATGCTATTATTATGATAAAAAAAGAGGACTTATTTTTAAACTTCACAATAAAAGGCTTCATTTTTAAGGCTTTACAAATTCTTTTAAGAATTATTAAAACAAAACACATTTAGCTGATTTTCTGTAAAATAAGCAATATTTTTGTATTTAAAATAGACGAATACGTTATCGTAAAAAAAATATTTTAAGTACTAAAATTTTATCAACTTTTACGATTTTTGCAAGTCAAAATAAACAACCAATATTTATGATTGTTAATACAGAATTAGAACAAAAAGGAAATTTATTTCCATCAGAAATTATAAGTTATAAAAAAGACGTAGATACGCTTTTTTTTACAGCAAAAAATAATGTTGTTTTACAAGTTACTGTAGTTAGAGACAGTGTAATTAGATTTAGATATGCAACTACAGGAAAATTTGAAAATGACTTTTCATACGGTGTTACAATTCACGCAAGTAGAGGATATAGTTTTTTAGAAGTTTCAGAAGACGAAACACACTATATTATTACAACTTCAAAATTAATTTGTAAAGTAGAAAAATTAAGCATGCAAGTTGCTTTATACGATGCTTTAGATTTAAAACTAATCAACCAAGATGAAATTGGTTTTCATTGGGAAGAATGTTACGAACATGGTGGAGACATCGTGAAAATGAGTAAAGCTTCTAGACCAGCAGAAAGTTTTTATGGTTTAGGTGATAAACCAGTAGACGTAAATTTAAAAGGGAAACGTTTTGAAAACTGGGCAACAGATTCTTATGCTTTTGGGAAAGATACAGACCCAATATATAAAGCAATTCCGTTTTATACAGCAATACAAGACAATAAATCTTACGGGATATTTTTTGACAACACATTTAAAACTTCTTTCGATTTTGCACATGAAAGAAGAAATGTAACCAGTTTTTGGGCTCAAGGTGGTGAAATGAATTATTATTTCATTTACGGCCCACAAATGGAAGAAGTAGTTAAAAACTATACAGATTTAACAGGTAAACCCCATACTTTACCTCCTTTATGGGCTTTAGGGTTTCATCAATGTAAATGGTCTTATTACCCAGAAAGTAATGTAAAAGAAGTTACTAATACTTTTAGAGATTTAAAAATCCCTTGTGATGCTATCTATTTAGATATCGATTATATGGATGGTTTCCGATGTTTTACTTGGGATAAAAATCACTTTCCAGATCCTAAAAGAATGGTAAAAGAATTAGAAGATGATGGTTTTAAAACCGTTGTTATTATAGATCCAGGAATTAAAATAGATGCAGATTATATTGTTTTTAAAGAAGGGTTAGATAAAGATTATTTCTGTAAACGTGCAGATGGACCCTATGTGAAAGGGAAAGTTTGGCCTGGTGAATGTTATTTTCCAGATTACACAAAACCAGAAGTTAGAGAATGGTGGGCAGGTTTGTTTAAAGAACTAATTGAAGATATCGGTGTAAAAGGTGTGTGGAATGATATGAACGAACCTGCAGTTATGGACGTTCCTAACAAATCTTTTCCAGATGATGTTCGTCATGATTATGATGGAAACCCTTGTTCACATAGAAAAGCACACAATATTTACGGAACACAAATGGCACGTGCAACCTATCATGGGTTAAAGAAATATGCGTATCCAAAAAGACCTTTTGTTATTACAAGATCTGCTTATTCTGGTGCACAACGTTATACATCGACTTGGATGGGAGATAACGTTGCAACTTGGGAACATTTAGCAATTGCAAATAACCAAGCGCAAAGAATGGCAATGTCTGGTTTCTCTTTTGCAGGATCTGATATTGGTGGATTTGCAGAACAACCTCAAGGAGAATTATTTACAAGATGGATACAATTAGGCGTTTTTCACGCCTTTTGTAGAGTTCATTCTTCAGGAGACCATGGATCTCAAGAACCTTGGGTTTTTGGTGACGAAGTTACAGATATTGTTAGAAAATTTGTAGAATTAAGATACCAGTTATTACCTTATTTATATACTGCTTTTTGGAAATATTTAAATGACGGAACACCAATTTTAAAATCTTTGGTATTATACGACCAAGAAGATACTGCTACTCATTATAGAAGTGATGAATTTATATATGGAGAACAAATTTTAGTTTGTCCAATACAAGAACCAAATGCAAAAGGAAGAAGAATGTATATTCCTAACGGAAAATGGTACAACTTCTGGACGGACGAAGTAGTTGAAGGCGGAAAAGAAATGTGGGTAGATGCAGATTTAGACAGCATGCCAATCTTTATTAAAGAAGGAGCTGTAATTCCTAAATATCCTGTTCAACAATATGTTGGTGAAAAGAAGTTTGATGAAATAACTTTAGATGTATATTATAAAAAAGGAAAAGAATCTTCAAAACTATATGATGATGCACATGATGGATATGATTATAAAAAAGGACGATTTAGTTTACGTACTTTTAAGGTAACTGGAAAAAAAGAAGAATTAATTTTACAACAACACAAAAGAGGAGACTTTAACGCAGATTATTCTAAATTTAAAATTGTTTTACACAACTTACCTTTTAAAATTACATCTATTCAAGTAGATAATGTAGAAATTTCTTTAGAAGGTTTAAATAGTGATAAAACACAGTCTATCACAATAGATAAAGAATTTACAGAGCTACATTTATTTGGAAAATAATATTTTTCTCTCACGGTTTTCAGTGAGTTCTCTCACGGAAAACCGTGAGAGAAAAAAAACCCCATTAATGGGTATTGTGGGTTCTCTAAAACTACTCTAAATTTGTAGTGTTAGTAATTTATTCTTTCCCCCACATAGTAATATGTATAGAATAACTTCATAATTATTTGTTTAACATAAAAGCGATTAAAAGTTCCCCCTAAAACTTTAATCGCTTTTTTTTATGTCTAAATTTTGAGGTTTTTAAATTTATAATTTAAGAAAACTAGATTCCGTCTCCTAATGTTTTTAATTTCTCTGTATTTTCTGCTAACATCAATTCATCAATAATTTTCTGAATATCTCCATTCATGATATTAGGTAGATCATATAATGATAAACCTATTCTATGATCTGTAACACGTCCTTGTGCATAATTATAAGTTCTAATCTTTGCACTTCTATCTCCAGAAGAAACCATAGAACCACGTTTTAAAGCATCTTCAGCATTCTTCTTTGCTAATTCTAAATCATACAAACGAGAACGTAATACTTTAAAAGCTTTTTCTTTATTCTTATGCTGACTTTTTTGATCTTGACATTGTGCAACCAAACCAGTAGGTAAATGCGTTAAACGAACTGCTGAATACGTTGTATTTACAGATTGACCTCCAGGGCCTGAAGAACAGAAAAAATCGATTCTTACTTCTTTTGGGTTAATCTCAACATCAAATTCTTCTGCTTCCGGAAAAACCATACAAGTTGCTGCAGAAGTATGAACTCTACCTTGTGTTTCCGTTTGTGGAACTCTTTGCACACGATGTACACCAGCTTCAAATTTTAAAATTCCGTAAACATCTGATCCATTTACTTCAAATTGAATTTCTTTAAAACCACCATTTGTTCCTTCAGAATAATCTACAGTAGAAACTTTCCATCCTCTACCTTCACAATATTTAGTATACATTCTAAATAAATCTCCAGCAAAAATACTTGCTTCATCTCCACCAGTTCCTGCACGTAATTCTACAACTGCATTTTTAGTATCTTCTGGATCTTTAGGTATTAATAAGAATCTTATTTCATCTTCTAATTCAGGAATTCTAGTATTGGCTTCGTCAATTTCCATCTTTGCCATCTCGTTCATCTCTGCATCAGAACCATCTGCAAGAATTTCTTTAGCTTCTGCTATGTTGTTTGTTAAGGTCTGATATTCTTCACCTTTCTTAACAACATCGCCTAAATCTTTATATTCTTTCATTAAACCAGCATAACGTTTTTGATCCATGATAACGTCTGGCTGAATAATTAAATCAGAAACTTCATCATAACGTTGCTTAACAATTCTTAATTTATCTAACATCTTCTGCTCTTTTCTTGGATTGCGAATTTACAATTTTTATCGGAAAGTTAACTATTTCGTTTTTAGTATATTTGAAGAAATCAAAGCTAAACCAATGAAGTATTTACGAATCATTTGCTGTTTTTTATTAATTACTTCTTGTAAAACAGAAAACCTAAAACCTAAAAAACCTTCTTTTCTTTTAGGGGGAATGGATTCGTACAAACGATAAAGATAGCATTACAACTTATGAAACTTGGCAAAATAATTTTTCTGGAGCTGGGTTGACTCTAAAAGGAAAAGACACTATTTTTTTTGAAAAAATGAAAATCATCACCAAAAACGACACTTTATTTTTAAAAGTTTCTGGTGTAAATGAAAATTCTACATTATTCAAATTCACACAACAAACTTATTCTTCTTTTGTTTGTGAAAATCTACAAAATGAGTTTCCGAAGAAAATAACATATTGGCTAGAAAATAAACTACTAAAAGCTGCAGTTTCTAATGATGATTTTAAAATTGATTTCATTTTTAAGAGTATACATTAACACTCTTCCTTTTTACAATCTCTTTAGTTGCTAAAAAAAGTACCATCTAACTAACTTTCAACTGATAAGGTTTTTTATTCCATTTACACCTAAATAATTACAATTGACACATAATACACAATATTAAGCTCTTTGTTGTGCTATATTTATGTTAAAAAAGACATGAAAACATCATTACTTATTTTAGTTTTTTTATTATTTATAGAACAAACAAATAGTCAAACCATACAAAAATTAGATTCCGTTCATTTTCTTTCTTGGGATACAAGCAACACAAATTGGAGGCTTCATACAAGAGAAATTTTAACTTTTGATAATAACGGAAATAAAGAAACCAATTATTTAAGACTGAATCTTTCTGGCACAAATTGGGATAATTTTTATCAAACTTTAAAAGAGTATGATGCAAACAATAATTTAATTGAAACCAATTTTCAGAATTGGAATTTAAATACAGATGTTTGGGACAATAGTACTAAATATGTTTATAATTATTTAGTAAATAATGTTAGTAGTGATGCAAAATTCTATTATTGGAGTGATATTTGGACTCAAGTTGAAAAAACATCTTATCAATATAGTGCTGATAATATAATTGAAGAAATAGTAGAAGTAAGTGATGGCACTAATCCTTTTGTTAATAGTACAAAAACAGAATATGAATATGCTTCAGATAAAATCATCTTACAAACAAAACTTATCTGGAGAGATTTTTTGAATAACTGGCAAAACAATGAAAGAATAATTTATGAAAATGTTGGAGGAAATTTAATAAAAAAATCATGGCATGGTTGGAATATTAGCAACCAAGAATGGAGCGAAAACGGTTATAAAAAAACAGATTATTCGTATAATGCAGAAGGATTAGTGTCTGAAGCAGAAACTGTTCTTGTAACAACTGGTATAGGTGTTGAAAAATTCATATACACGTATCCTACCAATCAATCTATTACTATTCATCAACAATGGTATAGTGTTATTAGCGATTTTAGAAACTATTTTAAACACATAAGAACATTTAATACTAACGAAGATTTAGATGAACATATTCTTCAAAAATGGGATACAACTGATGATTTGTGGAGAAATGATTCACGCTATCTTTATTTTTGGTCAGATGCTCTTGCGTTTTCCTTAAACATAGAAAAAGTAAAACAAGAAGTTACTGCTAATATCTTTCCTATTCCCGCAAAAAATAATTTAAACATTCAATTTTCAGAACAAATAAATGTTGCTTCTACGCTCTATTTTTATGATGTAAATGGTAAAGAACTCTTTAAAAAGAAAATACAACCAAATGAGCAAAAAATAACTCTAAAAACACCTACTTATAATGGTGCCATTTTATTTTTAAAAATTGAAAACAAATTAGGAAACGCTACTTATAAGGTTTTACTTGATAAGTAATATTAAATCACGCTACTAATTTAGTTTGTTTCTATATCTAAAAAACGCTAACTTCGTTATCGACTGACATAAAACATTAAAACGATTTTATATCATAACAATAACGAAACTTAAATTTAATACTCAAAACCACCAAACTCACTTTTAATAGTGAGTTTTTTTTATTCAAATTTCATCAAATTTAAAGAAGTTACTCTTTAAAAATTAAACCAATAAGAAATAACAGCTACCCTTTTGGTGTAAACCACCAAAACACAAAACAAGTGTTTCTACTCTTACAGCTACTAAATAGTAGTTGTAAAATTGTTAATGTATTACCAGGCTAACTTAATACATTAACTAAAACACAGATTATGACTACTAAAGATTACACAAAATTATCCGTAAAAAATGAGACTAAAGAAGCCGTAGAAGTTTTTGTAACTTTTGCTGCAGACAATAATGCAAACAAATGTTGCCCAAGTCCTGCAGCGATTAGCGACTTTCCTGTACTTACAAAAGTAAATAAGCTACGTGGTAAGTTTACGTTAGCCGCAGGAGCTACACAGGTATTCGATTCTAAAGGCGCTTGCTTTAGCGGAAATATCGGTTTCTACATAGAACCTCAATGCCCTGTAAAAAGTGCAGATTTTCATCATGGAAAAACAGGAACTAATATTGCAGAATTCACTTTAAACCCAAATACACCTTGCTTTGAAGCTTATGATATTAGTTGTGTAAATGGTGTAAATTGTTTTATGATGATGAAAGTAGAAGCAGGTTTAGGATGGCATTACGGACCAAAAAACACACCTATAGAAACTATCTACAATAAATCTTTACAAGAAAACAAAGGAAATCCTGGGGTTTTTCCTGTTAATTGTACAGACTGTATACAATTAGTTGGTGACAAACCTTGCCCTGTCTTACCTTTAGGACCAGCACAAACAGAAAGAATTTGCAACATACAACGTTCTGAAAGAGGAGGTACTGTGCAAATTATTTTAGCGACACCACAAATTTTATAAGATTCTTATATAAATAATAAAACCTACAAGAAACAGTTAAGCTATTTTGTAGGTTTTTTATATGTATTGATTTTGATTCTAATACTCAAAAACACCAAATTCACTTTTAATAGTCAACTTTTTTGTTGGTGAAGCTTCTACCTTACCAACAATTTTAGCATCTACATTAAAAGATTTTGAAATTGTAATAATGTCTTCTGCAATTTCTGGAGAAACATAAATTTCCATTCTATGTCCACAATTAAAAACTTGATACATTTCTTTCCAATCTGTATTCGATTGTTCTTGTATCAATTTAAATAATGGTGGAATTGGAAACATGTTATCTTTTACAATGTGTAAATTATCTACAAAGTGTAAAATTTTTGTTTGTGCACCACCAGAACAATGAATCATTCCGTGTACAGTTTCTGAATTAAATTCAGATAATATTTTCTTTATTATTGGAGCGTATGTTCTTGTTGGAGACAACACTAACTTACCTGCATCAATAGGAGAATTGGCTACTTTGTCTGTCAATTTTGTATTTCCAGAATACACTAAATCTTCAGGAACTGCGGCATCAAAACTTTCTGGGTATTTTTCTGCTAAATACTTATGAAAAACGTCATGTCTTGCAGATGTTAATCCGTTTGATCCCATTCCTCCATTATATTCAGTTTCGTAACTTGCTTGTCCGAAAGATTCTAAACCAACAATTACATCACCCGCTTTTATGTTTGCATTATCAATAACATCTGTACGTTTCATTCTTACAGTTACTGTAGAGTCTACAATAATAGTTCTTACCAAATCGCCAACATCTGCAGTTTCTCCACCTGTTGAGTGAATGGTAACTCCAAAACCTTTTAAGTCTTCTATTAATTCTTCTGTTCCGTTTATAATTGCTGATAGAACTTCGCCTGGTATTTTGCTTTTATTTCTACCAATAGTGGAGGAAAGTAGTATGTTATTTGTTGCACCAACACAAAGCAAATCGTCAATATTCATAATTAATGCATCTTGTGCGATTCCTTTCCAAACGGAAATATCACCAGTTTCTTTCCAATACATATATGCTAAAGAAGATTTTGTTCCTGCACCATCTGCATGCATTATTAAACAGTAATCATTATCATTTGTTAAATAATCTGGTACAATTTTACAGAATGCTTTTGGAAATAAGCCTTTGTCTATATTTTTAATTGCATTGTGTACATCTTCTTTGGATGCAGAAACACCTCTTTGTGCGTAACGTTTAGAAACTTCTTGACTCATGTTGTTGTGTTGTGAATTGCAAATTTAGTCTTTTGATTAAAAATAAAATGAATTTGTCTTTAATAATTTTGAACACATAGGTACATAGAAAACATTACTTAAGTTGTGTTTAAATCTATTGGTAAATTTTAAATAACTTACTTATTAAGTTTTCAATATGCGTTAGGGATTGAACGGTTTGTTTGAGCTCTCACGCTTTTTTGCGTGAAGCGAGTAGTGAAAGCCTGTTAAAACGCCCTAATAATGATAAATTTATTTAGTAAACAACAATTCTCTATATTTTGTGAGTGGCCATAAGTTATCATCTACCATGGTTTCTAATTGATCGCAATGATATCTTATATCTACAAAATACGGTTTAACTTTATTACAATAATGTTCTGCTAATTTTAACCCTAAATGTTTGTTAGCCTTCATCTTTTCTTCTTCCATTTTAATGACCAAAGCGTTAATTTGAGTAATATGATTAGAGATAATCATAATTAGTTCTATCTGTTCTTTGGCGATATTTTTATACTCACCTCCAAAAATTTCTTTTAAATTCTTGGTGTTTTCTAACAATGTATTCTGATAAATAATAGCGGTTGGTACGACTTGGTTTCTAGCAATATCACCTAAAACACTACCTTCAATCTGCACTTTTTTTGTGTAAGATTCTAAATCAATTTCATAACGTGCCTCTAACTCTACTTTACTCATAACATCCATTTCTTCAAACAAAGAAATTGTTTTATCAGCAATTTTTACTTTTAAAGCTTCCGGAGTTGTTTTATTGTTACTTAAACCTCGTTTTTTTGCTTCCTTTTCCCAAGAGTCGCCATAACTATCTCCTTCAAAACGAATCGTTTTTGAATCTTTAATATACTCTCTTAATACATTAAAAACTGCTTCATCTTTTTTGAGTTCTTTTTCATCAATTAAAGCATCTACTTCTATTTTAAATTCTTTTAATTGTTTTGCAACAATGGTGTTTAAAACAGTCATTGGTATTGCACAATTTGCCGAGGAACCAACTGCTCTAAATTCAAATTTATTTCCTGTAAATGCAAAAGGAGATGTTCTATTTCTATCTGTATTATCTAATAAAATTTCAGGAATTTTACCAATAATATTTAGCTTTAAATCGGTTTTTTCTTGTGGAGATAATTTTCCTTTTGTTACGTTTTCTAATTCATCTAAAACTGCTGATAACTGTTTTCCAACAAATACAGAAATAATTGCTGGTGGTGCTTCGTTGGCTCCTAAACGATATTCGTTACTTGCAGAAGCAATTGAAGATCTTAATAATTCTTCATACGTAAAAACTGCTTTTATTGTATTTATAAAAAAAGTTAGAAACTGTAAATTTTTCATTGGTGTTTTACCTGGACTTAACAAATTGGTTTTGTCATCTAATGATAAAGACCAGTTATTATGCTTACCAGAACCATTAATTCCAGAAAATGGTTTTTCATGAAATAATACTTTAAATTTATGACGACGAGATACTTTCTGCATTACATCCATCAACAAAGAATTATGATCTACCGCTAAATTTGCTTCTTCAAATATTGGCGCAACCTCAAACTGGTTTGGAGCAACTTCGTTATGTCTTGTTTTTACAGGAATACCTAACAACATACATTCTTGTTCTAAATCTTGCATAAAACTCATAGCTCTTGCAGGAATTGTACCAAAATAATGATCGTCTAACTGCTGTCCTTTTGCTGATGTATACCCTAATAATGTTCTACCTGTTAATAATAAATCTGGTCTAGAAAGTGCCAAAGCATCATCAATTAAAAAGAATTCTTGCTCCCATCCTAAAGTAGCACTTACTTTATTTGCATTTTTATCAAAATATTTACACACAGCAGTTGCATGTGTATCTAAAGATTGCAACGCTCTTAATAAAGGTGTTTTATTATCTAAAGCTTCACCTGTATACGCAACAAAAATAGTAGGAATACACAATGTAGTTTCATAAATAAATGCTGGTGAAGTTGGGTCCCAAGCTGTAAATCCTCTAGCTTCAAATGTATTTCTAATTCCTCCGTGAGGAAAACTTGATGCATCTGGTTCTTGCTGAACGAGTTGTTCTCCATCAAACTTCTCCATCGCTAAACTACCATTAATAGATTCAAAAAAAGCATCATGTTTTTCTGCAGTTGCACCTGTAAGTGGTTGAAACCAATGTGTATAATGTGTTGCTCCTTTAGACATTGCCCAATCTTTCATACTTACAGCAACTTGATCTGCAATTTTACGATCAATTTTAGTACCATGCTCAATTGCATTCATCACACTTTCATATGCAGCTCTCGTAAGGTACTGTTGCATAGCATGCTTATTAAATACATTTTGACCAAAAAGTATTGATCTTTTTTCATTCTGAACCACCTTTATAGGACTTCTATGAAGTGTTTCTTGCAATGCATTAAATCTTATCCTTGCCATATTACTAATATTTTCTACTTATTTTTAATTTTAAACAAATATACCCTTTAGAAATTAGGGATAAAATTATTTTTTAATCATTTTACAAATTTTACCCCTCTTTTTTTTTGATATGACGT
Source organism: Polaribacter sp. (assembly GCF_036480315.1). Taxonomy (GTDB): domain Bacteria; phylum Bacteroidota; class Bacteroidia; order Flavobacteriales; family Flavobacteriaceae; genus Polaribacter. The sequence continues at coordinate 20,974 of NZ_JAZGGG010000020.1, forward strand.
AAAAATATTTGATTTTTGCAGTACGAATATCATTACACAAATAATTACATATTATGGCAAAAATTAAGTTAGAATACATTTGGTTAGATGGATATAATCCAACTCAGAACATGAGAAGTAAAACCAAAGTTGAAGAACACGAAAACTTTCAAGGAACTGTTGAAGAATTAAGCCTTTGGTCTTTTGATGGTTCTTCTACAAAACAAGCTTCTGGTGGAGCATCTGACTGTATTTTAAAGCCGATTGCAATTTATATTGATCCTTCTAGGGTAAATGGATACTTAGTAATGACTGAAGTTATGAACGCAGATGGAACACCACACGTTTCTAATGGTCGTGCAACTATTGAAGATGATGATAACGATTTCTGGTTCGGTTTTGAGCAAGAATACTTTATTATGGATTCTAAAACGCAATTACCTCTAGGTTTCCCTGTTGGTGGTTACCCAGGACCTCAAGGAATGTATTACTGTTCTGTTGGTGGTAAAAATACTTTTGGTAGAGATTTTGTTGAAGAACACGCTGATTTATGTATTGATGCTGGATTAAACTTCGAAGGAATTAATCAAGAAGTTGCTTCTGGACAATGGGAATTTCAATTGTTTGCAAAAGGTGCTAAAAAAGCCGGTGATGAAATTTGGGTAGCTCGTTACTTATTAGACAGGTTAACTGAAAAATATGGATGGTATATTGAGTATCACCCAAAACCAGTAAAAGGAGATTGGAATGGTTCTGGAATGCATGCAAACTTCTCTAATACAATCTTAAGAACTTGTGGTTCTGCAGATAAATATGCTGAAATTTGTGAAGCATTTAGACCAGTAACTAAAGAACATATTGCTGTTTATGGTGAATTTAACGACCAACGTTTAACAGGAGATCATGAAACTGCATCTATTACAGATTTCTCTTGGGGAGTTTCAGATAGAGGAGCTTCAATTAGAATTCCAATTATCGCTGTAGAAAAAGGATACAAAGGATGGTTAGAAGATAGAAGACCTTCTTCTAATGGAGATCCATATAAAATTGCTGCAAGAATTATTAAAACTGTAAAACCAGTTAAATAATCTTAAAGCTTATAAATACAAAAAAAAACGCTAACATTAATTTGTTAGCGTTTTTTTTGTTTAATTTTTATAAGATAAATTATATCGTCATATATATGAAGGACACATAAATTACTAATAATAAAACACCATCTTTCCAATTTAAACGCATTCTTTTTGGAAAGAATACTAATGGCAAGATTAAAAAAGAAACACCTAGCATCCAGAAAATATCGTTGGTTAATAGCCCCATGTCTTTTACTGCTACAGGAGTTATTATTGAAGTAATTCCTAAAACAGCTAAAATATTAAACATATTAGAACCAATAAGATTTCCTAATGAAATTGCTTTTTCCTTCTTTAAAACAGCTATAATTGACGCTGCTAATTCAGGGATACTTGTACCTATAGATATTACTGTAACACCAATTACTCGTTCGCTTACTCCAAACTCTAAAGCTAAAGAAGTTGCACCTTTTATTAATAATTCTGATCCTCCCCAAAGCCCTAAACCGCCAATTACTAAAAAGAGCGCAATTTTAAAAACTGATAAAGGTTCATCATCTTCAGACATTTCATCTACAACTGCTGTTTTTTGAAAACGTAAAAGATACACTATAAAAATAATTAGAAATGAAAGTAAAATAACCCCTTCATATTGTACAATTACATTGTCTCCAGATAAAAAGAAATATAATAACAACGATGCAATGATCATTACCGGCCAATCTGTTTTATAAAAACTTTTTTGAACTTCCATAGTTCCTAAAAGCAAAGTAATACCTAAAACCAAACCTAAATTAGCAATATTAGAACCTATAACATTCCCTAAAGCTAAATCTGACGCTCCACTTAAAGCTGCATTTATACTAACAATTAATTCTGGAGCAGAGGTTGCAAAAGAAACAACAGTCATACCAATTACAATTTTTGGTATTTCTAATTTTAATGATAAAGCAACCGCAGATTTTAATAACCAGTTTCCACCTAAAATCAACAACACCAAACCACCTATTATTAATAAAAAATTCATCTATTTTAATTTTTTACGAAGATACATTTTTATCACTTTAAGAAAAAAATAAAAAATCAAAAGCCAAATAATAGCTTCAAAAAAGATGAGATTTCCTTTACATTTAAAAAAAATGTAAAAAAGCCCCTTAAAAACCTAACAGAAACAAACTTATATTAACTTAATAATTAACATATACAACATAGTTATAGATACAAGTATAAATATTAAAACAAAAATCGTTTTTTTAGTTACAAATTATAAATCAATCTGAATAATAAGTAATAAATCGTTTGGTAGACTTCATAGAACTCTCATATATTGAGAAAACAATCCCGGATTTAACCAATTTTACTAACTTAAAACTACTACTAACTATGATTACTATTGTATTAAAAATTATCAAAATTATTGCAGACATTATTTTTCAAATTTTATTTTAATCAACCTAAAAAACCAACGCTATGCTAATATTTATAGGAATAATATTAATTGTTGTAGGAATTGCAACACTCATTTTAAAAACCATTTTTAAAGACAATGCTTCTCTTACTTGGTTCAATACAAAAAGAAGCATTCAAATTACTGTACTCGGTATTTTAATGGCAATTTTAAATGGATTGTTTTTTTACGCTGATGCTGGTACTGCTTATGCTGTACAATATATAACTGGTGGCGATAAAATGATTACCACACAAGGTTTAAAACTAAAATGGTGGGGAAGAATTATACCGCTTTCTTACGAAACATCAATTAAAGACATTATTGTTGCTAACAATAGTGAGTTACCAGAAAACGGACAAGGTTTTTACAATAGAAAAGCGCAAAAATGGGAATTTAGCGATGCTATTAAAGCAGAAATAAGTACTTCCGTTATTGTTGGCGTAGATATTAATGATGAAAAAATTTTCTTAAACATGGCAGATAGAAATAAAAGTGAATCGAAATTAATTTTCGGTAGAATTTTACCAAATATAGATGCTGCCATAAAAAATACGTGTAAACTAATGGATGCTCAAGATTATATTTCTGGACAAGCATCTGATTTTGATCGATATTTTAGAGATCAATTAGAAAACGGAATGTACCAAGTAGAACAATATTATGAAGCAGAAAACAGTAATGAGGTAGTTGGAGATACTTCTACCATCAGAAAAATTCATGTAGGAAAATCGAGTAAGCAGAAGAAGTTTAGGATCAAAAAAGATACAAATGGAGATATTATTAGAGATAATACAAATTCATTAAAACAATATGGTTTAAAAATCTACCAAGCTCAAGTTACGGGTATCGATTGGGAAACTTCATTTGATGAACGATTAGATTTACAAAAAAATGAAGTTGCACAAACTCAATTAGAAAAACAACAAGCAGAACGTGAATATTACAGAGCTAAAAAAGAAGTGGCTAAAGGAGAATCTGAAAAAGCAAAAGAAAGAGCTCGTTTAGAAAAAATTCAAATTCAGCAAACCATAGAGGCAGAAACTGAAGCTAAAGTTGCAGGTTTTAATTTGATAATGGAAAAAAAACAGTATGAAGTTGAACAGTACAAAGCTAAAAGTAAAAAAGTTGCAGCCGATGCTCAATATTATGAAAACGCAAAATTAGTAAGTGCTGGTTTAACACCACAAGAACGCGCAGAGTTGGAATACAAAACTGCAGTTGGTGTTGCACAACATATTAAGGAGTTACAATTGCCATCTACATATATTGAAGGAGGAAAAAATGGTAATAACAGCAATTTATTGGAATCTTTAATTAGTGCAGATCTTGCTAAAAAAATGATGGGAAAGAAAAAATAAATTAAATCCATCAGAAAACAACTCATCTTAAAAGTGAGTTGTTTATTTTTCATTAAATTTGATATACAATCAAACCAAAAATGAAAAAACAATTTTTTAAAATTATTGCTAAAATTAATAAATTGATCTTACCCTCTTTTACAAAAAAAGAGTTAGATATTTCTAAAGCATCTAAATTTCAATTAGCTATTATTGGTTGGAGAGCTTTTGTAACCATAAATTCACTTACTTAAAATTAAAAATTATGACAACAGAACATGTAAAAATATTTTCAGGGTCTTCAATTATTGTAAATGGATTAAAAAATCTACTTGACGATAATAATATTCAATATCTAATTAAAAATAAATTTGAGTCTGCAAGACTTGCAGGTTTTGGAGAACAAATGAATTCAGTTGAACTGCTTGTTCTAAATGTAGACCTAGAAAAGGCACAACTCATAGCAAATTCATATAAAGAAGAAATTAATTCATAAAAAAACAGAATAGCCTTTCTATATTAAAAAAACTCTATTATATTTGCAGCCGCTTAACGGCCATGTGGCGCAACTGAATAGCGCACTTGATTACGGCTCAAGAGGTTGCAGGTTTGAATCCTGCCATGGTCACAAAAACTCATCTTTAATAAGGTGAGTTTTTTTATTTAAGGTAATGTAAAAGGCCTTAAACTTACGTTTAAGACCTTTTCGTCTAACCAAACTTAGTATAAAACTAACTACTACTATTTTTAAGAATCTTTACAAATCCATATATTATTCCTATTAAAAACAACACACCAGTAAAACCATCAATTGGTAAACCTGGTGGATCTGGCGGTCCTGCTGGTGGTGGCATTATCTGTGCAAAAAATATTGGGGGAAACATTAAAATTACTATTAGTAAGATGTTTCTTTTAATCATTTCTATTGTTATTCTGTTTATATGACACATCCTTTTTCAATAAGTCACATGCTTTTTAAATAAAAAAACTCGAGAATTTTTTCTCGAGTTTAATCTAAATATTGCTTTATAGCTATACGGTGTTCTGGTATACTTTTATCGTAACTTTCTACTAGTAATTCTAGAATTTCTGGAGGTTTCTTACCTATTTCACTTCTCAATTTATATTTTGAAACATATAAATTAAGAGTTGAGTTCTTTTTTTCAAAAACTAAAAAATGCTTTAAATTAATCTCTGCATAACAAATTTCGTTTCCAGAAAAAGCTTCAGATTCATCTTTAAAGTAAGGCGAAAATTGAAAATATTTATATACGTTTTCCATAATTACACCAATTCTGCAGATAAACCTAATTGTAATAATTTAGAACATCTTGGTTCCAAATCTTTATATTCACCAGATTTAACGGTACATTTTCCTTTATAATGAACTAATGTTGCGCATTGTTCTGCTTGTTCTAAAGTATGCTCACAAACATCTATTAAAGAATCTATTACATGATCAAATGTATTTACATCATCATTATGCAATACTATTTCATGCTGAAAAACTTCTTGCTCTAAAACATCAACTTCTTCTTGTATTTTTTCCTTTGTACTCATAATCACAAAATTACAATTTATTGTATTTTAATGCAACCCAATTATTTCTTTCGATAAAAGTCTCTTGTTTTAAATAATATTTAGAAACTTCTGCATCTATTATGGGAATATCTTCTTGATAAAATCCACTTAATAGCAAAACTCCATTTTCATTTAAACAGTTTGCATAGACTTTTATGTCCATCAACAAAATATTTCTGTTGATATTTGCAATAATAACATCGTACTTTTTATTAATTAAAAGTGACGAATCTCCTTCAAAAACAGAAATATTATTACAGTTATTACGTTCAACATTTTCTATGGAATTCTCATAACACCAGTTATCAATATCTATAGCGTCTGTAGGTTTTGCTCCTTTCATTTCAGCAAAAATTGCTAAAATTCCGGTTCCACACCCCATATCTAATACTTTTTTATTCTCTAAATCTAATTGTAATAAATGCTGCACCATCATGTGTGTAGTTTCATGATGACCTGTACCAAAACTCATTTTTGGTTCTATTACAATATCATATTTTAAATTTGGATTTTCATGAAATGGTGCACGAATACTTACTAAATCATCAACCTGAATTGGTGAGAAATTCTTTTCCCATTCTGCATTCCAATTTGTTTGTGGAACTTCATTCTGATTGTATTCAATTGAAAACTCATCAGAATTTAAAACAAATATATCATCAAGAATATTCGAATTAAACACTTCTTTCTGAATATATGCTGTTACACCATTTTCGTTTTCAACAAAACTCTCGAAACCAACATTGCCTAATTCAGCAATTAAAATCTCTGTTGCTGGTTCTTTAGGCGTTACTGTAAAGTTGTATTCTATATAAATATTATCCATAAACTTATTATAAAAAAAATGCATCAAGATTTTAAAATCTCGATGCAAATTTATTGTAAATATCTTTAAATACGATACTTATATCGCTTTAATAATTCCTGTAAAATCAGCTACATTTAATGCTGCTCCACCAATTAAACCACCATCTACATCTGGTTTAGAGAAAATCTCTTCTGCATTTGCAGGTTTTACACTTCCTCCGTATAAAATTGATATTTTATTAGATACTTTTTTACTGTATTTTTTTTCTATAATACTTCTAATAAAAGCATGCATTTCTTGCGCTTGTTCTGCACTTGCAGTTTCTCCTGTACCAATTGCCCAAACTGGTTCATAAGCTAAAATAATATTTTTCCAAGCATCACCTTCTAAATGAAATAAAGCCTTTGATAATTGACTTTCAACAACTTTAAAATGATTATCAGATTTTCTATCCTCTAGTAATTCACCGAAACAAAAGATTGTTTCTAAATCGTTTTCTAAAACAGCATCTACTTTTTCAGCTAAAGATTCATCAGTTTCATTAAAATAAGTTCTTCTTTCTGAATGACCCAAAATAACCGTTTTAATTCCGATTGATTTTAACATACTTGCAGAAATCTCACCTGTATAAGCTCCATTTTTTGCTTGATGCATATTTTGAGCAACTACTTCAATTTTAGATTTTCTTGCTGCTTTCATTGAAGTAGAAAGGTTTACAAAAGTAGGAGCAACAATTACACGAGTATTTTTTAGTTCCTCTTTTTTAATTGCCTTTTTTAAATCTTTGATAAGTTCTCTACTTTCATCCCTATCATTGTTCATTTTCCAGTTCCCTGCTACTATTTTTGTTCTCATATATCTTGTTTTTATCCCTTTTTAATAGGTGAAATTTAACTTTTATTCAGCAGTAAATTTAAGGAATGTAAAATAAAAAACTTTTAAATTTAGAAATAGTTACTAAAACGTTTTATATAGATTTTTTTAATGCTGTAATTATATCTTCATCTGATGCATCAGTAGCCTTAAAGAGTAATATCTTTCCTTTTTCATCAACAACTAGATATCTAGGAATCCAACCTAAATTTAAAAAATCTACCAAATCTCCATTCTTCATCCCTTTTGGTAAATTATAATGTTCTCCTTTAATATTATAACGCTTTACACCTCTTTTCCAAGAACCAATTCTTTGATCAACAGATAAAAATAAAAACACAACTTCTGGAAACTCTTCCTGTAATTCTTTAGTTTTGGGTATAGCTGATAAACAATCTCTACACCAAGAAGCCCAAACATCAATTAATATTTTTTTCCCTTTGTGTTCATTTAATACATCTTTAAAAGTTGTAGAAACATCCTTTAAATCATATACGTTCTCACTTAAAGCTTTTTCTGAAAATTCTGTTGGTCTTTCAAAATTACAACTAACAACGATTAATAGTAAAACTAGAATTGAACCCTTTTTAAACATAAATTAATTTTTGAATTTGGTCTTGTAAGATATCTAATACTTACAACTTGACACTAAATTTAAAAACAAAAATACCTACTTTTGCATAACTTTTAGAAAACAAATGACAACACAAGAACTTATTGCCCAAATTAAAAAGAAAAAATCATTTTTATGTATAGGATTAGATGTGGATTTAAACAAAATTCCATCTCACCTTTTAACAGAAGAAGACCCAATCTTTGAATTTAACAAAGCAATTATTGATGCTACTCATCATTTGTGTGTTGCCTACAAACCAAATACCGCTTTTTATGAAGCTTATGGAATAAAAGGTTGGCAATCTTTAGAAAAAACTATCAATTATCTAAACACAAATTATCCTGAAATTTACACAATTGCAGATGCTAAACGTGGTGATATTGGTAATACCTCAACAATGTACGCAAAAGCCTTTTTTGAAGATTTAGCATTTGATTCTGTTACAGTTGCACCTTATATGGGAAAAGATTCTGTAGAGCCTTTTTTAGCTTTTAAAAACAAACACACCATTATGTTAGCGTTAACTTCTAATGAAGGTGCTTTCGATTTTCAAACAAAAATTATAGATGGAAAAGAAGTCTACAAACAAGTTTTAGAAACTTCTAAATCTTGGAAAAATAGCGAAAACTTAATGTATGTTGTTGGTGCTACAAAAGCTGAATATTTTAAAGAGATTAGAAAAATTGTTCCTACTTCTTTTTTATTAGTTCCGGGTGTTGGCGCACAAGGTGGAAGTTTACAAGATGTTTGTAAATATGGCCTTTCAGAAAATATTGGTTTGCTAATCAATTCTTCTCGTGGAATTATTTATGCCTCAAACGAAACTAATTTTGCTGAAGCTGCTACTACAAACGCTAAAGAATTACAGCAACAAATGGAAGTTATTCTTAATAACTAACAATCATTCCGTTCTTGATAAAGAACCTCATTTAGCATGAAAACGTATCAAGACCAAATTGGCAGCCTTTTAGAGTTTGATAAAAGACCTAAACGAATTATCTCTTTAGTACCTAGTTTAACTGAATTATTAGTTGATTTAGGTTTGGAAGAAAGTATTGTTGGTCTTACAAAATTTTGTATTCACCCGAATTATTTAAAGGAAATAAAAACAATTGTTGGTGGAACAAAAAACATCAACATTGAAAAAATTAAAACTTTAAAGCCAGATATAATTCTTTGCAATAAGGAAGAAAACACAAAAGAGATTGTAAAACTCTGCAAACAAGTTGCACCAACACATGTTTCTGATATTTATACAATTGATGATACTTTAGAACTCATTAAATTATATGGGAATTTATTTTATAAAAAGACTGAAGCAAAAGAAATTATTCGAAAAATTAATTTTGAATTAACAGACTTTCTGCAATTCATCAACACTAAAGAAATAAAAAAAGTGGCATACTTTATTTGGAAAACCCCTTGGATGATTGCTGCTAATAATACATTTATCAATCATTTACTTCAACTAAATAAGTTTGATAATATATATCAAAACAAAGAACGCTACCCAGAAATTGAGTTAGACAAAATAAAGTTAAAAGGTAATCTTGACTTCCTTTTCTTATCATCAGAACCGTATCCTTTTAAAGAAAAAGACGTTTCTGAAATAGAACAAATTACCAATTCTAAAGCATTTCTTGTAGATGGCGAAATGTTTTCTTGGTATGGGAGTCGTTTAATTAAAGCTTTTGAATATTTTAAAACGCTTCATCAATAAATAATCTAACAATTCTTTTCTTATCTTGTCATTCAAACGCTACAAAAGAATGACTTCAGAAATTATTGGTAAATTAATTCCCGCAGCCGTATTATTATTTTTAGGAATTATTGAAGCTTTTGGCGGTTTATATATTGATGATAAAAGAACCAAAAACGATTTTACGATAGAGTTAATTAGTTTAGTAACATTACCAACCTTAATTCAGCCAGCAATTATTGTAGCCGTTGTTTTCTTAATGAATACTTTTTTACCTCAACTTAATAATATTTTTATTGATAGTTCTTTTTGGTATCACATTGCAGCTTTTTTAATTTTTGATGACCTAATGCAATATTGGTGGCACAGGTTCTCTCATGAAAATAAAACTTTTTGGAAATTACACAGACCGCATCATGTCGTAGAAGAGATGGGTGTTTTAGTTACGTACAGAAATGCGACTTTATATTACGCAATGATGCCTGGTATTTGGTTTTCTGCAGTTTTAGTCTATTTAGGAATGGGCGAAATTTACATTTATTATATCGCTGTAAAGTTAGTTGTAATTTTATTAGCTCATAGTGAAACAAAATGGGATCGTTTCTTATATAAATACCGAATTTTACAACCATTTGCTTGGTTAATTGAACGAACAATTTCTACTCCTGCAACACACTTTGCACATCATGGTTTAACTTCTGAAGATGGTGTTAGCAATCCAAATGGAAATTACGGAAATTTACTTTTCTTATGGGATATTATATTTGGTACCGCTAAAATAACTAGAAAATACACAACACGTTTTGGAGCATGGAATCAAATGAAAGAACCATGGTATGTACAATTATTATTTCCACTAATTAGATCTAAAGATCCAAAAAGCGAGCTTTATTCTTTAAAAACAAATAATGATTTTGATCCTTCTGTAGATTTTAAGGAATTTAATAAATAAAATAGCGTTCTTGGGATAAATAAAAAAACGCTATACTTTAAAGCATAGCGTTTTATCATTTTTTATTTTAAACTATTTTTATCTATTGTCTTGTAAAGCAAAAACTTGTTTTAATAAAGCTGTACTTCTTAACCCAACTTTTTCTCTAATACCTTTTTCTTCATTAGTAATCATAGTAAAAACACCTTTTAAAGCTTGGTTAGTTACATAACCTGTTAAATCTGGGTTTACTTTCTTAACAAAAGGAATTGAGTTGTATTTGGTAATTAAATTAGACCATATTTTATCTGCACCTACTTTAGAAAAAGATTTATTAATAACTGGGCTAAAACTATTATACAAACTTTCTGAAGTTTTAGATTGCAAATATGCAGTTGCTGCGTTTTGCTCACCTAATAAAATGTTTTTTGCATCTGCAAATGTTATGTCTTTTACAGCATTTACAAAAATAGGAGTTGCAGTTTTTACAGCATCTTCAGCTGCTCGGTTTAATACTTTTATACCTTCGTCTGCCAAATTACTTAAACCAATACTTCGCAATCCTTTATCTACAGCTTGTAATTCTTCTGGTAATAATATTTTTACCAATTGATTTCTGTAAAAACCATCTTTAGATGTTAATTTAGAAACTTGATTTTTAATTCCGCTGTCTAACGCTTCCCTTAAACCATTTCCTATTTGCTGCTGAGATAAAGCACCTCCACTTGGTAAATTATTAATAACATTTTGCAATTCTGCACATCCAGTAAACTGAATTGCAATTACTAAAACTAAAATTCTTTTTATCATTTTTCTAAATTTATTTATTCTATTTAAACCTTTTTTTATTAAAAGTCACTTTTTTAATTAAATGTATCTGTTTTTTTATCATATCCGTACGGACAATGTTTACAACCACTTTTACAGCAATGACCTCTTTTTAAATGAAATTTTTCGGTAAAAACCTTATACCCTTGCTCATTTAGGTAATAATCTCCTTCTTCTAATTCTACTCTTTTATTATACACTTTGCAAAAATATCATTTTAATCCATAAAAAAAGCGTTCCGAAGAACGCTAATTTAATTTTATTTTTCTTTACCTGGTGGAAACCTTGAAATAATTTCATTCGCGAATTCTTTAATTCTAGCCTCTTTTTTTTCTCTATTCTGAAGTTTTAAAGCTCCGGTTCCAATTCCTTGCCAAACTAATTCTTTCTTTTCTTTATCTATAAAATCTATAAATAACGTTCCTTCGGTATATTGAGAAACATTAGTATTGTTCATGTTTCCAAACATATAAGGATTCCATCCCCAGCCAAAACCATAGCCAAAATTATTATTTTGATTTACGTTTACTTTCTCTCTAGACTTTGTAAAAATACTGACTAACATATCTGGATTTTCAGATTTTGTAAATCCTTGAGCGATTAACCCAGATTCAATTGCTCTTAAAATCCTTTTTTTATCTAAATCAGAAATTTCTGCTTTATCAATTCCGGGTTTATAGAATGCAAATGTTTTGTATTGATTGAAATCGACTTTGGTATCATAATCTGTAGTCACTTTTACAGAACTACAAGAAGTAATTAAAAAAGCACTAAATACTAAAAAAATAAAATTTTTCATCAGGTATAGTTTTAAGTTATAGAATTCATCAAGTCATCTTTAACTTTATTCGGAATTGTAACTTTTAATTTCTTTTCTGATTTCATTGCCCTTTTAATAGCAAAAATAGCCTCATCATTTCTTGCCCAACTTCTTCTAGAAATACCATTATTTACATCCCAAAAAAGCATTGATTTTAAACGCTTTGATGCTCCTTTAGAACCATCAAGAAGCATGCCAAAACCACCGTTTATAACTTCTCCCCAACCAACACCACCTCCATTATGAATAGAAACCCAAGTTGCTCCTCTAAAACTATCGCCAATTACATTCTGTATTGCCATGTCTGCGGTAAATTTAGAGCCATCGTAAATATTAGAAGTTTCTCTATATGGTGAATCTGTTCCTGAAACATCATGATGATCTCTTCCTAAAACAACATGTCCAATCTCTCCTTTTTTAATCGCTTTATTAAATGCTTTTGCTATTTTCATTCTCCCTTCTGCATCTGCATATAAAATTCTTGCTTGCGAACCTACAACCAATTTATTCTCTTGTGCACCTTTTATCCATTGAATATTATCAGCCATTTGTTGCTGAATTTCCATTGGCGAATTTTCTTTTATTTTCTCTAAAACATCACACGCAATTGCATCTGTTTTTGCTAAATCTTCTGGTTTTCCCGAAGCACAAACCCACCTGAACGGTCCAAAACCATAATCGAAACACATTGGTCCCATAATATCTTGCACATAACTTGGATATCTAAATTCTTTACCAATTGTAGGGTTTGGATTCATAATAGCGGCTCCTGCTCTACTTGCTTCCAATAGAAAAGCATTCCCATAATCGAAAAAGTAAGTTCCTTTATCAGCATGTTTATTAATTGCTTTTACATGTCTTCGTAACGTTTCCTGCACTTTCTCTTTGAATAACTCAGGGTTTTCAGCCATCATTATGTTGGCATCTTCAAAAGGAATATCAACAGGGTAATAACCTCCAGCCCAAGGATTGTGTAATGATGTTTGATCTGAGCCTAAATCTATATGAATATTGGCTTCATCAAACTTTTCCCAAACATTTACAATATTCCCTAAATAGGCAATTGAAACCGTTTCTTTGTTTTGTTTTGCTGCTCTTACTCGAGCAACCAAATCATCTAAATCTGTAATTTTTTCATCAATCCAACCTTGATCTAAACGAACTTGGGTAATCTTCGGGTTTACCTCTGCACAAACCGTAATACAGCCTGCTATATTACCTGCTTTTGGTTGCGCTCCAGACATTCCGCCTAAACCAGAAGTTACGAATAAATTTCCTTTAGGTTCTTTTTTTATTTTTCTGAATCCGTTTAAAACGGTTATTGTTGTTCCATGCACAATTCCTTGTGGACCGATATACATATAACTACCTGCAGTCATTTGACCATATTGAGAAACTCCCAACGCATTCATTTTCTCCCAATCATCAGGTTGCGAATAATTAGGTATTACCATCCCATTTGTAACCACAACTCTTGGTGCGTTTTTGTTTGAAGGATACAATCCCATTGGATGACCAGAATACATTGTTAATGTTTGTTTATCAGTCATTTCTGACAAATACTTCATGGTTAATAGATATTGTGCCCAATTCTGAAAAACAGCTCCATTTCCTCCATAGGTAATTAATTCATGTGGATGTTGTGCAACCGCATAATCTAAATTATTCTGGATCATTAACATAATTGATTTCGCTTGTGTAGATTTCCCTGGATATTCTGCAATATCTCTTGCTTTCATCTCATAATTTGGGCGAAAACGATACATATAAATTCTTCCGTACTTTTCTAATTCTTCAGCGAATTCAGGTAACAATTCTGCGTGATGTTTAGCTTCAAAATAGCGCAATGCATTCTTTAAAGCAAGTTTTTTTTCTTCATTAGACAGAATCTCTTTACGCTTTGGGGCATGATTCATTTCTAAATCGTACACTTTTTTATTTGGTAAAATAGTTGGAATTCCTTCTCTTATTTGCTCTTTGAATGTCATTTCTAAACTTATTTTGTATCTGTAAACAAATATATTTAATTTGGACCGATATTTGTTTATTTACTGATGATGATTTTTATTTCTAAATATATGGTTCCAAAAGGTTTTGTTGGAATTACACTGTATCCTTTTATTTTCCTAAAAAGGAAAGCGCTAAAAGAGAACAAAGTTTTAATCAATCATGAAAAAACTCACTTGAAACAACAATTAGAATTATTGATTATTTTCTTCTATCTTTTCTACGGAATAGAGTTTTTAATAAAACTATTCAAGTATAAAAACGCCTATATCACTTATAAGAACTTAAGTTTTGAACGAGAAGCATATCAAAATGAAAAAGATTTTAAATACTTAAAAACTCGAAAACAATGGGCTTTTATTAACTATTTATAATCATTAAAGAATTCTTGTTTCTTTTAAGAAATTCGTAAATTGCGACACCAATTTTCTATAAAAATTACGAATGGAACAAATTACACCTTATAAACCAACATACAAAGTTAGAATTGTAACTGCTGCTGCACTTTTTGATGGACATGATGCTGCCATAAATATTATGCGTAGAATTATCCAATCAACAGGAGTTGAAGTTATTCATTTAGGTCATGATAGATCTGTGGAAGAAGTAGTGAATTGCGCAATTCAAGAAGACGTTAATGCTATTGCTATAACTTCTTACCAAGGAGGACACAATGAGTATTTTAAATATATGTACGATTTATTGAAAGAGAAAAACGCAACACATATCAAAATTTTTGGTGGCGGTGGCGGCGTAATTCTTCCTGAAGAAATTAAGAATTTAATGGATTATGGAATTACACGTATTTATTCTCCGGATGATGGTCGTGCATTAGGTTTACAAGGAATGATTAATGATTTAGTTCAAAAATCTGATTTTGCAATTGGTGACGTTCTAAATGATGAAGCAGATAATTTATCAGAAAAAAATATTGGAAGTATTGCTCGTGTAATTTCTTCTGCAGAAAATTTTCCTGAAGTAGCAAAAAGCGCTTTGGATAAAATTCATGAAAAAAATAAAGATTCTAAAACTCCGGTTTTAGGAATTACAGGAACTGGTGGTTCAGGAAAATCTAGTTTAGTAGACGAACTTGTTCGTAGATTTCTAATTGATTTTCCAGAAAAAACAATCGGATTAATTTCTGTTGATCCATCAAAAAGAAAAACTGGCGGTGCTTTATTAGGTGATAGAATTCGTATGAATTCAATTAATAACGAACGTGTTTACATGCGTTCATTGGCAACACGTCAATCTAATTTAGCTTTATCAAAATATGTAAATGAAGCTGTCCAAGTTTTAAAGGCTGCCGAATTCGATTTAATTATCTTAGAAACTTCTGGAATCGGACAATCGGATACAGAGATCATAGAACATTCAGACACTTCTCTATATGTAATGACTCCTGAGTTTGGAGCTGCAACACAATTAGAAAAGATTGATATGTTGGATTTTGCTGATTTAGTTGCTATCAACAAATTTGATAAAAGAGGCGCTTTGGATGCGGTTAGAGATGTGAAAAAACAATATATGCGTAATAATAATTTATGGCATATTCACATGGACGACATGCCTGTTTACGGTACAATTGCATCTCAATTTAACGACCCAGGAATGAATACTTTGTATAAAAGTATTATGGATAAATTGATTGAAAAAACTGGCGTTGATTTAAAATCTAAAATGGAAATTACAAAGGAAATGTCTGAAAAGATATTTGTAATCCCACCAAGTAGAGTTCGTTATTTATCAGAAATATCAGAAAGCAATAGAGCTTACGACAAAAAAGTTGACAATCAAGTTATAGTTGCTCAAAAACTATATGGAATTCATCAAACAATTGAATCGATTACAAATTCGACTGTTGAAATTCTAAAAACGGGATTGAATGAAGATGAGATTCTTAATCAAGTCCAAGATGATGAAAAAGATTTTGCAAAACTTTTATTAGCACAATTCGAGAAAGTAAAATTAAATTTTGATCCACATAATTGGGAAATTATTTTAAACTGGAACGAGAAAGTAGCCAAATATAAAAATCCTATTTACACGTTTAAAGTTCGTGATAAAGAGATAAATATTGAAACACATTCAGAGTCGCTTTCACATTCTCAAATTCCGAAAGTAGCTTTACCAAAATACAAAGCTTGGGGAGATTTATTACGTTGGAATTTACAAGAAAATGTTCCTGGAGAATTCCCATTTGCTTCTGGATTGTATCCTTTTAAAAGAACTGGTGAAGACCCTACAAGAATGTTTGCTGGTGAAGGTGGTCCTGAAAGAACAAACAGACGTTTTCATTATGTGAGTTTAGGAATGGATGCAAAGCGTTTATCAACTGCTTTTGATTCGGTTACCTTATACGGAAATGACCCTGGAGAAAGACCAGATATTTATGGGAAAATTGGAAACGCAGGAGTTTCAATTTGCTGTTTAGACGATGCTAAAAAATTATATTCTGGTTTCGATTTAAGCCACGCAATGACTTCAGTTTCTATGACAATTAACGGTCCAGCACCTATGTTGTTAGGTTTCTTTATGAATGCGGCAATCGATCAGAATTGTGAAAAATACATCAAAGAAAACAAATTAGAAAAAACTGTTGAAGCTAAATTTAAAGAGATTTACGATTCAAAAGGATTAGAAAGACCAATATATCAAGGAGATTTACCAGAAGGAAATGATGGTTTAGGTTTGATGTTGTTAGGATTAACTGGTGATTTAGTTTTACCTGCTGACATCTATCAACAAATAAAAACAACCACTTTAGCACAAGTTAGAGGAACGGTTCAAGCAGATATTTTAAAAGAAGATCAAGCACAAAACACCTGTATTTTCTCAACAGAATTCGCATTGCGTTTAATGGGTGATGTTCAAGAATATTTCATCGAAAAACAAGTTAGAAACTTCTATTCGGTTTCTATTTCTGGTTATCATATTGCAGAAGCGGGTGCAAATCCAATTACACAATTGGCATTGACATTATCAAACGGATTTACTTACGTTGAATATTATTTATCAAGAGGAATGGATATTAATAAGTTTGGACCAAACTTATCTTTCTTTTTCTCAAACGGAATTGACCCAGAATATTCAGTGATTGGTAGAGTTGCTCGTAAAATTTGGGCAAAAGCGATGAAAATTAAATATGGTGCAAATTCAAGAGCACAAATGTTAAAGTATCATATTCAGACTTCAGGACGTTCTTTACACGCACAAGAAATCGACTTTAATGATATAAGAACTACACTTCAAGCGCTATATGCGATTAACGATAACTGTAATTCTTTGCATACAAATGCCTATGATGAAGCCATTACAACGCCTACGGAAGAATCTGTTCGTAGAGCAATGGCAATTCAGTTGATTATCAACAAAGAATTAGGTTTAACAAAAAATGAAAACCCTATTCAAGGTTCATTTATTATTGAAGAATTAACAGATTTAGTAGAAGAAGCTGTGTTAACTGAATTTGACAGAATTACAGAACGTGGTGGCGTTTTAGGCGCGATGGAAACGATGTATCAACGTTCTAAAATACAAGAAGAAAGTTTGTACTACGAAACTTTAAAGCACAATGGAGAATTCCCAATTATTGGTGTAAATACATTCTTAAGCTCTAAAGGATCTCCAACGGTTCAACCCGCGGAAGTTATTCGTGCAACAGAAATAGAAAAGCAATTTCAAATTGAAACAAAAAATTTATTGAATAAAGCCAATGATGGAAAAGTTCAAGAACAATTAGCTATTTTACAAGAAGCTGCAATACAGAATGAAAACCTTTTTGATAAGTTAATGGAAGCAACTAAATTCTGTTCTTTAGGACAGATAACTGATGCCTTATTTGAAGTTGGTGGACAATATAGGAGGAATATGTAGAAGGCAATGCTTTTATATAAATTGTAAAAATCCACACGAATTTGTGTGGATTTATTATTTGAAGAATATTATAAAAAACACTGAGCCTAAATATATCCAAAATATTGTAAAAATAATATGCATAGAAGTTTCAAACTTTTTTCCTCTCCAAAGTTTTGGAGAATACACAAAAAGTTGAAAAATTAATCTGATACACCAAAACACTCCCAAACCTAAAGAAATTCTCTTTCCAAAATTAGTTTCTATTAATTCATTTGCTGAAGTAAAACAAAGCAATCCTATTAAGAAAACAACTAATGCTATAAAGAATGTATGAACAGTCATCATTTGCTGATTTATTAAACTCATAGACTTTAATTCTTTTTTCCAATTGAAATAATTTGGAAAACCAATGTGAATAAAAGCAAGTAGAGATAAAAGAATTCCTATAATTTTTAGTTGTAAAATCATTTCTTAAAATTTAATTATTTAGTGAATTGAAAATTGACATAAAAGGAGTAAACTTTCTCTCTTTAGTTTTTAAAAATCCTGCCTTACCAAAAATATTCAACCAAGTTTTTTTTGAAAAAAAATGTGTAAACCCTACAGAAAAAGCAAAGAAATTTGAAACGCTTCTTAAATGTTCTACCATAATTACTCTTCCATTTGATTTGCAAATCCTTCTACATTCACTTAAAAACTCGACTTTCTCATTATTCTTTCTTATTTCATGAACTGCAGATAACAAAAAAACAACATCTACTGAATTAGCTTCTAAAGGAATAGAGTTATACTTTATTTCTTGAGTGTTTGGATACACTAAACTCACTTTTCTTGCTCTAATTATTGCTAGTTCAGTATGTTTTTCAGAATTATAAAAATCAAAAACTTTTAAATCTGATTTTGGAAATTTATCTTTTAAAATAAAACTTGTTTCATCAAAACCTGCATTTATGTTTACAAAAACATTGTCTTTTGAATCTGATATTTCAAACAGATTTAACCACTCAAAATTATAATACCCAGAGAAATCATACACATATGCAGATACTATTAACGGCATTAAGAGCCCATAAATAAACCCAGAAACAACCACCCAAATTAATGATTTTGAAAAATTAAAATACCAACAAATAGTAATAATCAAAAATAAAACAATTAAACCAATCACATAAAAGTGTCTGTTAAAACTTAAAATATTTAAGACTCCTTGAAACTTTTTTCTTTCTATTTCCATAATTCAATTTTTCCTTTTTTCCATTTATATGGAACGTTTTCAATAATAAAACTATTTGCTAAAACACAATTTTGTAATTGTAAATTATCCAGAAAATCAAAATGATAACTTTCTACTTTTAATGGTTTTGGCTTCCAATTAGTTCGAACTCCTTCAATAATTAAAACCTCTTTAGTTTCTTTATTATAAGTAAATGTAAATGGCAAGGGACCTGCGAACCTTCTAGCTTCTTTCCAATTTAAAAAAGGAGAATCTTTTGGCAATTCAACTTCTTTATCCGTTTTATTTACTTTTATATTAAAGTTCGATTTTTTAGAAAATATTTCTATAATATTTTTTTCATTGTTAGTACAAATATCTGTTGTTGTATACTTATAATGTGTAAAAACATTTCCCCTAAAAGTCATTTTTTTACTATTTGTTTCAGATTTTAAAATATACAAACCTCTTAATCTTTTGCCTTTACTATTTGTATACCTTACAAAAACCCTATAACCAATTAAGAAGAAATCGTTTCCCATAAATTTAGGAAATCCTTTTGGACGTAATTTTTTGGTTTGCACCATTGCAACTGCAATAAACGCCCATTTGTCTTGAAATAAATCTAATTCTAAACAATCTGGAATTAAATTTTCTAATTGTTCTTTTGGAACGGAAAACGTGAAAACAATTGAGCTTTCGAAAAAAGTTTCTACAGAAAACGGATGATTTTTTAAGATCTTAAACATTCCTTTTTTCTTTTAAAATAAATTCTTGATAATAGATTACCAACACAAATAAAAATGCTATTACAATATTTAGTTTTCCAAAAAGCAGTAAATCTTTGGCAAGCGTAAACTCAATAATATTCATAGTAATTATAACTGCAATCTGCAACAAACTGTTTAATTTGGATTTGAATCCTGACAAAATCCAAATGACCATTATAATCTCTAACACGCCTATTGCAATTGTTATTTCACTAGAATATGTTTCTCCAAAACTCTACCAACAATTTCTTGATGTCTAGGAACAAGGTTTAGTATTTTACAGAAAAATCCATTTATAAACCACACAGAAACTATAATTATAGTAATCACTTTATTTATCATTCTTACAACTCTTTAGTCATTACATCTAAATTAATTTTCTCTGCTTTTGTAAACTTAATTTCTCTAACCATACTCATATCATTCCATAAATACTGGCTTCCTTTTAACCTTTTTGTTTGTCTAATTCTTTTTTAAAAAGCGCTATATTCTTTTTCTGTTGCTTTTCTTTTCACACCTAATTCGCCTTACAATTTTACAGCAGGATATTTGGAAAATTGCATTCTGAATAAAGATTTTAACCAAAACCACTTACAACTATTTACAGCTAGGACACAGATGCTTTTATTCATTTTAGAATTTACATTTAGTATGGTTGCAAACTTTTCAAAATAAAAACCTGTTTAATCATTATTTAAAAAAAACGAACCAATTGGTGTAATTGTTGGTTCATTTTTTTTGATTTACTAAAGCTATCGCTACATGCATATTTTTGCCAAATGACTTGCTAAAATGCCTTCTTATTTTTTGCCAATTTTCATCTAAATTTATTTTCATAGTTTCAGAAATATTTGAAAATTTATATTCAAATTTTTTTACTTTTTTATTACTTTGGTAAAGTTGGATAATAACCAGTGTTCATCAGCTTTAATAGCTTTGTCTAAAATATTATTTACTGTTGTAGTAACTTTAGATAAATCTCCAAGTACTTGTTTAAATTGTGCAGCTTCATCAGAATTATCTTCAACTTGCTGCAACTCTGCTAATACTTTTAAAACAGGTTCAATTTCTCTTTTCTTACGTTCTTTGGTAATTTGTTTGAACAATTCCCAAATATCTTTATCAGCCACAAAAAACTCTTTACGCTCTCCTACTACAAATTCTTTGGTAACAATTCCCCAATCGATTAAAGCTCTTACATTCATGTTTACATTTCCTCTAGAAATTTGCAGAGTCTCCATAATGTCTTCTGCCGAAAGAGGATTTGTAGAAACTAATAACAACGCATGAACTTGTGCCATCGTTTTATTAATTCCCCAAGAAGTTGCTAAACTTCCCCAAGTTTGAATGTATTTATTTTTTGCGTCGTCTAATTTCATACACCCAAAATACAACTATTTTCTGAACTTTCAATAGTTATTGAAATATAAATAATATTAACGAAAGTGAATCTTTAAACCATGCTATTCGTCTAACTATAAACTTTTAAAATTATGAATATTAAAAATGAATTTTATCATCAATTAGAATTTGGCCAAATAGCCTTGAAAGAGAAAAATTATAAAACATCCTTTTATCACTTTGAAAATGCGCATATATTAGGACAAAATCATTTAATAAGACATACAATTAGTCATTATTGGATGTTAGTTTATGGCATAAAATCGAAAAACCGTAAAGAAATCATTGGTCAGATTGTTCGAATTATTGCCTCTCTCCTATTTACTTTACTTTGGGTTCCTAAAGGAAATACTGGTGGTTCAGATGTTTCATCCATAAAATTAATGCCAATTAGAAAAGAATTGCAAAAATATTTTTAAATTAATGCATCTTTTTAAAAGATTCTCTGTCTATTAAGTGAACATTAAAACTAATATTATGAAATATAAAAATGAGTGTACTTGTAATTGTGAAGGTTGTAAAACTGGAGAATGCAAAAACTGTACTTGCGAAAGCTGTACTTGCAATAACTGTAGTTGTTAACTAACAATTTTCTATCTAAACTTGTACAGTTTCTTTTTATAAGATACTGATACAAGTTTAGTATAATGTATTTTTACAAATATTATGACCACAAAACAAGTTTGGACTTCCTATTCTGAAGATTTAAAACGCTTTATCATCAGCAAAGTAAAAGATATTACAAATGCAGATGATATTTTGCAGGATACTTTTATTAAAATCCACACAAAGCTACATACCCTAAAAGATATTACAAAATTAAAATCTTGGTGTTTTACAGTAGCAAGAAATTCTATTTTAGATTACTGGAAATCTACGAATCAAACTTTTAAAATTGCTGATTTTGAAGCAGAAACTACAACAATAGAAAACCAACATACTGAACAAGATTGCCTACGTGGAATTCTTAAAAACTTACCAAAAAAATATAGAGACCCATTATTTCTTGCTGACATAAAAGGATTAAAACAACAAGAAGTTGCTACACAACTAAAGCAGACATTACCAACTACAAAATCTCAAATTCAACGTGCAAGAAAATTGATTGCACAAGGTTTTATGGATTGTTGTGGGTATGTTTTAAATGATGAAGGAAACTTGGTTGGTGAAATTCAAGAAAAAGACGATTGCAAAGTTTGTAATTAAAAACAAAATTTGATCAACTTAGAGAAAATCATCCAAGTTGATCAAAAAATATTATTCTTTTGATTCAGGTAAATGAATACCTTTTTTTAATAAAGTAAATCCCATTGCAAGTAACCAAACTACTTTTACGTGAAATATTGGTTTGTAGATTTCAAAATTATCTGGAATTACTAAAATAATACCCATTGCTATTAGACCAAAAGTTGCTGTAAACCAACCCAACCAAGTACTTACAATGTTCCATTTTATAAAAGCGTAACCAAGTAATACTAAACCAACACCAGAGAAAATACGTCCAAAACGCACAAAACAAGTTACATATTGATTGGTAGATAAAATACTATCCATAAAAACGGCTACTTCTGTAGCAGACATTCCAGCTGTTTTACCAACTCCCCAAGCACCAAAATTATAAAAAAACGCATTAGCAATAGCTAGAGTAAAAGTTCCTACTACAACCATTCCAATACCAGGATATATAACAACGTTATAAGGTGCTCCTGAAGTTAGAGGCAATAAAGCAAACATAGAGATACCCATCGTTACCCATCCAAAAATATGAATACGATACATCCAAATCCAATACCAAACGTTTTCACCAACTTTAGCAAAATCTTCGGCAACAATATATTCTCCTATATGATGAGATGATAATGCCCAACCAAACCATAGTAATATTGCTGCTAAAATAAACGCCCAACCAGTAAAACTAGTTTCGAAATTTTTTTTCATTATTCTCATAATTTTGTTTTTTTTTAATTATGC
Organism: Polaribacter sp.; assembly: GCF_036480315.1. GTDB lineage: Bacteria > Bacteroidota > Bacteroidia > Flavobacteriales > Flavobacteriaceae > Polaribacter. Next base: position 44,189 of record NZ_JAZGGG010000020.1, read on the forward strand.
AATATAAAAGTGTTTTTATGTAACTTTTGTTACGCAAGAAGAAAATTAGTAGATGTATATTGTGAAATTATTAATTTAACTAAAACAAACTACCAACTTGGATAGAAGATCATTTATAAAAAAAACTGTACTAAGCTCGTTTACAGCTCTTATAGGAACTGAAATTATCTTTGGCTCAAAAATTATTAATGGCTATACTCCTTTAGCAATCCAAGATCCAAATCCTTTTAAAATGTTCAATAAGAACAAGGGTATGGTTGTTTTAAATGACAAACCTTGGAACATTGAGGCACAAGCGCATTTATTAGATGATAAGATTACTCCGAATTCATCAATGTTTATTAGAAATAACGGTAGAACTCCAGAGGAAATCAATCCAAAAACATGGACACTTACTATTGATGGAGAATCTGCTAAAAACAAAAAAACATATTCTTTAGAAGATTTAAAATCTAAATTTGAGCATCATACTTATCAATTAACTTTAGAATGTGGTGGTAATGGACGAGGTGAATTTGACCCACCAGCAAAAGGAAATCAATGGACTATTGGCGCTGTTCATTGTGCTTCTTGGACTGGAGTTCGTTTACGCGACGTATTAGAAGATGCAGGTATTAAAAGTGATGCTGTATATATTGGATACCATGCTGCTGATACACATTTAAGTGGAGACCCATCAAAAGAGCCAATATCTAGAGGTTGTCCGATGCCAAAAGCACAACAAGATGAAACTCTATTAGCTTTCGGGATGAATGGTAAAGATATTCCTTTAATACATGGTTACCCTTTACGATTAGTTGCTGGTGGTTGGCCAGCATCTGTATCAGGTAAATGGGTAAATAGAATTAGTATTCGAGACAAAGTGCATGATGGAACAAAAATGACAGGGACAGCATATAGAGTTCCTTGTAATCCAGTTGCTCCAGGGGAAAAAATAAAAGATGAAGACATGTGCATTATTGAATCGATGCCTGTTAAGTCTTTAATTACTTATCCAAAAACGGGTGCAACTATAAAAGAAGGAAAAACTTTATATATTAGAGGGCATGCTTGGGCAGGGGAATTAGAAGTTTCAAAAATGGAGTATTCAATAGACTTTGGTTCTACATGGAGCAATTGTTCTGTAGAAAAACCATCAAATCGTCTTGCTTGGCAACATTTTTCAGCGTCTATAAATTTTCCAAAAAAAGGATATTACGAAGTTTGGGTAAGAGCAACTGATACAAATAGCGTTGCTCAACCAATGCTTCTACCTGGTTGGAATCCTAAAGGATATTTAAATAATGCCTGTCATAGAATAGCAATAAAAGTTATTTAATGAGTAATCAAAAAGAGTTTCAAAAAAAGGTTAAAAAGGCAGAAAAAACAGCTTATTTCGCAATGTTTTTCGCTCTTATAGCTTCAGTATTACTTCTTTTTGCTGTATACAATCCTACGTTTTCAATTTTTGGAAATGACAATTCTAATGTTGTTTATAGTGAGATAATTGAAGATAAAGTTGAAAACGGAATTCACTTAAGAACAGGTTTAATTGACGCTGAAGGTTTAATGACTGTAGTTAATAATTGTACAAATTGTCATTCAGCAAAGTTGGTTACCCAAAACAGAATGAATAAAGAACGCTGGAATGCAACAATAAAATGGATGCAAAAAACCCAAGGTTTGTGGAACTTAGGTGAAAACCAAGAAAAAATTGTAAACTATTTAGTTACAAATTATCCAACTATTGCAAAAGGTAGGCGTTTAAAACTTGAAAACATTAACTGGTATACATTAGAAAATAAGAAATAAGAAATAAGAAAAATGAATAATTATTTAGATGCATTTGTAAATGCTTTTACAGGAACAGTAGATTGGACATGGAAATCTATAATTTTTGATGTGCCTTGGTACACCAACTATTTTTGGGGACTTATTACTATTTCTTTGATCGTTTGGGTTTTAGAAATTGCCTTTCCATGGAGAAAAAACCAATCAATAATTAGAAAAGATTTTTGGCTAGATGCATTTTACATGTTTTTTAATTTCTTTATTTTCTCCATTGTTATTAGTGGGGTTTATGAAATTTTAGGTTTGTTTTTTGGCGAATTTAATATTACAGCAAAAAGTTTAGCGCTCTTTGATATTTCAGAATGGGCTCCGTGGTTACAATTATTGGTCTTCTTTATAATTCTTGATTTTGTACAATGGTTTACACACGTATTATTACATAAATATAGTTTTCTATGGAGATTCCACAAAGTACACCACAGTGTAAAAGAAATGGGCTTTGCGGCACATTTAAGATATCACTGGATGGAAAATATCTTTTACAAACCTCTAAAAACTTTTGCAGTAATGCTAATTGGTGGTTTTGAACCTGAGCAAGCGTACATTGTTCACTTTATAACTATTGCAATCGGTCATCTTAATCATGCAAATATTAAAATTACTTGGGGCGTATTTAAATACCTTTTTAATAATCCAGTAATGCATTTATATCATCATGCATATGTTGTTCCTGAAGGAAGAAATGGTATGAATTACGGAATTAGCTTAAGTCTTTGGGATTATATATTTAAAACAAATTACATTCCTGAAGATAGTGGAACTGTAGAAATTGGTTTTAAAGGTGATGATAAATTCCCTCAAGGTTTTATAGATCAAAATCTTTATGGATTTAAAAAAGGTCAGGAATAAGTACGAAATATATTTTTTGAATTGAACAAATAAACCGTTTAAAATATCCTTTTGGGTTTTCTAAACGGTTTATTCATTTACACCTATTAATTCTCTTTTTTTGTCACTCCAATAAAGTTTATACTCAACCTGGTTTGGCTAACAAAAATCCATTTTCATTACAAATGTCATTTCGACAGAATGAAATATGAATGACGAGAAATCTAATTTCAAAAGAGATTCTTTATCATACTTCTTCAGAATGACAATCTAAACCCTTTTTTCACTTTAATTTAATTACTTTTATCTTTTAAATATTTAAGGTGAAAAAGAAAACTCTTATCAGTAAAGAATTAGACGATTTTTACAACAAAGCTTCAGAAGAAACCAGGCTAGAAAAAGGAATGGGTATTTTTGAATTTGAACGTATAAAAGAACTCATTCAACAGCATATATCAAAACCAAACAGTACCATTATTGATGTTGGTGGTGGAACAGGAAAATATTCTGAATGGTTAGCAAAAAATAATCATACAGTTCATTTAGTAGAACCAGTTTTAAAGCATATAAAACTTGCTGAAAAAAGAGCAAAAAAACTAAAGAAACCTTTTTCTGTTGCTATTGGTGAAGCAACAAAGTTACCTTTTAAAGAGAATTCTGCAGATTTAGTAATTCTACACGGTCCTTTATATCATTTACAAAAAAGAGAAGATAGAATTGCAGCGATTGTTGAAGCGAAAAGAGTATTAAAAAAAGGCGGAATTATTTTAGGTTTCGCAATTAACGCAACTGCTTCTACTGTTGTTGGTTTAATGAATGGAATGATTCATGCCAACTCCTTTTTTGATATGTGTAAAGAAGAATTAACTACAGGTATTCATGATGCTCCAAAAGACTTTCCTTTTTTATTAGCAGATGCTTTTTATCACAAACCAGAAGGGTTAAAGTCTGAATTTCTAGAGCAAAACCTCAACTTTATAAACCTTTTTGCAGTTGAAGGAATGATTTGGTTAGACAATGAATATTTTGCAAACATGATTCATAAGAAAAAATCGAAAACTTTAAAAGCGTTACAAACTCTTACTCAAAACGATGAGTATTTATTACCTTTTAGCCCACATATGATGATTGCAGTTAAGAAATAGTGAAAGAAGTTAAACACAAAAATAACTATTGGAATGCTTGTTCAGACTGTAAAGGTATTGGCAAAAAAAAGCAACGTCTTCGAAAAAATGTTCGTTTAGAGTACCAAAAAGCATTAGATCTTTTTGAAAAATCAAATAGAAAAGGAATTGTCCCAATTAAACCAATTGGTAATTTACAAACTTGTACTAATTGTAAAGGAACAGGATTAATATTATCTACTTCTAAACCCAAAGTAAACAAAGAAAAATATCCACACGTTGCAATTATTGGTGGTGGAATTGGTGGTGTTGCACTTGCCGTTGCTTGTTTACATCGTGGAATTCCTTTTACCCTTTTTGAAAGAGATGATAGTTTCAATGAAAGATCCCAAGGTTACGGGCTTACTTTACAACAAGCAAGTAAAGCTATGGCAAGTTTGGGAATTTTGTCTTTAGATAAAGGTGTAACCTCAACCAGACATGTAGTTAATAATACCGAAGGAGAAATTATTGGTGAATGGGGAATTAGAAAATGGGGAAGATCAAAAACCAAAGCAACACCAAAACACACAAACATACATATTGCAAGACAATCTTTACGTTTAGCTTTACTAGAAGAATTAGGAGAAAATGATTCTATAAAATGGGGACATCAATTATTAAGTTTTGATGAATCTAATAACGAAAGTATAGAACTGAAATTTCAAGTAAATAACGAAATAAAAATTACAAAAGCAAATCTTGTAGTTGGCGCAGATGGAATTAGAAGTACAGTAAGAAAACAACTCATTGGTGAACAAATTTCTCCATTACAATATTTAGGTTGCATTGTAATTCTTGGCATTTGTGCTTTAAAGAACCTAAAAAATATTGAAAGTACTTTATTAGATTCTGCAACCGTTTTTCAAACTGCAAATGGTAATGAAAGAATCTACATGATGCCTTATGATACAGAAACTATTATGTGGCAATTGAGTTTTCCTATTCCAGAAAACGAAGCAAAAGAATTGAATATTAAAGGCGTAAAAGCACTTAAAGAAGAAGCTGTAAAAAGAACTCAATGGCACAGTCCTATTCCTCATATTGTAGCAGCTACAGATGAAAATCAAATTTCTGGTTATCCTGTTTATGATAGAGAATTACTAAAATTAGAGCAACTTCAAAAAGGAAATAAAATAACATTAATTGGAGATGCAGCTCATCCTATGAGTCCGTTTAAAGGTCAAGGTGCAAATCAAGCTTTGTTAGACGCATTATCTTTAGCTCGTGAAATTACTATAGATTCTAAATGGCAAGAAACTGGAATAAGAGAAAGTATCTTAAATACTTTTGAAACAGAAATGATAACACGCAGTACTTCTAAAGTAAAAAGTTCTGCTGAAGCTGCAAAATTGTTACATTCTGAAATTGTATTGAAAAAAGGTAATGGTCCTAGAGGGAAATATCGAGAAGAAAAAAAATAAATTCCAAGTCTTTAGTTAAATTAAACCTACCTTCTCCTCTTTTTGGAAGAACTTCTAGTCGCTTTTTTCTTTCGCTTATTAAAAGGAACAGGAACTGCATCATCAAAAGTATTCTTTACTTCTTTAGCATTTTTGTTCTTTTTCCAAGAATTAGAATCTGGCAATAAAACTTTTAATAAATCTTGTCTACCTACTTTGTTTAGTGTGTTTCTAATCCAATCTTTATTTTCTTTTTTATACCAAAAGAAAAATTTATGTTGGTCTTCTCTCTCCTTTTTAGTTTTCGGAGTTTTAGTAGGTTTTAACGTATAAGGATGAAATCCTGAATAATAAATAACCGTTGCAACTGTCATTGGTGTTGGTGTAAAACCTTGCACTTGCTCTAACTGAAAGCCCATATCTTTGGTTTCTGCAGCTAGGTTTGCCATGTCCTCTACTTCACTTGCTGGGTGACTAGAAATAAAATACGGGATCAATTGAAGGTTCAATCTTTTCTTTACATTTATTCTATCAAAACGCTCCTTAAACATATGAAAATATTTAAAAGACGGTTTACGCATCAATTTTAAAACAGGGTCAGAAGTATGTTCTGGTGCAACTTTTAATCGCCCAGAAACGTGTTTTGTCAATACTTCTTCTGTGTACGCATCTAATTCTTTAGGGTCTGCATTCTTATTGAATTCTGGCACCAACATATCATGTCTAATTCCACTTCCAATAAAAGATTTTTTAATCTTCGGATGTTTATCAACTGCTTGATATAATTCCGTTAAAGGTTTATGAGAAGTATCTAAATTAGAACAAATGACGGGCGAAATACAACTTGGGGCAACACATTTATCGCAAATAGATTGTACTTTTCCTTTCATCTGATACATATTTGCAGAAGGTCCTCCAATATCAGATAAATTGCCTTTAAAATCTGGCATATTTGCCACTTTATCTATTTCTTTTAAAACAGACTCTTGACTTCTACTCGCAATAAATTTCCCTTGATGTGCAGAAATAGTACAAAAACTACAACCACCAAAACATCCTCTGTGAATATTTATCGAGAATTTTATCATTTCAAACGCAGGTATTGGTCCACGTTTATCATATTTTGGATGCGGTAATCTCGTAAAAGGCAAATCGAAAGAACCATCAATTTCCTTTTCGGTCATTGTTGGATACGGCGGGTTTATCACCAACGTTTTTCCTTCTACATCTTGTAAAATTCTTCTTGCTTTTAATTTATTCGATTCTTGTTCAATTATTTTAAAGTTAGAAGCAAATGTTTTTTTATCATTTAAACAAGCAACATGAGAATTTATAGTTACATCTTCCCAATCATTAATAATTGGTAATTTCTCTACCTTTTCATCAACAAAAATAGCCGTTTGTTTAATGTTTTTTAAACTAGAAAACGGAACCCCTTTTTGCATTAGTTCTACAATTTCACGCAAAGGTTGTTCTCCCATTCCATACACCAACATATCTGCTTTAGAAGTTTCTAAAATAGTTGGCAACAACTTATCAGACCAATAATCATAATGTGTTACACGTCTTAAAGAAGCTTCAATACCACCAATTAAAACAGGAATATCCGGGAATTTATCTTTTAATATTTTCGAATACACAGAAGTTGCATAATCTGGTCTAAAACCTTTATCTCCATTTGGCGTATATGCATCTTTATCTCTACTTCGTTTACTTGCAGTGTAATTAGAAACCATCGGATCCATACAGCCACCAGTAACACCAAAAAATAAACGAGGTTTTCCTAATTTTTCAAAATCTTGTAAATTATCATTTACACTTGGTTGCGGCACAATTGCAACACGCAAACCATAACTCTCTAAAATTCTACCAATTACTGCTGGTCCAAAAGACGGATGATCTACATACGCATCTCCACTAAATAAAATCACATCTAATGCTGACCAACCACGAATCTTAACTTCCTTGTTTGTAGTTGGTAACCAATCTGTTAGTTGATGTCTTTTAGTTTCTTGCATAGTTTGCAAAAATACGAGAATTATAATGGATTAAAACACTTTTTTTAAGCAATTTCCTGCTTTCACTACTCGCTTTTTTTGTACCTCAAAAGAGCTCAAACAAACCGTTCAATCAGGGCTAGACTTGTTTGCTAACTTTTAACAAGACCAAAACTATTCTAATTCCTTAAACATTATTTTACAATTAAATGCGGAACATCATCCACATTCCAATCAATTACTAAACCACCAGCTAAAGATTTTGCAACTTCTTTGCCGTATAAAAATTCACATAAATACAACGCAGCTTCAAAAGATTTTGCACCTCCAGCAGATGTAATGTATTTTCCATCATGCACAAACAAAACCTCTTTTCTAATTTCTAATTCAGGGAACATTGTTCTCATTTTATCAATATCACTCGGAAAAGTAGTAGAAACTTTTCCATTTAACAATTCTGCTTTTGCTAATACAAATGCACCGTCGCAATGAGAAGTAACATAAGTAGCTTCCTTATCAACTCGTTTAACAAATTCTATCATAGCAGTATCTTCCAAATCGGAATCTAAATGATGTTCTGCTGAAGGAACTACTAAAATATCAATTTTTGGTAACGAATCTTTTAAATAATTAAAATCTGGTAAAATTCTCATTCCTTCAAAAGTGACAATTGGTTTGTTTGTATTTGCAACTGTAAAAACATTCATTGCTTTAATATTTTCTCTAAAAATAGTATGTTGAAAAATATCAAAAGGAGCCGTTAATTCAGTATTAAAAGTTCCGTCCATAATTAAAAAAGCAACATTATATCTGCCTTTTTCTAATTTAGGAAACACTTTACTTTGTTTCACTTCTTCTTGTAATTTGTTCTTATCCTCATCACTTTTGGTTTGACAACTAACAATTACAATTATTAATAAAGACAACAGAACTCTTTTCATATTATGTGTTTTAATCAAATATAAAAGTATTCAAAATCATTTTAACACTCAATTTTTTCATCAACTCTTTTTTGTTTCGTAGTTTTATCAAAAACTAATAAAACTCACCATGAAAAAACTTATCCTATTCACAATTTTTAGTCTTTTCTTATTTTCTTCTTGCAACCCTAAAAAAGATAAAGAAGAAAAAAAAGATACTTATGTAGCTGATAATTACACAAAAAAAGAAATAGATATTGTAATGAGAGATGGTGTAAAATTACATACAACCGTTTATTATCCTAAAGATACTTCTAAAGAATATCCAATTTTAATGCAACGAACTCCTTATAGTTCTAGACCTTATGGAGAAGGAAAAATGAAAACCAAAATTGCACCTAATGCTCATTTAATGAAAGACGGTTATATTGTTGTTTACCAAGATGTGCGTGGCCGTTGGATGAGTGAAGGTGTTTACGATAATATGCGTGCTTACATTCCTAATAAAACTGCAAAACAATCAGATGAAGTTTCAGATACTTACGACACAATAGATTGGTTGGTAAATAATTTGGAAAACAATAACGGAAATGTTGGTACTTGGGGAATTTCTTATCCTGGACATTATGCAACCATTTCTGCAATTGATGCACATCCAGCCTTAAAAGCAGCTTCTCCACAAGCGTGTATTGGCGATTTCTTCTTTGATGACTTTCATCATAATGGCGCTTTTTTATTGAGTTACTTTAGAGCAATTTCTTTATTCGGAACATACAAAGACACACCAACGGATTCTGCCTGGTATTCATTTCCGAAGATGAATTCTAAAGATCAATATCAATTTTTCTTGGATAAAGGTCCTTTAAAAAACTTGAACGAATATTTTCAATATGATAAATTAGATGTAAAAACTGCCGAAAATAAAGACAGAATCGATGATTTTTTCTGGAAAGAAATAGTTGATCATCCTAATTACGATTCGGTTTGGAAAAGCAAAGGAATTATTCAACATTTAAATAGAGTTCCTTCTAATGTAGCAACTATGATTGTGGCTGGAGAATTTGATGCAGAAGATTTATACGGGCCTTTAGAAACGTATAAAGCAATTGAAAAGCACGGAAAAGAAAATTACAATACATTGGTTTTTGGTCCTTGGGATCATGGGAAATGGTCTAGAACTGGAGTGAAAAATTATGTTGGTAATTATTATTTTGGAGATTCGATTTCTTTAAATTTTCAGAAAAATATTGAAACCAATTTCTTTCATCATTTCTTAAAAGGAAAAGGTGATAAAAATTCTGGTTTACCAGAAGCTTATGTTTTCGATTCTGGTAAAAAAGAATGGAAATCTTACGATACTTGGCCTCCTAAAAATGTTATGAAACAAGTAGGTTACTTCAGAAACGAACAAAAACTACAAATTGTAAACAAAAATGTAGAATTTAAACATAAAATAGAATCAATCAAATTTATCAGTGATATCAAACGTCCTGTACCATATTCAGAAGATATTAAAACGGTTTTTACGCCAAGAAAATACATGACAGATGATCAACGTTTTGCGGCAAGAAGACCAGATGTTTTGGTTTTTGAAACAGAAGTTTTAACGGATGACTTTACGTTAGTAGGAGACATTTTAGCAAAATTAAAAGTAGCAACTACAGGTACGGCAGCAGATTGGATTGTGAAAATTATTGATGTACACCCAGATAATTTAAAAGAAAATAATGGTAAACTACAAGATCATTTAAAAATGAGTAACTATCATTTAATGGTTAGAAGTGAAGTTTTACGTGGGCGTTTCAGAAATAGTTTTGAAAATCCAGAGCCTTTTACACCAAACAAAAAAACGGATGTAAACATAAAATTACAAGATATTTTTCACACGTTTAAAAAAGGGCATAAATTGCAAATTCAAGTGCAAAGTACTTGGTTTCCTTTAATTGATTTAAACCCGCAAACCTATGTAGATAATATTTTTAAAGCTAATAAAGAAGACTTTAAAACACAAACACATTCAGTTTTTACAGATTCATCAATCCAATTTTCAGTATTAAAATAAATTATTCAACATGAAAAATAAAATTCAATTTATCCTATTATTTCTTATAGTATTTTCATTTCAAGCACAAGAAAAAGCTGTTCCCATTTTCAAAGATGGAGAAGCACAAATTGTAGAAGCTTTTAAGGATTCAGAAAAATGGATTCGCCACGATTTATGGGTAGAAACTACTTTTGACACAGATGGCGATGGTAAATTAGACAGAATGCATGTAGATGTTACTAGACCTTTACAAACAAAAACAGAGGGTTTAAAATTACCTGTTGTTTATGAATCTAGCCCTTACTATTCTGGAGTTGCAAACGGAGGAAGAGAATTATTTTGGAATGTAAAACATGAACTAGGTAAAAAAGTACCAAACCCTTTTCATCCAGAAGTAAAAAGAAGAGGAAAACGCCCAATTATTTCGAATTCTCAAATTAAAACGTGGGTAGCTAGAGGTTATATTGTAGTTCATTCTTCTTCACCAGGAACCGGTTTATCAGATGGTGCGCCAACAGTTGGTGGTGATAATGAGTCTTTGGCTCCAAAAGCAGTTATAGATTGGCTGAATGGACGTGCAAAAGGATTTATTTCTAGAGAAGGAAATGAAACAGTAACCGCTTTTTGGTCTACTGGAAAAGTAGGAATGACAGGAACTTCTTATAACGGAACGATTCCTTTAGCAGCTGCTACAACTGGAGTAGAAGGTTTAGAAGCAATTATTCCTATTGCACCAAACACATCTTATTATCATTACTATCGTTCTAACGGGTTAGTGCGGTCTCCTGGAGGTTATTTAGGGGAAGATATAGATGTTTTATACGATTTTATTCATAGTGGGAAAGAAAAAAATAGAGCCAGAAATAACAAAGTTGTTAGAGATACTGAAATGGCAAATGGTATGGATAGAATCTCTGGAGATTACAACGATTTTTGGGCTGGAAGAGATTATATAAATGATATGAAACCAATGAAAGCTGCATTGTTAATGTCTCATGGTTTTAACGATTGGAATGTGATGCCAGAACATAGTTACAGAATTTATAAGAAAGCTTCAGAAATGGGCTTGTCAACTCAAATTTATTATCATCAAAATGGACATGGAGGTCCACCACCAATGAAAATGATGAATCGTTGGTTTACAAGATATTTACATGGGATTGAAAATGGTGTTGAAAACGACTCAAAAGCTTGGATTGTTAGAGAAAATGACAAAAGAACTGAACCAACAGCTTATAAAAATTATCCAAACCCCCAAGCTAAACCTGTTACTTTTTATTTAAATGGAGGGGCTCCTGGGGTTGGAAGTTTAACTACAAACAATTCAACATCAAAAGGAACAGAAACTTTAGTAGATAATTATTCTTTTTCTGGAGAAACTTTAGCGCAAGCTGATTATACAAACCATCGTTTATTATATGTTAGTCCAGCCTTAAAAGAAGATCTACATATTTCTGGTGTATCAACCATAACAATAAAAGCAGCAAGTTCTAAATCTGCAATAAACCTATCTGTGTATTTGGTTTCTTTACCATGGAATAAAGGCCGTAGAACAAAAATAACTGATAACATTATAACACGTGGTTGGGCAGATTTACAAAATCATAAATCTTTATCAAAAAGTGCTCCATTAAAACCTGGTGAATTTTACGAAATGACGTTTGATTTACAACCAGATGATCAAATTATTAAAAAAGGCCAGCAAATTGGGTTGCTAATTTTTTCTAGTGATGCAAATTTCACCTTATTACCTAAACCAGGAACTGAACTTACGCTTGATTTAAAAGGAACTAAAATTACAATTCCTATTGTTGGAGGAATGAATACTGTTGAAAAATCTTTGAAATAATTTTGTATGAAATTCATTTGTTCTGTAATTATAAATTCATCTAAAAACAATGTTGCAAAGTTATTTGGGAATCCTGATTTTTTAGGTGAATATCAAGATGGTTTTTTAAGAAAAAAACATATTTCTGGAGAAGCTGGCAAAGAAGGTTCTATTTCTAAAATGTATTATAAAATGGGAAAAGGTGAAATGGAATTGACAGAAACCATTTTAAAGAATGAATTGCCTAATTCATTCTCTGCTTTTTATTTTCATAAACATACAGAAAATACCATGACATCAACATTTATTACATTAGATGAAAATATTACAGAATTAAGTGCAGAAATAGATTACACTGCTTTAAAAGGTTTTATGGTAAAAATAATTGCTTTTCTATTTCCTTCTTTTTTTAAAAAACAAGTTCAAAAATGGTTGAAAAACTTTAAAGTATTTGTAGAAAAACAATCAAATACGGTTAATTAATATGGAAGATACTAAAGGAATTTTATCTAAAGAAAAAACAAACGATTGGCTACAAAGATTAAAAAATGAAAGCTGGGAAGCTGAATTATTAGTTTCTGCAATTGCTATTTTTGGTACTTTTCAATTATTTAAAGTAATAAATTGGACCACAAATTGGTTTATAGACATCTTAACGCCTAACCAATATATTTATGCTTACTTTATAGTGTTTTTTGGCTTAATAGCCATAAGCACATTGGTTGCAATGTTTATAATACACTTTTTTTTACGAGCCTATTGGATTGGTCTAGTAGGTTTAAATTCTGTTTTTTCTGATTATAGTATAGAAGACAGTGCATATTCAAAAATTTATACAGAAAAAATACTTTCAATCTTACCAAAACTAACAGATTCAATACAAAAAGTAGACAAACTATGTAGTGTTATTTTCTCTGTAGCTTTTACATTTTTACTAATGTTTGGCTACATAGCATTACTCGCAAGCATCTACTTATTACTGTTTAATTTATTATCTGACTATGTTTCAATATATATATATTATTAATTCCTGCTATAATATTTTTGATTATTTACTTTTTACAGTTAATTATTTCTGTAATTGCTAACATAAAAAAATATAAAAATGATACCAAAATTCAGACTTGGTATTTTCAGCTTGTAAAAATTGGTTCTATTTTTATGTTAGGTCCTTTGTATAAAAATATTTTACAAATAACAATGATTTTTGGCTCTAACTTCAAGAAAAACAAATCGTTAGTAATGCTAATTATAGCTTTTTTATGTTCAGGAATGTTAGTTTCTTTTGTTAAAATTGATGATACTAATATCTTTTATTTAATTGATAAATCTTTCGATATACCTACAGATAATTCTAAACCTTTTTCTAGTTATTATAAGTCTGAAGATAGTAGTGTAGATTTTTTATTAACACCACAATTAGAATCAGATGTTATTACCACTAAACTCACAAAACTCTTTATTCCTATTTTTGAACACGAGCGAAAAAACTTTCAAAAGAACTGCCCCGAATTTAAAGATGATGATACCAAGAGTAGAAATGAAAATAGAATAAAAGACAGGGAAAACAAATTAGATTGTTACCATAATTACAATCAAATATTAATAAATGATAAAATTATTGAAGTAAATTTCAATAAATATCACCATCCAATAACAAAACAATTCGGAATTATTTGTTATTTAAAATCTAGCAATTTTATAGAAGGAAAGAATATTTTAATTGTCAACAAATTGAATGAAATAGGAAAAGACAAAACAAATTGGCTCATTCCTTTTCAATATTATAAAGACTAATTACTTAAATCCGCCAAGGCGGATTTTTTCTATTTTCACCAACTTTGTAAATTATTAATTGATTTAACTTCATATTTTTATTTTTTTATTACCTCCTTTTTTAAAACTTTCATTAAAAAAAGTAAGGTTAAAACTCCTACAAGTGCAAAAACGGTTATTACATTCCAAGTAAATTCGTAACCGAATTCAGCAATCATTTGCATACCAACATTATGGCTAAAAATATGGGCTAATGAAAATGAAATACTATATAAGGCCATATATTCTCCTGGATTTCCTTTTTTTGACCTCTCTACTGCAAACGCGTTAGAAAACGGAAAAGCCATCATTTCTCCAATAGACATCAACACCATTCCTATCCATAAAATTCCAACCCAAGAAGTTAAATTTAAAACGATATAACTCATGGCAACTAAAAATAGACCAATAGCAACTAATTTAATTTTCGAGGTTTTAGAATTTTGTAACCAATCTATTAATGGCATTTCAAATATAAAAATGAAAAGTCCGCTAAACCCCATTAATAAACCAATTTCTAATTCATTTAACATTCTTATCTCTTTATAATACAAAGGAATTGTAGAGAAATACTGTAAGAAGACAAAGCCAAAAATAAACATAGCAACAAAAAACACCCAAAAAGCCTTGTCTTTATATGCAGAAATAGGGTTTTCTACCTTAATTTCTGCTTCAACTTTTGATTTCTTGGGATGTAAAACTTGTAACAATAAAAAAGCAGCTAGAATACAAGTAACTCCATCAACCCAAAATAATCCTTGGTAACTAAAAAAAGTAATAATTAATCCACCAATTGCAGGTCCAGCAGAAAAACCTAAATTAATTGCCAATCGAATTAAAGTCACAGAACGGGTTCTGTTTTCTGGCTTGCTATACGCATTTAATGCAACAAACATTGCAGGTCTAAAAGAATCTGCTACTAACATTACAAAGAAAATTCCTGCACAAAAAGTTTCAAAAGTATTAGCAAATTGCAACAACACAAAAAGAATTCCCGTACCAATTAAACTAAATAGCATCACCTTATAATAACCAATTTTATCAGTTAATTTCCCTCCAAGCCAAGTACCAAAAACTGATCCTATACCAAAGAAAGACATGATCCAACCAACATCAGAAAGTGAAAAACTTAAACTGTCTGATAAATAAATTGACAGAAATGGTATAACCATAGTTCCTGCTCTATTTATAAGCGTAATTAATGACAACCACCAAACCTCTCTAGAGAGTCCGCTAAAAGATTTTATGTAATTATTATATAGTTTTTTCATGGTTTATTAATTGGTATAAAAGTAAAAAAGTCCGACTGTGAAGTCGGACTTTTTTAATTGTTTGATTTTATATTGATATTATCAAAACATATAAACGTACCGACTTTTTCGTGAAATACACGATTGCTTGGTTAAATATGTAATGACGTTCCTCATCTTAAATTTCTAATTATGGTATAAAACTACATAAAATATCAATATAAAAACCAAAAATTATTTTCTTTCTTGTATTTTAGAGCAAAACTTAAAAAAAACATGAAAAAATTAAAAACCAGTCATATATTAATTACTGCATTTATAGTAATAGTAAGTCTTCTATTTATTTCTACTTATTTAAAAGACAATAATGTTTCTAACTTAAAAGAAAACGGAATTGTAACGTTGGCAATCATCAGTAAAATAGATGCAAACAATTATAGAGCTAATGAAATGGATGGGTCTAAAATTGAAAACTATATTTTTACCTTTAATTTTTCTGTAAACGAAGAAAAAATAAAAAGTATAAGAACTGTTGAAAAGAAAAATTTCTCTAAATTCTTTAGCAAAGAATTATTTGTAAATGATACTATCTCTATTTTATACGATCCATCAAATCCTAGAAATAATAAAATCAAAGAACTAACAACCGTAGAATAATGATATTTAAAAAGAGAATTTTATACGCTGCAATCATTTTACTACTATTATATATTGCTAATATTTTTATTTCTACAGGATATTTTAGAACTATAGAAAATAAGTTTGAAGGAAAAATTCTAAAAGAAATTTCTCTTCCTGGAGCAGAAGATATTATTGTAAGTAAAATTGATAGTTTTGCTATTATTTCTTCAACAGCTAGAAACAAATTCCCAAATATAGATCAAGAAATTGGTGGTTTGTATTTCATTGATTTAAAAAACACTACATACAAACCAATTCATTTAACAAAAAACTTTAAGAAGTCTTTTGCTCCTCATGGAATTTCAATTTATAAGAAAGATGATGTATACACAATTGCCGCAATAAACCACACCAAAGAAGGGGAATTAATTGAATTTTTCGAATTGAAAGACCAAGAGTTAAATCATACTAAAACTTTAAAAGATGAATTGATTTTTAGTCCTAATGATATTGTTTTATTAGATGAAACTCGTTTTTATTTCACCAATGATCATAAATATCATAATGGATTACAACGATTAGCAGAAGACTATTTAGGTTTGGCTATTTCAAATGTTATTTATTTCAACGGACAAAACTATACACAAGCTGCAGACGGAATTGCTTATGCAAACGGAATTAATTTTGACAAAAACAGAAACTTACTTTTTGTTGCATCACCAAGAGCATTTTTATTAAAAGTCTATCAAAAAAATGAAGACAATTCTTTAACTTTTTTAGAAGACATCGATTGTAAAACTGGAGTTGATAATATAGAATTTGATGCTGAAGGAAATTTATGGATTGGTTCGCATCCAAACCTAATGCATTTTTCTTCTTATGCAAAAGGTGATGAAAAAATATCGCCATCAGAAATTATTAAAATTAATTACAGAAAAAAAGGAGATTATACTATTGAACAAATCTATATGGAAGATGGTACAGAAATGTCTGCTTCTACGGTTGCTGCAACTTTTAATAATTTAATTTTAATGGGTAATGTTATGGATGATAAATTTCTAATTCTAGAAAGAAATTCTAACTAAATTTATACATTCGCAATATGAAAAAATCAATTACAATCTTATTGCTACTTTTAATGACAATCTCTTGTGGAAGTGGTAAGTCTTTCCAAAGTTTTTTCAACGATCATAAGAGTGATATTGGTGTAACAGCATTTCAAGTTCCTAATTTTATGCGCGCTTTAATCAGTACTATTTCACCAGAAGTTAATAATTTAATTGGTAATGTAAACGATTTAAAATTCATCACTTTTAACGATATTTCTAAAGAGAAACAAACACAATTAATTAATGAAATGAATTTAGTTACAAACGCTAATTTCACAGATATGTTACGAAGTAACCAACCTGAAAAAACAAAAATTATTTCTGTAAAAGAAGATGGAGATGTGGTAATACAAGCAATTATTTTTAATTCAACTTTAGCAAAAACCTCTGTTTTTTATTTAAAAGGTCGTTTCGATCCTAATAAAATAAAGCAACTTTCTGAAACAAATCAGTTCGAAGAATTATCTAGCAAGTTAATTCAGAATTACCAAGTTCATACAAAGCAACTAATTACACCAGGTTTTAATCCTAATTAATTATGAAAAACATTCTTTTATTATTATCTATATTCTTAATAACATCTTGTAATTCACAAGATAAAAGAGCATTATTAGGCGAAACTGAATATCAGCAAAAATTAAACGCCAGTTATAAAGACGCATCAAAATCTCCTTTAAAAAAGAAAGATTTAAAAAAGTTTAAAGGACTAGATTTCTTTGCTGTAGATGCTACTTTTATAGTAACTGCAAAATTGGTTAAAACAGAGAATGCACCAACTTTTGAGATGGCAACTACCACAGATAGAAAACCATTGTACAAAGAATACGGCAAGTTAAATTTTACTTTACAAGGAAAGAATTGCGTGCTTACCATTTATCAAAGTCAAGATGATTTACGAGATAAAAAGTACAAAGATTACTTGTTTTTACCATTTACAGATGATACTTCTGGTGAAGATTCTTATGGTGGTGGACGTTATATGGATGTTATGACCACAGATATTTCTGAAGAAAACACCATTATTTTAAACTTCAACAACACCTACAATCCTTATTGTGCTTATAACTACAAATATTCTTGTCCGTTAACACCAAGAAAAAATCATTTAGATTTAGAAGTAAAAGCTGGAATTAAGGTTTTCAAGAAACATTAAGAATCTATAGAAATATCGCTTTTTAAATCTAATTCAATTGCATTTTCTAAATCTAATAAATGCTGTTTTCTAACTTTTAATTTTGTTGCAGCATGTGCTTTTTTATTCAATTTAGAAGACATTTCTGCAACCTTAATTGCAGTTGGCAATAAATGACTTTCAGGCACAATAATATCTAAAAAACCTGCAGCGATTGCCTGTTTAGAGCTATAAATTTCAGCATTATTTACACTTCTATTTAAATATACTTCAGACAAACGTGCTTTTGCAATTGCAATTCCTGCATTGTGCATTGTCATACCAATCATCACTTCATTTAAACCAATTTTAAAATCGCCTTCTACACCAATTCTATAGTCTGCAGAAAGTAATAAAAATGCACCTTTTGCAATGGCATGACCAGAACAAGCAACAATAATTGGTTGTGGAAAAGACAACATTCTTAACGATAATTTAGATCCTTTTGTCACTAATTCTTTTGCTGCTTCTGGTGATTTGGTCATCACTTTTAAATCAAATCCTCCAGAAAAAATGCCAGATTTACCTGTTATAACAACTACTTTATTCTCTTGTTCCGCTTTGTCTAAACTTAAATTTAAACCTTCAACAACTTCATGAGAAATAACATTTGCTTTTCCATTGTTAATAGTAATTATTGCGTAATTTTCTTCTGACTTGTAGCTTACAAATTCGTTCATTCTTTATTTTTATATAAATTTAACTAAATACATTCCTGCAAAAACAGCTAAAAAACCAATAACAAAACTGGCTATTGTGTAAAATGCAAAACTTGTAAAATCTCCTGATTTTAAAAACACATGGTTTTCATAGGCAAAAGTTGAAAAAGTTGTAAAACCACCACAAAAACCTGTTGCTAATAACAATGTACTATTCTGACTTAATGTTTCGTTTTTTGCTGCATAACCAAGAATAATTCCTATTAAAAGACTTCCTAATATGTTTGCAGCAAAAGTTCCGTAAGGAATTACGTTTTCAGAGTTATTTAACCATTTACCAATTAAAAAACGTAAAACACTTCCAAACCCTCCACCAATAAAAACGAATAGTAATTGTTTCATTACAGTTTTATTTCTTCAACGTCTATCCAATTTTTCTTTTGAACCACAGTTCCTTTATTTAAAATAATAACTCCAGGATTTGCTCTAATCATGGTTTTTAAAGTGGTTTCATCACAGAATAAAAACTCGAAAGGCAGTTTGTGTTTCTCTTTAGCTAAAATTAAATCATCTGTAAATGAAGCTGAAACTCCATATACTGTATATCCTTTTTTAATCGCTTTATTTGCTGCTGCTATAATTTTAGGAAACCCGGTTACATCAGATTTATCAAGATTATAAACAATAACCAACATCACTTTTTCTTTTGCTAATAACTCCGGAGCTAAATCATTTTGAGAATCTTCCAACATAAAATCGTGTACTGGAGGAATTGAACCATCTTCTGGATATTCCATACCTGCTGATATATTCTTACCAATTGCATATGCTCTAAAATCGATTATTGGTAAATGTGTTAGTACGTGTTGTACAATATATAAAAAGACTGCCAATGATAGAAAAGTAATTACTTTTGGAATTTTACCTTTAAAAATTGGTTTTATAAACTCAACTTTTATTAATAAAATAAAAATTAAAACAATTAAGATTATGTTTTTGTAAAAGGTTTCCCAAGGCGTTAATTTAATCGCATCACCAAAGCAACCACAATCTGTTACTTTGTTATAATATGCTGAATACCACGTTAAAAACAAGAAAATTAACGTTATAATTAATAAACTCCAAACGGTAAATTTTGGTTTGTAGCCAATTAAAATCATAACTCCTAAAAGGATTTCTGCAATAATTAAGAAAATTGCAAACAGCAATGCATACGGAACTAAAAACTCCATATTTAAAACACCTTCAGAAAAGTATTCTTGAAACTTATATTGAGAACCAATTGGATCTACCAATTTTACAAAGCCTGAAAATATGAATAAGGCTCCGACTAATATTCTTGAGATTTGGGTTAGTCTTTTCATAAACTTATTTAAAAAATTGTATTTTTTTAGAACTAGTATTTTTATTTATTATTTTATAAGGATATATTAATGCTTCATTTAGGTTTAGAAAATGAATAGAATAGACAAGTCTCATTTTTATTTCATTTCTATTAATATTATAGTTCTTATGAACTAAATGAATTACAGATACTGGATTCTCAAATTGATTACATACAGTTATAGGTTGAAAATATTCATAAATCACTTCGTTTTGTTTTGAAAATTCATTTAAGAAATTACTATAATTGCTGTATCCTTTTCCATTACGCACTTTTAATTCAAAATATTTTCTTTTAATCTTATTCTGTTTATTATCCAAAAAAGTTCCTTCATTAACTCTCCAAAATTCATTAAAAAATTCCTCATCTAAATTCTTATATAGCTTTTTTTGATTTAGCGTAGTCTATAAAATATTGAGATTTCCCTTGAGAATAAGCAATATCATTCTTCTTAACAAACTCATTATAACATTGTTCAATGTTATGTTTTTCTTCATCACAAATTTGTGCTTCAAAAAAGTCAACAATTTTAGCTAAATTCTCTAATTCATTATCTGTAAATGATTCTGATAATAGTTTATCAGATTTCATTTCTTTATAAGTAGATGATTCTTGTTTAGAACAACTACTAAAGATTAGAATAGAAATTAGGAAAATTAGTTTTTTCATATATTAAATTTAAAAACTTCTCGATACAAATTTATTCATTCTTCATAAATTCACTCGAAGTGACAGAATTTGCTTACTCTTTCCCCTTGTAACTATGTAACTCTGCACCTTTGAAACTTTGTTACTCTGCAACTTTACAACTCTTTTCACCCCAAATGAATCATCGCAAAAACGGCATAATTAATCATGTCTTGGTAATTTGCATCAATACCTTCAGAAACTAAAGTTTTACCTTTATTATCTTCAATTTGTTTAACGCGTAATAGTTTTTGAAGAATTAAATCTGTTAAACTAGAAACACGCATTTCTCGCCAAGCTTCACCATAATCATGATTTTTATTCATCATTAATTCTTTGGTAATTTTACTATGCTTGTCATACAAAACAGTTGCTTGTTCTGTGTTTAAATCAGGATTATCAACAACACCATTTTCTAACTGAATTAATGCCATTATAGAATAGTTAATGATGCCTATAAATTCAGGTTTTTCTCCTTCATCTACTTTTCTCACTTCATTTTCTTGCAATTGTCTAATTCTTTGCGCCTTAATAAAAATCTGATCTGTTAAAGACGGTAAACGTAAAATACGCCACGCAGAACCATAGTCAGACATTTTTTTTATAAATAAGCTTCGGCATTCTTCAATTACAGCATCGTATTGTTTCGAGGTATCTTGCATTTTCTTTTGTTAAAAAGTATTTGTTCAAAAATACTAAATCCTATATGCATTTCATTTATTTTTACAAAAGAATTTTAAAATCATAAAATTGAAAAGAATTGTTGTTTTTTGTGGAGCAAGTTTAGGCTTTAATCCTATTTATAAAGAAGCTGCTATAGCATTAGGAAATCATTTTGCCGAAAACAAAATCGGTTTGGTTTACGGCGGAGGGAAAATAGGAATGATGGGCGCAATTGCAGATACAATTCTCGCTCATAATGGAGAAGTTATTGGTGTAATTCCAAAGTTATTAGAAAAAGAAGAAGTTGTACATGCTGGTGTAGAAGAAATGATTGTTTGTAAGAAAATGAGCGATCGAAAAGTAATTATGAGTAAATTAATTGATGGTTATATTACGCTACCTGGTGGTTTTGGTACGTTAGACGAATTGTTTGAAGCGCTAACTTTAGGGCAACTTTATATTGAACAAAAACCAATAGGACTCTTAAATATAAATGGTTATTTTGATGCCATATTATTACAATTAGATAAAATGATTGAAGAAGGCTTTTTAAAGAAAAACAATAGAGATATGCTAATAATTGGGACTTCAGTAGAAGAATTAATGCAAAAAATGAACAATTACAAAGCACCAAAAATTAGCCACGTAATTAATAAAGTTGTAAGCTAAAATGACAATAAATTGCAAAGGTACTTTAGTAGATTTAGCATCCCCAAAAGTGATGGGGATTTTAAATATTACGCCAGATTCTTTTTTTGATGGTGGAAAATATAAAAACGAGTCAGACATTCTTTCTCAAGTAGAAAAAATGCTTTTAGATGGCGCAACTTTTATAGATGTTGGTGCATATTCTTCTAGACCTAGCGCAAAACATATTACCGAAGAAGAAGAATTGCAAAGAATTGTGCCTGTTATTAATTTATTAGTAGAGAATTTCCCAGAAATCATTATTTCTGTAGATACTTTTAGAAGTAAGATTGCACAAGAAACTATAAATTCTGGTGCAGCAATTGTAAACGATATTTCTGGCGGAAAAATGGATGACAATATGTTTACAACTGTTGCCAATTTACAAGTTCCTTATATTTTAATGCACATGTTAGGCACACCACAAAACATGCAGAAAAATCCAGTTTACAAAGATGTTACACAAGAAATTATTTCCTTTTTTGCTGAACAAATTTACAAATTACATCAACTAAAACACAACGATATTATTATAGATGTTGGTTTCGGATTTGGAAAAACAAACACTCATAATTTTGAAATTCTAAAGAATTTAGATCTTTTTAAAAGTTTAGATGCTCCTATTTTAGCTGGAATTTCTCGCAAATCTATGTTGTATAAAACATTAGATATTTCTGCTCAAGAAGCTTTAAACGCAACCACTTCTGCAAATACGATTGCGCTTTTAAATGGTGCAAATATTTTACGCGTACACGATGTTAAAGAAGCAGTAGAAGCTGTAAAAATTGTGAATCAAATACTATAATTATTCACAAAGCTTGTCATTCCTGCGTAGGCAGGAATCCATAATAAGTTATTCTATTTTTAGAAGCTATTTCCAGCTTTCCACTATATCTTTTTATTTTGTTCTCGATACAAATTTGTTCATCCTTCACAAATTCACTCGAACTGACAATAAAAAGGTTAAAAATATCAACAGATATTTGAACGGTTTCAATCTGGGCTAAACTTGTTTACCAACTATCTGTCTAAATTAACAGCAACCTGTCATTTCGAAATGAGTGAAGAATGAACGATTGAGAAATCTCATAATTATCTAAAACTATGAGATTTCTCATTCATCGGAATGACACTCTGCTGAACCCTCTTAAACTTTCTGGCACTCTATTTGTTAATATTATGTTAACGCCAAAAATCTACCAAACTAAACTTTAATAAATCACTTCGAAATAATTCGGACTGAAAACCAATTTATTAACTTTTAAAAACTAGAAATTATGAGTAGAAAAGAAACTCCAGAAATTAATGCTGGTTCAATGGCAGACATCGCATTTTTATTATTAATCTTCTTTTTGGTAACCACAACCATGAATATAGATGCAGGAATTTCAAGAAAAATTCCACAGAAACAAGAAACTCCAAAAATTGATGTTAATGAAAGAAACATTTTAGAAGTAAACATCAACAAAAACAATGATTTATTTGTAGACGGAAAAACAATTCAACAAAAAGAATTAAAACAACTTGCAATTGATTTTATAGATAACGGCGGCGGATTAGACATCAACAAATTAAATTGTGATTGGTGCCAAGGTTTAAAAATTTCAACGTCGTCCGATCATCCATCAAAAGCAATTATATTTATAACTACAGATCGTTTAACAAATTATGAAACCTATATCTCTACATTAGATATCTTAAACTCTGCTTATACCCATTTAAGAAATAAACTTTCTGTTAAATTATACAATAGAAATTATGAAAGTTTGTTAGAAGATTATAAGAAAACGAATAACAGCGATAAAAGTCTTCAAGAAAAAATAAAACTTATCAGAGATAAATATCCACTATTACTATCGGATGCAGAAAACATATAACTTTTTTATAAAAATTATATATTTTAGATTCCCGATTTCGCGAGAATGACAATTTTAAAGGAAACTTTGAGGCTAAACCTCAAAGCACGTTTTTTGAATAATAACTGATATTGTAATCAGCGAATTTATTAGTACTTTAGCCTAAAATCAGTCTCTTTTTTATGTTCGATTTTATTGAATTTTCTTTATTAGATGTTTTAGATATTTTGTTGGTAGCAACACTACTCTACTACATTTACAAACTTTTAAAAGGTACAGTTGCCATTAATATTGTTATTGGTATTGCGTTTATTTTTCTAATCTGGAAAATTACACAAGCCCTAAAGATGGAAATGTTAAGTGGTATTTTAGGTTATCTTTTATCTGGTGGAGTTATTGCACTAATTATTGTTTTTCAGCAAGAAATACGTAAGTTTTTACTGATGATTGGTACTACTAATTTCACCAATAAACGTAATTTTTTAAAGCAGTTAAAGTTTTTGCAATCAGAAATTGGTTCAGAAATGGATACAGAAACAGTTTTAGAAGCATGTAAAAAAATGTCTAAAACTAAAACAGGTGCATTAATTGTTGTGGAAAGAACCAATAGTTTAGACTTTTTAATAAATACAGGCGATAAAATGAACGCTCAATTAAATGAAGCCATTTTACAAAGTGTTTTTTATAAAAACAGTCCGTTACACGATGGTGCTTTAATAATTAGAGACAATTTTATTGTTGCTACAAGAGTAGTTTTACCAATTTCAGACAGTACAAGAATTCCTGCAAGATTTGGTTTAAGACACAGGGCAGCAATTGGCATTTCAGAAAAAACAGATGCCGTTTGTTTATTAGTTTCCGAAGAAACTGGTGAAATTTCTTATATAAAAGATGGTGGTTTTGTTCTTTATAAGGATTACATAGAACTCAACGAGAAAATAAGAGCCGATTTAATACAATAAAAAAGGTTCTCAAAATTGAGAACCTTTTTTATATTTAAAAAGTGACTTTACTATTTAGATGGAGCCATTTTAGATTGAATTGCAGATAAAACACTTTTGTATTTTGCCAATTCTTTAACATCTAATTTAGATGCTAATTCTTTACCTTTAACTAATAAAGCAGCTCCTTTAGGTGCCAATGCAGAAATCTTACCTAAATTACCATTTGCAGCAATATAGTCTTTTGCATAAGCAGCATATTCAGTTAAATTTTTAGTAACAGCTTCATTTGCAAATTCAGGAATAGAAACACCTTCTAAAGCAGATTCTACCATACCTTGTGCTTTATCAACTACAGCATTTGCAGCATCTTTAGCACCATCAACAACAGTTGTTCCAGCATCTTTTGTTGCTTCTACAGCTTTACCTGTAGTTTCTACTGTTGCATCTTTTAAATCTGTTGCTCCTTTTTTTGCTTCTTTACAAGAAGTTGCTAACAAAGCAACAACTGCCATTGATAATAATACTTTTTTCATTTTTGTTCTAGTTTTTTAAGATTGAATTGCAAATTTACTATAATTAATAGAAAAAACACCACTAACATTAGACAAACTACCATAAGAAGTAGGTGAAGTGTTATAAATAATAGACCAACTAAATTGCAATATCTAAACTAAACTGCTTATCATACAAGTTCTTATAATAACCTTCTTTTTTTTCTAATAATTCTTGATGCGTTCCTTCTTCAACAATTAAACCTTTATCCATTACAATAATTTTATCAGCTTTTTTAATCGTAGCCAATCTGTGTGCTATTACAATAGATGTTCTTCCTTTAGTAATAGTTTCTGTTGCAAATTGAATCATTTGTTCAGCATTTGCATCTACAGAAGAAGTTGCTTCATCTAAAATTAAAATACTTGGCGAACTTACATACGCTCTTAAAAAGGCTATTAATTGTCTTTGGCCAGAAGACAACATAGCTCCACGTTCTTTTACATTGTATTGATAACCTCCAGGAAGTGTCATGATAAAATCATGAATTCCTATTTGTTTTGCAGCAGCTTCTACTTCTGTTAGCGAAATGCTTTCATCTTTTAAAGTAATATTATTAAAAATTGAATCTGAAAATAAAAACACATCTTGTAAAACAACGGCAACTTGAGTTCTTAAACTTTCTAAAGTATATTCATCTATAGAAATGTCATCAACACAAATAGTTCCACTATCAATTTCATAAAATCGATTAATTAAATTGATAATTGTAGATTTACCTGCACCAGTTGCACCAACAATTGCAATGGTTTGCCCACTTTTTACGTCTAAAGAAATTCCTTTTAAAACTTCCTCATCTTTTACATAACTAAATCTAACATCTTTAAAATTGATGTTTCCTTTTAAATTTTCTGCTTTAATTGTTCCACTTTTTGCGATAGAACTTTCTGTATCCATCACTTTAAAGACACGTTCTCCAGAAACAATTCCCATTTGAAGTTGATTGAATTTATCTGCAATTTGACGTAAAGGTCTAAATAACATCTGTGCCATTTGAACAAATGCAATTACAGTTCCTGGACCAGCAACTTCACCAGAAACTATTTGCTTACTCCCAAACCAAACAATTAGACCAATACCAACAGAAGATAAAATTTCTGCTATTGGAAAGAAAATAGAGAAATACCAAATGGTTTTTACATACGCTTTTTTGTGCTTATTGTTTATTTCCATGAAGTTTTTGTATTCAATCTTTTCTCTATTAAAAAGTTGAACAATCTTCATACCAGTAACTCTTTCTTGTACAAATCCGTTTAAATTAGCTACTTGATTTCTAACTTCTTGAAATGTAACTTTTATTGCTTTTTGAAATATTTTAGTTGCATAAATAAGAATTGGTAAAACGGCTAAGGCTATTAAAGCTAACTTCCATTTAAAATAAAACATTAAAGCAGCAACAGCAAACATTTGTAAAATATCACTTACAATTGTAAAAACACCGCTGCTAAAAAAAGCTGCAATTGTTTCTATGTCAGATACAACTCTTGTTACTAATTTACCTACAGAATTTGTATCGAAGTAAGACATTTTAAACTGCAAAATATGTCTAAATATTTTGGCTCTAATATCTCTAATAATATGTTGTCCAACCCAATTGGCGAAATAAATAAAAGTAAAACGTAAAAGTACTTCTAGAAGAATAACACCAAACATTATTAGCACATTATGTATAAGCCCTTCAGTGTTTTTTTCTGTAATATATTTATCTATGGTTACTTTAATTAAATATGGGTTTATTAGAGAAACACCAGCCAATAAAATGGTAGAAGTAGCAGCAATAAAAAAGTTTAATCTATAGCGTTTTGCAAAACTCATAAGTCTTATAAAAATCTGTAAATCGAAAGCTTTTCCTGTTTTATCTGCCAAAATTTAATATTTTATGTTTGTTAAAAATAATCCTTTTGCCGGAACCGACAATCCTGCATTACCTCTATTTTTACTTTCTATAATTACTCTAAACTCTTCTTTAGAAACTTTACCTAAACCTACATCTACTAATGTACCAACAATAGCTCTAACCATATTTCTTAAAAAACGATTTGCTGAAATATGAAAAATAATTTCATCTCCTTGTTGTTTCCAATAAGCTTCTGTAACATCGCAGTTAAAAGTGTAAACGTCTGTTTTTACTTTAGAGAATGTTTGAAAATCTTCATATTCTAAAAGTAATTTTGCCGCTTCATTCATCAAATTCACATCTGGTTTTTGTGAATGAATTTGCCAAGAAAAATCTAATAAAAACGGGTTTCTGCCTAACCAAATTCGATACTCATAACTTCTAGAAGTTGCATCGAATCTTACGTGCTTTTCATCATCAACTAAAAAAACTTTATAAACTGAAATATCGTTTGGTAAAATTGAATTCAATTTAAAAACAATATTATCTTTTAACTCCAAATCAATATCAAAATGTGCAAACATCTGTGATGCATGCACGCCAGTATCTGTTCTTCCTGCACCAACAACTTCTGTTTTTTGTTGAAAAATAGTAGAAATAGCATGGTTTAATTTTTCTTGCACAGAAATAACATCTGGCTGAATTTGCCAGCCATGGTATTTTTTTCCGTTATAAGAAAGTTCTATAAAATATCTCAATAAAGTTTATTTTTGAAGACATCAAAATTACGTAATTTATTTTGTAATTAGTACTTTTGAAATGTGAAGAAAATCTTATTACTTTCAGATACTCATAGTTTTATTGATGATCAAATTTTAAAGTTTGTAAAACAAGCAGATGAAGTTTGGCATGCTGGCGATATTGGCAACTTAAATGTTACAGACACTATAAAAAAATTAAAACCTTTACGTTGTGTTTTTGGAAATATTGATGACAATGATGCGAGAGTCGAATTTCCTTTAGATGCTAAATTTGAAATAGAAAATGTTACAATTTGGATGACTCATATTGGTGGTTATCCTAATAATTATTATCGAAGAATTAGAGAGGAAATTAAAAATAATCCGCCAAAAATATTTATTTCTGGACATTCTCATATCTTAAAAGTACAATATGATAAAAAACTAAATTTATTACACCTTAATCCTGGTGCTGCAGGAAATCATGGTTTTCATAAAGTAAGAACGATGTTGCGTTTTTCTTTAGAAAACGGAGAAATAAAAGATATGGAAATAATTGAATTAGCTAAACGTGGTTAAGATTCTCTTTCTCTAAAATAGGCAAATCTACTTCTATTGTTGTCCCTTTACTAGTAAAAGAATTTATATGAAATCTCCCTTTCATCATTTGTATTCTCGCTTCAATTTGATTTAAACCGAGCCCGTCTTTAGAAGTTATATTGTGTTTATCAAAACCAATTCCGTCATCAGAAATTACAAAACATAACTTACCATTTTCTTCTTTTAATTCAACTGTTGCGTTTTTTGCTTGACTGTGTTTTAAAACATTATTAACAAACTCTTGTATGATATTATATACTTTTATTTCAAAGCTTTGGTGATATCTTCTTACCATACCAACTTGAGTTTCTATCTTTATTTGAGAGTTTGAATACTTATCTGCCATATCTTTTATGGCATAATTTAGACCGAATTTTAATAAAACTGAAGATACAAGTGTATGCGATAAGTCTCTAATTTTTTGAGAAGCTTCAGTAATAATTTCTTGAGTTTTATCAATTTCTATTGGATGATCACCTTTAAATTGACTTCTTGTTGCTTGTAAATGAAGATTTGCTGAAGACAATAATGCGCTAACACTATCGTGTAAAGTTTCTGCAATATCTTTTCTTTCAGATTCTTTACCATCTATAGTGGCATTTAAAATTCTTACTTGAGATTCTGATTTTAATTTTTCTATATTTTGATTCTGAATTAGTAGATTTTTCGAAAGCTGTAACCCTAAATTCTTTTGACGAAGTTTGTAAAAATTTAACCAAAATAATAACGAAATAATTATAATAAAACTACCAATTCCAAAAACCCAAAAAGTTCTTTGGGCTTTAAGTCGTTTGTTTTCTTCTTCCTTAAGAAGGATTGTCTTTTTTGCATCGAAATTATATTTTTCAGTAACTTCTGTTATCATGCCTCTAAATTCATGATCTCTTAGACTATCTTTTATATCATATGAAAGTTCTTGATAATCATAAGCTGTGTAATCTTTTAACTTGTATAAATTATAAGAAAGATTATAATATAACCCTTCTCTTACTTCTAAAGCTTTACTTGTTTTTACATTTCTAATTAAATCTATAGCTTTGAAATATGTTTTTTTTGCTTCATCGTAATTATTTTCAGACAAATAAATACTAGATAAATTACCTAAAGCTCCAGCTTCATTTACTTTATTATTTAGTTTTTTATGAATATTAATCGATTTAAATGCAAACTCTTTAGCTTTATCATAAAGACTATCGTTCATATAAATAACCGATGAATTAGAATAAGCTCTTGATTTGACTTCTAGAATTTTGTCATCATCAATTCCCTTAATTGAAGAAACTTCATTATAGAAGTACAATGCACTATCCCTATACTTTTTAATACCTTTTTCTGAATTTAAGCGATAGTAAACATTACCGTAATTAAGGTAAATTTCTGCAAAAATAAACCTTTCATTAAAATTGTTTTTAATTGTATTTTCCTTTAAAATAGGATTATGAAGAATATTTAATGTTTTTTTATAATATTTTATTGCATTTAAATTATTTCGAGTAGAATAATAAATATTTCCAATAAGGTGGTTAACAAGAGTTTTTTCCACATTACTTATAGAATTTTCATTTTTTAAAATATCTAATGCAGATTTTAATGAATTTCCATAATCTTGATTTTCATAAAGTTTTTTTGCATTAATATACCTTTCTGAAATAGAATCTTTTTGTATAATAAAAGAAGAAGCTGTACTAAATACAGCTTCTTTACTTTTAGAATATAAAATGTTATTAGTTAAGAGAATTAACAGTATTAATAAAAATTTTCTTTTCAAAATTAACTTTATAATATTATACCTCTTGGTTTTCTTCTTATTACTGACGCTACTTCTCCTCTAGCTTGAGTGTTTTCTAAATGATTTACAAAATCAAACTTTAAAGGTTGCCCATCTGTTTTTTCTAAAACTCTAGAGAAATTTGTTTCACTAGACTTTCCTTCTTCTAAATGAATTTCATAAGTTTTTATATTTTCATTATAAACAAAGTCTACTCTTACTTTATCATTAATAGAAAAATCTAAATTATAAGTTCCGTCTTGGTTACTAGTTATACTATAGTCTCTTAATTTTTTATTAGAATTTCCTTTTAAAGAAAAATTATCATCTGTAATAGTTATTTGAGGTAACTTTTCTGAACTTGTGTCTACAAAACCTACTTTTAATTCTGTACCATCAATCACTAAATCTCGTGTAGCTCTTCTACTTGTTTGGCTATCTGACGAATATAAATAAAAATGATTCGTATTTGTGTTACTATCTACTACCGTTTCTGTATTAGCATTTCCATTTAAATTGTATTCTATCGAGTAGGCTCCAGAAGCATCTCTCTCTATGGTATAAGATTTTAATAAATCTACAGCTTGTTCTTCTGGTAAAAGGTTTTCATTGGTTGAACATGAAGAGAATACTAATGTAATTGACGCCACTAATGCAAATAAGTTGATAGATTTCATAATTGAGAATTGTTTGATAAAGTTGGTTAAAGTTAATTAGGGGCGGGGCTATTAATATTTTTTTTGAAGTAAGGTTAAGAATGTATGCAACAATTGTATCTGTGGGGGTAAACTATAAAGCCTTTTAGGGGACGATTTTGAAAAAAAAATCAAAGCTTGTGAATAGTTATTTTGGGGATAGATATTATACTATATTGTTTTTTACTGCATACATTGCTAAACCTACTGCATTTTTTACATTTAATTTTCTTAATAAATTTTTTCTATATGTTTCTACTGTGTTTACACTTAAATTCAAAAAGTCTGCCATTTCACTTGTACTATATTCTTTAGTAACTAGTTTTAATACATCTACTTCTCTTTCGGTTAGGCTATCAAACAAAAATTTATCTGGTAATTCTCCTTGCGAAACTATTTGACCTGATAAAGTCTGTAATAAGCTATTTTGGATATCATTACTAAAATATTGTTCTCCTCTTGCAACGGCTTTAATAGCGTTAACTATATGTTCTCCTGCGCTGTTTTTAGAAATATATCCTTTACAACCAAGGTTTAATACTTCTTGAACAATTTTAACATCATCATAACTAGACAAAACTATTACTTTTTGATTGATTCTTTTTTTCTTAAAATATTTTAAGACTTCAAAACCATCTAAAACTGGCATTGTAATATCTAAAATTAAAACATCTGCTGCATTTCCTTTAGTACTAAACCAATCTATTACTTCTTGTCCTGTTAGAGAATATCCTTTAATTTCAATCTCTTTGTCGGTATTTATTACAGCGATGATTCCTTCAATTAATATCTTATGATCATCTGCTACGTGAACGTATATCTTTTCTTTCATTTTTACTTTACAAATTTAGTACACATATTAAGATTATACAACCCCATTTTCAGTGAAATTTTCTTCTCACGGAAAACCGTGAGTTCTCTCACGGTTTTCCGTGAGAAGGCTATTTTAATAAATTGATTATCAGCAACTTAACAAGTTCTAAAAATAAGATTATTTATCTTAAAAAAAGAGTTTGCTAAATTATTTTCTTATTACAAAGTCATTATAAAATAAAAAACCGAGAAATAAATTCTCGGTTTTTTTTCGCACTAATATAACTAAGATGTTAGTTTTATCGCAATCTATCTACAGATTTTACGAGATCTTCATCCTTTTTAATAGCTTTGTTTGCCAAAACAATAAGCAAAATAGCTAAAATTGGTAAGAACATCCCAATACCTTTCTCGGAAACGGTTGCTTCTCCAGGTATAGTTAGAGACAAATAAATCAATAAACCTAATAAAAAAAGGTTGATCAAAATAATAATACGACCTACTACAAATTGCAACTTTCTATTACTGAATAGAAATACGGTTACAAAAGAAACAATAGCAGATAATAAGAATAATATAGGAATTAATTTTAAAAGGGTCGATTCTCTTGTAAATAATTCCAAAACATATACTTTTTCTTTTAGATTGTTCCAAAGATTAAAAACAAAAATCATGCCTCCAGAAACTACTGAAGCTAATAATAAATATATGGTTTGTATTCTTTGAATCATTGTATAAAAAATATGTTTACAAAAGTAAAACTTTCTTTTTTAAAAAGAAAACTTGATACTTAAAAAAAAAGTATATATTTGTTACATAATTAACCGCACAAAACTTATTGTATAGTACTATATACAATTCTATCAAAATCAAACAAATTATAAAAATCTTATTATAATAAGATTTACATTTTAACTTAATATATAAAGAATGTTCGAAATTTCTGAACTAAAAGCAAAGACTCTTGCTGACTTACAAGTAATTGCAAAATCTATTGGTCTTACCAAAACAAGTCAACTTAAAAAATTAGATTTAGTATACCAAATATTAGATACACAAGCTGCTAACCCAAGTAAAGCTGCACCTAGTAGTACTTCTCCTTCTAACAAAGAAGAAAAACCAAAAACCGAAAGACCAAAAAGAAAACGTGTTTCTAAAATATCACCTGTTTTAACAGAAACAAAAGAAGTACAAGAGGTTAAAGAAAATAAAGAAGTAGAAACGGCTGAAAGACCTGAAAAAGGAGAAGCAAATCAACCAAAACCTCGCCAACCAAAAGTTCCTCAACACAAGCCTAACCCCAGAAAAGAGGTTAATAAAGAAAGTAAGGTTGTGGTGAAAAAAGAAGTTGTGGATTCTAAAAGTGAAGTAAAACAAGAACAAAAAACTGCGAATATTCCAAACAAACCACAGCATAAAAATCAACAACAAAATAATAAGAACAAAAACAGCAATCAAAATAGGGACAAAAAACCTCAAGTAAGTAGAGGTAATAAATCTAACAATAGATATAGAGACCCTGATTTTGAATTTGATGGAATTATTGAAAGTGAAGGTGTATTAGAAATGATGCCAGATGGTTATGGTTTCTTGCGCTCTTCTGATTATAATTACCTATCATCACCAGATGATATTTATGTTTCTCAATCTCAAATTAAATTATTTGGTTTAAAAACTGGTGATACAGTTAGAGGAAATGTTCGCCCGCCAAAAGAAGGTGAAAAGTATTTCCCATTAATTAGAGTATCAAAAATAAATGGACTAAACCCTAACTTGGTTAGAGATAGAGTTTCTTTTGAGCATTTAACACCGTTATTTCCTCAAGAAAAATTCAATTTAGCAGAAAAAGGTAGTTCTTTATCAACAAGAATTATCGATTTGTTTTCTCCTTTAGGAAAAGGGCAACGTGGTATGATTGTAGCGCAACCTAAAACAGGTAAAACAATGCTTTTAAAGGATGTTGCCAATGCAATTGCAGCAAATCATCCAGAAGTATATCAAATTGTATTATTGATTGATGAGCGTCCTGAAGAGGTTACAGACATGAAGCGTAATGTTCGTGGAGAAGTAGTAGCTTCTACTTTTGATGAACCAGCAGATAAACACGTAAAAGTTGCGAATATCGTTTTAGAAAAAGCAAAAAGATTAGTAGAATGTGGTCATGATGTTGTTATTCTTTTAGATTCAATTACACGTTTGGCAAGAGCATACAATACAGTTGCACCAGCGTCAGGAAAAATACTTTCTGGTGGTATAGATGCAAATGCATTACACAAACCAAAACGTTTCTTTGGTGCTGCTAGAAATATAGAAAACGGTGGTTCTTTAACCATTATTGCAACTGCACTTACAGAAACTGGTTCTAAAATGGACGAAGTAATCTTCGAAGAATTTAAAGGAACAGGTAATATGGAACTTCAATTAGATAGAAATATTTCTAACAGAAGAATTTATCCTGCTATTGATTTAATTAAATCTTCTACAAGAAGAGATGATCTATTATTAGATACAAAAACTGTACAAAGAATGTGGGTTTTACGTAAATATCTTGCAGATATGAACCCTATTGAAGCAATGGAATTTATCAACGATAGAATTAAGTTCTCTAAAAATAATGAAGAGTTTTTAATATCTATGAAAGGATAAATCAACATTTATAAATTCACAAAACCTTCTTGATTGCTCAAGAAGGTTTTTTTATGAAAGCAATTTCCTGCTTTCCGTTATATCTTTTTATATTAGATTCAGTTAAACATCTGTAAATACTAATAAGTAATTTCATTATTTGTAGCCTTTGAAGCTAATTAAGTATAAAAAAGGTTAAGAATATCAACAGTTATTCGAACGACCTCAATCTGGGCTAGAATTATTAATCAATTTAATTATTTTCTATAACCGATTTTCTTATTTGAAATTTTAAACTCAGATTTAAATTTATAACAAAAAAAACCGTTCAAAATTAATTGAACGGTTTTATATCTGTTTATGTAAATAACAACTAGTTAGTTACGTACATATTAGCTCTGTTATCTTCTATGTTAGAAGCTTTTTTAATTGCTTCATACATTTTAAAAGTCAATCTTTTTCTACCTTCAGAAATCGTCTTTCTTTTAGTTTCATAATTTGGTAAAGCAGTTGGCAATTCTTTATTTGTTAAAGAAAAAGCATATACTCCTCTACTACCTACTACATTTGTATAAACTTTGTTTAATTCTGCATTAAACATTGCTCCAACAACTTTAGGTTCTGAACCAGCACCTGCTAAAGTAGGGCTTTGTAAAGTAATTCCATTTGCATTTCTAACTGTTGTATTGTTAGCTTTTGCAATATCTTCTAAAGAGCTTCCTTTTAATTTTTCTGCTAATAATTTTGCTTTCTTTTCATTTAATAAAATTGGCCTAACTCTATTTGTAGCTTTAGCTGCAGACATTAACCCTTTTTCTGTATTACCAGTTAGAAAAGCAACTACATGGTTACCTTCTAAATCGAAACGTTTAAAACTTCCTCTTTCTGTATCATTATTAAAAGCCCAAGTTATAATTTGTCTTTGATTTCCTAAACCAGGAACACTTTCATCTAATACTTTTAAACCTACAACAGGTTTAGCTGTATAATTATTCTCTTTTGCAACATCAAAAAACTTTTGATGTTTAGAAACTTCTAAAGCAAATTGCTCTGCCTTTTGAAAAACTGCATTTTCTGTAGCTTCAGATGGTACAATTTGTTTACCATAAGTTGCTAATTTTAATACTGTTTGATTGTTTTTTTGATCATCAATTTTAACAACATGAAAACCGAAAGGTGTTTTTACAACATCTATGGCTCCTTTATTTGAAGTAAAAGAGAAATCTCTAAAAGCTGGTGTCATTCTATTGTAGTTAAACCAATCTAACTCACCACCTTTTGAAGCATTTGAATTATCCGAAGAAAAATCTTTTGCTAAATCTGCAAATTTTCTTTTATTTCTTTTTACAACAGTTAAAATACTATCTGCTAAATTTTTTGCTTCTTCTTCTGTTCTAGTAATATCTGGAGTTGCTCTTTGTGCACCAACAAAAGGAATTAAAATATGACTTGCTTTTACAGAATCTGGCATTTTAATAACCTCAACAATTTTAGATACTTTAAAATATCCTTTGTCTTTGTATGGTCCAAAAACATCTCCTTTAGATCCTTCAAAAATATTTGAGGCTACAGTTTGATTTACTAAATTTTTATATTTAAAACCTAAATCTAATTTTATATCGGAATCATTTTCACTTAAAAATTCAGTATCATTTGTTGAAGTTTTAAAATCTTCAATTAATGTAGCAACATTGTTTTTAATTGCAGTTTCATCTTCTGGTGTTGCAACAATATCGAATTTTACATAAGAAATATCTCTTGATGCATCTACCTTAAAAGTAGAAGGATTTGCTTTTACATATGCTTCAACTTCAGATTTAGAAATTGTAACTAAACTGTCTTTAATAGTAGTATAAGGTACAAATACAAATTGAGAATTTAACTTTGTATTCTCTATAAAGTATTCTGCTTCGCCTTCTTTTAAAGAAGCTCCTAAACCTGCAGTCACTAAATTGTTATATGTATTTCTTTCTGCGTTGTCTCTAATTTGATTCATGTAATTAGACCAAGCAGACCACTTTTCTGTATTATTTTCTTTAGTATCTGCTAAAAATTGTTTGAATTTTGTTTCATCAAACAAACCCGCTTCATTTAAAAACTGTGGATTACTTTTTACAGAAGGAGCGTTTAAAACTTCGTTCCAAACATCTGCTTCACCAACAGTAATTCCTGCTTCAGATAACTGATTTTGGTAGATTTTTTTTCTTACAATGTTATCCCAAACAGTTTTAGTTGCTTGCATATCAGAAACTCTACTACCAGCTTGTTGCTTATAGGCGTCTACCGCTGTTGCAAATTCTTGTCTAGAAACTGTTTCGCCATTGATTTCTCCTATTTCGTTTACTTTATTAGAACTAAAAAAGTCACCTAAAGTAGAAGGGTCTAATACAAAAGCAAAAAGTGCTAAACCAATTATGATGATTAAGAACATTGAACGTTCTCTAATTTTCGATAAAATTGCCATACGTTTTTATTTAATTTCAGTTGGCGAATATACGATTTGGGTTTTAATATTGCAACCCATTTTTTACTTATTAGCAGTAAGTTTTTTGGTATTTTAAAGGAAGTAAAATAATAGTTTGTTTTTAATCTTCTTTATCGGTAATTTTAAAAGAAACTTCGTCAATTTTGGCACTACTCATTTTTAAAATTTTAATTTCAAAATCTTCAATATAAACCACCTCTTCTTGTGCTGGTATATTTTCTGTATAATCAATAATAAAACCACCTAAAGTTTCATAAGCTTCAGACTTTGGTATATTTAAATCATACTCTTCATTTAGATGATCGACCTCTAATCTTGCTGAAAATTTGTATTCAGTTTCACTTATTTTCTCTTCTAAAAAATCTTGAACATCATGTTCATCTTCGATTTCACCAAATAATTCTTCAACAATATCTTCAACTGTAATCATTCCTGAAGTTCCTCCATATTCATCAACTACAACAGCTACACTTTTCCTTTTCTTCATTAAGCCGTTTAAAACATCATTAATCATCATAGATTCTGGCACAATCTCTACAGGTAATAGAATCGATTTTATTGTTTTGGGTTTTTTAAATAACTCAAAAGCATTTACATAACCAATAACATCGTCTAGAGAGGTTTTATAAACCAAGACTTTAGATAAACCCGTTTCTATAAATATATTCCTTAAGTTTACAACATTCTCATGAATTTCTACAGCAACAATTTCTGTTCTTGGCACCATTACTTCTCTTGCCTTTACATTATGAAACTCTAATGCATTTTGAAAAATCTGAATTTCAGAATCCATTTCATCATCATCACTTCCTGTTTCTAACTGCTCTGTTATATAATTACCTAATTCTTCTTTACTAAATTCAGTTTGTTGCTCGTCTGCATTTGTTTTGAAAAAAATACGGAGAAAAAAATCTGAAATCAGAGTTATAAACTCTGAAACAAAATGAAATAGAATGTAAAAGAAGTACGCTGGTAAAGCAAATATTTTTAGTACTTCATTAGCATAAATTCTAAAAATTGCTTTTGGTAAAAACTCGGCAGTCACCAGAATAACAATTGTAGAAATTATAGTTTGAATTAATAAAATAGAAAAATCGTTAAAACTATCTAAAGGAAGAGTTCTAGTAAGAAACCCGCCCATGTAATAACTATAAATTACCAAAGAAATATTATTACCCACTAACATTGTGGTAATAAATTTAGAGGATTTTTGAGTAATTTTATTTAAGATTTGAGGAATAAAACCTTCACGTTTTTTCTCTAACTCAATATGGAGTTTGTTGGCAGATACAAAAGCAATTTCCATTCCCGAAAAAAATGCGGAAAGTAGAATGGATATAATTATTATAATAAGTTCAATTTCCATTAAGAAATCTATTGCTATTTATTTTGATTGTTTCTTTGCTCAACTTTTTTTCTAAAATGTCTTTTAAAGAAAAATACTAAAGTAATAAAAAAAGCAAAACCAAGAAATAAATAAGCTTTTGACCTATCGTCGTTCCAACGAATTACGCCCTCAATTAAACATATTATTGCTACCATTAAGTATCCGTACTGAAAAAATTTCCAAATTTTATTCATAATAATATTATTCTGTTGTTTCTAATTTCCCTGTTGTTTTTCTTGCCAAATGTTTACTCAAGTCTTCTTTACTTTCAAAACCGATTCCATAAATAGTATCTTTTTGAGTTGTTAAAGTAAATGCTTTTTCAGAAAAAAAATATTTTGTATTTTGATCCCAAAATAATTGTTCTGTTACTAATTTAGACTGCTCTGTATGATTTAAAACCACAACATTACCTCTTATTTCTGCTACTTTTGTTTTATCATAAGAAAGCGAGTAATCACCAGAAATAGTTACAGAATCTAATCCGTTTTTGTCAAAATTCACAATCTTAATTCCTTTTGGAAACTCACTATAAGGGTGTTTTTTTCTATTACTAAAATCTAATCTTAAAGGAGTAATCAACTTAGAAGTTATTCTACCAGAATCCTTGTAAACATGATGAGCATTTTTAGCCGTACCAATTGGTAAATTCTTGGAAGCTAGAAAATCTCTAACTTGTTGTGTATTGTTCGAGCAAGAAAAAAGCATTACCGTTACCAAAGTAACAGTAATGCTTTTTAAAAATATTTGTATCTTGTTTTTCACTAAATTATTTAGATGGTACTCTTACAGTTTCTCCAATCCAACATTTAATTGTGTATTTACTTCCTGGGTTTACACCAGCAGTAAAAATTACTTTTTGACTTGGTACATTTCCTCTATAACTTCTAATATATTTTCTCGCTGTTGCAGAAATACTTGGATCTACAGATGCTGCTCTTTGTGCTTTATTTAAAGCTGCAACATATACCATTCTTTTTTCAAATTCACTTTTACCACAATTATTTACACTTCCTTGGTATAATCTAGCAATAAATAAATATGCTTTACCATAATTAGGATTATAACCTATTGCTTCTCTAGCAATACTTCTAGCTCTAGATAACTGACCTCTATCTTTAGCAGCTTGAGCGAATTTCATTTTTATCTTTGCTTTCTTTAATGGATCAGTTTCTAAATTGAATGACTTTTCTCTCATTGCTGTAGCACCTGCTGCATCATTATTGTCTTCTAAAACATTTGCTAAAAATGCGTATGCTTCCGGTGATGGAGAAGCTTCTGCGTAAGCTTTAACTAACACTGCATAAAAAGGGTCTGCTTGGCATCCTTTGTTAAACATTCTAGAAACCGCTCTCTTTAACCAAACTGCATTTGTTTTATTTGCTTCAATATCTCTTTTATATAATGGCACTAACCTTTCACAAGTTGCAATACTAGATATAATAGCATCTAAACCTCCTTCTACAGCACCTGATGCTCTTGAATTTGTAGAATACAAATGTATTTTTTTCTTATTAGCTATAGTATCTTTTCTTAACTCTTTTAATTTAGCAGCATAACCATCTAATTTTTTACCAATAGACTCAAGAACATCATCATAAGTATCAAAAACTTTTTGTGGGTTTGCATCTTTATTTCTATCTGTTACTCCTTGAAAATATAAAAATAGGTTTTTAACTCCCATTTTTGTTGGGTCTATTGAATATCCTTTTTCTAAAATCGCAAAAACTTCATCATCAGATGCTAATTTGTTTTTTGACAAATAAGTAGCATAATCACTATGTACTTTTGCTGGATTTTTTTTAGGAAAATATTGCAATCTTTGTTCATAAACTCTTTTTGCTAAAGCTGGTTCTTTTCTAACTTTTTCCGCAAGTTTTGATCCAAATTTGTAAATATTTACAGATAAATCTTTACAATTATCCATTAAATAAATCCAATTTGTATAAGCATCTTCATACTTTTTAGATTGAAAGTCTCCTTTAAAAAGGTTATACTTAATTGTACAGTCTCTCTTTGCGTCCTGAGCATTTGTTTTTGCTGATGCTAATAATAACACTGCAGCTAGTAAAAACGTAATTTTCTTCATTTTGTTAGTTTTTTAATTAATCAATTTTTCTTTTTTTGAACCAATTGACATCTGTCAAAGATAAACTTAATCTAAAGTTAAAATAATTTTCTTGAATTAAATTATTATTAGTGGTTCCTCTTTTACCAAATTCGAACCCCATATTTACATTTGACAATTGTTTCAATGGTAAACCTAAACCAAAAGATATGCCAAAGTCATCAATTGGAGTAAAATTTGTACCAACTCCTGTACC
This sequence comes from Polaribacter sp., assembly GCF_036480315.1. Lineage (GTDB taxonomy): Bacteria > Bacteroidota > Bacteroidia > Flavobacteriales > Flavobacteriaceae > Polaribacter. The sequence continues at coordinate 84,874 of NZ_JAZGGG010000020.1, forward strand.
GTTAATTAACAAACCTGTCTTTTTAAAGCGCAATCCAGCTCTATAAGTAACTCTTTGCCAGTAACTTGAAATAGAATTTATTTTAGGAAGATAAAAACCACCTAAAGAAACTCTATTTGACTTTCCATATGAGTATACAGAACTTGTTGCATTTAAAAGACCAGATGTTTCTATTGCATCTTGATTTTCATACTCTAAACCAACATACCATTTATCTAACTCACCCAAACCTGCTCCAATTGTAGTTTTCAATGGAAGTTTATAATTTCCGTCAATAGTTTTGTTTGCTCTATAATCTCTAGGAATTTCACTTCCATTATTTGAAAAAGACAATGTATATTCTGATTCTGTACCAGTTACATTTAAATCATTTCCAAATTTTAAAGTTGCACCAGCATTTAAAATAAGTTTATTTTTAAGCTCTTTCTGATATTGAGCACCAAAAGTAACAGAACCACCTCTTATATTAGTTGCTTCAGTATTTTTGGTTGCTAAAGTTGCACTTATTACTTGTTCTGTAACACTATTATCTATATTTCCAAACTTATAATCAGCTTCTAAACCTATAGATAATTCTTTATTCAATTTAATACCAAAACTACCATAAATTCTATTTATACCACCGTCTCCCGAAAAAAGCGAAACTTTTGTAGTAGTACCAAATGCGTCTAAAGAAGAATTAGATAAAGAATAACCAACAGATGAAACTGGTTGTAAACCAACAGAAAAACCTGCTTTAGTTCCAATAGGGAAAGCAACCGCGACATAACTTAAACTAGTTGTATTGGCATTTTCTTTTTTATTTCCATTATTTATAGTTAAGTTATTATTTAAAACCCCAAATGCGTATGTTGTGTATCTTAAGTTTGCATAAGCAGCAGGATTAGTGAAATTTAAATATTTGTAATGGTTAAAAGCAACTCCAATACCTCCCATACTACTTTGCTCTACTGTTTTTGAGCTAAATTCGTCTCCAAAACCAAAAAAAGAATATGGTGATGAATTTGTTCTCTGTGCCATTACAGTTACAGAAGTTATCAGCAAAAAAGCTACTAAAATCTTTCTAATCATTTGTTTTCGTTAAATATCAATAATTGATTTAATCCTTGAAGGAGAAAATTTTGATTGGCAAATATGCTACTTTTTAATTGTTTTGACAAGAAATTTGTATCTCCTCCTGTTAAAACAACTGTTAAATCGCCATATTTCTCTTTGTAATCTAAAATTACACCGTCTAACTCCTTTGTAACTCCATTTATAACACCAGAATGCATGCTTTCTTCCGTAGACTTTCCTACAAAATAATTAATCTCTTTTTTATCTAATAACGGTAATTTAGCTGTAAATTTATTTAGAGCTTTATATCTCAAATTTATTCCTGGTGAAATTGCTCCTCCAAGATATTCTTTTTTACTATTGACAAAATCAAAAGTTATACAAGTACCAGCATCTATAACTAATACATTTTTGTTAGAATATATTTTTACAGCACCAGAAACCAAAGCAATTCTATCTACACCTAAAGTAGTTGGAGTTTTATATAAATTGACAAAAGGGACTTTTGTGGTTGATGAAACTCGCGTTAATTTGATTAAATTCTGAAGCTTTTGTACCTTTTTTTCTGAAATAGAAGCAACACTAGACAAGATTCCTTTAGAAATTTTATATTTTTTGATTATTTTCTTTAATTCTGATAAAATTATTCTCTTATTAAAAACAACAGAAAAAACAATCCTATCAAGCTCAAAAACAGCAACCTTAACACTCGTATTACCAACGTCTACAATTAGATTCATAAGTCTAAATTAAAAAAAAGTTAAAAATAAAATGTAATTTTTTTAAAAATGTTTAGCAAATATGAAAAAACATTTTATATTTGCATCCGCTAACGCGATGGTACCTTAGCTCAGTTGGTAGAGCAAAGGACTGAAAATCCTTGTGTCCCTGGTTCGATTCCTGGAGGTACCACAAAAAAATCCGAACATTTGTTCGGATTTTTTGTTTTATATAACTTCTTACTTCATCATTAATAAGTTGTTCAACTCCAAGCTTGTAAGCTCCCTCCACCTTCCTCTTGGCAAATTTTTCTTTGTTAATTCAGCAAAGATTACTCTATCTAATTTACTTACTTTATATCCTAAATGTTCGAATATTTTACGAACAATCCTATTTCTACCAGAATGAATCTCTATTCCTACCTCTGATTTTGGTTGTCCATCTACATAAGAAATTGCATCAATAAATACTTTTCTACCTTCAATAATTACATCTCCACGTAATTTTTCTAAATCTTTTAAATCTAGTTTTCTATCTAAAGAAGCGTGGTATAATTTGCGTACGTTGTGTTTTGGGTGCGTTAATTTCTTTGCTAAATCTCCATCATTAGTAAACAACAATAAACCTGTTGTATTTCTATCTAAACGCCCTACCGGATAAATACGTTCTTTAGATGCGTTAGAAACTAGGTCCATAACTGTTTTCCTACCACGTTCATCGTCCATTGTAGTAATATAGTTTTTTGGCTTATTTAAAAGAATATATCTTTTTTGTTCTGGAGTAATTGATGTTCCATCAAACTTTACAATATCATCTGGTTGCACTTTGTACCCCATTTCTGTTACCAACTTTCCGTTTACCTCTACACTACCATGTTCAATATAAGTGTCTGCTTCTCTACGAGAACAAACACCAGAATTGGCAATATATTTATTTAAACGAACTCCAGCAGATTCATCAGATTTTGGAGTTGGCATTGGTTTTTTAAAGTCTTTTTTCAGACTTTTTCTACTTAATGGTGTACTACTTTTTTTACCTTCTTGTCGTCCTCTCGACGAGTTTCTATTTGAATTCATTTAAAAAAATTTTATGCAAAGGTACTCAAATAGAAGATTTTAATTCAATCTATCTATTACTTTTTCAACAATTAGAGAAGTATCAATAAAAACTAAACAGAACACACCAATTAAAAGTAGTAATTTTAAAATATTATGTAATATTCTATATTGATTTCTTGTTTTTGATTTCCACAGATAGAAGCCAATAAAAATTAATATAATCATGGCAAAATAGAAGTAATAACGCATATAACTTAATGCAGGGTAACTAAACAAGACTGCAACAGGAAAAAGCGTTAAAATCAATAGTAGAATTGATAGTTTTTTAGTCATTAACTCTCCATACGCAACAGAAAAAGTAATATAATTATTTGCTATTGCTCCTTTTATATTTTCTAACTCTTTAATTAATTCCCTTACCATGATTACTAAAATAAGAAAAACAGCGTGCACAAAAATTATTTTAGAAAAATTTCCGTAATAAACAAAAACAGCAAAAAAAGGAGAAACGGTTAATATTGTTGCAGATATTAAACCGGTAAATGGGTGCTTTTTTAGTTTATGAGAGTAAAACCAGATAGCAAAAATATAAAGTGCAAAAAACAAGGCTGCTCTCCAAGAAATTAAAATACCAAATATGAAGCCTAAAAAATTTAAGAAAAAATAAAGAGATAATTTTGTTTCTTGTTTCACTAAATTATCTAAACCTGTTTTCACGGGTCTATTAATTCGATCTACTTTAGCATCATAAAAATTGTTAACTATATAACCTGCTGCAACTACACAAATTGAAGCTACAACTATGTACAACAAATGCAAATCAAAAATAACTTCTCTAATAGATTTTCCTTTTGAAAAGATGAAGATAGAAGCTAAATATTGCGCTGCTACTAATACAAGAATATTATACCCTCTAATAACTGATAATAGGCTTAATATTTTATAAATTATTCTTTTTACTCTAAAGGAAGTCATAAAGATTTTTTAGAACCTGTAAACCAATTCTAACTTATAATCCTTTAAACTTTGTTGTGCTTTTTGATAATCTTCTGTAAAGCCTAAAATATAGCCTCCACCACCAGAACCACAAAGTTTTAAATAATAATCATTGGTTTTAATTCCTTTTTCCCAAACTTTATGAAAAGCAGGAGGAATCATTGGTTTAAAGTTTTTTAGTACAATTTTAGACAAACTTTTTACGTTGCCAAAAAGAGAAGTTACATTTCCTTGTAAAAAATCTTCAATACAAGCGTCTGTATATGTTGCAAATTCTTCACTAATCATTTTTCTGAAACCTTCGTTTTTCATCTTATTCATAAAGATGTTAACCATAGGTTCAGTTTCACCAACTTGTTCAGAGTCTAATAGAAAAACTGCACCTTTTCCTTCTTTTTGAGATGGAATACCAGCAGGCTCTATATTTGTTTTCGAATTGATTAAAATCGGTAAACTTAAATAACTATTTAAAGGATCTAAACCAGAACTTTTTCCATGGAAAAAAGATTCCATTATTGAAAAAATTTCTTTTAATTTTAGTAATTTCTCTCTTGTTAAATTTTCTAAAACAGTAATTTTATCAGCAGCATATTTATCATAAATAGAAGCTACTAAAGCACCAGAACTACCAACTCCATAACCTTGAGGTATAGAGGAATCAAAATACATTCCGTTATCTACATCTTTTTTAAATTCCATTAAATTAAAAGAAACTAAATCAGTTTCTAAATTAGTTAAATGATGGTAAAAACGTAATAAATTTTCGTTAGATTTTTTTGATGAATCTAATAAATTAGAAGATGTTTTTAATGCACCTCTGTAAGCGTTAAACGGAATCGCTAAACCTTTAGAATCTTTTATAATTCCGTACTCTCCAAAGAGAAGGATTTTAGCATAAAATAATGGTCCTTTCATTTTTCTTTTTATAGTACTGCAAAAATACGATTTTTTATATTAAGAAGATGTTATCAAATATTTTTATAAAACGTCTTCCAAACCCCTGCCTTTTCACCTTTTTTATATTTTCCTTTTTCTTGAATTTTTCCATTTTTATAATATACTTTCCAGTTCCCTTCTCTTAATCCAGTATCATATTTACCAGTCCTTTGCATTTCTCCTGTATCATAATATTCGTAAAATTTACCATCTGGTTTTCCATTTACATAGTTTACTTTTTGAAATTTTGCACCATTTTCATGATAATAATTTACAGCACCAACATACATTTCCTTATTAGGCTGATTTGTTTTACTCAAACCTTCCATTTGCTTTTTCCCAGAAATATAATAATCTATAATCCAATAACCTTTGTCCACTTTCTTTGGAACAGGTCTATAATAAGCAGCTTTATCCTTAACAGATAAACTCCAGTTAGAATCGAAATAAATAGTTTCTTGGGCAGATAATGATTGTACTAAAAACCCAACAACAAGTACAATAAGTAGGGTTGTAGTTTTCATAATATGTGTTTTTAATCGCTGAAGATATTAAAGCTTTTTTGCTCCAAAACCGACAGTATCACAAATATACTGATTTTTTTGACAGTATTTAGACAATTGATTACCAATAAATTGACTTACCTTTTCTTTTTCATTTTCTGGAAACAATACATGTACGTTTGCGCCTGCATCTAACGTAAAACAGATGTTACTTTTGTTTTCTTGACGATATTCCCATATTTTATTGATAATTTCTAACGTATTAGGTTTCATTAAAATAAAATACGGATTACTCATTAACATCATTGCATGCAATGTTAAGGCTTCACTTTCAACCAAACTTATAAAAGATTCTACATCTCCGTTTTGAAGAATTTCTGATATTTTAGATAAATTATCATTCGCTTGTTTAAAACGATTTTCTGCATATGGATGATTGTGCATTAAGTTATGACCAACTGTACTAGAAACTTGCTTTTCTCCTTTATCAACCAATAAAATTGTGTCTTGATAGTTCTCAAAAACTGAATGTACATTATAAGGAAATTGTACTCCAAATAAATCTGAACTACCTTCAATTTTTGGGTGACTTCCCCAAACGACCATTGGTCCTTCTATACTTCTACTTGCGCTTCCAGAACCTAATCTTGCTAAAAAAGAAGCTTTTTTGTTGATAAACTCAACTGATAATTCTGATGACAATTCGTTTTCTAAACTCATTAAACACATTGCAATTGCACTTAAACCACTTGCAGAAGAAGCTATTCCGCTAGAATGTGGAAAAGAATTTTCTGAATTGATTATCATCTTATATTCAAAAATATAAGGACAATACTCTTGCACTCTTTTAAAGAATTCTGCAATCTTTGGCTTGAAGGCATCTTTTTGTTTTCCTTCAAAAAACAAATCGAAATCTACTTCATTTGATTTTTCCTTCTTCTCAAAATCGATGGTTGTAATTGTATGACAATTGTTTAACGTAAAACTAATAGAAGCGTTTTTAGGAATTTGAGGACTGCTCTTTCCCCAATACTTTACCAACGCAATATTACTTGGAGTTTGCCATGTAAAACTTGCTTTTTCTATTGAGTTATTTATTAATTTCGGAATAAATTGTGCTATATTCAATGTCTAGAATTTGCCTCAAAGATAAAACTATTTCAATGAATTCTCGTTTAACTTTTTAAGTACATTTTCTTTATAAGTTCTACTTATCGGAATTGCATTTTTATTAATTTCAATAAATTCGTTTGTATAAGAATCTGTTTTGTTTAAATTCACAATATATGATCTATGAATTCTTAAAAATTGTTGAGATGGCAATTTCATTTCCAAGTTACTAATCGTTTCTCTGGTTACCAAAATCTTGTCTTTTGTATGAATTTTTATATAATCAGATAAACTTTCAACATATAGAATTTCATCAAAAATAATCTTTACCATTTTACGCTCTGAACGCACAAAAATATAATCGTCTTTAACTTTCTCAACCTCAATGCTTGTATTTTTTACAATAATTTTGGTTTCAAAATACTTATTAACAGCTTGTAAAAAACGATCAAAACCAATTGGTTTCAATAAATAATCTACTGCTTGTAAATCGAACCCATCTAAAGCATATTCTCTGTAAGCAGTTGTGAAAATTATTTTTGATTTCTTGTTTAATGTTTTTGCTAAAGACAAACCTGAAACATCTGGCATATTAATATCTAAAAAGAATAAATCAATATTTTGAGAATTTGAAATTTCAAAAGCTTCCATTGCGTTTTTACAACTTTTAACCAAATACAAATTCGGAATTTTAGTTACAAAAGATTCTAAAATCTTTCTAGCAACTGGTTCGTCATCAACAATAATACAATTAATAATATTCATTTTAGTTTTCAATAAGATTTAAAACTCAATTTTTAAATGTACTTTAAAAGTATCATTTTTTTCAATTATTTCTAGTTGATGCTTTTTGGAATATAACATTTCTAAACGCTTTTTAATATTCTGCAGCCCGATGCCTACATTCTTTTTTTCTTTTTTGGTTGCTGTATTTTCAACCTCAAAAAACAAGCAATTATTTTCAGTTTTCAATCGAATATTAACATTTAAAACACCATCTTTTATTTCTCCATGTTTAAAACTATTTTCAACAAATGGTATTAATAACATTGGTGGAATTTGAAGAGAATCATTCAACCTCTCTTTACTAAAATCAACTTTTAAAGTATCATGAAAACGCATTCTCTCTAATGAAATATAATCTTCTAAATGATTTATTTCTTCAATTAAAAGTACTTTTGGTTTTTCTACTTGATATAAAATATAATCTAACAAATTAGATAATTTTAAAATCATTTCTGGCGCTTCATCTGCTTTCGCAATTGCAAATCCATAAATAGTATTTAAAGAATTAAACAAGAAGTGTGGATGAATTTGCATCTTTAAAAACTTTAATTCTTGCTCTTTTAATTCCAGCTGGGTTTGTAAAAATTTATTTTTTAAATCTTCATTATTTACAATATTTTTATAACTGTGTATTACCAAACCAATGGTAATCACAACCAGAACAACTATATAAATACCTAAAGCAATAAAGAAAATTGTTTTGGTTAAAGGCCTAGAGTTTTCAATTGTTAATTCTGTAGAAAAAACCAAGCCATAAAAAATAGAAATCATTATAAAACAAAAAGAAATAATGAACGTATAAATTGTATACAAAACAAAAAGGCCATGCTTTTTTGCAATTAAATATTTAGGTATTAATTGATACAAAAAAAAGTAACTCATAATAATAGTTACAGGCATTAAGAAAGCCGAAAACTTATTTACATAGGCAATATTATCACTTCCATAGCCTAAAAAATAGGTGTAAAAAAAGTAAACTCCAATCCAAAAAAAGGAATGTAAAATTAATTTAATTAAGGTTGTTATTATAACTTTAGTTTTCATAAGAAGTATGCAATATCTTATATTTTATGAGAAATTCATTTTTTTTTGAGATGAAATTCTATTTTTACAAGACAATTAACCATTTTAACACTTTTTGTAGAAAAGCTTTTTAAATTGGTTAGTTTTAGAAGAAATGTATGCATTCATCGAAATTAAATAGTAACAGCTATTTTCTAATTTATTTTTGATAAAAATAATTTTAAAAACTCAAATTATGATTTTAGACAGATTAAACGAAGGTGGTCCTTTATTTATGTACACAATTTTACTGGTATTTATTATTTCTATTGTACTAATTATAAAAGAACTTCTAAAACCAGACCAAAAAGGTAAAACATTAGAACTTATAAAATCTTTAAGTTTATTTGCTTTAGTTACTGGGTTTTTAGGTTTAATGATTGGATTAATTACTGCTTTTGATTCTATAACTTTAGAAGGAAACATAAGTCCTGATATTTTTGCTAGCGGATTAAAAATTGGTTTATTATCGCCAACTTTTGGGTCTTTTGTATTTTTAATAGTTAGATTAAGTATTATTGGTTTAATTCTAAAGAAAAAAGAATAACAAATGAGAATATTTGAAATATTACTATTAATAATTTCTTTCTCTTCTTTCTTTTATATCTCTTTAGTAAAAGGTAGAATTCATAAGAAAATAGAATTAGCAATCGTTTTAGGTTTACTTATAATTCATTTTATTTTTGAAGGATATCGTTGGCAAATGATTCCTATTTATATTTTATTATTCATAATTGGATTTTGCATATATAAAGAATACTCAATTTTTAAAGGAGGTTGGCTTAAAAAAAGTTTCACAACACTTGGTTTAAGTATCTTATTAATTATTGGTTATACACTGCCAACTGTCTTACCAATTTTTGAATTACCAAAACCTACTGGAAAATATAAAATTGGTTCTCAATACATTCATTTAAAAACAGACAGAGAAGAAACTATAACTTCAAATCCTAATGATAAAAGAGAATTAATGATAAAGGTTTGGTACCCTGCTAATATCAAAAATGAAAGCAAAGAACCTTATTTAAATAATGGTGATAGAATTAGTTTTGCTGCAAAATATGGGTTACCAAAATCTACTTTTAATTATTTAGACCATGTAAAAACAAACACGTATTTAGAACCAAAAGTTATTGACGAAAAATTTCCTGTACTTATTTTTTCTCATGGATCTTACTCTAAAGCTTCTGGTTATTATGCAATTATAGAAGAAATTGTAAGTAATGGTTATATTGTTTTAAACATTAATCATACCTACGAAAGTACTGGAACGTTATTTCCAGATGGTAGCATGAAACTCTACAGTCAAGAGTATAGTGAAAAACATATAACCACACAGAAAATGGCTGAATTAGCATGGGAAATACAGCAAGATTATATAAATGCAAAAAACGAAAAAGAGCGATTTTCAGCTTCAGATTTTGCTTTAAAAAACTATATAGCTGCAGATATTTCAAAAAGATGGTCTAAAGATATTACTTCAGTTATTGATGAATTTGAAAATTGGAATGAAAACTCTTTTTTAGCCAATCATTTAGACATTAGTAGAATTGGCGTTTTTGGTCATTCTCAAGGAGGAACTTCAGTTGGACAATCAATTTTAGATGATCAAAGAGTTTCTGCTGGGGCAAATCTTGATGGTATTCAATGGGGAAACATGATTGATACTTTAGTAACTAAACCTTTTCTTTTGATGTCTTCAGATTGGAAATTTCCACACCCAAATTACAACAAATACGCATACAGAAATGGAGGTTCTTCTGTTTTTTATGATGCAAAAGTTAAAAATTCTGGGCATGCTAGCTTTATGGATATACCGCTGATGATTAATATTCCACAACTCAATGAGTCAGGAACTATAAACCCAAAGGAAGCTTATAAAATCATCAACCAAAGTGTGGTTTCTTTTTTTGATAATCATTTAAAAAACAAAGAAAACAACTTATTAAAACTCCCTAGCAAACACGAATCACTAGAAATTATTAAAAAATAAATTATGATAAAAAATATACTTTGTATTACACTCTTGGTGTGCTCTATTTTTACTAAAGCACAAACAAGTACTATAAAAAATCTCGACAACTTATTTGGCAAACTTGAATTAAAAAATAAAGCAATGGGATCAATTTCTATCTTTAAAGATGGGACTGAGTTCTATAAAAAAAACATTGGCTTTTCTAACCTTAAAAACAAAACAAAAGGAGATAAATTTACCAAACACAGAATTGGTTCTATTACCAAAATTTTTACAACAACAATTATCCTACAGCAAATTGATGAAGGAAAGTTAACCTTAAATTCATTACTTAATGAGTTTTTTCCTGCAATACAAAATTCAGACAATATTACTATTGAAGATTTATTAAGGCATCAAAGTGGATTAGCAAATATTACTGAAGATAAAGAAATTAGAAGTTGGATTACAAAACCACAATCTCGCGAAAAAATGATTGCTCGTTTTGTTAAAAACGGAATTCAATTTGAGCCGAAAGAAAAATCAAAATACTCAAATACAAACTTTATCATTCTTTCTTATATCTCTGAAATATTAGATGAAAAACCATTTTCAGAAATTTTAAACTCTAGAATAATTAAACCTCTAAATTTAAAAAGAACAGAATTCGGAAAACCAATTGCACCAAACAACAATGAAGCTTTTGCATATTATTTTGAAAATAATAAATGGAATTTAATTGACATGCTAACACATATGTCTGCACCAATGGGAGCTGGTGCAATTGTTTCAACTTCTTCTGAATTGAATGTTTTTTTCACCAATCTATTTACTCAAAAACTAACTTCTGCAGAATCTTTAAAAAAATTCATGAATATCAAAAAAGGGCAAGGATTAGGTATTATGCAATTTGAATTTAAAGGTTTAAAGATTTATGGACATGATGGAGGAATTGATGGTTTTCAATCTTATGCCTTATACATTCCAGAGAAAAAAACTTCAATAGCTTTTACCTTTAATGGTTTTAGTGGTATGATAATGCCAACTGTGATATCTATTTTAGATACTTATTTTGAAAACGACACCTATTTAAAAAAGAAAATCGCTATTAATTTAACCTCGGCTGAATTAGATACTTATTTAGGAATTTATAGTGGTAAAACTTTTCCAGCAAAAGTAACTTTCTCAAAAAAAGGAAACACCCTTTTCGCACAAGCAACAGGGCAACCAACTTTTAAATTAATTGCCGTTAAAAAAGATAGTTTTATTTATGACGCAATGGGGATTCGTTTTGATTTTAACTTGAAAACAAAAACAATGGAACTTACTTCTAGGGGCAATAAACACTTGCTTAACAAAGAAGAATAATTAAAAAATTACTCGGTTTTTAAAATACCTATTTCATTCATTTGAAATAGGTATTTTTGCATTTATGAAAACTAAAAAAGTTTTTTTATTATTGAATGGTGAAGTACCAAATAAACTTCCAAGTCTTTCTGACTATGAAGTTATTTGCGCAACAGATGGTGCGTACCATTTTTTAGAAAAAAATAACATTATTCCCAATTTCATTAGTGGCGATTTTGACTCTTTAGAAAACCTTCCAACAAATACTGAAGTGATTCATACACCAAATCAAGACTTTACAGATTTTGATAAAATATTACAAATCTTGTATGATAAAGGTTTTGAAAATATTGACATTTTTGGAGCAAGTGGTAAAGAACAAGATCACTTTTTAGGGAATTTACACACAGCAATTCAATGGAAAAGCAAGTTGAAACTTACTTTTGTTGATAATTATTGTCGTTATTTTTTAGCTGATAAAAGCACAACAATTTCTGATTGTAAAAACAAAACTGTTTCCTTAATTCCTTTTCCAAAAGCTACAGATATCACCACAACAGGATTACAATATTCATTAAATAATGAAGATTTATCTTTTGGAAAAAGAATAGGAACAAGAAATAAAGCGATTAAAAATAAAATAGACATCAGTTATAAAACTGGAGAACTCTTTATTTTTGTCAATCATTAAAAAAATGCCTAGAAAAATAAAATTATTGTGGGATTTTAGAGGTCCTGATGCAAAAGAAACAGCAAAACATCATACCATTCATTTAAAAGAATTTGCAGCTATTGAAAAGTTAACTTTTCATGAAATAGATATTCAAGAAAAAAATGAAATGTTGTTTTCTGCTTTTATAACTGTTGATGAAAAGGACATGAAAATTTATAGAGATGCTTTAAAACCGCATCGCGGTGAAGTTGGTTAACCTTTAAAAATAATTTACTTAACTTTAAACTTTAAGTATTTTTATGGAAGCTCAACAATCAATTATTTCAGAAATTTATAAAGACATTTCTTTTACTCCAGAAGAAATAGCACTTATACACCCTATACTTAAAAAAAGAACTTTAAAAAAAGGTGATATTCTGATAAAACTGTATTTCATAAATATTATGTTTTTAGTGGCTGCTTAAGATCATACCATATAGACAAAAACCTAAAAGAACATACGATTCAATTTGCTATAAAAGACTGGTGGATAACAGATTTAAATGCATATTTTAACAATTATAAATCTAACTTAATAGTTGAAGTTATTCAAGATGCAATAGTATACGAAATTGCTAAAAAGGATATAGAAATTCTGTATTCTAAAATACATAAATTAGAAACTTTCTATAGAAAAAAAATCGAAAAAGCATTTGCAAGTTATCAAAATAGAATCCTAGAAAACTCCGTAAAATCGGCAGAAGAAAAATATATTTCTTTTATAAAAAGTTACCCAAAAATTGAAAAAAAAGTAAAAAACTACCATATCGCTTCTTATTTAGGTATTACAAGTGAGAGTTTAAGTAGAATAAGGAAAAAATTAAAGTAATTTCTTATCATACATCAATTTTTTAAAAAAATATTCTTTTTATATTTACATATAGTAGGTTTAAATATATCCCCCAATTCATATTTATTCAATTATTTAAAAGCCATTTAGATTAAAATATAAATGGCTTTTATCTTTTTATAAAAAATCTATTTTTTCCATTTTATTCCACAACCCATACTAGGCTTTTGATTTTCTAAAGCAGATTTATTTTCTAATAAATTATCAAGAGCATTTCTTAAATCAATTCCTGTAACTGGTTTTCCATTTCCAGGTCTTGAATCATCTAATTGCCCATGATAAACTGATTTTAAATCTGTGTCAAAAGCATAAAAATCTGGAGTACAAGCAGCATCGTATTTTTTTGCTATTTCTTGAGTTTCATCATATAAATAAGGAAAAGGATAGCTTTCATCTATTGCTAATTGCAGCATTAATTTTGGCGAATCTTGTGGGTAATTCTCAACATCATTAGAACTTATCGCAATAAAATTGATTCCTTTTTGTTGATATTCATTCGCCATTTTAACTAACTCATCATTTACATGAATTACAAACGGACAATGATTACATATAAACATAATTACTGTTCCTTCTTCTCCTTTTACTTTAGAAAGGGATAGAAAATTACCATCTATTGTATTGAGTAAATTAAAACTAGGAGCTGATGTTCCGTTTTTAAATTCGTTTGATTCTGTTCTTGCCATTAGACTAGGAATTAGTTTCTGCTAAAGCTGTAGCGCAAATAAAACCACCAGTCCAAGCATTCTGAAAATTAAATCCACCAGTTACTGCATCAATATTTAAAACTTCACCTACAAAGAATAAGTTGTTGTGTTTTTTACTTTCAAAACGTTTAAAGTTAATTTCTTTTAAATCTATTCCACCAGCTGTTACAAATTCATCCTTAAATGTAGTTCTTCCATTTGCGTTATAAATTCCTTTTGTAAGTTGATTTGCCAAATTTTCTAACTGAATATTATTCAAATCCGCCCAATTTTGAGTTTTAGAAATACCCGAAAATAACACAAAACGTTCCCATAATCTTTTAGAAATCTCTGTAAAAGGTGATTTTAAAATGGCCGTTTTACGTGGCTCTTTCTTTTTTAAATTCAATAAAACATTCAAAACTTTATCCGTTGGCCTAGATAACCAATTTACTTCCACATTGTATTGATATTTTTTATCAGCCAAAATTCTTGCTCCAAAAGCAGACAGTTTTAAAATTGCTGGCCCACTCATTCCCCAATGCGTAATTAATAAAGGTCCTGAAGCTTCTAATTTTGTGCCAGAAATATTTACAGTAGCATTCGGTACAGAAGTCCCCAGTAAATCCACCAATCTCTTATCATTAATATTAAAGGTAAATAAAGACGGAACAGGCTCTATAATAGAATGATCTAAAGTTTCACATAATTCCCAAACCTTTTTAGAACTTCCCGCAGCAATAACTAACTTATCCGCTTTAAAAGTTTGTTCTTTAGTGTTGATAACCCATTTGTTTTCTTGTTGAAAAACAGAATTTACACCACAGTTTGTTAACACTTTAATCCCTAACTTATCAACAGATTTCTGAAAACAATCTATAATTACCTGACTTGTATTAGCTTCTGGAAATACTCTATTATCTTCTTCAATTTTTAAAGGAACTTCCCTCTCATTAAACCATTCAAAAGTATCTCCTGTCATAAATTTATGGAAAGGCCCTAACAATTCTTTTTCTCCTCTTGGATAGAACTTTACCAATTCTTTTGGCTCAAAACACGCATGCGTTACATTACATCTTCCGCCACCAGAAATTTTTACTTTCTGTAAGACATCTTTTCCTTTTTCTAGAATAGTAATATCTAAATCCGGATTGTTTTCTTTCGCATTTATTGCTGTAAAATATCCTGCAGCTCCACCACCAATAATTATTACTTTACTCATAAAACCATTTCTTGATATGTAAGAATTGTTTCAAATCCTTTATTTTTAAAATATGCTGGTGTTTTAGAATTTCCTGTTACTAAAACAAAATCTCCTCCCCAAGCTCCTAAACTTTTAATTGCACCAAAATAATCTGGAAACAACTTTTCTTTTACTGTTTTTAATTTGATAATTGAACTTATAATTTGTTCGTGTTCAATTATTAAATTTTCAAATTTTTCTAAAGAATTTATTTTTAAAAATTCATTAGAAATTTCTGAAATTCGTTCAATTTCTTTACTAAAATTACTTCCACTTTCTCTAAACTTTGCAATGCCCTCTTTAGAATCTTGCTTCTGGTTTAAATGAACAAAAAACAAGTTTTCTTTAAAAGCCGGATTGAACTCAACTTGCTCAACTGTAGGTTTTTCATTTTCTATTTGATAAAAAATTGATGTATTGTTTTGTGCACAAGCAATATCATAACCACTCCCTTTAAAAGAATTCCACAATAATTTAAAAGCATCTACATTTGCCCAATTTGCAATTGAATTTATTAAGGTTGATGAAGTACCTAAACCCCAATTTCTTGGAAAATTCAGGTTTGTTTTTATCAAAAATCCATTTTCTGATTCTAAAAAACTAGGATTTAAGTTTTTAGCTTCTTTTAAAATCTCTAACAAAGTTTCCGCTATAATCTCTCCACTTCCTTCTTTAACTGAATTATAGTTACAACTAATCAAACGAAGTTTTGGCAAGTCAAAAATAGCTTCAAACCAACATTCTCCAGTATGCGTAAAACTCTCCCAAATAATCTCTGGTTCTTTTATTTTTTCAACAATTAAGTCTTGCCCGAATTTAGTAGGTACAGCCAATGATTTAGTACCATCTAAAACAAGGTATTCACCTGTTAATAATAATTTTCCGTTTGAGTAAAAGTTCATTAGATTAAATCAAATTGTTTAAAATGATGTGTAAAATGTTTCACTTGAAATTTTTTCCAATACTCAAAATCTAATTCCCCAAAAAATGGGTGAACGACTACTCTACTTTTATCTTCCTTAAAAATTTTCACAAAAATGACTACTTCCTTAATTAAATCTTCAATTGCATCTTCTATCGAATTAAATTTCAATTTTACTGGTTCTTCTGCTAAAAAAGAAGCTTTAAAACCTATTTGTAATTCATTTTTTGTATTTAAAAAAGGTTTTCTACGAGCGGTTTTATCATCAGAAACAAATACATTTATTTTCAAATTCCCGTTTGCAATTTGTGTAACTGTGCATAAATGTTCAATCATTTTCTGACTGTTCATTTTTCCAAAAACTGGTTTATCATCTACCTTTAAGGTTGATAGTTTAGTGCGAACTTCATCAAAATCTAAAAAGTCTACCCAATTTATTGTTGGCTTTCTTAATTGATTAAATTTAGTAACAACTGCAGAATGAGAAACTGTTCTTTTATCAAAATAAGAAGTAAGTTCTGCTTTTTCTGATTCTGTTGCTCCTAATTGATTTAAAATATTCTGTAGGTGCATTTTCATATGTCCATGCTGAATTCCTTTAGTGGTAAGTGCTCTTAAAGCTGCAAAATTCTGTGCTAAACCAGCTGCTGCTATAATTTGCATTAATGTTCTTGCAGAAGGTTTTTGTAACATTTCTAAAGAAATTTTTGCCATTGGATGCAACGCAGTTAAGCCGCCAACAGTTCCTAAAGCCAAAGGAAGTTCTATCCAAAATTTAAAAATTCCGTTTTTAATTTCACAATGCGATAAACTCGAATATTGCCCAGAACGCGCCGCATAAGCATGAACGCCAGCTTCAACCGCTCTAAAATCGTTTCCTGTTGCTACAACTACAGCATCAATTCCGTTCATAATTCCTTTATTATGAGTTACTGCTCTATAAGGTTCTATTTCTGCAATTTTTACTGCTTGGTAAAATTTCTCTGCAAATTTTTGTGGGTTTTCGCCACCCAATTCTTCAATTTTACAGCTCACTTCTGCCCTAACTAAACATTCTGGAACGTAGTTAGATAAAATACTCATTACAATCTCTATGTCATCATTTCTAAATTCATTTGCAATTGCTTCTAAACAAGAGTTTATAAAGTTTGCTCCCATTGAATCTTTCGTTTCAAAGGTTGCTAGTAATTGATAATAGTTTTCTAATTGATCTGTTTTATCTACTAATTTTATGTCTAAAATTCCACCACCACGCTTTTCCATATTTTTAGTTATGGAAGCTGTAGCAGCAAATAATTCAGTTTTATTTGTGTTAAAATAATCTTCTAATTCCTTCTTATTACCAGCAAACATAAAATGTACTTGCCCGATTTTAGTAGTACCAATTACTTTGGTTTTAAAACCACCGCGTGTACTCCAAAACTTTGCTACTAAAGATGCGGCTGCAACAACAGAGCTTTCTTCAACAACCATAGGAACAACATACGTTCTATCATTTATTATAAAATTTGGCGCAATACCAAACGGCATATAAAAATTAGAGATGGTATTCTCTATAAAATCATCATGAAGTTGTTGTAAATCAGTATCAACATTCCAATATTGTTTTATAGTATTAACGGTTTCAGATTTATTATTAAAGTAATTCTCTGTTAGCCACTGTATTTTTTCCTCTTTGCTAAACTTTGAAAATCCTGATATTATTTTGCTCATGTATTGTTCTGTAAACTATAGACAACAAATATAATTTAAACCTTTTTAAAAGTATTAAATAATCAAGATTTCTCTTTTTTTAAGATATTTTTTGCGAATTTTTACGTAAACTTGGCAAACTTTTATTAATTACAAAATCAAGAATGAAAAAAGGGATCATTTTAGCAACTACCTTATTATTGATGATAAGTTGCCAAGAAAAGACAAAAACAGAAACATCTTCAAACTTTACTACAGGAACCAAAGAAATTACTTTAGAAGAAATTTGGGATGGAACTTTTTCTCCAGAAAGAATGAATTCTTTAAATTCTATGGATGGTAATTTTTACACTCTTTTGAATTATGATAAAGAAACCAAAGCAACCACTGTAGACAAATACAGATACCAAACGTTAGAAAAGGTAGAAACAATTGTAAATAGTAATGATTTAAAAGATTTAGATGGTTTTTCTTCTTACAGTTTTAATGCGGAAGAATCTTCTATAATTTTAGGAACAGATTTTAAAAAGATATACAGACGTTCTTATACAGGTACTTTTTACCATTATAATATTGGTTCTAAAAAAATGACTTTAATTGGTAAAGGTATTCAAGAACCAACTTTTTCACCAGACAGTAAAAAAATTGCCTACGTAAAAAAGAATAACATTTATATTTTAAGCTTAACGAACGGAAATAAATTAACTCAAGTTACTAAAGACGGTAAATTTAATTCAATAATTAACGGAATTACAGATTGGGTTTATGAAGAAGAATTTGCTTTTGTAAGAGCTTTTCAATGGAATAAATTTAGTACACATTTGGCTTTTTTACGTTTTGATGAAAGTAATGTTCCTACTTTTTCTATGGACATGGTTGGTAAAGGAAACTACCCAGACCAACAAGTTTTTAAATACCCAAAAGCTGGTGAAAAAAATGCCAATGTAACTTTACATATGTATTCTGTTTCATCAAAAAACAGTAAAAAAATAGCTTTAGGAGATTATGAATACATTCCTAGAATTAAATGGTCTAATGATGATGATATTCTAGTGGCAACCACTTTAAACCGTCATCAAAATAATTTAAAATTACACAAAGTAAATGCTTTAAGAAGTAGCTCAACATTACTTTTAGAAGAAACGGATAAAGCCTATATAGATATTACAGACAATCTTACTTTCTTAAAAGATGATAGCTTTATTTGGACTAGTGAAAAAGATGGCTACAACCATATTTATCATTATGATTTCAACGGAAAACTTATAAACCAAATAACAAAAGGAGATTGGGAAGTAACTAATTATTATGGTTATAACAAAAACAAAAAAACTGTTTATTATCAATCTGTAGAAAACGGATCTACAAACAGAGGTGTTTACTCGATTGGTTTAGATGGTAAAAACAAAAAATTATTAACCAATGAAGAAGGACAAAGTAACGCTGCTTTTAGCAAAAACCTAAACTTCTTTATTAATACACATTCTACTGCAGAAATTCCACCAATTTATTCTTTATATTCTGGTGAAGGAAAAATGTTAAAAGTGATAAAAGACAATGTTGCTTTAAAAGAAAAATTGTCTGAATATAAAATGAGTCCGAAAGAGTATTCGACTATTAACATAAATGGAAATGATTTGAATATGTGGATGGTAAAACCTGCAGATTTTGATGCCAATAAAAAATACCCAATGTTAATGTTTCAATATTCTGGACCAGGTTCTCAACAAGTTGGAAATAAATGGAATGCGAGTAATGATTATTGGCATAATATGTTAGCACAACAAGGAATGGTTGTTGTTTGTGTTGATGGGCGTGGAACAGGTTTTAAAGGAAGTGATTTTAAAAAATCCACTTATTTAAACTTGGTGAAATATGAAACTGAAGACCAAATTGCATCTGCAAAAAAATTAGCAGAACGTCCTTATATTGATGAAAATAACATTGGTATTTGGGGTTGGTCTTTTGGAGGACACATGAGTACAAATTCTTTATTAAAAGGAAGTGATATCTTTACAACTGCAATTGCCGTTGCACCTGTTACTTCTTGGCGTTTTTACGATACTGTTTATACAGAACGTTTTTTAAGAACTCCACAAGAAAACCCTGGTGGTTATGATGATAATTCTCCTGTGGAATATGCAGATAAATTAAAAGGAAATTATTTATTAGTTCACGGAACTGGAGATGATAATGTACATGTGCAAAACTCTTATAGAATGATAAATTCTTTAATTGAAGCTAATAAACAATTTGATATGTTTATTGTTCCAGACAGAACACATGGAATTTATAAAGGAAAAAATACACGCTTGAATTTGTACACTAAAATGACAAAATTTGTAGAAGAGCACTTAATTAATAAATCAAATACATCAACTAAAATAAAAGGATAAACTATGTCAGATACTGCTATTACAAATTCAGAAGCCCCACAAATGTTCGGTCATCCAAAAGGGTTATTTTATTTATTCTTTGCTGAACTTTGGGAACGATTTAGTTTCTATGGAATGAGGGCGTTATTAACGCTTTACATGGTTGAGAAGATTTTTGTTGCTATTACTGAACGAGACTCGGCAACAGCTGTTGTATACGCTTCATATGGCTCACTGGTTTATGCCTCTACTGTAATTGGCGGGCAAATTTCTGATAAAATTTTAGGAATGCGTGCCTCAATTTTTTTAGGTGGAATTTTAATGGCGTTAGGCCATTTTGTTTTAGCTATAGAAAACGATATCGCTTTCTTTTTGGCTTTGGCTTTAATAGTTGTTGGAAATGGTTTCTTCAAACCTAATATTTCAACTTTTGTGGGTGCTTTATACAAAGATGGTGACGTAAGAAAAGATTCTGGTTTTACTATTTTCTATATGGGGATTAACATTGGCGGAATGGTTGCTCCTTTTTTATGTGCATGGTTAGCTGTTGAATATGGTTATCACTATGGATTTGGTTTAGCGGGAATTGGAATGTTAGCAGGTTTAATTTTCTTTTGGAGTGGAATTAAAAAGAATGTTTTTGGAGATAAAGGAATGCCACCAAGCAAAGAGATTTATGAAAAGAAAGTTTTAGGTATACCACAAAAGACACTTATTCCAATTATTGCATTTTTATCAGCACCAGGAATAGCATGGTTATTAGCATCATGGCAAGCAAACTATGTTACTGGAATTTTTAAATTTATTGGTTTTGCTGTATTAGTATATCTTGGATATATCATTTATAATTTAAAAACTAATGAAGCTCGAAAAAAATTAGTTATGGCGGTATTAATTACCTTTTTCATGACTTTATTCTGGGGGTTTCATGAATTATCAGGAAGTGTAATTACTTTATTTGCATCAAGAAATGTTGATTTAGAAGGCATAATGAGTGCTGGACAAACAAATGGACTAAACTCAATGTTTATTATCATTTTAGCAATTCCTATTTCATTATTATGGGGTTATTTATCAAAAAGAAAATTGAATCCAAGAACTCCCTATAAATTCGGTTTAGGATTATTATTAGCAGGTTTAAGTTTTTATATTCTGTCTATTAGTGGAGGAAGTGCAAATGAAAACGGAATGGTCCCATTCTATTATTTATTCGCTATGTATTTTATCATTTCTGTTGGAGAATTATTTATGTCTCCAGTTGGGTTATCTAAAATCACAGATTTATCACCAAAAAACATAGTATCATTTATGATGGGAGTTTGGTTCTTATCATCAGCATTTGCTTTTCAAATTGTTGGTTTTATCTCTGAAGAGCTAGCTATAGAAAATGTACCTGGTCAAGTTATTAATCCTCTAGAAACTTTAAGCGTTTATACAGATGGATTTCACCTAATTGCATTATATGCATTAGGAGCAGGTGCAATTGTATTATTGTTCTCCCCATTGATGAAGAAATTATTAGGTAATGTTCATTAAAAATTAACACACATTAATTAAAACCTCATAAACTAAATTTATGAGGTTTTTTCTGTTTCAGAAATTTATAAAAACTTAATTTATATTTTAATATGTAAATTTGGTACACAATTTGCGACTTTTAAATTATGAGAAAAATAATTTTACTATTAACAATTGCTTTAGCGTCTTTTACTTCAAAAGCACAAGAAAAAATAAACTGGCTTGGTTTTGAAGAAGCTATTGCTTTAAATAAAGAAAATCCAAAACCAATTTTAATTGATGTTTATACGGATTGGTGTGGGTATTGTAAAAAATTAGATTTAGAAACTTACTCTAATAAAAAAATTGCTAAATATATAAACACTAACTTTTATGCAATTAAGTTAGATGGAGAAGATAAGAAAGATATTATTTACAAAGAATATACTTTTAAATATCAAAAAGAAGGAAGACGTGGTTACCATCAATTACCAGCATCTTTAATGGAAGGGAAACTATCTTACCCTACAACTATTTTCTTGACAAAAGAGGAAGAAATGATTCAAAAAATCCCAGGTTTTTTAGATAAAAAAATGATGGAAAAAATATTGGTTTATTTTTCTAAAGACGTCTATAAAACTAAAAAATGGGAAGATTTTGAAAAAGGGTTTAAAAGTAATTTATAATTACTTCTTTATTATAAACGCACCACTTTTACTCGTATTATAAAAAGGAATTTTCTCTTTTTCACTAATTAGCTTCCATCTTTTTACATAACTTTTATAATTAGAACCATCTGCAATAATTTGAGATGGTTTTATTTTTTTAATTAATCTGGATAAATTAATTCTTGGCGATTGTTGTAAAACAACAATCGGGTTTCCTAAACCTTTAATATTATAAACACTTAAACTATCAATTAGTAGAATATTTTTGTTTGAAAACTGAATAATGTTTTTATAATCTATTTGATGAATTACTTTAATATTTTCTTTAATTCTAAATGATTTTAAACTATAATCGTCTTTAAAATTTAGTGAATCTAAATCGTGCTGCAAAAACAACTGCTCTCCTACTCTTTTTCCTATTATTGAATGTCTTGATTTATGAAAAATAATAAATTCATTTTTATCATTTTTCTGTCGAAATTCAATAAAAAAAATACTTTGCAATATTAAAATTGAAGTTAAAAAGAACAATAACTTTTTAGGCTTTTTATTGATGAAAAAACGAGTTCCAAAAACAATTAAAACATACCAAGAAATCATCATTAAAAATGAAATAGAAATTTCTTTAAACAAAAATGCTTCTTGATTAGAGATCCAGCTGACAAAACTATTCATCCAAGAAATAACTTTTCCATAAACATCTGCTAAAAACTGTGGAAGTATATTAAAAAGCGATAAGAATATCGATATAATTCCGCCAACTAAAATATACATCAAACAAGGAATAATAATTAAATTAGAAGCTAAAAACAACCCTGGAAACTGTTGAAAATAAAAAATACTCAAAGGTAAAACTCCCAATTGTGCCGCAATTGAAACAGTAAATAATTGCCATACTTTTTTATCCACTAAAAATCTTGGCTTGTAAATTGCATCCAATTTTGGCTGTATCCAAATAATACCAAAAACAGCTAAATAACTCAATTGAAAACCAACATCAAAAAGAAACATTGGTTTTATAATCAACAAAAGAAACATAGAAGTTATTAAAGAAAATTCTATTCTATTTTTTCTTCTAAAAGTCATACCTAATGCCAAAAAGGTAAACATGGTTACAGCTCTTACAACCGAGGCAGAAAGTCCCGCGATAAATGCAAACACCCATAATAACAATACTATTAGGCTTACTTTTATGAATTTTCCATACTTAATTCTTTCTATCGGTTTAAACAAGAAAGATAAAATGAGAAGAAACACACCAACATGCAAACCAGAAACTGCTAAAATGTGTATAGCTCCAGCTCTTTGATAGTCTGATATTAATTCTTTTGAAATATCTTGTCTTTGTCCTAAAAGTAATGCGTTTATCACTGCCAATTCATCTGGTTTAAAATGGTGTTTTTGTAACGATTCTTGAATTTTATTCCTGAATTTTGATGACAAACCAACCAAAGAAAAAATGCTTGTTTTTAACTTTATAAATTTAGAATTATTAAGATATACTTGTTGGTAAATTCCTTGTTTTTCTAAATATTCTTTATAATTAAATTGATGTGGGTTTAATGGCAATTTAATTTCCTGAAAAACTGCTTTTAAATAAATTTGTTCATCAACTTTTAGAGGAATAAACAAACTATCTTTATTAATATTTAAAAGCACTTCTCCTCTTGTTTTTAAGCCATTCACTTGCGTTACTTCAACTTGGTATTTGTGATGGTAAAAACCAGATTTCAAAACCCTTTTAACCGTAAAAATGACTTTAGAATTCTGTTCTACAAAATGATGATAATAATCTTTATTGTTTTGATCATTATTCACATAAACGGAAACAATTCCAATAAAAAAAAAGAGAAAGAAAGCTAAAATAGTACGAACTACTTTATTTTTAAAAATGAATAATAAACTTAATAAAAATAAGATAACATAAAAAATAGGTAGAAAACCGAAACTCCAAATTTTAGTATAAAATTGAAATATAATACCCCAAATTACGAGCACAACAAAGTGCATGGGTAAATAATTTTTTAACCTGTTCATAGCAAGTTAAAGATAGAAAAAAAATATTACTTTAATTATTAAGCACTGAAAACCAATTATTTTGATTTTTCAATCAAAAGAAAAACATGAGTATTATAAAACCCTTGTTGCTTTTACAAAAGCCTTTTTCCAGTATTTTTCTGATAGATTAGAGACAATTACGCCTCTTGAAGAAGTAGCATGTACAAAACGGATTTTTCCATTTTTTACAGATACAATTAAACCAACATGGTTTATATTTCTATAACTTTTTCTGGTTTTAAAGAATAGCAAGTCACCTTTTTTAGCTTTTTTTAAAGAAATTTTATTTCCTTTTTTGGCCATATCTCTAGAAACTCTTGGCAATTTTACACTTTCTTTACCAAAAGCAACATACAAAACACCAGAACAATCCATTCCTTTCTTTGTTGTCCCTCCGAATTTATATTTTACACCTTTAAATTTCAAAGCGTTTGCAACAATTTTATCCGCTTTAAAAGTTGATTTATTTATGCTATTAACTACTTTTTTTGATGATGAACAAGAACTCATCAAAAACGAAAAAGCGATCAATAAAAACAGTGTTTTCTTCATCTTTTAAGTTTATTTTAAATTCGCTACAATTTGTTTGGCTACTTTTTCTGAAGCTCCTTTTCCTCCTAGTTTTTTTTCTAATTCAAAATATTCTAAAAACAATTTTTCGCGATCATTTCCACTTAAAATTTTAGTCAACGCTGCTTTTAAATTTTTCTTGTTAAAATCATCCTGAATTAACTCTTTTACTACTTCTTTATCCATAATTAAATTGACTAAAGAAATAAACTTTAAAGTGATAATCCTCTTCGCAATTTGATACGAAATTGTACTTCCCTTATAACAAACTACTTGCGGCACTTTAAATAATGCAGTTTCTAATGTTGCGGTACCAGAAGCCACCAAAGCAGCATAAGAAATACTTAATAAATCGTATGCTTTATTGTTGATGAAACTCACTTTTCTATCACCTATTATTTCTTTATAAAAGCTAAAATCTTGACTTGGAGCTCCTGCAATTACAAATTGATAATCAGAGAAATTATCTACTAAAGACAGCATTACAGGCAACATTTTTGTTATTTCTTGCTTTCTACTCCCTGGTAATAAAGCAATAATTGGTTTATCATTTAAATTGTATTCTTGCTTAAAAACAGCTTCGTTTACTTGTTTTCTATCTGCAATTCCATCAATTAAAGGATGCCCAACAAAAGAAACTTCATAATCGTATTTTTTGTAAAACTCTTCTTCAAAAGGAAGAATTACAAATAATTTATCTACATCTCTTTTAATATCTTTTACCCTATTTGCTCTACTTGCCCAAACTTGTGGAGAAATATAATAATTTGTTCTAAACCCGTTTTCTTTAGCCCATTTTGCAACGCGTAAATTAAAACCAGAATTGTCTATAAAAATAATGACATCTGGTTTAAATTCTGCAATATCCTTTTTACAAAACTTAATAAAACCCAATACTTTAGAGAGGTTCATTAAAACCTCAACAAAACCCATAAAAGCTCTTTCTTTATAATGCTTTACTAAAGTTCCGCCTACTGCTTGCATTAAATCTCCACCCCAAAAACGAATTTCTGCATTTGCATCTTCTTTACACAAAGCCTTCATCAAATTAGAACCGTGTAAATCTCCAGAAGCTTCACCAGCAATAATGTAATATTTCATACTAGAAAAACTTTAAAATTAATGTAGTTAATGCAATTAAAATTGTTGCCATTAAAACTCCTTTTGCTCTGTTATCTTGTTTCTTTTTAATGAAAATAAAGAAAACAAATAAATTAGGAATTGCAGCTATAGATAATACTTTACCATATAAATCTCCTTGTTGTATCATTTCTAAAGTTTCGTAAAACCCATAACGAGAAATGTATTCTAAATACAAGAAAACTCCGCCAAATGTTGCAAAAAGCGATACTAAAATGCCAACGAGGATATTTTTTTTTATAGTTCCCAAGAATTTAATTTTTGAATCATATGATGTGCAGTCATATCAAATTGAACA
The DNA here is from genome assembly GCF_036480315.1 of Polaribacter sp. Taxonomy (GTDB): domain Bacteria; phylum Bacteroidota; class Bacteroidia; order Flavobacteriales; family Flavobacteriaceae; genus Polaribacter. The sequence goes on from NZ_JAZGGG010000020.1 coordinate 111,113, forward strand.
GGAACTACAGAAACATAGCCATTTTCTAATGCATAAATATCTGTATCTTGTCCTTTATCTTTATTTACAAATTCGCCAGAAAGCCAATAATATTCTTTACCAAATGGGCTTTTCCTTTTATCAAAATTCTCTTTCCAAACTCCGTTTGCTTGCCTGCAAATCTTTACTCCTTTTATCTCTTCCTTTTTTAAATTAGGAATATTTACATTTAAAACAATTCCTTCAGGAATTCCGTTTAACAAGGCGTTTAAAGTAATATTTTTTACAAATTTTTCTGATGGTTTAAAATCTGCGTGCCATTTAAAATCTAATAATGAAAACCCTATAGCAGGAATTCCTTCAATACCAGCTTCTACCGCGGCACTCATTGTTCCAGAATAAATCACATTTATAGATGAATTTGCTCCGTGATTAATTCCTGAAACACATAAATCTGGTTTTTTATTTAGAATTTCACTAATCGCCATTTTTACACAATCTGCAGGTGTACCAGAACATGTATACTCTAATTGAGGACCGTCATCTATGGTTATAGGATTACAATGCAATACATTATCTACCGTAATTGCGTGTCCCATTCCACTCTGTGGACTATCTGGCGCAACAACAACTACATCACCAATTTTATTCATTATTTGTATAAGTGCTCTTATTCCTGGAGCTGTAATGCCATCATCATTAGTGACTAAAATTAATGGTTTTTCTTGCATGTCTATTGTTTTAAATACAAATGTAATTTATTTTAAACAATTTTCATTTTAACATTTCTTAAAGAATATCACTTTATAAATTTATGTAACATTGTGTAGATTTAACAAAAACTTTAGAATGTAAAAGTCAATTTAACAAATTTGGCATTATTTTAGTAGTTTAGCAAAGTACACAGCGTAATTAAAAAATAAAAATCATGACAGAAGATATATGAAAACGAAATATAAGTTTACCACATTTTTCTTGACAGTATTAATTCTAACAGGAAGTTTTACAGCACAAGCATCTAACTCAAAAACAATTTCAGATCCTGATAAAGACAAGGTTTTAATTTATGTTTTAAAGAACATTTTAACACGTATGCACTTTGTTGAAAAGAAAATGAATGATAATTTTTCTGAAGAAGTTTACAACAGTTTTATAGATGGTCTAGACCCAAGTAAACGATATTTCACACAGGATGATATTAAGGAATTTTCTCAATATAAATACCAAATTGACAATCAATTATTAAGAGATGATGTTTCTTTTTACAACCTAGTTTATGGTCGTTTTATAGAGAAAATTAAAAATGCCAAATTGTATTATGCAGATTTATTAGAACAGCCTTTTAACTTTAAAAAGAAAGAAACTATTGATCTTGATTATGATAAAGTTCCGTATGCAAAAAACGAAAACGAATTAATTGATTACTGGAGAAAGCAGCTAAAACTGAACACATTAAGTATGGTTCAAGAAAAATTAGAACTACAAGCTAACAAAATTAAAAAAGATAGTAAATTCAAGAAAAAATCTTTTAACACTTTAGAAAAAGAAGCTAGAGCAGAGGTTTTAAAAAATATGAACGAATTATATTTAAGAATTGAAGAACTAGAGCACGAAGATTGGTTTTCTACTTTTTTAAATAGTGTAGTTGGTGCGTTTGACCCTCATACAACATATATGGCTCCAAGAATTAAAGAACGTTTTGATCAAGATATGTCTGGTAAATTAGAAGGAATTGGTGCAAGGCTTCAGAAAAAAGGAATTTACACACATGTTTTTGAATTGGTTTCTGGAGGTCCAGCATGGAAACAAGGAGATTTAGAAGCAGAAGACATTATTTTAAGAGTAGCGCAAGGAGATGAAGAGCCTTTAGATATTGTTGGTATGCGTTTAGATGACGCTATTAAGTTCATTAAAGGAAAAAAAGGAACCGAAGTAAGACTTACGGTTAAGAAAAAATTAGATGGTTCTACACAAGTTATTTCTATTATTAGAGATGTTGTGGAATTGGAAGAAACTTTTGTAAAATCTAGCATTGTAGAAAAACAAGGAAAAAAATACGGAATTATAGATTTACCAAAATTCTATATAGATTTTGATGAAGCAAATTATAGAGATTCTGCCAAAGACATGGAAAAAGAAATTGAACGTTTAAAAAACGATGGCGTTTCTGGTTTAATTGTCGATTTAAGAAATAACGGCGGTGGTTCTTTAAAAACTGCTATTGAAATTAGTGGATTATTTATTGATAAAGGCCCAATTGTTCAAGTAAAATATAGAGGAGAAAATCCTATTATAAAAAATGATGTAGATTCAAAAATACAATGGGATGGTTCATTAGTTGTTTTAGTAAATGAGTTTTCTGCTTCTGCATCAGAAATTTTTGCAGCTGCAATGCAAGATTATCAAAGAGCTATAATTATTGGCGGAAACCAAACGTATGGTAAAGGAACGGTTCAAAACATTTTACCTATCAATCAATTTCACCCAAAATATAAAAAAGATTTAGGGTACTTAAAAATGACCATTCAGAAATTTTATAGAATTAATGGTGGATCTACGCAAGTAGAAGGCGTTTATTCAGATATTGCAATGCCAAGTAGATATAGTTATATGAAATTTGGTGAGCGTGACTTAGAAGGTGCTTTAGTTTGGGACAAAGTAAAACAGGCCAATTATTCGCAAACAAATTCTTATGCTAATTTTGCTGATGTTATATATAACAGTAAAGAAAGAATTGCTGCAAGTCCGAAATTTAAAATGGTAAACGATTATGCTAAATGGTTAAAAGAAAATCAAGACGATACTTCTTACTCATTAAACTATAAGTCTTTTTCTAAAGAAAATAAAGAGCAAAAAGAAGCATCAAAAAAGTTTAAATCAGTTTTTGAATATAAATCTAATTTAACTTTTAAATCTCCATCTTATGAAATTTCTCTTCTAAAAAAAGATTCAGTTTTAGAAGGAAAGAGAGTTGCTTGGCATAAAAATTTATCAAAAGACATGTATGTTTCTGAAGCTATTAATGTTTTAAGTGAATTAAAACTAAAAGAAACTTCTGAAATCGTTAAAAACTAATAAAAAATAATATTCTAATTTATAACCTGATTGTATGCATAATACAATCAGGTTTTTTATTTATTTTTGTAGTATGAGCTTTAAAGTAATATTTGCAACGAAATGGTCGGATTTTGACCCAAACAGGCATATGCGACATACAGCATATAATGATTATGCCGCAGAAGTAAGAGTAAGGTACTTTGCTGAAAACGATTTTTCTATTGAAGAATTTACCAAACACAATATTGGTCCTATTTTATTTACAGAAGAAACTTCTTTTAGAAAGGAAATTCATTTAGGAGAAGACATAACCGTAGACATTAAATTATCTGGCCTTTCTAGTAAGAATGAACGCTGGAAATTAGAACATCAAGTTTTTAACCAAGCCGGAAAACTATCCGCAGTAATAAAAGTCTACGGAGCTTGGATAGATTTAACAAAAAGAAAACTAACTGTTCCTCCAAAAGAAGCAAAACAATTATTTGATTTTGCTGAAAAATCTGAAAATTTTAAAGAAATTCTGCTAAAAAAATAAAGAATGAATAAAAGAAGAATTATATCGGCAATTGCATTGGTTGTTTTATTTGCTGTTTATTATTTTCAGGAGAAAAATAAAAACAACAATAATTCTTCAACAGTAACAATTAATAATAATAATAATAATAATGGTTTCAACTATTTACCAACCTCAACCACAAATCAAATTATAAAACATAACGGATACACTTTATCTTATTCAGAAAAACATGAACAAGCAGAGTGGGTAGCCTATTCTTTAAACAAAAAAGATATTGTTTACACAAATAGAAAGCGTCCCTACTTTAATGTAGATCCAAAAGTAAAAACAAAATCTGCACATTGGCGAAGCTATAAAAACTCTGGCTATGACCGTGGACATTTATGTCCTGCTGGAGATAGAAGGTTAACTGTAGATAGCTATAATGAGACTTTTTTAACCTCAAATATTTCTCCTCAAAAGCACGATTTTAATGCTGGTATTTGGAATAAACTAGAACAGAAAACTCGGTATTGGGCAAAAAAACACAATCACTTATATGTTGTTACTGGTGGCATTTTACAAAACAACTTACCAACTATTGGTAAAGACAAAATTTCAGTCCCTAAACAATTCTATAAAATTTTACTAGATTACACTCAACCAGAGATTAAAACAATTGCATTTTTATTCCCCCATAAAGAAAGTAAAAAACCTTTGTATGAATTTGTAATATCTATTGATGAATTAGAACAAAAAACTGGTATTGATTTTTTTCCAAATTTACCAGATGACATCGAAAATAGGTTAGAAGCTTCTAGTAGTTATAAAAACTGGAGTTTTAGATAAACTACAATTCCATATCAATTACAATTTTACCTTTTACTCTTCTTTGCATCATATCTTCTAAAGCTTTTAGTGCATTTTCTAGAGAATACGTTCTGTCTATATGTGGTTTTAAATCACCTTTTACAAACCAAGTTAACAATTGCTGAATATTTTTCAAACTCTTTTTTGACTCTTTCTGAACAAAAGCTCCCCAAAAAACACCCACAATACTTGCACCTTTTAATAGCGTTAAATTTATTGGAATCTTCGGTATTTCTCCATTCGCAAAACCAATAACCAAATGCCTTCCTTTCCAAGCAATTGCTCTTAAAGCTAATTCAGAAAAATGCCCGCCAACAGGATCATAAATTACATCTACACCTTTTCCGTTTGTAAGTTCCTTTACTTTATCTTTTAAACTTTCTTCTGTGTAATTAATAACTTCATCGGCACCATATTGTTTACATAGGTCTAATTTATCTTGAGTAGAAGCAGCTGCAATTACTTTTGCTCCCATTAATTTTGCTAATTCCAAAGCTGTTAAACCAACACCGCCAGAAGCACCCAAAATTAAAACAGTTTCACCTTCTTTAAGTTTTGCTCTGTCTTTTAAAGCATGATAAGATGTTCCATACGCTAATAAAAAAGCAGATGCATTTACCATAGACATTCCTTTTGGTTTCGGAAAACAATCTTTTACTTTTACAATCGCTTTTTCTGCAAAACCACCAAACGGAATAAAACCAACAACTTCATCACCTACATTAAAATGTTTTACATTTTCGCCAACTTTCTCTACAATTCCTGCGACATCGCTACCCGGAGAAAAAGGAAATTCCGGCCTAAATTGATATTTACCTTGGATAATTAAAGTATCAGGAAAATTAACACTACATGCTTTTACAGTAATTAAGACCTCACATTTATTTGGTAATGGGTTTTCTATTTCTTTATACCGTAAAGTATCTGGAGTTCCGAATTTGCTGCAAACTATTGCTTTCATAAAATTGATGTAATTTAATTTCTTAAATATAATAATTATTAAGAGGAACAGTTCATTAGATTATGGAAAATTATTTTACAACGTATTCATAAGGTTTTATAATTCCAATTTTATCATAATGAGTTTTATTCATTTTAAAATGCATTTGGTTCATTTTATTAAGATAAACTTCTAATGGTTCTAAACCAATCTCTAATCTTCTTTTATTAACATTTACGCTGTCTGCTAGGTTTCTTGGATATCCTTTACCTATGGTAACATCGAAATCTAATTGAGTTCCATAAATTTGTTTTTTTCCAGTATTCAAGTTTACTCTATCTGTTAACAAACCAAAAAGCCTCGCTTTTGCATTTTTTTTAGATACTTCAACTTTCATTTTTTCTAATACTTTAAATTGAAATTCAGGTTTTTTATCGGAATGTTGTGTCATCATCCAGAAATTTTTTGCCCCTTCTTTTCCAACTAAATCAAATCCTGGGAAACCATGATTATTAAAAATCTCACTCAACCTTTTTTGATGTGTTGTAAATACACTGTCTTTATAGGCATTCCACTCTTCTTTTGTTAATTCTTTATGTTTGCCTTGCGGAATATACGCTGCAATTTGATCTGTAATTGCCATTTTTGCAAGTTCATCTTTTAATTCTTGGTTGAACTCTACTTGTTTTATAGGTTCGTTTTTACAACCAATAATAAATAATAGGATAATAATTTGACAAAATTTATTCATAATTTTAATTTTAATGTTAGCTTTTAATTCTTAAAAAAGGATTAGCCTTTGTTTTTTTTTGTGATGAAAACTAAAATTACTTTTTCACAAATTAAACTAAACAATATGCTGCCTAACTCCCCCGAATTAAACAACAATCATTTATTTTTTAATAATTATTTTTTTAAAAAAAACTCCAATAGTTGTTTTTACTTTTACAAAGTAAACTCCAGAAACAAATCCTTTATTAGGTATTCTTATTTCTATGTCATTTGTCTTTATATTTTTAAATCTGCTAATTTGTTGTCCTAATAAATTAAAAAAATCAATTTTTGTGATTTCTATAAGAGACTTATTTAAGATAACCAACTCTTTATTTTTAATGTCATTGTAAACCTTTATATTATTGCTTAATGGAAGAGCATTAATGTTTAATACATTTTCGCTAAAAACAATAAAAAATCTATTTAAGTATTCACCTTTTTCAAGGTTTAAATCTATAGGCTGATCAAAATCATACATTTTATTTTCAATTTTATCTAATAAATATATTGGATGAGTAATAGATTGTTTTTCATCTAGCATTAAATAAACTTTATTGTTTGTATTAATTTTAATACTTAAAGGAACTTCTAAATCATTTGTAATTGTAGGAACACTCGCTATTGAAAGCTTCTTTTCTGTTTCAGTAAATTTCCAATAAAAATCAGTTTCATCCTCATTATAAGTTTCACTATCATAACCATTCTCAAAACCAAAAGTATGTTCTTTTATAAATGAAATTCCAACTTGTTTATGAATTTCTAAATCTTCATCATTTTTATAACTCAATCCTAATTTCAGTATAGATAGCTCTTTATCTTTTTTATTCTTTGATTTCAAGAAAATGGAATTTACTCCATCTTCTATTTGAAAATTTCGTTGACTATTTTCAAAAATAATTGTTCCACCAGAAGCACCAGTATTTACAAAAAAACCTTGCCCAACAGGAATATATCTTCCCGGCGCATTATAAATTGCGTCACCTAAACCACCAGCTCCATCAATTGGAATAGCAGCTGCAATTCCCATTATTAGGTTTCTTGTAGAATAGGCTCCTTGGTATTTGTATTTGTTATGTCCATCATCTCCATCACCTAGGCCATTTCCAGTATGTTCCCAAAAATAGAGAGTTCCATCAATGGCATCATCTCCATCTGGGTTTTCTATAGTTGTAATATTATCATTTATAAAATCTACAGCATCTAATGCAGAAGGATAAGGATTTGCCAACAAACTACTCGTATTTGCATCTACAGAAATAGAAATTGTGCCATCATTTGGTGTACCAGTAAAAGCAAAATTTTGTGGAGTTCTACCTGTACTTTTCATAATAAAACCTTGACCTCTATTTAGGACTCCAGTTTCTTTTTTCTGAATCCAATCACCTCTAGTTGTTCCATTTAAATAGCTGTAAATCCAATAATTTGCAATAGATATAGGGTCTACATTTGAAGGGTCAAAAGCACCATCATAACCTTCAGAAGTAAAATTAATATCTCTTGCTTCATTTGCTAAACCATCGGATGAAGTTGGTATACTTCCGTCTTTTAAAACTTGACCAACTCTATAAGTTGGTAAACCAGTTTCTACCACAGGAGAACCCCAATAATGATATCTATACACATTAGGAACAGTAGATTGTTGGTCTCTAAAAATTTTTCCCGTTCCAACAACATTAGAAACTCCTGAGTGAGTTTGTACAATTTGAGATTGACCAACTAATCTTATTTCTCCGTCTAAAACAAAGTTTTCATCAAACTCTAAAAAGTTATCAGCTGCAACAGAAAGTCTTGAGTTTCCTTGAATCCAAATACATTCTATTCTTGCATTTTGATTTAAAATAGCGTGTGTCATCGAGGATTCTGAATCAATCACCATTACTTTATCTACATCATCTGCATCTGTATTTGCAGAATTATCATCAGCAGAACCACCAACCCAAGCATTCAAATCTCCATTCCAGAAAATACCATTTACTTCTGCGTATGTAAAATATTTTGTTCCGAAGAAATTTACTTTTGTTTCATATACACTATATCCATTAATTACATCTGCAATTACAGGTATGTAATGAACGTTTGTTGTAAATGCTGCATCATCTGCAGTTTTTAAAACTTTTACTGTTGATGGTGTAGTTAAAACAGCATCTAAAATAGTTCTTTGAATGGCAATTTGTACCAACTCAATATTTCCTGTTTCAACAATTTTCCAAGTTCTATTAATTGTTAATTCTGGAGCACATAATAAAGTAGTAGATGTTGTTGTTGCTAAATCTCCATTATTATTTCCCCAAACTAAAAAATCTTCATTTAAAGGAAATACATTTATGTTTGTTTCGTTATTTTCTGCTATTGCTGCTAAACCAATAGTAATTACAGCATCCGAATTTATAGATTTAGATTGTTTTTGATTTAGAGCCATTGCATCATCCCTACCAATACCTGCAACATCATTATGAAAGGCACTATTTTCTGTATAATCCCAAACTTTTGTGGTTAAATCTTTTAAGAGATAATCCCCTTCAGTAATTGTGGCATTATCATCTGTTATGTCTAATGTAATTCCATATTTAATAGCTAAATAAGATTGTATATGCTGTTGTTTTAAAGCAGAAGGGACATCGTTAAAAACCATTATTTCTGCAATTTCCCCATTGAAATAATTTGAAGCCCCATCTAAAGAACCAATAAATAGTGTTTGATTATCTCCACCTTCTGTTGATGTACTACTTCCTGTTCTAATTAATTGTCCGTTTTCATAAATAGACCTTGCAGTTCCTGAAGGTGTTGTTGTATTATTATTTGCCCCATAATTTTGCAAACTAAAAACATCATTTGTAAATGTCCCAATACTTGTTGTTAACGTATTTCCTGCGTGTCTAAATCTAATTCTATCTTGATTATTATAAACACTCATGTATAAAGCATCAGCACCATCTTCATTTTCGTTGAAAACATAGGCGTTTTGAGTTGCATTGGATTTCATTACAGAATAAACCCAAACACTATTATATTCATCATCTTCTAGAATTCCTCCAGTAATTTGCATAAAATTACCTGAACCGTTAAAATTTATAGAAGGATTAAAGTTTATACCTGTATCAATTTTATTTGGTCTTGTTCCTAAAGCGCCACTTGCGTGCTCATCATCTCCTGATTGATCATTCCAAGCAGTAATATTTGTAGTTCCCGTAACATCTTTGTCAGCTCTTAACCATAAAATATTCCCTAAAACCCCTGGAAGTAAAGGATCTTCTGTATCATCTCTATAATTTACATCTTCAGTGAGCACATCTTCATCTGTGTCTGGTAAATCTGTTTGAGGCGTTTCTATTTCATCATTTACATCAAAACCATCATTAGCATCACTTCCTTCAAAAACATCATCTAAACCATCATTATCAGTATCTATTTCGCTTAAAGGAATGTCAGGAAATCCGTTTTCATTAATATCAAGGATTCCATCATTATCAGCATCCGTATCAATATAATCAGGATTGTCAACTCCATCTGTATTTGTTATTGGAACTGGAACTCCAGTAATTAATCCACAAGGTGTACAATCTGGATCATATGCATCATCTAAACCATCGTTATCAGTATCAACTCCAGAAGGAGGAATATAACCTAAAGTAGATTGCGCTTCTACATTATCAGGAATTCCATCATTATCAGCATCAATATCTAAATGATTCGGAATTCCATCTCCATCTTTATCTGTTGTACATTGTAAAACGGTTTCTATTGGACTGCTTAAAACATCTGTATTACCAAAATTGAAAATGAAACCAGAATCTGAATGTGTAGATCTAATGTCTGCTTCAAATGTTTGTTGATCAAAGTAAGTAAGTTTTATAATATCTGTAGGATTATTTATGGTTCCTGTAAACAATAAATATCCGGGAATATCTGTATCTGAAAAAGTTAAGGTTGTAGGGTCTTCTATGGTATAACCTGTTAAATTACTTGCATCTATAGCAATAGATTCTGTTCTTGGTTCTGGTGATAAATCAATGTCTTTTATTCCGTAACTAAAAGAAACATCTACAGGTAAAACTCCTGCAGCTCCTGTTAATAAATTGGCTATGTCTTCTACTGGATCAAAAAACTCGAATTTTACTTTTGCGGCATCTACAGATGATGATGAACCTCCTGTAACTTTTAAATTAACTCTAGGACTATCGTCTTCTACTGTCCAATCTATTACAGCTGTTGCTCCATCAAGAGCAGGGGTTATGCTTAAAATAGTAATTCTACAGACAACAACTGTTGTTGTAATATCATCTGGATCTACCATTTCAAAAACCATTCTTGTACCTACATTTTGGTTGGTTTGTCCTGGACTGTATTCTGGAGTTCCTACTTTTACAATCATATCTAGTAAAAGCGGATTGTCTTCTAAAACTATCATATTACATTCATCAACATCTAAAATACCATCATTATCATCGTCTCTGTCAATAGAATTTACAATACCATCTCCATCTGTATCTTGAGAATAGATTGTAGTTATTGATAATAAAATAAATAGAAATAGGACTTTTTTTATAAAAAAAGAAAACTTAAATGAACTCCCAATTTTTACCATATTAAAATAGTTTTGTTATTATAATTTTGAAAAAAATGGGGGAAACTAAATTGAATTAAAAATAATATAATTGAACAAGGTCAAATATATTATCCCTGTAGATTTAGAATATCCTGTATCTTAAGAAACTCTATAAATTAGGACAAATTTTAAATTATTTTTTTAAATTGAGAGGGAGAAACACCTGTTCCTTTTTTAAAAGAATTATAAAAAACAGATTTAGAATTGAAGCCAGATTCTAAAGCAATGGCAATAATTGTGTAGTTTTTATAAGCTGGATTTGTAAGTAGTAATTTTGATTTTTCAACTCTTAAATTGTTGATATATGTTGAAAAATTTACTTTAGTATTTGTATTTATTAATTGAGATAAATAACCTTCACTTAAATCAAAAACATCACTTAAATGCGCTAAAGTTAAGTTGGGGTTTAAATAAGATTTGTTGTTTTTTATGTATTCGTCTATTTCAGAAAATCGATTGTTACAATTTATTTTTGCAATCTTATTTGTTTCTATGGATAAACTTTTTCTTATCGTTTTTCTTTGATTAAAAATACCAACATGATAAATTCCTGCAAAACATAACCAATATAAAAAGATAGACATTATTGCCCAGATAAAATCAGTTTTAATAGGTTTATCAGCATTCATTGAGTTGTATAATAATATGCTAAAAGAAAGTAGGCAAAAACCAAGTGTAGAAAACAGTAATTGTTTTAACCATTTGGTTTCTGATAAGATAATGTTTATGCTGTATTCTTTTTTTTCTTTTTCGTAATTATAAATTATTTTTAAAATTTTATAAATCATAAACATTCCAAAAATCAAAGAAAAGTAGTCTAAAAAAGTATCGTAAACACAAAGAATAGTTTTGTAAGTCTTAAAAAAATCTTTAATTGTAAACCTGCCAATAAGAATAAAACCATGTACAATAAAAGTAAAATAAAAAGGGTATTTGTAGTGGTTTTTAATTTCTTCTTTTTTGTTTAAATACGTTGCTACAAAGAACAAATACATTGGTAACATTAATAATTCCCAAGTAATATAGAAAATAGCTCTGTAGTTTTTCCAACCTAAAATAACATTTAATTTAGTGTCTATAAACCAGTAGTATAAATTATATATGGATAATAATAAAATGGTATAAATTAAGTATTTATTTGTTTTAGAATTGTGTTTTGAAGAGAACAGAATAGATAAACTATAGATAAAACCAAGTGAGGTTGCACCAATAATAAAGGTATTTATAAATGTGTAATTAGGTGAGAGTTCCATTTAAAAAGTGATGAAATGTATATTCTTTGACATTTATCAAAAGTAAAAAAAGTTGCATTGTATCTTGACTATAATTTGTCCTGATTTCTTAACTACCTTAATATTTAGGACAAGTTTTTAGCAGTTTTCTTAAATTCTGAAGGAGATATTCCTTCTTGTTTTTTAAATGCAACATAAAAAACAGATTTAGAATTAAAGCCAGACTCTAAAGCAACAGCAATAATAGTATAGTTTTTATAAGCTGGGTTTGTTAAAAGAATTTTAGATTCTTCTATTCTTAATTGATTGATATAGGTAGAAAAGTTGATTCCAGTATTTGTATTTATTAACTGTGATAAATAACCTTCACTTAAATTAAAAATTTCACTTAAAGAAGTAAGTGTTAAATTAGAGTCTAAATAAGATTTATTTTTATTGATATAAGCATCGATTTCTGTAAAACGATTTGAAGAATTATGAGCGCCTTTTAAAGTATTTAAAGACTGTTTGTTTTCAATATCTTCTTTAATTAACCCTTTTCTAATAGCTTCTCGTTGATTAAAAATACCCAAATGATAAATTCCTAAATACCCCATTCTATAGGTTAAGAGTGACATAGAAATCCATAAAAGATAAGTGGTAGTTCTTTCATTCGTTTTCCCTGTGAATAGAGAATTATAAGTAAATATAGAAATCCAAAGAAATAGTACAAGTATCATTAAAAATAAAAGTCTTTCTAACCATTTTGTTTCAATTTTTAGAGAAGCATTATTTTTCTTGTACTTATTGATGATTTTAAATGCGTGATAAATGGCAATACCAGAAAATAACATCGACACAAAACTTGACACTATTCTAAAATATTTGTAAAAAAATCCAGAACTATCTATAAAATTTGGAAAATAAATTCTTTCGATAAAGAAAAAAGTAAGTATAGGAAAGCTTAAAAAAAAGGGGTATAAAAAAAACTTCGGTATTGTTTTAATACTTAAAAAATTGTAAACAAAATAAATAAGTGCAGGAAACATTAATAAATCCCATTGAATTGGAAATAACCAAAAATATTTCCAATTATAGTTTAACACAATATTAGTATCAAAAAACCAAAAATAAATATTATTTAATGATACTAAAAGAATATAATAAGCTAAATATTTATTCGGTTTAGAGTTAATTTTTTTGGAATATAAAACTACCATTCCAAAAATTAGACCATGAATACTTGCACTAATTATAAAAAGGTTAAAAAAGTTGAAGTTTATAGCACTAAACATTATCAAAATAATTTGTTAAATGATTTAAATCTAATAAGCAATATTAGCTAAAATATTTGAAATCATTAAAAAATAAAAGATGCTTATTTAAAATAGAGTCAAGTAGTTGATAACCTAATCAACCTTTAATGTATAAAATATAAAAAGCTTCTCAAAAATGAGAAGCTTTTTATTAGTACAGGCGGAGAGACTCGAACTCTCACACCTCGCGGCACTAGATCCTAAGTCTAGCGTGTCTACCAATTCCACCACGCCTGCCTAGTTTTTGCAAGTAAACTTACAAATTTTCCGAATATTTCGGGATGCAAATATAAACATTCCGTAGAAACTACAAACTTGTTCATAATAATTTTTCTACTTTTGAATAGAAATAAAATTATACATCATGAATACAATAAATTCTTATATAAAAGACAACAAACAACGTTTTCTAAACGAACTAATAGAATTGTTAAAAATACCTTCTATTAGTGCAGACAAAGCCTATAAAAAAGATGTTTTATTAACCGCAGATTTTGTGGTTGAAAGTCTTAAAAAAGCTGGTTGCGATAATGTTGAAATTTGCGAAACACCAGGTTATCCTATTATTTATGGAGAAAAAATAATAGATAAAAATTTACCGACTGTTTTAGTTTATGGTCATTATGATGTACAGCCTGCAGATCCAATAGAACTTTGGAATTCTCCACCATTTGAACCAGTAATTAAAAAAACAGAAAAACATCCAGAAGGCGCAATTTTTGCAAGAGGTGCTTGTGATGATAAAGGGCAAATGTATATGCACGTTAAAGCATTAGAATACATGACTTCAACAGGAAATTTACCTTGTAATGTAAAATTTATGATTGAAGGTGAAGAAGAAGTTGGTTCTGAAAGTTTAGCTTGGTTTGTTCCAAGAAATAAAGAAAAATTAGCAAACGATGTAATTTTAATTTCTGATACAGGAATGATTGCAAATGATATTCCATCAATAACAACAGGTTTACGTGGTCTAAGTTATGTAGAGGTAGAAGTTACAGGCCCAAATAGAGATTTACACTCTGGTTTATATGGTGGTGCAGTTGCAAACCCAATTAATATTTTAACTAAAATGATTGCTTCTTTACACGATGAAAACAATCATATTACTATTCCTGGTTTTTATGATAATGTAGAAGAATTGTCAACAGAAGAAAGAGCAGAAATGGCAAAAGCACCGTTTTCTTTAGATAATTATAAAAAAGCATTAGATATTGATGAAGTTTTTGGTGAAGAAGGATATTCTACAAACGAACGAAATGCAATAAGACCCACTTTAGATGTAAACGGAATTTGGGGTGGCTATATTGGTGAAGGCGCAAAAACAGTAATTGCTTCTAAAGCTTTTGCGAAAATTTCTATGCGTTTAGTGCCAAATCAAGATTGGAAAGTAATCACCGAATTATTTAAAAATCATTTTGAAAGTATTGGTCCAAAATCTGTAACTGTAAAAGTAACACCTCATCATGGCGGACAAGGTTATGTTACACCTATTGATAATATTGCTTACAAAGCCGCAAGTAAAGCCTATGAAACTTCATTTGGCAAAACACCAATTCCACAAAGAAGTGGCGGCAGTATCCCTATTGTTGCTTTATTTGAAGAGCATTTAAAAAGCAAAACTATTTTAATGGGCTTTGGTTTAGACTCTGATGCTATTCATTCTCCTAACGAACATTTTGGAGTTTGGAATTATTTAAAAGGTATCGAAACAATTCCTTATTTTTATAAATATTTTACTGAACTATCTAAATAAATCTATTTACAAATGAAAACTAATTACTTTAAATTAATAGCTTTTACCTGTTTTTCTATATTAATTGTTTCTTGCTCAAAAAATAAAGAACAAAAACAGTTTTCAGTTGCAGAATATGAAGCTGCTGCAAAACATATGGACAGAAGTTTATATAGTTTAGTGCATAATCAAGTTGCTGGAAGCAAATTTATTGGCAACAATAAATTAATCTACTCAACCAAAAACAAAGATGGTAAAAAATATATTTTAGTTGATACAGCATCAAAGACTAAAAAAGAAGCATTTGATCATCAAAAGTTATCAAATGTTTTATCAAGAGAAACTGATAAAGAAGTAAAATCTTCTGATTTACCGATCTATAGTGTTTCTTTTTCTGATGATTTAAAAACACTTAATTTCACAACAAACAGGCAAAAATATTCTTATAACATAGAAAATAATACACTTTCTAAAAAAATATCAAAACTTAAAAAAGCTTCAAGAAATGAAAATGTTTCTCCAAACGGAAAATTAGCAACTTACATAGATAACTTTAACCTTTGGATTCGTAATTTAGAAACTGACAAGAAAACTCAAATCACTTTTGATGGTAAGCAAGATTATGGATATGCAACCAATAATGCAGGTTGGACTAAAAGTGATGGTGCTGTTGTAAAATGGTCTCCAAATTCTGATAAAATAGCTACTTTTCAGCAAGATGCAAGAGGTGTTGGCATGATGTATTTAACTTCTTCAAATGTTGGTCATCCAAAATTAGAAGCATGGAAACACCCTTTACCAGGAGATGATAAAATTTTCACCATTGAACGTGTGATTATTCATTTAGGAAATAAACCAAAAACGGTTCGTTTAAAAATGGGCAAAGACTTTCAAAGAGGTTCTACTACAGATCATATAGCTGGTAGAGGCGGTATTCTATTAGATGCACAATGGAATAAAGAAGGTACAAAATTTGCTTTTGTTTCTGGTTCTAGAGATCATAAAGTTGCTCATTTACAAATTGCTGATGCTAAAACTGGTAACGTAGCTTCTATTCATAAAGAAGAAGTTGCTACCTATTATGAATCTGGAGTAAATGTTGAAAACTGGAAAGTTTTATTTGATTCTAATGAGTTTATTTGGTATTCAGAAAAAACAAATTGGGGACATATTTATTTGTATGATCTAGAAACTAAAAAGTTGAAAAATAAAATTACATCTGGAGATTGGTTAGTAAAACAAATTAAAAGCATTGATGAAAAGAATAGACAAATCTATTTTACAGGTGGTGGAAAAGAAGCAGGAAATCCATATCATAATTATTTTTATAAAGTAAATTTTGATGGTTCAAAGAACATTAACTTAACTCCAAGTAAAGGAACACATTCTGTTACTTTTTCAGATGATTATTCGACATTTGTAGATATATATTCAACAATAACAAATCCTCCAATTTCGGTTTTAAGAAATGAAAAAGGAGAAAAAATAATGGATTTAGAAACTGCAGATATTTCTGAATTGAAAGCAAATAATTGGCAAGAACCAATTGAGTTTTCTGTAAAAGCTAGAGATGAAAAAACAGATTTATATGGATTAATGTTCTTACCTAGTCATTATGATGAAAGTAAAAAATACCCTGTTTTAAATTATATTTATCCTGGCCCACAATCTGGTAGTGTTGGTAATTATCGTTTTAGACCAGTATGGAGAGATTTTCAAACTGCAGCAGAATTAGGTTTTGTAGTTGTTGCTGTAGATGCAATGGGAACTCCAATGCGATCAAAATCTTTTCATGATGCTTATTATGGAAATATGGGTGATAATGGTTTGCCAGATAATATTACTGCTATCAAACAATTAGCTCAAAAATACAAAGGAATGGATATTGAAAAAGTTGGTATTTGGGGGCATTCTGGTGGTGGCTTTGCTTCTACTAGAGCTGTTTTTGCATATCCTGAATTTTATGATGTTGCTGTTTCTGGAGCAGGAAATCATGATAATAGAAATTATGAAGCAGATTGGGGAGAAAAATGGCAAGGTCTTTTGGTTGAAGGAAATTTAGAAGGAAAAGTAGATGGAACTACTAATTATGATAATCAAGCAAATCAATTAATTGCAAAGGATTTAAAAGGGAAATTATTAATTACTCATGGTTCAATGGATAATAATGTACCACCTTCAAACACAATGTTAGTTGTTGAAGCTTTGATAAAAGCAAACAAAGATTTCGATATGATTTTGTTTCCAAATAAAAGACATGGTTACGGAGATATGACAAAATATATGACACGTAAACGTTGGGATTATTTTGTAACACATCTTTTAAATGCAAAACCAGCAAAAAATTTTAAATTAAAATAATTCTTAAAAAAAATGAAACATTACATCTACATATTGGTACTGCTAATTGTCGTTTTTTCTTGTAAAAAGGAAAAAACCAATGATCTGTTAGAAGATAAAAGTGAGTTTACAAAACAAGATACACTTAGAGGTTCTATTACACCAGAGAGAATTTGGTGGGATTTAACTTATTATCATTTAGATGTAGAAGTTAATCCTGATAACAAATTTATATCTGGGAAAAATACAGTTAAATATACAGTTTTACAAGAATATCAAACATTACAAATTGATTTACAAAGTCCATTAAAAATCTTAAAAGTTACCCAAGATGACCAAGAGTTAAAAGTAAATCATGATGGAAATGCGCATTTTGTAGAATTAATTAAAGCCCAAAAGGTTGGAAATTCAGAAAGTGTAATAGTTTATTATGAAGGAAATCCGAAAGAAGCAGTTAGAGCTCCTTGGGATGGAGGTTTTTCATGGAAAAAAGATGAAAATGGAAATCATTTTGTGGCAACCTCATGTCAAGGTTTAGGCGCAAGCGTTTGGTGGCCTTGTAAAGATCACATGTACGATGAGGTTGAAAACATGCGAATTAGTGTTACTGTACCAAGTCATTTAATGGATGTTTCTAATGGACGATTAGAAAGTATAAAAGACAATGGAGAAACAAAAACTTACAATTGGTTTGTAAACAATCCTATTAATAATTATGGTGTAAATGTAAATATTGGAGATTACACTCATTTCTCTGAAGTATTTAAAGGAGAAAAAGGAGATTTAGATATGGATTATTATGTCTTAAAGTACAATCTTGAAAAAGCTAAAAAACAATTTACAGATGCACCAAAAATGATGAAAGCATTTGAGCATTGGTTTGGACCATACCCTTTTTACGAAGATGGTTTTAAATTGGTGGAAGTACCTTATTTAGGGATGGAACATCAAAGTTCTGTAACTTATGGTAATCAATTTGAAAACGGTTATTTAGGTAGAGATTTATCTGGAACTGGTTGGGGATTGAAGTTCGATTTTATAATTATTCATGAATCTGGGCACGAATGGTTTGCAAACAATATTACAGACATAGATATTGCAGATATGTGGATTCATGAAAGTTTTACAAACTATTCTGAAAGCCTTTTTTTAGATTACTATTATGGTAAAAAAGCATCTTCTGAATATGTAATTGGCCTTAGGGAATCAATTTCTAATAAAACACCAATTATCGGAAAATACGATGTAAATAAAAGTGGCTCTAGCGATATGTATAATAAAGGTGGCAACATGTTACATACGTTAAGACAATTGGTAAATAATGATGAAAAATGGAGAACTATTTTAAGAAAAATGAATCGTGTGTTTTATCACCAAACAGTAACTACAAAACAAATTGAAGATTTTTTAAGTATTGAAACGGGCTTTGATTTGAATCCGTTTTTTAATCAATATTTAAGAGACATTAGAATACCAACTTTAGAATATAAGTTGGTAGAAAATACATTAAAATACAAATGGACAAACGTTGTTTCTGATTTTAACATGCCTATTAAAGTCTATGTAAATAATGAAAATCAATTCATTCATCCATCAGAAAACTGGACAAATTTAAAACATACAACAAGAATAGATCGTTTTAAAATCGATGAAAATTTTTATGCTTTCAGTAAAGAAATAGAATAGCTAATTACAGTTGTTCTTTTAAAATATATGCTTTTTTTATAAAATCTACTTTCGGATATTTTTCGCGAAGAAATTTATTTCCAAACTTAGTTACAGAATCTTGTTTTCGGCCTAATTTATCGCCATAACCGCTATAGAATTTTAAAACATTTTCTTTACCAGCAATTACTTTTGCAATTACAGGAAAACCTGTAACTCCTGAATAAGTTAATTTATCAAGGCGATAATTATCTTTTAAGTTTATAAATATTTGGTTAGATCTTGTTTTAACACCATCTCTTGCAAATGCAAGTGTCATTGCATCGTTTTTTAAAGTTACTGGCTCATCTTCTATACCACTATTTCCCCAACTATTATTTATTAAAGTATCATTATGAATACCAAATTGCGCCACAAATTTTGGTACAACTCTAAAAATTGAGATATCATTATAATAATTTTTAGTAATTAATTGATACAATCTATCTACTCCATTAGGAGACCATTCTCTTTTTGCTTCAATATCAAAAGCCCCTTGCGTAGTTTCAAAACGCGCTTTAAAAGTTTCTGGAGCTTTAATTTCTGTCCATTTTTCTTTGAATAACTTTGGGCTACAACCCAATAAAAAAGTAGCTAAAAGTAGATAAACTAATTTTCTCATTTGGTATTTATTAAACAACGAAGATAGAAAAGAAAAACATTATTTTAACTCTACGTTTGTAGAATTCAATTCATTACTCTATGTTTGTAGAGTAAAAAACAAGCTAATTATGCAATTATCTAAAACCGAAGAACAATTAATGCAATATTTATGGAAACGTAAAAAAGCATTTTTAAAAGATTTGTTGGAAGATTTTCCGGAACCAAAACCTGCAACAACAACCGTTGCAACTTTGTTAAAAAGAATTTCTGATAAAGGTTTTATAGATTATAAATTATTTGGAAAATCGAGAGAATACTTTCCATTAATTAAAAAGACAGATTATTTTTCAAAACATGTAAATGGTTTAATTAAAAATTTCTTTAATGATTCTGCGAGTCAATTTGCATCGTTTTTTACAAAGGAAACAAATCTTTCAACAGAAGAATTAGAAGATTTAAAAAGAGTCATAGATAGTCAAATTAAAAAACAACAAAAATGATAGCATACTTACTTAAATCTGCAAGTTGTTTGGCTTTATTACTTTTCTTTTATCACTTTATATTAGAAAAAGAAAAAATGCACAATTTCAATCGTTTTTATCTTTTAGGAAGTATTTTATTTTCATTTTTAGTTCCATTAACAACTATAACTGTAAATACAATTGCTTCAAATGAAAATTTAAACAATACCTCTTTTACACAAACTAATGTTGTTAATAATCTAAATGATTCTTTTGGTTTCTCTGATTTTCTAATAGGATTCTATCTATTAATTTCAGCTTTGTTCTTAATTAGATTTGCAATTAATTTATTTAAAATCATTCAAAAAATAAGGTTGAATGAAAAAATAAAGCGTAAAAAAGCAATACTAGTTTTAGTTGAGGATGAAATACTACCACATACCTTTTGGAATGCAATTTTTATAAATAAAACAGCCTTTAAAGAAGGTAATATAGAAGAAGAGTTGTTTACACATGAATTAACGCATGTTCATGAAAAGCACACGCTAGATGTACTATTAATAGAGTTGCTTCAGATTCTTTTTTGGATAAACCCATTATTTATATTCATTAAAAAAGCAATACAATTGAATCATGAATTTTTAGCCGATGAAAAGGTTATCAATCAACATAAAAACACATTCCAATATCAGCACTTATTATTAAATAAAGCAGTTTGGAACAACGAATATTACTTGGCCAGTAATTTGAATTATTCATTAACTAAAAAAAGATTAAAAATGATGACAACAGAGAGTTCGCAAACAAAAGTTTGGTTGAAAAAACTGGCGGTAATTCCGCTATTAATTGGGTTTATTTTCCTCTTTGCAGAAAGGATTGAAGCGCAAGAGAATACTAATAATAAAGCACTAAAAGAATATAATATTTTGGCGAAAAAATATAATAAGAATAGTAAAAATATTATAAAACTAAAAGACGTTAAAAGAATGACATTTTTGTACAATAAACTGTCAGAAACGGAAAAGAAAAATGCAGAACCTTTTCCACCACCGCCGCCGCCAACAATAAATTCTAAAAAGATAACCTACAAAAAAAGTAAAACAACAGGTGAATTTATTCCACCACCACCAAATAATCATTTAGACGAAGTGATTAAAATGTCAAAAAAAGGAGCAACTTTTTATTTCGAAAAAGAACCAATAAACTCCGATAAAGCAATTGCTTTATTAAAGAAAAACAAGAAATTGAGCATTC
This sequence comes from Polaribacter sp., assembly GCF_036480315.1. Classification (GTDB taxonomy): domain Bacteria; phylum Bacteroidota; class Bacteroidia; order Flavobacteriales; family Flavobacteriaceae; genus Polaribacter. The sequence continues at coordinate 132,456 of NZ_JAZGGG010000020.1, forward strand.
ATTCAGAAAGCACAAACAATAGTAATTACAAAGTTTGGATTTCTAAAACAGATTTAGATTCGAAAATAAAGGATAAAAATGTAAAATATTATCTAGACAATAAACTAATTAGCAAAAAAGAAATGAATTTGATTAGTCCTGATAATATTGCATCTGTAAATGTTAAAAAAAACAAAGATGGTTCTGGGTCTGTTTATATAATTAGTAAAAAATAATAGGTACAAACATAACTTACATAAAAAACCTCGAACTTTCGAGGTTTTTTATGTAACAAATTCGCTACAAATACGTTATACAGGTATAACAAAATAGAAAACTGTGCTTAAAAAATTCTTTATAACCTGTTCTGGAGTAGATAAAAACCTAATTGAAGATTGTTCTAATGGAGAACAAAATAAATATGTTGGTATTGGTGCAACTGTATTTTTTACAGCTGTTATGGCAACAATTGCTGGGAGTTATGCTTTGTTTACAGTTTTTGATAATTTGTACGCTTCTATTTTCTTTGGACTTCTTTGGGGATTATTAATCTTTAATTTAGATAGATTTATAGTTTCTACTATTAAGAAGTCAGACTCAAAGTGGAAAGAATTTCTACAAGCTTCTCCCAGAATTATTTTAGCAGTAATTATTGCAATTGTTATTTCTAAACCTTTAGAATTAAAGTTGTTTGAGAAAGAAATCAATCAAGTTTTATTAACAGAAAAGAACCAAATGACTTTAGATAATAAGGCGCAAATTGCTGCACAGTTTACACCTGAAATAGCAAAAATAAATTCAGAAATTACTGTTTTAAAAACAGATATAACAGCTAAAGAAACCAATTCTAATGCTTTATACGAAACGTATATTGCTGAAGCTGAAGGTAGAAAAGGTACAAAATTGTTAGGAAAAGGGCCTGTTTATAAAGAAAAAAGAGAAAAACACGATGCTGCTTTGGCTGAATTAAATCAACTAAAAAAAGACAATGCTGAAAAAATTAAAAACAAAGAACTAGCAATTGCTAATTTAATTGATAATCAGAAAAATACAGAAACAAAAACGCAACCAATAATCGAAAATTTTGATGGTTTAATGGCTAGAATAGATGCGTTAGGTAAATTACCTTGGTTACCATCGTTCTTTATATTCTTATTGTTTTTAGCGATTGAAACCTCACCAATATTTGCAAAATTAATTTCACCAAAAGGTGAATATGATTTTAAACTTGAAGATGAAGAAAGCGCCGTAAAAACTTGGGTAAAACAACAAGTTCAGCAAAGAGAAGAAATGCTGAAAGCAGATATTATTGTGAATAAGAAAGTATACAAAGAAATCTCTGAAGAGGAAGAACTTTATGTTTATAAACAAAAAATGGCTCGCGATTTAATGAAATTACAAGCCGATTATTTTTATAAAAAACAACAAAAAATGTTGTAATAAGCCTTCCTTAATCCCTCCAAAGGAGGGAAACACTCTTAAGATAATTGTATCAAAAAAATGATAACTATATTAAAAGAGTTTGTTGCTCACTTTTCCCCTTCGGGGAAAATGTCTGAAAGACAAAAAGGGCTTCTTACTCCTTTTCTGGCATTTTCTTAACGAAATCTGTAATAATTACAATTTGCGTTGGTCCAACTTTACCTTCAATATGCTTAGCATTTTCATGATCCAAAGAAATTCTTCGAACTGCTGTTCCTTGTTTGGCAACCAAACTAGAACCTTTTACTTTTAAATCTTTAATTAAAACTACAGAATCTCCTGCTTGTAAAATAGCACCATTTGCATCTCTGTGAATTATCTTTTCACTGTCATCTAAATGATCTCCAGATTCTTTTGCAAAACGTAAATCGTCATCTTCTAAATACATCATGTCTAATAAATCTTTTGGCCAACCTTCGTTTCTTAAACGAGATAACATACGCCAAGCAACTACTTTTACAGCTCTATGTTCACTCCACATAGAATCATTTAAACAACGCCAATGATTTGCTTCGGTATCTTCTGCACTATCAATTTGAGTTACACAAGTTTCACAAGCAAGTAAACTTCCGTCAACTCCACTACCACCAACTGTAGATGTTGGTTTTATTTCATAAATTGCTAAACCCTCTTTTGAAGTACATAATTCGCATTGATTTCCACTTCTACTTTCTAAATCTTGTTGTAAACTCATTTTTTTATTTTATTATGATGGCTAAAGTACATTTTTATTTGAAGCTATTTCCTGCTTTCACTACTCGCTTTTTTTCATACTTCAAAAAGAGCTCAAACAAATCGTTCAATCAGGGCTAAACCTGTTTGCTTATTTTTTGTTTTTACTAAAAAATCTATTTAATTTCTAAAGAAGTAAATTTAAAAGAAGTTCCATCAAACAAACCTTTATCAGACAATTTTAAAGACGGAATTACCAATAACGCCATAAAAGACAAACTCATATAAGGCGCACGTAATTTACTTCCCATTTGTTTTGCCATTTTATCTAATTCTGCATAAGACTTCCCTATCTCTTCAGCAGACAAATCAGACATAATTCCTGCAACTGGCAATGAAACTATTTTTTCTTCTGTATTATTTACAGCACAAACTCCGCCTCTATTTTCTATAATTAAGTTTACCGCTTTACAAATTGCTTCATCAGAAACTCCAACTGCAATAATATTATGAGAATCGTGCCCAACAGAACTTGCAATTGCTCCTTCTTTTAATCCAAAGTTCTTGATAAATGCAATTGCTGGGACGTCATTTTTATAACGATTTACAACCGTCATTTTTAAAACATCCGTTTCTGTGTTTGAAACTAAATTTCCATCAACAATTAAAGAATTTTCTTCAATTTGGTTGGTAACTAATTCGCCATCTAATGCTTCTATGACTCTAATTTTTTCTACTGATGAATCAAATCTAAAATCTGATATTTTCTTTTTATCAGTATCAAAATTATTCAAAACTTCAAAAGGAACAGATTTTACAAAACTTTCTCCATCTTTTGCAACTAACTCTCCATTTATGTACGTTTCTAAAACATTAAATTTCTTTAAATTATCAACTACAATAAAATCTGCATCATCGTCTTGTTGTAAAAGTCCAACATCTAAATTATAATGATTTACGGGGTTTACACAAGCGGCTTGTAACACCTTAAACACATCAACTCCTTTGGCAACTGCTCTTTCACACAATTGATTAATATGTCCTAACAACAAATCATCTGGATGTTTATCATCTGAACAAAACATCATGTTTTCAAAATGTTCTGGTAATAAATCTATTAAAGCTTCAAAGTTTTTTGCTGCAGAACCTTCTCTGATAATTACTTTCATTCCTTTTTGCAACTTTTCTAAAGCTTCATCATAAGAAAAACACTCATGATCGGTAGAAATTCCTGCAGAAATATATTTGGTAACATCATCTCCTCGTAAACCTGGAGCGTGACCATCAATTGGTTTATTATTATTTTTTGAATGTTGAATTTTTTTAAGTACTTCTTCATCATCAAACAAAACACCGGGATAATTCATCATTTCTGCGAGGTATTTAATATCAGGATTTTCCATCATCAACTTAATATCGTCAGCATCAATAATTGCTCCAGCACTTTCAAAAGAAGTTGCAGGCACACAACTTGGTGCTCCAAAATTGAATTTCAACGGAACTTTCTTTCCGTTTTCAATCATGAACTCCACACCTTTTACTCCTAAAACATTTGCAATTTCATGTGGGTCAGAAACTGTAGCAACTGTACCATGTTTTACTGCTATTTTCGCAAATTCAGAAGGTACTAACATAGAACTTTCTATGTGAATATGAGCATCTATAAAACCGGGTAAAATAAAATTTTCTTGGTTATGGGTTGCTTCTTTTATAGAAGATATTTTTCCGTTTATAACTTCTATTTCTCCTTTGTAAATTCGTTTGTTCTGTATGTCAACTATATTTCCTTTTACTATCATAAAAATAAATCTTACACAAATATAATTATAGTTGATAGTATTTTATCAAAGTTCTATATGATATTATTAAAAAACAAATAATTAATGCACACCCTTTATATATTTCATTATTTTTAGTGAATTAAATTAAAGGTTTGAAACAAATACTATTTTTAATATTAATGATTGTCTTGGTTGGTTGTAATACTAATAAAAACAACTACGCTACAAGTTTAAATTATTTAAAGTTTAGCAAGAACGTTTTAAACTATCAAACATCTCCTACAAAAAAAAATGATAAATCTGGATTGATGTTTTCTGATCAAGGTGCTTGGTTTGCATTTAGTTTTCCAGATTCTATTTCTAGCACAACTGGTTTTTCTGGACCTTTTTTAATGACACAGCAAAACGGAGTTTGGAGTAGTGCTTCATTAACGAATTTAGTGATTGAAAATAATCATTGGATATCTCATAAAACAAATAGTTTCAACAGTCATTTAGAACAAACTTTTCATTCAGAAAATTTAGAACTAAAGCAACAATTAGTTTTCTCTTCTGGACATACAGCAATTATTAAATCAACTTTAAAAAACAAGAGTAATCTACTACAAAAAGTTAATTATTATTTTAAAAATGAAGATTTATTAGCTGATGGTTTATCGTTTTCTACAAACAACAATCTGCTAACTATTACATCATCTAAAACAGATGCCGTTGGTCATATTATTTTTTCGAATAATATTGTTTTAAACTCTACAGATAGCACTTATAATTCAGATAAAATTAGTCTTGAATTAAAACCAAACGAAATTAAAGAATTTACAATTTCGCAGACTTTTATTTTTAAAGAACATTCTTGGAATGATGAATTAAATTCAATTAAAAATTCAACTTTTCAATCTGTTTTAGATTATCGGAAAGCAGAAAAAAACACACAATTAAAGCTACTAATTGAAAATAGAAAACCTCAATTTAAAGATGAAAAATATGCAGAAGTTTTAGCAAAAGCACATTTAACGTTACAAAACAATTGGCGAATTCCAGCAGGAGAAATCAAACACGCAGGGTTATTCCCAAGTTATCATTACAAATGGTTTAATGGTTTTTGGTCTTGGGATTCTTGGAAACACGCTGTTGGATTGTCTTTTTATAAGATAGATTTGGCAAAAAAACAAATAAAATTAATGTTCGAGTTTCAGAACGAAGATGGTTTTGTTGTAGATTGTGTTTTTAGAGATACCTTAATTGAAAAACATAATTATAGAGATACAAAACCTCCCTTATCTGTTTGGGCAGTTACAAAAATTTATGAAAAAGACAAAGATCTAGAATTTATAAAATACATGTATCCAAAATTAAAATTATATCATGAGTTTTGGTATAATAAAAGAGATCATGACAAAGATGGTTTGTGTGAATATGGTTCTACAGATGGTAGTTTAATTGCTGCAAAATGGGAAAGCGGAATGGACAATGCAATTCGTTTTGACAATTCTAAAATTTTAAAAAATGGCAAAGACGCCTATTCAATAGATCAAGAATCTGTAGATTTAAATGCTTATTTATACGCAGAAAAATTATACTTGGCAAAATTAGCAACTGCTTTACAAAAGAATGACGATGCTAAAAAACTGACAAAAGAAGCTGAAGTTTTAAAAGTTAAAATCCAATCTCAATTTTATGATAAAAAGGGTGGTTGGTTTTACGACACTACTTTAGATGGAAAAATTTTTATAAAAGGTGAAGGAAGTGAAGGTTGGACAGCTCTTTGGGCAAAAGCCGCAACACAAAAACAAGCTGAAGTTGTTAAAGTTAAAATGATGAATCCAAAGAAATTCTTTACCAAAGTTCCGTTTCAAACAATGAGCGCAGATCATGAAAAATTCAATCCTTTAAAAGGATATTGGCGTGGACCAAATTGGTTAGACCAAGCCTATTTTGGTGTAAAAAGTTTACGTAATTATGGGTTCGAAGAAGATGCAGATAAAGCAACTGTTCAAATTTTAAAAGGTGCTGAAGGAATTTTAGAAAAAGGAAAATCTATTAGAGAAAATTATCATCCACTAACCGGAAAAGGGTTAAATGCAAAAAATTTTAGCTGGAGTGCAGCACATATAATTATGTTATTACAAAAAGACTAAATGGATTACAATCAAATAAATATTACGACTCATCAAGCAGAAGAAATTATATTTTCTCTATACAGAATTAAAGGAGTTGCGTCTAAACTTCCCGGTGAAGTTGATTTTAATTTTAGAATTAAAGTTGATAATTCAGAGGGATATATTTTAAAAATATCGCGCCCAAATGAAGATGAAAACTATTTAGATTTTCAGCAACAACTATTACAATATGTTGAAAAAAACGGACAAGAATTAATTGCTCCAAGAGTAATTAAAGACAAAAACGGAACCTCAACACCAACATTTACAGACACCTTTCAAAAAGAAAGGAAAGTCCGTTTATTAACATGGGTTTCTGGTAGAGTTTGGAGTACTGTAAATCCACAATTAAATAATTTAAAGTATAGTTTAGGTGAACAATGTGGCTTATTAACCCAATCTTTACAAGGTTTTAATCATTCAGAAGCTAAAAGAGAATTTTTTTGGGATGTTGCTCAATCTCTCTGGACAAAGGAACACATTCATTTATTTTCTAATGAAGAAAAAGAAATAATCACTTATTTTCAAGAACAATTTGAATCAAAAAAATCAACGTATGATTTGTTAAGAAAATCGGTTGTACATAATGATGCAAATGACAATAATGTAATTGTTTCAGAAGAACTTATCAATCCAACGGTAAAAGCTGCAATTGATTATGGTGATGCAATTCACACGCAAATTATTAATGATTTAGCAATTGCTTGTGCCTATGCAATTATGAATCATAATGATGTTTTAAATGCTTGTTTGCCTTTAATAAAAGGATATCATGCAACTTTTCCTTTACAAGAAAATGAACTAAAACATTTGTACAATGCATTAGCGATGCGACTAGTTATTTCTGTAACAAAATCTGCTATCAATAAAATTGAAGAACCAAATAATAAGTATTTATTAATAAGCGAAAAACCTGCTTGGGATGTTTTAAAAAAATGGCAAGTTATCCATCCAGATTTTGCCGAATATTCATTTAGAGAAGCTTGTGGTTTTTCTGCACATCCTAATGAAGAGAAATTTAAAAATTGGACTTCAAGAAACTCATTTTTAATATCAGATTTGTTTCCATTCATCAATAAAAATGAAGCACATCATTTAGATTTAAATGTTTCTAGTAAATGGATTGGTCATCAACAAGACTTCAATAATTTAGATTTATTTCAGTTTAAAATTGATCAATTACAAAAAGAAGTTCCAACTAAAATTATTGCAGGCGGATATTTAGAACCAAGAGCTTTATACACTTCTACAGCGTATGATAAAATAGGGAATTCAGGTAGAGAAAGTAGAAGTATTCATTTAGGAGTAGATTTTTGGCTACCAGAACTCACGCCAATTCATGCTCTTTTTAATGGTGAAATTGTAATTGTCGTAAATGATGCAGGAGATAAAGAATATGGTGGTTTAGTCGTTTTAAAACACACTTTTGAAGATTTTGAGTTCTTCACTTTATATGGTCATAATACTATAGAAAGCGCAACAAAACATAAAGTAGGAAACATCATTTTAAAAGGAGAAAAAATTGTTGAATTGGCAAATTATCCTGAAAACGGAAATTGGGCTCCTCATTTACATTTTCAAATACTATTGTCTTTATTTGATTATAAGGTTGATTTTCCTGGAGTTACATATTTAAACCAAATTGATGTTTGGAAAAGTATTTGTCCAGATCCAAATTTACTTTTCAAATCAGAAGCATTGTTAGAAAAATCGATTCTTACAAATGATGATATTATCAACTACAGAAAACAACATTTAGGAAAAAGCTTAAGTCTTCAATATAAAACACCAATTAAAATGGTTCGTGGAGCTGGTCAATATTTGATGGATCAGTTTGGGCAAAAATATTTAGACACTGTAAATAATGTTGCACATGTTGGTCATGAAAATTATAATGTGGTAAAAGCAGGCCAAAATCAAATGGCGTTGATAAACACAAACTCAAGATATTTACACGAAAATATTAATGAATTAGCCAAAGAATTAATTGAAACATTACCACCAGAATTAAATGTATTGCATTTTGTAAATTCAGGAAGTGAAGCCAACGAATTAGCAATACGAATGGTAAAAGCAGTTACTGGAGAAAAAGATATTATTGCAAGTGAAGTTGGTTATCACGGAAATACAAATATGTGTGTTGATATTTCATCCTATAAATTTGATGGAAAAGGTGGAAATGGAACACCAGAACACACACAAATATTTCCCCTACCAGATACTTTTAGAGGAAAATACAGAGGCAAAAACTCGGTTAATGAATATTTAGATGAAGTTGAAAAATGTATTGATAATATACAGAAAAAGGAAAGAAATGTTGGTGGATTTATTATTGAACCAATTATTTCTTGTGGCGGACAAATAGAATTACCCGAAGGGTTTTTATCAAAATCTTACGAATTAGTAAGAAAAGCTGGAGGAATTTGTATTTCTGATGAAGTACAAACTGGTTGTGGAAGAATGGGAAAAACCTTTTGGGGCTTTCAATTACACAATGTAGTTCCTGATATAGTAACTATTGGAAAACCATTAGGAAATGGACACCCAATTGCAGCAGTTGCTTGCACACAAAAAGTTGCCGATGCTTTTGCAAACGGAATGGAATACTTTAACACCTTTGGTGGAAACCCTGTTTCTTGTGCAATTGCAACCGAAGTTATAAGAACTGTGAAACGAGATAAATTACAAAAAAATGCTTTGGAGGTTGGTACGTTTTTAAAATCTGAATTAAATAAACTTTCTAAAGAATTCTCTATAATTGGTGATGTTCGAGGACAAGGATTATTTCTAGGAATTGAATTGGTAGATTCAGATTTAAATCCTTTAGCAGAACAAACCAATTATTTAGCAAATAGGATGAAAGATTATGGAATTTTAATGAGTACCGATGGCCCAGATTACAATGTGTTAAAAATTAAACCTCCAATGGTATTTACAAAAGAAAATGCAAAAGAAGTACTCTTTTATCTAAAAAAAATATTAAAAGAAGATTTCATTAAATCACAAAACAACTAACATGAAAAACTTACTATTTCTTTTTGGAATTATTTTACTACTTTCATCTTGCTTAACATCAACAGAGAAACAAGATAAAAAAGATATCTTATCAATTTTGGAGACCCAACAAAAAGCGTGGTCCAAACATGATTTAGAAGGTTTTATGCAAGGTTACTGGAAATCTGATTCTTTAAAATTTTATGGAAGTAATGGAATAACTTATGGTTGGGAAAAAACTTTAGCCAATTATAAAAAAGGGTATCCAACTCCAGATCATTCTGGAAAATTAAAATTTAAAATCAATGACATTACTAGAATAGAAAAGGCATCATACTATATTATGGGAGAATATCATTTAACTAGAAAAGTTGGTGATGCAAATGGTATTTTTATGATTATCTTTAAAAAGATTGATGGTGAATGGAAAATTGTTGCAGATACTTCTTCTTAAGTATAAAAAATCAACTCAAATGAGTTGATTTTTATTATCAATATTTATGAAATATCAAATGGATTATCAATCGAATACATTGGCTTTGTAAACCATTTTGGACCATCATTCGTCATGTAAATATGATCTTCTAGTCGAATTCCAAATTTGTCTGGAACACAAATCATTGGTTCATTACTAAAAGTCATTCCTGTTGTTAAAACGGTTTTATCGTTTCTAACAATGTAAGGCCATTCATGAATTCCTAAACCAATTCCATGACCAGTTCTATGTGGTAAACCTGGTAATTTATAATCTGGTCCTAAACCATGAGATTCTAGCACAACTCTAGATGCATTATCAACATCTGCACATGTATTTCCTAATTGCGCTGCATCAAAAGCTGCTTGTTGCGTTTCTTTTTCAATGTTCCAAATACGCGTTTGTTCTTCATTTGCTTTTCCAAAAACAAAAGTTCTTGTGATGTCAGAAATATAGTCATGTAGCATACAACCTGTATCTATTAAAACCATTTCGTTTTCTTCTAAATCTTTTGGCGATTTAACTCCGTGAGGAAAAGAAGAATCTACACCAAACAGTACAATACAGAAATAAGATCCTGATGGAACTCCATATTTTACATGTGCATCATGAATAAAATCTGTGACTTCTTTTGCTGAAATTCCTACTCGTAATATTCTTGCTGCTGCTTTATGAACTTCTAATGTAATGTTCATTGCATGTTGCATGATTTCAATTTCAGTATCAGATTTAATCATTCTGCAACCAGCCGTAATTGGTTTTGAATTTACTAATTTACATGAATTTTGACAATTCCTAATTCCGTCAATAACAAAAAATGGGGTTGCTTCATCCATAGAAATAGTTCCAGATTCTACGTTATTTACTTTTAACAAGTTGACAAATAATTCATAAGGAGATTCATGTTCTTCCCAACCATGAACACTTCCTTCAATTAGCATAAAATCGAAAATAGTGCCTTTTTCAAATTCAGGAGCAATATATATTAGCTTTCCATTTGGAAACAACAAAGCACCAACCATTCGTTCGCTAGCATTCCATTTCATACCAGTAAAGTAAAATAAATTTGTACCAGAATGTAAATACAAAGCAGGTACATTTTGTTCTTGCATTAATTGACAAGCCTTTTCAATCCTTTGCTGAAACTCTTCTTTTTGTATCGGTTTTACTAAATGTGCTATTGGTTTTATTGCTTCTAATTCTGCTTTTATGGTTGAACCTCCTATTCCTTTCATATTTTACTATCTTTTAGTGAGCATACATAATATCACTTAACGCAACATCATAAATATTTAAATCTGTTATTTCTTTAATTGGTTTAAAAAAGTTTAATCCAATCGTTTTTACGTCTGTTCTACATTCAGCAAGAAATCGATCATAGAAACCTTTTCCATAACCAACTCTAAATTTTTTTTCATCAGAAATTAACAGCGGAACAAATACTAAATCTATTTCTTTAGGATCTATTTTTATTCCGTTTACCGGTTCTGGAATTCCAAAAGAACTTACTTTCAGTTTTGTTTTTCTATCAAACAAAAAATGTTTTAATGTATTTGTAGAAAAATCACTTACACTAACTACAATCCTCTTGTTTTTTAATAATAAAAAGTCAATAATAGGATTTGTATTAATCTCTAACAATCTTTCAATTGATAAAAAAATGTGAATTGTATTTGTTGTAGAAAAATTGAATTCAAAGACTTGTTGATATATATTTCCTTGAAGGTTTTCAACTTCAATCGTTGATAAATTTTTTCGCTTTTGTTTGTATAATCTTCGAAGTACTGCTTTATTCATTATCTCAAAGATAATTAGTTTTAAGAATAACGTTCTACATGAAACGGACTTAAATTTAAACTCGTTTTTTTATCAGAAACAATTTCTGAAATTAATTTACCAGTTGCAGGACCTAAACTCCAACCCATCATTGCATGACCTGTTGCAACTGTTACATTCTTTATTTTTGATAAACGTCCAATATATGGCAATCCATCTGGTGAACAAGGTCTTAAACCACAGGCAGCATTATCAATATCTGACTGGGCTATTTTTAATCCATTATAATATTTTTCTGCAGCTTTTGCAATCGCATTTACACGAACTGGGTTTATCTTATGGTTGATTTTATCAACCTCCATTGTACCAGCAAAACGCGTAAAACCATTCATTGGTGTTACTGCAACTTTTGTTTCTATTAAGATTGAAGGAATTTTAATTCCTGTTTCTTTTGCTACATTAATTCGATACCCTTTTCCTGCTTGAATAGGAATTTTGGTATTTAGTTTTTTTACCAATTGTTGCGTCCAAGAACCTGTAGCAATTACAAACTCATCAGATTTAATTTGAAGATTATTCGTTTTTATTTCTGTTACTTTATCATTAGAAACAACAATTTCTAAAACCTCTTCATTACTTAAAATACTTACTCCATTCTTTTTTAAATAAGTCTTCATTTGATACATAAATTCGTTTGGAGTCATGTGTGCATCAGAATGATAATATACAGCGCCTTTAATATTTAAACCTGCATTAGGTTCTAATTTATTGACTTGTTCTTTTGTTAAGTTTTCAACTTTTAACCCTTCTTTTATCGCACGTTGACCAACATTCCATTCTTCTTCACCAGCTTTGTCTGTTTGATAACACATTAATAATCCTTTGTGTTGGTAAAAAAAATCGAAGTCTTTAGATGATTTCATATCTTCATACAAATCTCTACTTAACAAATTAATATCTTTAATTACCTTAATAGAACTTTCAACTTTTTGTTTTGTAGATGCCTTTTTAAATAACCAAGTCCATTTTAAAAAATCTACATCAAATCTTGGTTTTACATAAAAAGGACTTTCTGAATTAAACATCCATTTTATTCCTTTATTTATCATTCCTGGAGCTGCTAAAGAGATAATATGACTTGGAGTTATATAACCCGCATTTACATACGATGCTCCAGATGTAAAGTCAGATTTATCAATAACTGTTACTTTATGACCTTCTTTTTGAAGATAATATGCAGAACATAAACCAATAATTCCACCGCCAATAATAATTACACTTTTTGCCATTTTACTTTAATTATTTCTCTAATCGATCTACAGTTATAATTCTAAATGTATTTGAATTTACAGTTATTTTTATATTGTGTTCTTTGTTTGAAATATAAAAATTCTTACCAATTTTTTCAAATTGAGCTACATCTGTTTCCGTTAGTACTTTTTTAATAAGTACTTCACTTTCATTATTTGAAAAATTTGTATCTAATTTTTTATTTATTCTTTGATAAACAAGTGCTGTATAACAATGCTTTTGTAAAATTTCTTTCTTTTTTAGAATCATAAATTAAATCACTTGAAAACCAAACGCATAAGGGTCATCTTCAGTATCAATAGTAATTGTATTGTGTCCAAAAACTTTTGCCCAACCTTTTACACTTGGTATAATTGCTTTTTGTCCATCTAAAGTAGTTTCTTTTTCCACACAACCCACAAATTTACTTCCAATAAAACTTTCGTGAATAAACTCTTGTCCAACTTTTAATTTTCCTTTTGCGTATAATTGTGCTAATCTTGCTGAAGTTCCTGTTCCACAAGGACTTCTATCAATTGCTTTATCACCATAAAAAACTGCATTTCTTCCATCTGATTCTTTATCTAATGGTGTTCCTGTCCACAACATATGAGTTACATCTTTTATAGATTCATTTTCTGGATGAATAAATAAATTAGGGTATTTCTTATTGATTCTTTCCCTAACAACTTGTGAAAATTGAATAATTTTAGAAGCTGTAAAATCTTGAATTCCACTAAAGTTTTTCTGCGGATCTACAATTGCGTAATAATTTCCACCGTAAGAAACATCAAAAGTAATTTCACCCAATTCTGGACAATAGATAGTTAGATCTTGGGCAGCTAAATAACTTTTAACATTGGTTAATTTAACCCAATCTACTTTATTATTTATTTGTTGATATTCAATTTCTACCAAACCAGCAGGAGCTTCCATTTTTATTTTTCCTGGAACTTTTGGCGTAATCAATCCTTCTTCAATGGCAATTGTAATGGTACCAATTGTACCATGACCACACATTGGTAAACACCCAGAAGTTTCTATAAATAAAATGGCAAAATCATTTTCAGGATTATGAGGAGGATACAAAATACTACCACTCATCATATCATGACCTCGAGGTTCAAACATTAAACCTTTACGAATCCAATCGAATTCTTTTAAAAAATGGAGTCGTTTTTCACTCATAGTTTTCCCAACCAATTTTGGGCCTCCACTTTTAATCACTCTTACAGGGTTTCCACAAGTGTGCGCATCAATACAAACAAAAGTGTGTTCACTCATATTACTTTGTTCTGATTCCATCAACAGTTCTAAAGATATCTAATGGATTTTCTTTTTGTAATTCATTTGGTAATAATTCATTTGGCCAATCTTGATAACTAAAAGGGCGTACCCAACGTTTTATAGAATTGATTCCTACAGCTGTAAATCTACTATCTGTAGATGCAGGGTATGGACCTCCATGAACCATCGATTCGCAAACCTCTACACCTGTTGGTACTCCATTAAATATAATTCTTCCAACTCTGTTTTGTAATGCTGAAATTACACTTGAATAATCTGCAACTTCATTCTCATCAGAAATTACGGTTCCTGTTAATTGTCCCTCTAAATTAGTAATTACAGCTTCTAATTCGGTTTCATTTTCACATTGAACTACCATAGAAAATGGTCCGAAAACTTCTAAATGTAATGTTGGGTTTTCTAAAAAGTCTTTTCCTTCTACACTAACAATTGTTTGTTCTGCGTAATTATTCTGAACATTTGATTCATAGTTTGCTGTAACAGCAACATTGTTTTGAGAAACTACTTTTTCTTTATTGCTGATGTATCCTTTTTTGATATTAGGATGCAACATACAAGAAGGATTTATCTCCATAATTTCTTGAGATAAATTATTAACAAAAGTGCTTAAAGCATCACTTTTAATACCTAATAATAAACCTGGGTTCGTACAAAATTGACCTGTACCTACCGTTATAGAACCTGCATATGTTGTTGCAATTTCTTGGTTCCTGTTTTCTAATGCTTTTGGTAAAATTACTACTGGGTTTATAGATCCCATTTCTGCAAAAACAGGAATTGGTTCTTTTCTTTTTGCTGCTAAATCTAACAATGCTCTACCTCCGCGAATACTTCCTGTAAAACCTACTGCTTTTACTTCTGAATGAGAAACTAATTGTTGCCCTACTTCCATTCCGCTTGAATTTAAGTTAGAGAAAACACCATTTGGCATTCCTGTTTTTTCTGCTGCTTTTATGATTGCTGACGCGACTAATGCTCCTGTACCAGCATGCATTGGATGCGATTTCACAATTACAGGACAACCAGACGCTAATGCTGCTGCGGTATCTCCACCTGCTGTAGAATATGCTAATGGAAAATTACTTGCTCCAAAAACTACAACTGGTCCTAATGGAATTAACATTTTTCTGATATCCGATCTTGGCATTGGTTCTCTATTTGGTTGTGCAGCATCTATCGTTGCTTCAATCCAAGAACCTTCTGCAACTAAATTTGCAAAATTTCTTAATTGCCCAACAGTTCTACCTCTTTCTCCTTTTGCTCTTCCTTCTGGCAAACCAGTTTCTGAACAATATGTTTTTACCAACGTATCATCTAATGTTAAAATTTCATCTGCAATTGTGTTTAGAAATTCGGCTTTTTTTGCTCCAGAAATAGTTCTGAATTCTTTAAAAGCTTGTGATGCTAAATTTACAGCAGCATCAATTTCTTGTGATGTTGCTTCTGTAAAAACAGTTTCATTTTCTATATTCAATTCTGGATTGAATGTTTTGTAAGTTGTATTTCCTGTGGCAACTAATTGATTGCCGATATAATTTTTTCCTGTGATCATCCTTACTTATTTTTTAAATGTTTTTTTCAAATTTACTGTTTTGTAAGCTACTTTTTTTGAATATTTGAAAGGCTTAACCTATTAAGTCCAGAACTTCAAGTCTTTCTTTTGCCAGAATATATCTTGTACTGACATCATCAATTTGCTGTTGAGTTAATTTCTTACCAAAGGTACGAAGCCCTCCAGCAACATCATTATGATGAATTCCCATAGCAAGCTTAAGATATTCCATAAGCAGCGGCTGAGCATCCAGATACGATAATGAATTTAATGCCTGAGAAATTTTGTTTGCCGCAGCCCATTCTCCATTTAAAACATACTCCTGCATAGTAACACTTGCTTTTGGAAAAATAGTACCTACACCTGTAATCCCACCACTAGCTCCAGCGAGCCCTGCATATACAGTGACTGTGTCTACTCCTGCCAAAATTTTTAAATCTTTGTTCTCTAACATCAGAGTTTCAATAATTGAAACATCGATAGTCGATATTTTAAGAGCAGTTACCTTAGGAAGAACAGAAAGTTTTTTAAGAAGGTCTGTTGAGAGCGCATGATAACCGGCTGCATCAGGATTGTTATAAGGCATAATTGTTACGCCTACATCTTTTGCAGTTGCTTCAGAAAGTGCATAATACTCATACATTTCTTTTTCAGAGGGCACCGCCTTAGTTTTTGGTGGCATGACCATGACTGTATCAACTCCAACTGTTGCAAGTCCTTCAACGATTTTGGCAAGTTCTTCCTTCGTTTCTGCTGCTGCTCCGCTAATCAACGGGACACTGTATTCTTTAGCAACCTCAGAAAGGGATTTAAGTAAAGAAAGACGCTGCTTGGTGCTCAGGTAGCTATTCTCACCCAGAGTTCCAGAACCGACAAGTCCGCTCATTCTGCTTCCGCCCTTTCCTTGAGTTTTTAAAATACCTGCAGCCTGTTTTTGTGTTGCATCAAGGTCAATTTCAAGAGCGCCAGATTTGGACTCTTTCAACCATGTAAACACGGCTGGCATTACGCCATTCCATTGTATACTCATAATTCAGTTTTTAATGTTAGCAAAATTAAAGAGTTAACAATTACTAAAATAAGATTAAATTACTCACTTTAGATATTATATTATCCTTAATAGCATATAATTTTGTATTATTGAATAATTTTAGATTAAAATACAAATATTTGAAATGAAAGTTTTACCATTTAAAATTCCGAAACCAGAAAATAACGCATTGATTTATCAAGAAGATATTGAAGTCGTTTTTTATGATAAACTACATCAACATGATGAGATTCAAATAAGTTTTATTGAAAAAGGAAACGGAACGTTATTGGTTGGAGATAAAATTTCTAGTTATGCTAAAAATGACATTTTTATAATAGGTAGTAATTTACCTCATGCTTTTAAGAGTGATAAAAATGTTGAAGAGAAATCTAAAATGTTGAGTTTATTTTTTACTGAAACTTCTTTTGGAGAATCTTTTTTTGAATTGAATGAACTTGCAGAAATTAATCATTTTTTCTCAAAATCTTTACAAGGTTTAATTCTTAAATCGAATAAAACTGAAATTATCAACAACTTTTTGAAACTAAAAAACGCCTCTAAACTAGAACGTTTTATTTTGTTTTTAGAAATTTTAAAAACTGCTTCAAATACAAAATCAGAACCTCTTTCTACTTTTGTTTACAATAAAAAATATTCTGATATTGAAGGAAAAAGAATGCGAAATGTATTCGATTTTACCATTGAAAATGCAAATCAAAGAATATCTTTAGACGATATTGCTAATGTTGCAAATATGACAAAAAATGCATTTTGTAAATATTTTAAAAAGCGAACAAACAAAACATATGTCAGCTTTTTAACTGAATTACGAATTGAAAATGCGTGTAAATTATTAAATACTGAAAAGGATTTATCTATAAATGAAATTGCTTATAAAGTTGGATTTAATAATATTTCTAATTTTAATAGAAAATTTAAAGAAGTGAAAAAAGTTACGCCGCTTTCTTATAAAAATTTATAATTCTTCTAATTCCTTTTGTAATTTTTTGGTCAATCCTTTTACAACCAAATCATAAGAATGATTGATGAGTTCTCTAGCCAAATCATCTGAAACATCACTAGAATTTAGTATTACTGTGTTCCAAAGTCTTTTATTCATGTGCCAACCAGGATTTATGCCATCGTATTCTCCACGTAATTCTTCTGCTTTATCAGGATCACATTTTAGATTGATTTTTTGTTCGCCTTTTTCCCAATTAGTTAAACCTGTAAGTGCAAACATTTTGTTCATCACTTTAAATACTAAAGTAACATCATCAAAAGGAAAATGTTCTGTTACTCCTTTTTTAGCAATACAAAAATCACGAAGTTGTTCTATGTGCATGTTTTTAGAGTTTATTGATTTAAAAAATCTAGAAGTAATTTTAAACTTTCTTCAGGATTTTCTTCCATAGGAACATGACCAGAATTTTCTAAAACAACTAATTTAGAATTTGGTAAAACACTATCCATTTTTGTTCCTACAGATTTTAAAGGAATCCAAGTATCTTTTGCCCCCCAAATTAACAAAGTGGCCGTTTTTATACTTTTTAATTTCTCTAAACCGGTTTTTTCATTAGGTTTAAAATCAATTTTTGCTCTATCTATAAAAGCTTCTCTATTTCCAGTTCTTAAAGACATTTTATGATAACGAGTAACTAAATCGTCAGTAATTTTAGAATCATCTGCATACACTTCTTTCATATTTTGTTTGATAAAAAACTTTGGAGTAACATATAAAAAAAGTGAGCTTAAAACAGGCATTTTTGCCATCTTAAAAATTGCTGGTTGCGGTTTATTTGTTAGTAATCCGCTTGCGTCCACTAAAATTAGTTTCTCTATTTTTTCTGGATAATCAGCAGTGTAATTCCAAGCGATATTTCCTCCTAAAGAGTTTCCTATAAGATGGAATTTTTCAAGATTCATCTTCGTTAAAAATTGATGCATGAATTTTGTGTAATTAGGAATTGTATAATCTGCATTTTTATTTGGACCTGTTAATCCAAAAGCAGGCAAATCCATTCTTATAACTCTGTAGTTTTTTGTAAGTTCTTTTGTCCAATCATTCCAAGTATGTAGCGAAGACCCTGTTCCGTGAATTAAAACAATGGGGAAACCTGTTCCTTCATCTCTATAATGAACTTGCATTCCATCAATTTCAACAAATTTAGAATGTTCGTTTACGTAGTCTAATTTTAACTCCTCAACAGAAATATCTCTATAAGAACCATTGTAAATCAAAAATAAAAGAATAAATATAATTCCTTTGAAAATCCTTTTCTTGATGAATACTTTTTTCATGCTTCTATTTTATAATCTTATACAAAACGGGCTTACTTGGTGTTGCATCATTCTCAAAAGGTGCAATCATTAGGTTTAATAAATACTCGCCATCTTCAACTTCATTTGGTACGTAAATAAATTCAGTAATTGTAGCATTCATTCTTATTTCACCAGCAGTATTCCAAAAAGCATTATGTGCTAATAGTTTTCCTTCGTCTTTTTCTTTATCAACAGAAGGTAAGTCTATTAGTAAATGTTTTATTCCTTTTTCGCGCAAGAAAACTGCAGCTGATTCTAATAAATAAGGTGGATTTGTATTCGAGTATTGCATCGATTTTTTATCCATTAAATTTGGCAACGTTCTAATAACAACTGCATCTCTTTTCTTATTCTTTAAAGCAGTTTTTAATTGTTTTTCAGATATAAAAAAATCTTCTCCATCACTTTCTGGAACTACAGTAATTACTTCCGCAAGAAAAATAAAAAATTTTAAATTGGTATTAACAGAATGTACTTCTTTTGTAATATGACCAACACATTCTGTATGCGTAATATGAGAATGAGGATTAAAATGAATATTGTTGAAATTTACAACAGCTCCTTCAGAAACCTTTACAATTTCACCATCTATAATTTCAGGAAAAATTTTTGGCTCGTCTAAATACCAAGCATTTACATTCTGTTTGGATACGTCTATAGGGATTGAAATATCTATTGGATTAGAAATATTTACTTCTATTTTTCTTGAATTATATTCTATAACTGCCTTCATGCTTAACTTTTACTTTTTTTTTAAATCTAATTCAACATAAATAAATTAGATGCGATTCCGTCAATTAAAAACTTACCTTTTTGAGTGGTTTTTAAAACTTGGTTTTCAATATACAATAATTCTTGTTCAATATATTTTTTTGATTGTTTTTCTAAATATTCGATATATGAATCACCAAAATCGTTTCTAATTTTCTCTAAAGAAACGCCCCAAATAGTGCGTAAACCTGTCATAATATACTCATTATAACCATCTGTTATTGATAAGGTTTCTCTTTCTATTAGTAATACATTATTTTGAATTGATTTAATGTATTTAGCATTGTTTCTAACATTCCAACTACGCTGTTTTCCGTTAAAAGAATGCGCAGATGGTCCAATACCTAAATAACTTTTTCCTAACCAATAAGCAGTATTATTTTGGCTGAAAAAACCTTGTTTTCCAAAGTTAGAAAGTTCATAATGCACAAAATTTTCTTTTGCTAATTGTTTAATTAAAATATGAAATTGCTCTGCTGCTTTTTCTTCATCTACATTTTTAATTTTTCCTTTTGCAATTAAAGTCTCTAAAGCTGTTTTTGGTTCTACAGTTAACGCATAACTAGATATATGAGGAATCCCAAAACTTAACGCAGTTTGTATATTTTCTTTCCATTTTTCATTTGTACAATCTGGAATTCCGTAAATTAAATCGACAGAAATATTACTAAAATATTGCGAAGCAATTTCTAGACATTTCTTTGCTTCTTCAGAATTATGAGCACGATTCATCAGTTTTAAATCTTTCTCAAAAAAAGATTGAATACCAATACTTAATCTATTAATTGGAGATTTAGAAAGTTCTAT
The DNA here is from genome assembly GCF_036480315.1 of Polaribacter sp. GTDB lineage: Bacteria > Bacteroidota > Bacteroidia > Flavobacteriales > Flavobacteriaceae > Polaribacter. Next base: position 152,857 of record NZ_JAZGGG010000020.1, read on the forward strand.
TATTTTTTCTTCTGATAAATCATCAGGATTTGCTTCTAACGATATTTCAGGATTTTCTACAACTGAATGATTGCTATAAACAGCGTCAATTAATTGTTGAATTTCAAATGTATTTAAAACTGAAGGTGTTCCTCCTCCAAAATAAATGGTTTCTATAGTTTTATTTTGTAATTCATCTTTTCTTATTTCTATTTCTCGAATAAGTGAAAAAATCATGTCTTCTTTTTTCTTCAATGAAGTTGAAAAATGAAAATCGCAGTAGAAACACGCTTGTTTGCAGAATGGTATGTGTATGTAGATTCCTGACATTATTTCTTAACTCTCTTTTCATTCTGTTTCACAAAACTTGCCCAACCCGTATAATTCTTCCCACCAACAACTTTTCCTGAATTATAAAAATGACAAACTGCAGCAGCTAAACCATCAGTTGCATCTAGGTTTTTTGGAAGTGTTTTTAAATTTAGTAACGATTTTAACATCAACGCAACTTGCTCTTTACTAGCGTTTCCATTTCCTGTAACTGCCATTTTTATTTTCTTTGGCAAATACTCTGTAATCGGAATTTCGCGAGACAAACCCGCAGCCATTGCGACGCCTTGTGCTCTACCCAACTTTAACATTGACTGAACATTTTTACCGAAAAAAGGTGCTTCAATTGCTATTTCATCCGGATTATAAGTGTCTATTAATTCGATGGTACGTTCAAAAATTAGTTTTAGCTTTAGATAATGATCGTCGTATTTTTTTAGCATTAATTCATTCATCTGAATAAATTCCATCTTTTTACCAACAACTTTTATAATTCCAAAACCCATAATGGTTGTTCCAGGATCAATTCCTAAAATGATTTTTTCTATTGCCAAAACTGCAGATTGTTTTTGTATTTATCCTTAAACTTACTGATGATTATTTATTACTTTGCAAACAATGTATAATTCGCTTTCTTACAAATCTAAACAATTCTTTTGGTTGATAATAAAACTATCGATTGTAATTGGTTGCGGATATTTTATTTGGCAAAAACTAACTACAAATAATAATTTTCATTTCTCTGAATTTTATAGAAATTTGATAGAAAACAACCTTTTCACATCAAAAAACATTCTTTTATTACTATTTTTTTCAATTATTAATTGGTTTTTAGAAATTACAAAATGGCAAGCGTTAGTCTCTTTTGTTAAAAAAACTTCTTTTATTTCTGCTAGCATTCAAAGTTTAGCTTCTTTAACAACCTCTTTAATTACTCCAAATAGAATTGGCGAATATGGTGCAAAAGCATTGTATTTCGAAAAACAATATCGTAAACAAATTCTTGGATTAAATTTAGTTGGTAACTTTTATCAAATGCTAATGACATTAATTTTTGGAATTATTGGTTTTAGTTATTTTGCTTTTAAATACAATGTTGAAATTGATTTTAGAAAGGTTCTTCGATTTTTATTGTTAGGCTTATTTGTAATTTCAGCTTTCTTTTTTGGTGCAAAACATTTTAATTACAGAGGTTATTCTTTTGAAAAAGCAAAAACTTTTATCAATAGAATTTCTATAAAATTAAATATTAAAGTTTGCTTAATTTCATTTTTAAGGTTTGTTGTTTTTTCTCATCAATTTTATTTTATGTTGGTGCTATTTAATGTTGATGTTTCATATATCGCTGCAATTTCTGCAATAACATCGATATATTTTATAAGTTCTATTGTACCAATGTTATCTTTATTTGATGTTGTTTTAAAAGGAACTGTTGCTATTTGGATTTTCTCTTTTCTAGAAGTTGAACCCATAACTATTTTAACAATAACAACATTAATGTGGATGCTAAATTTTGTTTTACCAGCAATTATTGGAAGCTATTTTGTACTAACATTTAAACCTAAATTAGCATCATGATTTGGTTTTTAATTCTCATACTAATTTGCTATGCAATTCTAATTCTTTCATTAGCTTTTGGGTTTACAAAAATTGATGAATTTAAATCTGAAAACATCATTGAAAGAACCACTTTTTCTGTAATTATTCCGTTTAGAAATGAAGCCGAAGATTTACCTACTTTATTAAAATCTATTTCTGAATTAAAGTACCCAAAAGAATTGGTAGAATTTATTTTGGTTGATGATGATTCTTCTGATGATTCTGTTGAAATTATTGAAACTTTTCTCGAAACAGTTTTTAACACCAACATTAGAGTTATAGCGAATAATAGAGCTTCAAATTCCCCAAAAAAAGACGCAATTTCTACCGCAATTAAAATTGCAAAAAACAATTGGATTGTAACAACTGATGCAGATTGCATTGTACCTAAAAAATGGTTAAAAAGTTTAAAGAATTTTATTCAAAAAAACAATCCTAAAATGGTGGTTGCTCCTGTAAACTACAAAGTGAAAAATAACTTTTTAGAGCAGTTTCAATTATTAGATTTCATGAGCATGCAAGGAACCACAATTGGTGGTTTTGGAATTGATTTTCCGTTTTTATGTAATGGTGCAAATCTTGCTTATAAAAAGGAGGAATTCTTAAAACTAAATGGTTTTGAAGGAAATAATAACATTGCAAGTGGAGATGATATTTTTCTTTTTGAAAAATTTATAAAAGCCGATAAAAAGAGTGTAAAGTATTTAAAATCTAAAGAGGCAATTGTAACTACTTATCCTGTAAAAACATGGACAGATTTAATAAATCAACGCACAAGATGGGCTGCAAAAACAAGTGATTTTAGTTCTATAAAAATAAAACTAATTGGTTTGTTAGTTTTACTTACAAACCTATTAGTAGTTACTTCATTATTTGCTGGCTCAATAGAAATTATATTTATTCCTTTTATTATAAAGATGATTATTGACTTGTTTCTTTTCTTACCAACTATTCGATTTTTTAATCATAAATCTTCGTTTTTTAAATGGTACGTACTTGCAAGTTTATTATATCCTTTTTTTAGTCTTTTTATTATTTTAAAATCGAACTTTTTTAAGTACAAATGGAAAAATCGAGCTTTTAAAAAATAGGTTTTCTAAAAGTTAGCAAAGAAGTTTAGCCCAGATTGAACGGTTTGTTTGAGCTCTTTTTTATTCTTTTTTGGAATAAAAAAAGCGAGTAGTGAAAGCTGGAAATAGCTTCTAAATATATATTTGAATTATGAGTTTATTCGGTTTACAAACTTCGAATCCTGCATTTACGAGTTATTTCTGGAGAAAAAATAAGAGTAGTGCTACTAAAATGTCTTTAAGTGGAATTATCTTAAAATCGATTTTAATGTTGCTGTTAGTGGCAATTACTGCCGCATATACTTGGTATTTATTTTTTAAAGGAATCGATATAAGTTGGTACACATCCATTGGAATGTTTGTGGCTATTGCGGTAAGTTTGTTCATTTCATTTAAACATAATTCAGCTAAATACTTATTACCCATTTACGCTTTGGCAAAAGGTTTCTTTTTGGGAGGCATTAGTACATATGTTCACAAACGATTTCCGGGTTTGCCGTTACAAGCAATTGGTGTTACTATTGTAACTTTTTTGGTAATGCTTTTGTTATTTAAAACCCGAATTATAAAAACTAGCAAACAGTTTAGAGCTGTTGTAATTACAGCGTCAATAACAATATTTACGATCTATATGATTTCTTGGATTTTATCTTTTTTCGGAATTTCTGTTCCGTTTATTTGGGGAACATCTTGGATAGCAATTGGTTTTAACATACTTGCTGCTATTGTGGCTTCTTTAAGCTTGTTGTTAGATTTCCATTATATAGAAAAACAAATTGGACGAGCACCAAAAAGCAAAGAATGGTTGGCAACTTGGGGCTTTTTAATTACCTTAATTTGGTTGTATATAGAAGTGTTAAGATTGCTTAAAAAGTTGGCAATCCGTTTTTAAAATAAAGCTTCCATTATTGCGTCTGCCTTAAACCAAAGAATTATTGCAGCTGCTAATAAGATTACTAAAAGAAGTCCTTTTGTAGGTTTCGTTTCTTTTTTTCTTCCGAATTTTCTCTTGAAATCCATTTTAAAATAAGTTTTAAATTGTTAATTTTAGATATTGCAAATATTTAAAGTAGGTTCTCTATACAATTTTTTCATTCTTCAAAAATTACTCGAACTTACAGACAAAAACTGTGGCTAAATACTTCTTACTGCTTACTTATTTTTGTAGCACGAAGCATTTCTCTTTTTCCTGGAGGCCCTGGTAAACGTTCTACTGTTAAACCAACTTCTTGCATTGCTCTTCTAACGCTTCCTTTTGCAGAATACGTTACTAAAACACCATTTTCTTTAAGTGAATTAAACATTTTTTGAAAGATTTCTACCGTCCATAATTGAGGCTGAACACGCGCGCCAAAAGCATCAAAATAAATTAAATCAAAGGCATCTTTATCATCAATATTTTCAATAAACTGCTTTCTTTTTGTTAGTGAAAATGTTTTTGAAATTTGATGTTTCTCTTCCCAAGAAACAGTGTGCATTTTCTGAAAAACTGCTGCTTCTTTTTCTGCTTTTAATACAGAAATAAAATTCATTTTCTCAACTTCTTCAGCTGTAACAGGATAGGCTTCTACACCAACATAATCAATTTCTCTCTTACCTTCTAAATAGGTAATAAAACTATTTAAACCAGTACCAAAACCAATTTCTAAAATTGAAACTTTATCTGAAACAACTTGCTTTAAACCACAATTTATAAATACATGATAAGACTCATTAATAGAACCATTTTTAGAATGATATTGCTCATTTAATTCCGGTAAATTAATGGTTGTAGAACCATCTGATGTAATTAGTATTTCTCTTTTCACAATTGTAACAATAATCTGTCCGTTCGAGCGCAGTCGAGAACTTAATTAATAATCTCTCGACTGCACTCGAGGAGATATTTAGATTATTTTGTTTTCAACAAAACTCCATTTGCTTCAAAAGCAAATTCTGTTTTTGGCTCCGTAATTTTTGCAATTTCTTCTTTAGATTTACCTGCATCTTCTGCATAATGTTGTAATTCTTTTACCGAAGTCTCTTTTACAAATGCTTTACCTGCTACAATTACTTCTTTTCCATCAGCATCTAAAGGCATAAAAAATCCGTAATCTTTAAAACGCACCATTGTTTCGGTATCTTTATTTAAAGGTAACTTCATCCAACATCCTTTTTTAGAACATACTTCTTTAATGCTAGAAGCAAACTTTACATTTATAGTATCTCCTGTTTTTAATGAAGAAAATTTAGCTAACATTTCTTCTGAAGTCATTGCTTTTTCTTCTGATATTTTATCTCCAAAAGAAGCGTAATTCTCTGTAATTTTTATTGATTTTTCTGTTTTCACTTCTTTTTTCTCTTGCTTACATGCTCCAAGAATTAATAAAAAAACGAAAGAAAATTTAAGTATATTTTTCATATTATAAGTATTTAATAACAATATTACAAATGTAATGAATTAAACGTAAAACTGGTTATATATTATGTCTTTGGATAAATAAATTATGTACATTTGTTATGAAATTTAACTAACAATATTATGAGTTCTAACATAGAAATTCAACGAGTAGAAAAATCGAAGATAGATTCTGTAGATTTTGATAATTTACCATTTGGAAGTGTTTTTTCTGACCACATGTTTGAATGTGATTATAAAAATGGTGAATGGCAAACGCCAGTCATAAAAGCTTATGCGCCTATTACATTAGATCCTTCTGCAAAGATTTTTCATTACGGACAGTCTATTTTTGAAGGAATGAAGGCCTACAAAGATGCTGATGATAATGTTATGTTATTTAGACCTTTAGACAATTGCAAACGTTTAAACAAGTCTGCAGAACGTCTAGTAATACCTCAAATTCCTGAAGACATCTTTATGGATGGTTTAAAGAAATTGTTAGAAATAGACAATGCTTTTATTCCTACAAATGAAGGAAGTTCTTTATACATTAGACCTTTTATGTTTGCTTCTGGAAACGGTTTTCACGCTTCGCCTGCAGATGCTTTTAAATTAATTATTTGTACAGCTCCTTCTGGCGCTTATTTTGCTGGAAAAGTGACCGTTTTAATTGAAGAGAAATATGCACGTGCTGCAAATGGTGGTGTTGGTTTTGCAAAAGCTGGTGGTAATTACGCTGCACAGTTTTACCCAACGCAATTAGCAATTGAAAAAGGATATAATCAAGTTATTTGGACGGATGATAATACGCACGAATATATTGAAGAAGCTGGTGCAATGAACATTTTTGTTCGTATTAATGATACATTAATTACGAGTCCAACTAGTGATCGTATTTTAGATGGAATTACTCGTAAGAGTATTATACAAATTGCAAAAGATTCTGGAATTGATGTTGAAGTAAGAAAAATATCAGTTTCTGAAGTAATTGCTGCTGCACAAAGTGGAAGCTTAAAAGAAATGTTTGGTGCAGGAACTGCTGCCGTTATTTCCCCGATTGCAGGTTTTGGATACCAAAATACTGATTATGATTTACCAGAATTAGAAAATCCTTTTGCCGCTAGATTAAAGAAACAGATAACAGATATTCAAACAAATAAAGCAGAAGACCCATATGGTTGGAGAGTTTTTCTTTAGTATTTAGATAGAATTTCAATTACTAAAACAGTACTACAAAAGCATCAATTAATTTTGATGCTTTTTTGTTGTTTTAAATTTGCTATCTTTAAAAAAACAAAAACTTTATAAAATGAAAACATATGCTAAAAAAGATATTAAAATAGGTTGGGAACCAGAAAAATGTACACATTCTGTAAAATGTGCGCTTGGTTTGTCTAAAGTTTTTAAGCCTAAAGAAAAATCTTGGATTCAACCTGAAAATGGAAGCAAACAAGAAATTATAAATCAAGTTGGCAAATGTCTTTCTGGAGCATTAACAATTCAATACTAAATTTTTGATGAAATATTTTTGGAGTTTAATTTTGATTATTTCATTCTTTTCTTGTGCCAAGAATTCCCCTCAAAAAAAGAAAATACAAATACAACATAAACAATACATTACTGTTCTAGGAATTGCACAAGATGCAGGTTACCCTCAAATTGGTTGTCAAAAAGAATGTTGTGCAAATTTTTATAACGGAAGTTTTAAGAAACAAAAAGTAGTTTCTTTAGGTTTGGTTGATGTTGAAAACAAACAAAAGTGGTTGTTTGAAGCAACACCAGATATTGCTACACAATTAGCAGATTTAGAGCAAAACCATTTAAAAACTATTAATTTAATTGATGGTATTTTCTTAACACATGCTCACATTGGGCATTATGCAGGTTTAATGTATTTTGGAAGAGAAGCTCTAGGTAAAAAAGGAACCAACGTTTTTGCAATGCCAAAAATGAAAGAATTTTTATCTAAAAATGAACCTTGGAATCAATTAATAAAATTAGAAAATATTGCTTTTTCTGATTTACAAAACAATTCTACGGTGGTTTTAAATAACAAATTAAAAGTAACTCCTTTTATTGTTCCTCATAGAGATGAACTTTCTGAAACTGTAGGATATAAAATAGAAGGAACAAAAAAAACGGCTTTGTTTATTCCGGATATTAATAAATGGCAAAAATGGAGTAAAAGTATTGTGGAAGAAGTAAAAAAAGTAGATTATACTTTTTTGGACGCAACCTTTTTAAAAGACGGAGAAATTGACAGACCAATGTCTGAAATTCCACATCCGTTTATAGAAGAAACTGTAAACTTGTTTAAAAACGAAACTTTAGAAACTAAAAATAAAGTTATTTTTATTCACTTTAATCATACAAATTCTGCACTTCAAAAAATTGCTAAAGAGAAAACTGAAATAGAAAAATTAGGTTTTCAATTTGCTTTTGAAGGAATGAATCTAGGTTTATAGTGTTGTTTGTTTTAAACTCTTTTTGTAGATTCGTTATGATTTAAAAACAAAGCTGAATAAATGTCACTACTTTTAGAACAAAGAGAAAAACTAAACTTAACCCAAGAAGAATTGGCTGCAAAATCAGGCATATCTGTAAGAACTATACAAAGAATTGAGTCTGGCATAAAACCTAAAGGATATACTTTAGAAAGCTTATGCAAAGCTTTAGAAATAAATCAAGAAGATTTATTACAAGAAAAAGAAGTGCCAGAAAAAATCAACAAGCAACTTATTAAATACATCAACTTATCTTCAATATTATTGCTGATAATTCCTCTTGGAAGTATTATTATGCCCTTGATCATTATGCGTTGGAAAAAGGAAGTCAATGCTCTAACAAAACAAATCGTTTCTATTCAGATAGTATGGACACTATTATTTCTTGTTGTTATTATAGCAGTTGCATTTTTATCTAAATTATTTTCTTATGATAAAGAAGCGGTTCCAATAGCTATACTAATTTTAATAATAGCAAACTTATATATTATTCTTCGAAATACAGCTGCAATCGAAAAACATAATAAATTACATATAGTTTTGAGTTTCAGTGTTTTATAGACCTGCCAATTTATTGTCGGGCATTTGGCAGGTAAATTTGTAACTTTTTTTGAAATTTAATTCTGAATTTTGTTTGAAATTTAAAAATCAAACAATGAATAAACATTTTTCAGCAATTCTTCTATTGCTTTTTACAACATTAATTACCGCTCAAGTTGACGAGTCATCTGAACTTTACAAAACAATAAAAGAAAAAGATAGCCTTCTTTTTAACATTGGTTTTAATACCTGTGACATTACACAATTTAAAAAATTAGTAAGCGATAGCTTTGAGTTTTATCACGATCAATCAGGAATTACAAACTCTAAAATTCAATTTATTAAAAGTATAGAAAACGGGCTTTGTAAATTAGACTACAAACCTAAAAGAGTTTTAGATGAAAAATCTTTAGAAATTTTTCCTTTAAAGAAAAATGGCGTTTTGTATGGTGCAATAGAAACTGGAGAACATAGTTTTTATGCAATTGAAAAAAATAAAAAAGAATACTTAACAAGTAATGCAAAATTTACACACTTATGGATTCTAGAAAAAGGAAATTGGAAATTTAGCAAAGGTTTAAGTTATGATCATAGAGATATTGACAAACCAGTTGATAATGAATTATTATTTAAGGACAAGAAAACTACAGAAAAGTGGTTGAAAGAAAAGAGTATCCCTGCATTAGGAATCGGATATATCGAAGATGGAAAAATTAAACAAATTAGTGTTTTTGGTGAATTAGAGGATGGAAAGCAAGCTCCAAAGAAAACCATCTGGAATGTTGCCTCACTTGCAAAGCCAATTACAGCTTTAGTTGCCTTAAAACTAATTGATTGCGGTAAATTAAACTTAGATAAGCCTCTTTATAAATACTATATCGATCCTGATATTATTAATAACCCAAAAGCAAAAAAACTAACAACAAGAATTATTTTAAGTCATCAAACTGGTTTCACAAATAATAGAGACAATAATGAAAATGGTAAATTGAGTTTTGATTTTGATCCAGGAACAAATTATCAATATTCTGGTGAAGGATATGATTATCTACGAAAAGTTCTTGAACTAAAATTCAACAAAACTATTCAACAGTTAGCATATGAATTAATTTTCAAACCATTAAGCATGCATAATACAAATTTTGTATGGGATAAACAATATGAATCGAGGTTTGCAAAATGGCATACAGAAAAAGGAGGGAAAATATATCCTCACATAAAACGTAATACAGCTAATGGAGCGGATGATTTATTAACTACCATCGAAGACTATACCAAGTTTGCAAATTACGTTATAAATGGAGCTGGAATATCCAAAAAACTGTATAAGGAGATGGTATCTGAACAGGTTAGAATAAATGATGTTAAACATTTTGGCCTAGGTTGGTGGATTGACGAAAACATTAATAAAGAAGGTGATATTGCTTTAGTACATGGAGGTGATGACATTGGGGTACACACCATTGCATTTATGGTTCCAAAAACAAAACAAGGTCTTATAATTTTTACTAATAGCGATAATGGAACTGCTGCTTTTGTAGAAGTCTTATTAAAATATTTAGGAGAAAACGGACAAGGAATATTAGAAGTAGAAATGAAAAGATAAAAACTCCTACCAATAACGCACATAAAAAATAGCAGTTAAGTACTAAACATAAAGTTTAGTTTCTTTTCTGCTATCTTTCTTTTAATTAGAAATTAGTTTTTTCACATATAAAGTAGTTTGCAAAACTTAACATTTTACTATTGCAATATCTCTTTAATATTTGGTTTAAAGTAATTTGGTCCTTTTAAAACTTTACCATCTTCTCTGTAAATTGGTTTACCGTCTTCACCTAATTTACTCATATTAGAACGCTGTATTTCATTAAATACTTCTTCAATTTTGTCTTGCATACCATGTTCAATAATGGTTCCACATAAAATGTAAAGCATATCTCCTAATGCATCTGCAACCTCAACCAAATCGTTGTTTTCTGCTGCTTCTAAATATTCTTCGTTTTCTTCTTTCATCAACTCAAAACGTAGTTTTTTTCTATCCGTAGAAATAGTTGTTGTTGGTTTGTCTTGAATGTTTATTTTAAACGCTGTATGAAATGCGTGTACTGCTGCTATTTTGTTTTTCATTTTTATATTTTTTTTGTTCTCAATACAATCACGCCCAAAAGCGTAACTATTAGAACTGACGTTGTTATTATTAATTATAAGTTTAAGTTGCTTTTTTCAACAACCAAGCAGGTACTAATTTTAAAACCCAAGCAATTAATTGCCATCTTTTAGAAATATAAGCAACTCTTTTTTTCTTTTTAATTGCGGTGTAAATTTGGTTTGCAGCTTTGTCTACTGGTACCATCCAAAATAGTTTTTCTCCTAAAGCCATTGGTGTATCTACAAAACCCGGACGAATATCTGTTATAAAAACTTTCTTCGATTTTATGGTTTTAGTTTTTAAATACAAACTTTCTAAATATGATTTCTGAAATGCTTTTGAGGCAAAATAAACAGGCGAAGCTCTATTACCGCGTAAAGAAGCAATTGAAGAAATACCTACTAAATGACCTAATTGTTGCTTCTTAAAAAGATTATAAGAAAGTGTATACAGTTTTGTAACACCTAAAACATTGGTGTTTATGGTTTGTTCTTCTTTGATCCAATCTAATTTAGGGTTTACAAAACCTACTCCAAAAGATTGCACCACTAAATCTATAACACCTAATTCTGTTACAATTTCATCAAACGTTTTTTCAACATCAGCAACCAATTGAATATCGTTTTGTTTTATGATAATTTGTGCTGGAAATTGTTTTTTTAATTCTTCTAATTTTTCTAATCTTCTTCCAGTTACAGCTACTTTATAACCATCTTTTACTAAAAGTTCGGTTAATGATTTTCCTATTCCAGATGTTGCTCCAAAAACGATGGCATTCTTCATTTAATTTGTAATTTTGTAAAATCGAATTTTAAAATGATTTTGATAGCAATATATAGAAACTTTATGATAAATAAAACGACTATATATGCTATTAATTCACAACTTATAAAGAATAGAAAAAATGTTTTTAGGCGCTTATTTTACAACTGGTAGAATTATTTTTATGATATTTTTTGTTATTGCATTTACTGCTTTAATGATTTATAGTTATCGAAAAGATATTAAAAATCATGAGCGTTACTATAAAAATACTGCTAAAAAAGTAATTATTTATGGCGGTTTAATTATTACTATTTTTGTAGCAATCCGTTTTATTTTTGGGAATTAAAAAAACCGACTCTTTTCAGAATCGGCTTTTATAAAACTTATTTTTATTGGATGGATTCCTGCCTTCGCAAGAATGACAATCGAAATTAATTTTCCGTTCCTAGAAAATTATAATGCTTCGAATAATATCGCATTTGTTCTTCAAAATCTTTAGGCTGTTTTACTTCAACCTTTAAAATATTTCCTTCAGAATCCATTAAAGGTTCTAAAACCGGGTTTACAAATCCGCTATAAGGTGCAGATTTAAATTGCTTGTTTCTTTTTATAACCTCTTTATGTATATTTTGGTCTACTTTTACTCCGTAACCTTCTACTAAAGCTTTTGCAGCTTCAAAATCTCCTTCAGATTTAATACGTTGTGTTTCTTTTAATAAACGTCCGAAAATGGCTCTTAACTTATCATAATCATTAATATTAAAATAAGTTTTACCATTTTCTTTTATCTTTTTTTCAATAACATTTTCTTTTAAACCTTGTTCAAAAGACCAAGCAGAAACCCATTGTCTATTTACCATGTGGTCTTCTTCAATATCATCGCCTAAATTAATTCTGATTAATTGCGTCATTAACCCGTTTCTGATATAACCATCATAAGCAGCCATTCCTAATTCTTTGTAATTATCTGTTAAACCTAATTCTTGTAATTTAGGATCCATTAAATAATACAAACCAACTAAATCTGCTCTTCCTTCTTCCATTGTAGAAGCATAATTTTGAAGTGTTTCTTTTGGTTGCCCAACACCTTCATTAATTACGCCAGATGCGTGCCCAACAACTTCATGTAAAGAAGTGTGTAATTTATCCGCAATTTTACCGTATTTTTCTTCTAAACGAATTTCTTCTTCATCGTTTGCAAACTCTTTTAAACGACCTGTTCCGCCAGCGTTATTATAAGCGCCAATAATGTTACCTAAAGAAACAGATTTAGAACCGTGTTTTTGACGAATCCAATTATTGTTAGGTAAATTTACACCAATTGGTGTACTTGGCGATGCATCACCAGCTTCACCAGCAACATTTACAGTTTTGTAAGAAACGCCAACTACACTGTCTTTTTTATGAGTTGGGTCTAAAGGAGCATTGTCTTCAAACCATTGTGCATTGTCTGATAAAACCTTCATTTTACGAGACATGTCAAAATCTTTAATCTGAACCACTGTTTCATAAGAACCTCTATATCCTTTTGGATCGTTATAAACTTCTATAAAACCGTTTATCCAATCGATATTTCCTTCCGTAGAAGTAACCCAAGCAATTGCATATTTATCCCAAGTATCTAAACTTCCTGTTTTATAGTATTCAATTAACAAACCTAAAGCTTCTGCTTGCTTGTCATTTTCTGCAACTTCTTTTGCCTTCTGTAACCAGCCAATAATTTGGTCGATAGCTTTACCATACATTCCGCCAGATTTCCAAACTTTTTCTACTAGCTTTCCATCTTCTCTAATTAGTTTAGAATTTAAACCTGCTTCAATTGGCATTCCTTTTGGGCCTTTATTTACTTTAGCATAAAAATCTGCTACTTCTTTATCTGTAATATCTGGTGCATAAAAATTAATTGCTGATGATAATATGTTATCAATCCCAGATTTTTTAGTTACTTTTTTGTTATCAGCATCATTAAAAATCACCTCAATTATTGCTCTTGGTAATTCTGTTCTAGATTTTTTCAACAATTGATCTTCAAAATATTCTCTTGTAAAATCTGGTTTTATTTTATCATTTGAATAATGATGGTGAATTCCGTTAGAAAACCAAACTCTTTTTAAATAGGTTTTAAAATTTTTAAAATCGTCAGTCTCTCTATCACCTCTATAACGACTGTTAATTCTTTCTAAGGCTTGTCTAATTTTTAAATTATGACGGTAGTTTTGGTCCCACATAATATCTCTACCTGCCAAACCTGCTTGTGTTAAATAATAAACCAGTTTTTTTTCTTTTAGAGAAAGCTCTTCAAAACCAGGTATTTTGTAACGCAAAACTTTAATGTCTGCAAATTGCTCTACAAAATGATTGAATTCAGTAGTATTGTTATTGATTTCCTCTTTACTTTCAATAGCACAAGAACCTAACATTCCTGCTATCATTATTGAAAAAATAATCTGTTTTAATTTCATTTTAAATTGATTTTGTTTCGGTTTATAAATGTACGAATTAAGTTAGATATTTAAAACAATCTGTAGTATGATCATTTACCATACCAACCGCTTGCATATATGCGTACATTACTGTAGAACCTACAAACTTGAAACCGAGTTTTTTTAAGTCTTTAGAAATTTTATTTGATAATTCTGTAGTTGCAGGAACTTCTTCTCTTTTATTAAATTTATTGATGATTGGTTTTCCGCCAACATAACTCCAAATAAATTTAGAAAAAGAGCCGTATTCTTTTTGAACCTCCATAAAAAGTTGCGCATTTGTAATTGTACTTCTTACTTTTAATTTATTTCTAATAATTCCTGCATCTTGTAAAAGAGCATCATATTTAACATCAGAATAATTGGCTATTTTTTTATAATCGAAATTATCAAAAGCTTTTCTAAAGTTTTCTCTTTTCTTTAAAATGGTAATCCAACTTAAACCTGCTTGAAAAGTTTCTAAAACCAAAAACTCAAATAAAGTGGCATCATCATAAACAGGTGTTCCCCATTCATTATCATGATAATCTATATACAACTCATCATTATTAACCCAAAAACATCTGTTTTTCATTTTCTCCTATTTAAGTTTTAAAATTAATATTAAAAGAATGAATAATCAACCTATTTTAGAATAAATTTTGCACATCAATATCTGTTTACTCATTAGAAGTGTGCTATCACTCATTTTCATTTTTCTTAATAAAATTACTGAACTACATTTGAGTAATTATAAACGAGATGAATAAAAAATTCATTATCAAATAATAAAAACTAAAATAAATTCGATATATTTAAATATTATGAAACATTTTAAGCAAATACTTTTACTAATTACAGCTGGATTTTTTATTTGGTCTTGCGGCTCATCATCAATAAATAATACCGTAAAAGAAGAACCTGTTGTAATTGCAAATGATAGTTTAGAGTATGAAATTACAATTATAGATATTGGTTTTAATCGTTTTCTAAACTCTGTTGCACAACCAGGAGGTTATTATTCTCAACAATATTTAGAATCTAGAAATAGAATCTTTGTAACAAATTGGAATATAAGAGCTAGAAACCCGATGAAGTTCAACAACAATATATATGAAAATATAATTGATTATCAATCTAATATCGATTATGGGTATGAAGTAAACTACAAGCTATTTAACTATTTTATGTTTGCACAACAAAAATATAAAATGCGTTTAGGAGCTGGTTTTTCTGGTAGAATTAGATAATTTTCTTTTTATAACTCACAAAGCTATAATCGTATTTATTCTTTTCATCTGCTATAAAATCTTCTCTAGAAACTTCCTTCCAGATAGTTGTATCTATTTCAGGAAAAAACACATCCGCTTCAAATTCTTGGTGTACAAATGTTATATCTAATTGATCTACTAAATTTTTGTTGATTGCTTCTTTATAAATTTGTGCACCTCCAATAATAAAAATTTCTTTTTCTTCGGAAGCTAAATCTATTGCTTGTTCTAAACTATTCGCAACTAAACAACCATCTTTAAAATAATTCTTATTTCTAGTAATGATAATCGTAGTTCTATTTGGCAAAGGTTTTCCTATAGATTCAAAAGTATTTCTTCCCATTAATATATAATGACCCGTGGTTACTTTTTTAAATCTTTTTAAATCTGCAGGTAAATGCCAAATTAAATCGTTGTTTTTTCCTAAAGCATTATTTTCTGCAATTGCAGCGATTACTGTAATCATAAATTGAATCAATTTTGAACAAAAATAAGAGAAATGATTTCAGATTTGACGTTTTTACCTCATTTCATCAAAAAAAAGTAGTAACACGAAACCGATTTCCGAGCAAAAATACTGAAAATCAATTAGAAAAGAACCTTTACAATATTAAACTAACTGTAATTTATGTCTTGATAATTTCTCGATTAACAGTATAATAGACTACCAAATTATTAAAGTGATAATTCTTAACTAAAACCCTTAAAGAACCTGTTGTGCATTATAAAAAAGCTGTTCATTGATTAAGAGAATCGTATATTTAATTGAATTTCAAACATTTAAATAGATGAACAGCTTTAGAGCAAATTACGAGAAAATTTTAGAGGTATT
>NZ_JAZGGG010000021.1:0-103710 GCF_036480315.1 Polaribacter sp.
CGAAACAGAGAATTGTATAAATAGGAATACAAGTGTGATAGTATTTCTTAGAGTTCTAACAGAATAATTTGATATTTTCATTTCAGATAATTTAATTTGAATTATCTGCAAATGAATACTTTTAACATCAATACGAAGAGAGTAGAGAGGCTGATATTAGTCCTAGTCCTAGGGATGATTTTTTAATTTTTTGATTAATTGCTGTCTATTAGAAATATCTAATTTTGAATATATATTACGAATATGTGTTTTTACTGTACTGGAGGAAATGAAAAGAGTAGAGGCAATTTCTTTGTTTGACATACCACTACATATGAATTTAACTATTTTTTCTTCTTGATTTGTTAAAGTTGATACTTCACTAATAATTTCTTGCTTTCTTATTACTTTAATTTTTTGAAATAAAAAGAGTATAGTTGTAAGTAAAATTAATAAAAGTGTTCCTAAGAGGTAATTTATATTTTTATGAAATTTATAACTCTGATTAATTGTTGAAATGGATAGTTTAGAAATTTCTTCTTGGAATTGTGAATAATAGGATGTGCCAGAATAATATTGATTTAGATTATTTTGTATTTTGAAATAAAAGTCTGAATCCTTTTTAAAATCCTCTTCTAAATCAATAATATTTCCTTTTATGTGTGAAAAAGCTAATAGTTTAACCAAAGGGTTCGTTAAAGAATCTGTACTGTATAATTTGAATTCATTGGAGAAACTTTTTTTTGCCTGTAGTATTGCTTCAGAGTTTTTAGTTTCAGCATATTCCTCAAGTAGTTTCAATTCATATTCTAAAGATTTCCTCCATTCTTTGTCAGTCAGATTAGAATTTTGTGAATGACTAAACCATACTTGGTTTTTGTCTGGGAAAAATATGGAATCCGAATTTGAGAAAATAAAATTATGAAAATTTTTATCCGTTTCACTATCAGAAAATTGAAGACCTTTGTTGTTTTTATCAATATTGGAGTGAATACGGTACAATTTATTTTTGTCAGAAAGTAACTTACCTTTCATCTCAAAATAACCTGTACTATCTGTTTGTGTAAAAAATAAGACCTGTTCAGTAGAAATTAGATTTTCTTCATTATATCTAAGTAAACTAAGGTATACCGTTTTGTTTTTTTCTTTTGAATTTATATAACCCGAAATGCTATACTGACTGTAGCAGGATATACTATAAAATAAAGAGGCAAGTATTATTAAATAATATTTTTTTTTCATTTCAGATTTATGTCGTTTGTTTTAATTACTGCCAACTATATTGATATAAAATCGTTTCAATGTTTTATATCTGCAGTTAGCGAAGCTAGCTTTTTTTAAGTTTAGAAACAAACTAAACTACTTAATACCAGCGTTTTTTCTTCTTTTTAGAAGCTTCAGACTTTCTTCCTTTCTTGTTTTTACTAACGGTATTTGGTTGTAGTTTTTTATGTTTTGGTTTGTCTATAACATAAGGATGTTCAGTAATAATCTTAATTGGTTTTTCAATTAAAGCTTCAATCGTTTTTATATATGCGTTTTCATCTGGCGAGCAAAAAGAAAGCGCAATTCCAGATTTACCAGCTCTACCAGTTCTACCAATTCTGTGAATATAAGTTTCTGGTACATTTGGGATATCGAAATTTATAATTGCATCTACATTTGTAATATCTATTCCACGTGCAGCAACATCTGTAGCAATTAAAATATGTGCTTTTTTGTCTTTAAAGTCTTCAATAGCTTTATTTCTTACACCTTGTGTTTTATCTCCATGGATACTAGTGACTTTATAACCGTTTTTATGTAAAGATTCCTCTAATTTATCAACACCAAATTTTGTACGTCTAAAAATGATAATTTTCCCATTTATAGTATTTCTCAATAAGTGTAAACACAGATCTGTTTTGTTTTTCTTCGGAAGATAATACAATAACTGACCAATATTTTTAGCGGTTGTTTCTTCAGGATTTATTTCAATTATAACAGGGCTTTTTATGACTCTTTTTGCCAAGTCGACAATTTTTTCTGGCATAGTAGCAGAAAAAAGCAAGGTTTGTTTTTTCTTCGGACATAAAGCTTCAATTTTCTTTATATCGTTAATAAAACCCATATCTAACATTAAATCTGCTTCATCTAAAACAAAGATTTCTACAGCGCTTAAATCAATATTTCCTTGCATTTGCAAGTCTATTAATCTTCCTGGTGTTGCTACTAAAACATCGATGCCTTTTGCTAAAATCTCTTTTTGTGGTTCTAAAGATACTCCACCAAAAACAGCTGTTGTTTTTAAATTAGTATACTTTCCGTAACTTTTAAAGTTCTCTAAAATTTGTATAGCTAATTCACGAGTTGGTGTAACAATTAAAGACTTTATCTTTTTTTCTCCTTTTTCTTCGTCTTTTTCATCAAATAAAAGTTGAATAATTGGCAAAGCAAAAGCAGCTGTCTTACCAGTACCAGTTTGTGCAGAAACAATAACGTTCTTTTTGTCTAAAACTAACGGAATCGCTTTTTCTTGTACTAAAGTTGGTGTTTGGAATCTTTCTTCAGCAACAGCTTTTAAGATAGATTTATTAAGAGGTAAGTCAGAAAATAGCATAAAATAAATTTTATGCAAAGGTAGTTTAAAAGAAGGTATTGTTTTTGTTGAATTTCATTTTAATAAACAGAAAACTTTATTTCTTTTAATTGTTCTTAATGATTGATTTATAGCAGATTTAAGAAGGTTTTAATTTCTTCTTTTGTATTAAAAAAGTTAGGACTAACTCTAATGTTTTCACCTTGCAGAGTTAGTAGTACTTTATTTTCTGTTAGCTTTTTGTAAAGTGATTTTGTTGTTTCTAAAGAATTTGTTCTAAAATGTACAATAGCAGTTCTTTCTTCTCTGTTTTTTGTAGGTGTAGCTATAAAGTATTTTTTTTGTTGAAGTTCTTTAATAATAAGATCAGTATTTTCTAGCGCTTTTTTATAAATATTCTTAACATCAATTTTAAGTAGTAATTTTAGTCCAACAGACCAAGTGTTAAAAAGTGAGTAAGCAATTGTACCAGTTTCAAATTTTCTAGAATCATTAAAATAAATCAATTTATCGTGCACTCTTTCGGCTGCAAACATTCCAGGTAATACGGGATTAATTTGTTCAATAACTCTTTTGCTAACATATAAAAATCCTGTTCCGTGTAAACCAAGTAACCATTTAAAACCACAGCCCGATAATACGTCAATTCTATCCTTTTCAACATCTATAGGAATCATACCAGCAGCTTGTGCGGCATCCACTACAAATAAAGCATTGTTTTTGTGAGCAATTTTACCAATAGCAGATAAATTTGGCCTAAAACCACTGTTAAACCGTACAGCAGCAATTGCCACAATACGTGTGTTTTTATCTATAAGTTTTTCTATTGCTTCAGCATCAAAGCTATTGTCTTTGTTTAGCTTTGCGAATCTAATTTCAACACCTTTATTTTTAATGTTTAACCAAGGGAAAGTGTTGTTCCAATGTTCTTGTTCAGGAATTATAATATTATCGCCTTTTTTAAAGTCAAAACCTTGCGCAACAATTCCTAAACCAACTCCAGTACTTGTCGTTAAGGCATATTCATTTGGTAAGCCACCTAATAATTTAGATAAAGGCATGCGAATATCATCACGATTAAATCCTTTTTTGTTAACAAAATTTAATTCTGATTTAATATGTGCTTGAAGTTTATCATGCACCAAAGTATTTAATGGTGCCTGCGAAGCACTATTAAGGTAAATAACTTCTTTGGTAATAGGAAAAAGTGCTCTAATTTCTTCAATATTCATATCAAGATTAATTTTTATATTCTTTAAATTAAACTTTATTTATAAGATTATTAAGTTCTACTACAGATGTTCTTCAATCCACTTTTTAAAACTGTAGAAATTTTGTGGAGCAACTCCATGACCAACATTGTATTCAGAATAAACATTATTAAATTCAAGTTTATCTAAAAAAGGTTTTGAATTTCTTGCCCATTCTACGGGTAAAACTTGATCTACAGAACCATGTGAACAGTAGTAATTGGTTTTAATATCTGTTGAAATGTTTTCTGGTAACAATTCTGTATTTATGTAGCCACTTAAGGCAATTACATGTTGCACTTTGTTTGGGTAATAAAAACTCAAAGAATAACTTAAAATTGCGCCTTGACTAAAACCTAAAAGGAAGGTTTTATCAGAATTTGTGTTGTATTTGTTTTTTATTTCATCAATAAAAATTGCAATTTTATCAATCGATTCTTTGGCTTCTTTTAAATCAGAGAACTTTCCATTTTTATCATCAAAATTGATAGAATACCAAGCGTAAGCACCAAACCCCATAGAAAGTGGGGCTTGTGCACTAATAATTAAAAGATCTTCTGGTAGCTCTTTTGCAAATGAAAACAAGTCTTGTTCATTACTTCCATAACCGTGTAGTAAAATTAGTAAAGATGGATTTTCTACAGGTTTTTTTGGTTCTCTAACCAAATAATGTAAATCACTCATAAAAATAATAACGTATTAAAGTCCTTTAAACCAATCTTGAAATTTATCACCTAAAACAGGAATTAATTTTTCTTCTCCTTTAATAGCTCCTACAAATCCAATTACCCAAAGAACAAAAAGAATTACTGCAATTATAATTCCAGCAGTTCCTCCTAAAAATTTAGTAATAACATATTGGTTTACCATTCCTAAAAGCGTTAAGCCAATCATTTGTCTTATGTGAAAGCTTGTAAAAGAATTTTTCTTGCTGTTATTCATTATAAATGCTGCAACAGCTCCAAAAATTGTAATATAACTAATAATTGCTGCTGTTTTTCCTTCGTTTACTGTTTGGTTTTCCATGATATGATTAATTTATAATTAGTTGATTGTTTGCAAAAACTCCATAAACCTGTCCTTTCATTTTTTTATTGATGAAAGCACTGTTTTTTGAAGTTGATAAAATATGTTCTTTTGTAAATATGTAATTTTCATCAGGATTAAAAAGAGAAATATCTGCTTTTTTTCCTTCGGAAATTGTTGTTGTTTCTAGTCCAAAAATAGTTCTTGGTTTTGTTGTAATGTTTTCAATAAAATCCTCTAAATTTAAAACAGAACTTACTGCACCGAATAAGCTTTCTATTCCTATAGTTCCAGATTTTGCTTCACTAAACTCTACTTTTTTGAGTTCAATATCCATAGGATTGTGGTCGGAAGTAATAATATCTATTACACCAGATTTAACCCCTTTTTGTAATGCTTTTATATCAGTCTTTGTTCTTAATGGAGGGTTTGTTTTAAAATTACTATCAAATTCATGCAGTTCATCATCTGTTAACGTTAAATGATGAGCAGTAACGCTGCAAGTTACTTGTAAACCTTTCTTTTTTGCATCCTTAATTAAGTCTACAGATTTTGCAGTAGAAATTGTTGGAATGTGTAATTTTCCACCAGTATATTCCAGTAAAAATAAATCTCTAGATATTTGTATGTGTTCTGCTAATGCAGGGTTTCCTTTTAAACCTAATTTGGTGCTATTAATTCCTTCATTGGCAATTCCTTCGCCAGCAATAGAATTATTTTTTGGAAAACTGAATACCAAGCCGTCAAAATTTTGAGCATACAACAACGCAACTTTCATTAAATTGTCATTTGCAATAGGCTTTTTATAATCGCTAAAAGCAATCGCTCCAGACTGTTGCATGTCATACAATTCTGCCATTTCTTCTCCTTTACTATTTTGTGTTAACGCAGCAATAGGGTAGAGGTTAGTCGCAAAACCATTGGCTTTATTGATTAGAAATTCTACGGCAGATTTATTGTCAATTACCGGGTTTGAATTTGCATTTACAGCAACTGCAGTAAAGCCGCTTTTTGCTGCTGCTTGCAAGCCATTTTTTATAGTTTCTCGTTCTTCGTAACCTGGTTCTCCCAAAGAAACACTAGTATCAAACCAGCCACAAGAAATATGTAGGTTGTTTTTTTCTACTAATTGATACTCTTTCTTATTTGGAATTGAATCTTCAATTTTTGTAATGATACCCTCACAAATTAAAATATCTTTTTGAAGTTTATGAAACGGGCTAGAAGCATCTATAATCGTTGCCGATTTTATAAGCGTGATCATGGTTTATAGAATTTTAAAATCAAAATTTCTAACAACAAAGATACAATTGCCAGCGCTAAAAACCATTTCCAAAGCCAATGAACTTCGTTTTTTTTGTTAATTTTATTAAAAGTGTCCTTTACTGAGTTAGAAATTGTAATGTTCTTATTTTCTTTTTTTAATTCGTTTAAATCCATAAATGAAAGAGAACTTTCCTTTTTAGGATAGTTAAAAGCAAGATTTTGTATAGTGTCTTTCTCTTTTAAGATAGTATACAGGCCCGCTTTTAAAGGTTGCTTATTTGTTTTAATAGTTACTTTATTTTGATAGGTTTGTTGCAAAGGAATAAAAGAAGTTTCTGGAGTTGCAATCGTTAAAATGGCATCTTTGTCCAATTTTGTTTCAATATCAATGCTGTTTTCTTTTCCAATTCTATAATAGATTTGAGCGTGTTTGAAACTTAATTTAGCAAAATTGTAAAAAACAGGTACAATTAAAGGTGAATTTAAGAAGTTACTATTGTTTTTGTTGATAGCACTCGAAACCCAGTAAATCTTCCCGCTATTCGTGTTTATTTGACTAATAAAAGGAATATTGTTTTCGAAAGAAACAATATTGCTACTGTTTTTTGAAGAAATGGGAAAGTAACTTTGTACTGTTGGATATTGAAAATTGGTTGCTTTTTTTGAAAATACATTTTTAAAAAGCGGATGATTGTAATTAATATTTGTAATTTTTAAAGAGCCTTCCTTTTTAGTTGTTATTTTTTCTGAACTTAATTTTGATAACAAAGAATTGTAGGAGTTAATTGTGGAATTTTCGTTTGGGATGATGGTTAAATTCCCTCCGTTTTTAGAAAATAAAATTAAGCTTTCTATTAAGATTTCTGGTAGATTTTCTATTTCATTTAAGATAATAATCTGCTGTTTAGAAATTGCATTATAATTTACATTTTGAAGTGTAAAATTCGTGAAATTAAATTCTTCTTTATTGTATATTTTTGATAAAAATTTAGTATCATTTCCAATAGATAAAACGTTTACTTTTTTGTTTGTTTTTAAGTTGAAGTAAAATTTATTGTCGAAAGAGAAAGTATCGCTAAAAGTAATATCTATTTTTCCTGAAAAATTAAATTGATTTTGAATGGTAAATTGAATTGTTTTTTTGGAATCTTCATCTATAGGGAAGGATTGTTTGCTAATCAGTTTTGTATTGTTGTAAATAGCAATAGGAATGTTGTCTTGTTTTACTCCTTGGTTTTTAACAACTACATTTAGTGTAAAATTTGAGGCGTTGGTTTTACTAATGAAAACACTATCAATAGAGATGTTGTTTTTTTGAGAAGAATTTAGTTTTATTGTTGAAAAACGTTGCGTTACATTTGTAAACATATTTATGTAAGTATTCTGAAAATCAGAAATTAATATGTTTTTATTTAAAGTGTTGGTTTTAGATGATGCTTTGTCATCAATTTTTAGTAAAACGGTAGATAAATCTAATTTTTCCGAACTATTGTTGATGTTTAAAAGTATATTTTTTAATTCAGATTTACTAATGTTATAATAGGAATCAGAATTTGTCTGTAAAGAATACAGGTCCTTTTCGGATGTATTTTCTATAATTTCTTGTGCAACAACTTTAAGTAAATTTCCTTTTTCTCCTTTCGTATTTGTACTTAAAGAGTTGTCTAAGTAGATAAATGTATGTTGTTTTTTATTGTTTTTATTGTCGCTAAAATAAGGTTGGGAAAAAGCAATAAGTATCGCTAAAAATAAAAACAATCTTGTCGTTAAAATCAACCATTTTTTAATACGAGAACTCTTGCGAGTTTGCTGTATTAATTTTTTTAAAAAAGCAACATTGGTAAACGGTATTTTTACAAATTTTTGTAACTGAAAAAGATGCACTAAAACCGGTATGATTAGTAGTGCTAAAAAATATAAAATTTCAAGGTTTTTGAATTGCATTTAAAATTTATTTCAATAATTTAAACGACTAATTTATTACAAAAAATGTAATGAAAAAAATGTTGTTAATTTCTATTTAAAACTTTTCGAAAACACCTAAACCAAACAGTGCAAAATCGTATTTTACAGGATCATATTTGTCTAGTTTTCTTAAATTAATATCTAACTCAATGACAGATCTCCAGTCGTTTTGTTTTCTTAAGAGGAGTTTTAATTTTCTTGCAACATTACCAGAATGCACATCTAATGGGCATGATAAATTTGCTGCACTGTGAGTATTCCAAAGACCGAAATCTACACCAGTTTTATCATCTCTTACCATCCAACGTAAAAACATATTAATTCGTTTTGCTGCAGAATTCTTAAGTGGGTCAGAAATGTGTTTTTGGGTTCTTTGTGGATGGTTAACTTCAAAAAACAACTGTTTAAAATGATGAATTGATGTTTGATATGTGTTAGAGTTACCCTGTATAGAAAGACTTTCTTCTAGACCACCATAGTTTTTATAAATATGTTGTAATGATGTTACAAATTGTTGTAAATCAATACTATTAAAGGTTCTGTGGACGAAACCATTGAAATTTTGTAAATCTTTTTCTTGATGATTTAAAATGAAGTCATAAGGAGAATTGTCTAACAACTCCATCATTTTAGAAGCGTTTCTAATAATCATTTTTCTATTTCCCCAAGAAATGATTGCGGTTAAAAAAGCAGCGATTTCTATATCTTCTTTTTCAGCAAATTGATGTGGAATTTGAATTGGATCAGACTCAATAAACTTTTGATTGTTGTATAGAGTTACTTTTTCATCTAAAAACTCTTTGAGATCTACTTTATTCATCAAAAATTAATTTTCATCAAGAATTTTACCATCTTTCATGGTTAACTTTCTATCAGCCATTTTAGCAAGTTCTTCATTATGAGTAACTAAAACAAATGTTTGTCCGAATTCATCGCGGAGTTTAAAAAACAGTTCGTGCAATTTTTTTGCAGTTTCACTGTCTAAATTTCCACTTGGTTCATCTGCTAAAATAACTGAAGGATTGTTTATTAAAGCTCTTGCAACCGCTACACGTTGTTGTTCACCACCAGAAAGCTCGTTTGGTTTGTGATTAATTCTATGAGATAAACCTAAAAACTCTAAAATTTCTTTGGCTTTTTTTTCTGTTTCATTTTTGTCTTTTTTTCCAATAAAAGCAGGAATACACACATTTTCTAATGCTGTAAATTCTGGTAATAATTGATGAAATTGAAAAATAAAGCCAATATGATTATTTCTAAAAGAAGATAATTCTTTGTCTGACAATTTTTTTAAAGAAATATTGTTTACAGATAATTCGAAATCTTGTTCTTTTAAAGGTTTGTCTAAAGTACCTAAAATTTGTAAAAGAGTTGTTTTTCCTGCTCCAGAAGGGCCAACAATAGCAACAATTTCACCTTTTTTAATCTGTAAATCAACACCTTTTAAAACTTCTACATCACCATAATATTTGTGAATGTTTTTACCTAAAATCATACATAAAACTTTGTAACGAAAGTATCAAAAAAAAATCAGAAAAACGGTTAAGAATTTCTGATTTCTGTATTATTGATTGATATGTTTATTTCTAATTAGAAAATATTTTTCAACTTATTGTAATCTATAAAATAAACAAACCTTACAGAGAATGTATGTCTCTGTGATTGGTCAAATAAATTGTCTAAATTTTTGAAGAAACTTAAGTTAGATTTTGTGTCTTCATTAAAAATTGAGTTTCTGTAAAAAGCAATTAATTGACTTCCTGGAGCAAATTGCCAGATGTAATTTAAATCTAAGTTCCAGCTATTGAAGTTTAGGTTATCTCCTGTATAAGTCATGTTTGGGTCTAAGCCTCCTTCTGAATTTAAGTTATGATAACCATTATAATTAACAGAACCCCAATAATGTCTAAAACTTAAAGATAATGATGATTTTGTACTAAAACTATATTTACCAGAAATTGTATTTGTGTAACTTTTTCTATCTCTCATACCGAAAATTATATTTGTTCCGTCTTCATTTACAAAACCCTGATCGTTATTTGTTTTGTTGAAGTTTAGTCTATATCTTAAAGAAAATTGATTTGTAAATCGATAACGAGGTGCAATACTAAAGCCATATCCACTCTTTGGGTTTTTACTGTAGCTTGTGTAATATCCGTTAGCATTTAATTCTAATTTCTTTTGAGAATTTGTAGATATGTAAACGTTTACATTTTTTCTTTCAGGTTGTAAAAAATAAATACCACTTGTAGATCCTTGTCTTGGTTCAAAGAAATCTTTACTTTCTGATCCATAATTATAATTACCTCCAAAAGAAAATCGACTTTTTGTTTGTGCATTATAATTTAAACCAGAGTTATAACCAGTATAGACACCAGAAAAATGCTGGAAGTTTAATTGATTGTAAAAGTTAAAACTATATCTGTTAAAGTTTTTTGTTGGCTGTAAAGTTCTCCAACCTGCACTACCATAAAGTGTTTGTTCGTTGTTACTGAATAATATACCAAAATCATTAGGGTTAAAGTCTTTGTTTTCAAAATTGTAACCAACTTCCCAATTCCAATGTCCAGAATTGTATCCAAAACTATTATCAAAAGTATAACCAGTATTTGGGTTGTTTGCATCATCAGAAATATTACTCATTTTAACAGAACCATCTACATTGTATTTACTGTCTTTAGTTTCTACATGCCAATCTAATGCAGTAACGTTTGCATCTCTAAATCTACCATCACGTGTAACATTGGTGTTAATTAAAGAGACTGTTGAGTTTTGATTAAACTGTTGATCTAAAACCAATATGTTATAATTTGTAAAAGGAGCAATAACTTCTTTTCTTATTTCGCCAGTATTATTGTTTTTTATGGTAGCATTTGTTTTTTCTGTAATTGCATTAAAAAATCCAACTCCTAATCCTTTTTTTGTTCTTCCAGAAATTTTTACAGCGTTCAACATGGTTACCTTTCCAGGGTAATTTATAATTTCTTCATTTGTAGAAAGTGTACTAGAAACATCAAATTGATCTATTGGTGAAGATCCTATTCTTCTAGAATAAAACAATCTTCCAATATTAAATAGTTCAGTACCTTCCGTAAAAAACTGTCTTTGTTCTGTAAATCGTTGTTCAAAAGGTCCTAAATTTAATACAACGTCATCAAAGCCAACTTGACTAAAATCTGGGATAAGTGTTGCATCTAACGTAAAATTTTCTGTAAGACCATATTTAATATCCATACCAACACTCCAGTCATATTTGGTATGACCTTCAAAACTATTTGTAGTTGCTGAGGCGTAAGGATATAAGTTTAAACGAGTTGTAGGTTTAATATCTCTAAAATCAGTAATTAAACCATCATATTGCGTCCATCTACCAACGGTATTATCTATATGAGTCCAAGTGTGTTGTTCATTTAGTTTTTCTAATCTTCTATGAAAATTGAACCCCCAAGATTGAACAGGTTGATTTGCAAAACGAAGTGCTCTATAAGGTATTTCAATTTCTACGTTCCATCCTTTATCAGTAATTTTTGCAGCACTTTTCCAAACTGCGCTCCAATTAAAATCTTCATTCCCATTAGAAACTTTTGAGTCGCCTTGGTTCCCTGTACTTTGAACTATAAACTCAAAAGGGTTTTGTCCATCATCATTTGGGTTTATAGTTATCAAAAAAAAATCTGCTTGACTAAAGTTGTCTCTTGTTGCAAATTCTCTAGGAATCCCTTCGGGATCTGGGTCATTCATTTGTGCAGAAATATAAATAGCATCATCATTATAAATTACTTTAACTGTAGTTTGGTATTCAGAAGAAACAATTTCACCATTTGCAGGTCTAAAAACCACAAAATTTGTAATTAATTCTGCATTTTTCCAAGCATCATCATTTAGGATTCCATCTATTTTGGGAGCTTTTGATATTCTAGTGGTTTTAATTGTTTTTCTATTTTCTTTGCTTTGTGCTGATAGCTGATTCATACTTAGTAATGAAATCAATAGTAAAGAGATTTGTTTGAACATGCTTTTTTTTTGGTTGATTATGTGTAAACACAATGCTAAAGTATTTATCATTTCTTATGAAAAATTTTAAAATCGTGTTAATTATAAGAAAGACATCATAAAATAGAGAGTGTTACATTAATCGAGTGTTAAATATTTCTTAAAGAAAATTAAAAATAATTCTATTTGCATATATTTTTATGAAAAACGTTGCAAATTATCACTTCTGAATTTGTACTTTTGTCTACGTTTTAAACATTTACAAATGAACTTACACGAATATCAAGGAAAAGAAATATTAAATAGTTTTGGAGTTAGAATTCAACGAGGAATTGTTGCAAGTACTCCTGCAGAAGCGGTTGCTGCTGCAAAAAAACTAACTGAAGATACAGGAACTGGATGGCACGTTATAAAAGCACAAGTTCACGCTGGTGGTCGTGGTAAAGGTGGTGGTGTTAAATTGGCTAAAAATTTAGACGAAGTAAAAAGTATTTCTGATGATATTTTAGGAATGATGTTAATTACACCTCAAACATCTGCTGAAGGAAAATTAGTGAATCAAGTTTTAATCTGTGAAGATGTTTATTATCCAGGAGATGCTGAACCAGATGAGTTTTACATTTCAGTTTTATTAAACAGAGCAACTGGTAAAAATATGATTATGTATTCTACAGAAGGTGGAATGGATATTGAAACGGTTGCAGAAGAAACTCCACATTTAATTTTTACTGAAGAAATAGATCCTTTATTAGGTATAATGCCATTTCAAGCACGTAAAGTTGCTTTTAATTTAGGTTTATCTGGTGTTGCTTTTAAAGAAATGACAAAATTTATTACAAATTTATATAAAGCATATATTGGTTCTGACTCTGCAATGTTTGAAATAAACCCAGTGTTAAAAACTTCTGATTCTAAAATAATGGCTGTTGATGCTAAAGTTTCTTTAGATGAAAATGCATTATATAGACATAAAGATTATGCAGCAATGCGTGATTTACGTGAAGAAAACCCAATTGAAGTTGAAGCAAAAGCTGCTGGTTTAAACTATGTAGATTTAGACGGAAACGTAGGTTGTATGGTAAACGGAGCTGGTTTAGCAATGGGAACTATGGATTTAATTAAAGAATCTGGTGGTGAACCAGCTAACTTTTTAGACGTTGGTGGTACTGCGGATGCAGAACGTGTAGAAAAAGCTTTTGGTATTATCTTAAAAGATACAAACGTAAAAGCAATTTTAGTAAATATTTTTGGAGGTATTGTACGTTGTGACAGAGTTGCACAAGGTGTTGTAGATGCTTATAAAAGTATGGGAGATAAAATTACTGTACCAATTATTTGTAGATTACAGGGTACAAATGCTGTTGAAGCAAAACAATTAATAGACAATTCTGGAATGGAAATTATTTCTGCTACAGAATTTCAAGAAGCTGCAGATAAAGTTGCAGAAGTTTTAGGAGCTTAATTCATAAAAGATAAATTATTGAA
Organism: Polaribacter sp.; assembly: GCF_036480315.1. Classification (GTDB taxonomy): domain Bacteria; phylum Bacteroidota; class Bacteroidia; order Flavobacteriales; family Flavobacteriaceae; genus Polaribacter. The sequence continues at coordinate 13,543 of NZ_JAZGGG010000021.1, forward strand.
AACGCCTCACAAATTGTGAGGCTTTTTTTTATATAAAAATATTAATTTATATTGTTAAACATATAATATATAATTCATGAAAAAAATTCTAATATTACTTTTGTTTCCATTACAATTAATAGGACAAGAAGTTTCTAATTCTGAAGTATTTTGGGATACTTTAAAAAGACATTGTGGAAAAGCTTATCTAGGGGAAATAGTTGCTGGAGGAAAAAAAGGAGATGGTTTTACAGGTAAGAAGCTAGTAATGCACATTCGTTCTTGCGAAAATAATACGATTAGAATTCCTTTTTTTGTTGGTGAAAATAAATCTAGAACTTGGATTTTTAAAATGAATAAAGAGAAGTTAATAAGCTTAAAACACGATCATAGACACAAAGATGGTTCTGAAGATAATATAACACAGTACGGTGGTTTAAATACGAATACGGGTTTAAGTGATGTTCAAGTTTTTCCTGCTGATGTTCATACAGGAAAATTAATTCCTGCTGCTTCAACTAATGTTTGGTGGGTTACTATTGATAAAACAAGTTTTACCTACAATTTAAGAAGAATTGGTACTGATAGATTTTTCTCTGTAAAATTCGATTTAACTAAAGAAATAAAAACCCCAAGTGCTCCTTGGGGAGTTGAGGAGTAACGACCTAACTTTATTTTGTGTTTTTATTTTGAAAATTCTTTTAAAAAAGATAATTCTATTTATAAAATAAAAACTGTTGTTTTAATAAATTGAGAATGTTAAAATCATAATTATTTAAGTTTATTATTTATTAAAAAATATTATAACCTAAAACAATAGAAAAAGAGGTGTAATTTGTTTGCCAATAAGTATAGTTTTGTGTTAAATCTCTTCCAGAATTAAATCTTGCCTCAAGAGTATATTTGTCATTATAATTGTAACCAAAACCTATTAAATAACTAGTTGTTGTTTCTATGTCTAAATCACCAATATTCTTAAAATCAATTTCAGAATTCATTGTAAAATCTAAAACATAAGCTCCGCTAATAAATAGTTTTGAGCTGTCGTTTAAGAACATATAATATTTAATACCAAATGGGAGTTCAATTGAACTGTAACTAATTTCTCCAGATTGATTGCCTTCTATTTCACTTTTATAAGTTTGGTAAGTTGGTTCCACAAAAATTGACCATTTATTTTTATTGAAAGGAAGAATATATTCTCCTTCAACTCCAGCTCTAAAATTTATACCACTACTTTCAATATCGCTATAACCAAAAAGGTCGTTAGTAAATGTGGTTGAAGACTGGCCAACTCCCAATTTAATGTTTATGTTAAATTTATTTTTGTTAACAGATTTAGTATAATCTTTAGTAAGATTGTTAACTCCATTACAATTATTGTAGGTTAAAAAATAATTAACAAGACTATTTTTTTTATAGATAACGTTTTTATAATTTACATTATCACAAGAAACATCTATTCTTAATTGGGTTAAATAATTCTTGTTTTTGGCTAAATAATTTTTAGAATTTAGATATTCCTTATATTCTAGTTGATGAATAGATGCGTTCTCTTTCTTATAAAAATATTTTATAATATCTCCTTCATCATAAACATATAAATTTGCTTTACCTTCAATTAAAACTTTTAAAAATAAAGTTTCCATAACAAAATCATACGTGCGTTTTCTACTTAATTGATTTATATTCGTCTTAGACTTATCTATATTAACCTTAAATCTTTTGTATTTACTATATCCATTTACGCTAAATTCTTTAATAGAATTTAAGTTACCGATTATTTCTTTAGAATTATTATCCTTCTTATATAAAAAGGTTAAAGGATTATGAAGCCAGTCTTCATTTTTTATTAAGCAATCTATTTTTTCTCCATTATTGTTTATGATATATCCTTTTTCAAATTTAATTTGTGCGATAGTATTTAACCCTATAAAAAGTGCAATAAAAGTGATTGTTTGTTTAATCATAATATTTTTTTAGCAATTATTCAGAAATAAATTTATAAGTGTCATATTTCTGCTGAATTAAACTTAAATCTAATCCTTTTTTTATTTTAAATACACCTAAAGTGTCTACACTGTCTTGTTTTATAAGGAACTCTAATAAGATATGATATTGTTTTCTATTCCAAAAATCGTGTATAAGAATTATAGTGTCAGAATTTAATTTATATAGGTTTAATATAACACTTAATGCACATGCTACTCTAAAACGCCCGTCTATAAGAACTGTATCTATTTTAACTGAATTTAAAGAACTAAAAACTTTATTAGAATAGTTAGGGAATAAATGTTTTGATTTATTTGATACTGGATACCCCCATCCTTCGGTTTTACCTATGTCTATTGCATGAAAGAATACTCTTTTATTTTTTGCATAATTTAGAACTTTATATTCAGAAAGATAATTAATCCAACCTATACTAGATTCAACAGAATAAATTTTTGCTTTAGAAATTTGTAATGCACGAATGGTACTACCTCCAGAACCAAATTCTAAATAATATTTGGAATTTTTTATGTACTTATTAAATACCTCTTGCTCTTTTTTACTCATTGCAAATTTGTAAAAAAGTGGATACGGAGAATATCTGTCTAATCTTTTAATTAAGTCTTTAATCTTTTCCATTTTGTAATTTAAAGGCAATATAAAAATTATTATTTAATTTTTATATAGTAATCATAATTCTTGACAAATTATAAAGAAATTAGCATGAATTTTGTGATTAATTAAAATAACTTTATTACAGTTTTTCCTTTAAAATTGCAATTTCATCACGCAGTTTTGCGGCTACAATAAAGTCTAAAGATTTTGCTGAAGCTTCCATATGTTTACGCTTGTCTCTTATACGTTTTTCTATTTCTTCTTTTGGTAAATACTGTAAATCTTGTTCTGCGGCTACTTGCTTTGCATTATCATAATGATAACTAGAAACTGCAGATTTAGATAAAGTATCATCAATTTTTTTATTAATTTGAGTAGGAGTAATGTTGTTTTTAGTATTGTATGCTATTTGTGTATTTCTTCTTCGATCAGTTTCATCCATCGTTTTTTGCATACTGTTGGTTATTTTATCAGCATATAAAATAGCCAAACCATTTACGTTTCTTGCTGCTCTACCAACAGTTTGTGTTATAGAGCGATGACTTCTTAAAAAGCCTTCTTTATCTGCATCTAAAATAGCTACTAAAGAAACTTCTGGTAGATCTAAACCTTCACGCAGTAAATTAACTCCAATTAAAACATCAAACAGACCTTTACGTAGATCTTGCATAATTTCTACACGTTCTAAAGTATCTACATCAGAATGAATATAACGACAACGAATAGCGACTCTTGTTAAATATTTAGTCAATTCTTCTGCCATTCTTTTTGTTAAAGTAGTTACTAAAGTACGTTCGTCTTTTTCTACTCTAATATGAATTTCTTCTATTAAATCATCAATCTGATTTAAACTAGGTCTCACTTCAATTGGTGGATCTAATAAACCAGTAGGTCTAATAATTTGTTCAACAAAAACACCTTCCGTTTTTTCTAATTCGTAGTCTGCAGGAGTTGCAGAAACAAATATTGTCTGATTTTGAATTGCTTCAAATTCATCAAATTTTAAAGGTCTGTTGTCCATTGCTGCTGGCAATCTAAAACCATATTCCACCAAATTTTCTTTTCTACTTCTATCTCCACCATACATTGCATGGGTTTGTGGAACGGTTACATGACTTTCATCAATTACCATTAAATAATCATCTGGGAAGTAATCCAATAAGCAGAAAGGTCTTGTTCCTGGATCTCGTCCGTCTAAATATCTAGAATAGTTTTCAATACCCGAACAATAGCCTAATTCACGAATCATTTCTAAATCGAATTCTGTACGCTCTTTTAAACGTTTTGCTTCTAAATGTTTCCCAATTTCTTTAAAATAATCTACCTGTTTCATCATATCTTCTTGAATTTGATGAATGGCATTTTGTAAAACATCTGGCGATGTTACAAAAAGGTTTGCAGGATAAATAGTGAGTTCACTAAAGCTTTCTAATACTGCATTACTTTCTAAATCGAAAGATTCAATTTCTTCAATTTCATCACCAAAAAAATGAACCCTGTATCCATTATCTCCATAAGAAGGATAAATAGTAACCACATCTCCTTTAACTTTAAAGGTTCCACTTTTAATCTCGTGTTCAGTTCTAGAATATAAACTTTGTACCAATTGATGTAAAAACTTGGTTCTAGCAATTTGTTGATTTACTTCAATAGGAATAACATTTTTCTTGAATTCTGTTGGATTTCCAATACCGTATAAACAAGAAACGGAAGCAACTACTAAAACATCTCGTCTACCAGAAAGTAGGGAAGAAGTGGTACTTAAACGCAAACGTTCTATATCTTCATTAATGGATAAATCTTTTTCTATGTAGGTTCCTGTTACTGGAATGTATGCTTCAGGTTGATAATAATCATAGTAAGAAACAAAATATTCTACGGCATTTTCTGGAAAAAACTGTTTAAATTCTGAATATAATTGTGCTGCTAATGTTTTATTATGTGCTAAAACCAGTGTTGGTTTGTTTACATTTCTTACAACGTTAGCTACCGTATATGTTTTACCTGAACCTGTAACTCCTAATAAAGTTTGAAATTTTTCTTCTGCAAGAATTCCTTCTGATAGCTCTTTAATTGCTTGTGGTTGATCTCCTGTTGGAGAAAATTCTGATACCAATTTAAATTCCATAATGTAAAAATACGGATACTTTTAAAAAAAGTATCCGTATTTATTGAAGTTTTAAAGAACTATTTTTTACTTCCTTAAAAGAGAAAAATGCCCTGTTTTAAGTATTTGATTTTTTGCTGGATCAGCTGGTATTAATTGAACTTTATACCAGTAATCATCTGAAGAAAGAACTTTACCATTATAGGTTCCGTTCCAACCTTGACTGTCAATCGGAATTTGAGCAACTAACTTACCGAATCTATTAAATACATTAATACTTGCATTCGGATAAAACTTTTCATTAGCTCCTTTTACAACCCATGTATCGTTTTTTCCATCTCCATTAGGTGTAAAGAATTTAGGGAATTGAATAACGGAAATCTGTAATTCTTCATCAGAAACACAGCCATTTTCATCGTGTACAATAATCGTGTACACACCACCTTCTAAATTCTCAAAAAGCGCTTCTTCTTGAAAACCTGCAAACGGAATTCTTTCTCCATTGTCGTCATTTCTAATTGCAAATCTATAATCTCCTTTTCCTAAAGGATTTTTATCAGTATCAATAAATATTGAAATATTTTCTTGAGAACCTATATTGTTAGATTCATCAATAATTACTACAAACTCTTCTAGTAAAGTAGCCTTTTCAGATTCTTTTACATAAATAGTTCTACTTCTACCACATGTTGTAACATTGTCTGTTGCTGTTACTGAGTATTCTCCACCTTTAGAAATTGTTAAAGTTGGGTTTGTTCCTAAAACAGTTCCGTCTTTATCAATCCATTCATATTCATAAGTACTTGCAGGGTTTTCTGCTTCTAAAATATGTGGAGTTGTGTAGTTTAAACATAAGATTTGAGGATTGTCAACATCATCTCCAATAACCGTAAACTGAGGTAAAGCAATAATATCTATGTTGAAAGACAAACGAGTATGCACACAAGCTACTGGCGTGTTTTTAGTGTTCTCTACACGCACATAAATAGTTTGGTTGTTGGTAATATTTTCAAACCTGTCTTGATCAACTGCTAATGTTGTATCATTAGATTCAGCATTAGCTAAAGAAGTGTAAAAAGTAACATTAAAATCTGCATATTCTGCAGGTAGGTAATTTGCAAGAATTTCTGGAATTTTATCTTTCAAAGAAATATCTCCATTTCTACCATTGGTATCATCTGCATCTGTGTCTGTTGTATTGTCACAATCTGTAAAGTCAGAAATATTAATAGGAATGTTTGGTTCTGGGTAAATTAATAACTGATAGGTAGAAAAAACTGACCTACACATATTTCCACCAAGGTCTACAACGGCAAAGAAAATGGTTTGTATTCCAGGTTCATCTGTATTAAAATTAGCAGGAAAAGTAGTTTGAGAAGGGTCATTCTGAAAATTAGTGGGATTTACAATTTCCGGAGTTCCTGCAGTTGCATGTGCTTGTGTTGCGTAATAAGCAATTCTGTGATTGGTTCTTCCGTTTAAAATCTCTGCATCTTTAGAAGTTAAATCAATATTTTGTGCAACTCTATTTCTAGGATCACTATCTGTTGTAGTTGCCATATCGCAAACTGCAAGTGGTGTAATTACCGTAGAAACATCCGGAATAGGATTCACAAATATTTTGAAAGAAATGGCAGTGTTTTTACACTGCGGAGTTGCATTTCTATCTTGTACACGCACAAAAATAGTTTGTTCGCTAATGTCACCAGCAGTAAAACCAGGTTGTGCAGAATTTCTGAAATCTGTGTCATTTGGTATTCCAGAATTGGTAACATCATCAGCATCTGTTTGTGAGGTGTGGAAGGTTACTATGAAATCTGCTTCTGTTTGTGTTGTACCTAAAATAGTAGTTACGTTATCTCTTAAGTTAATGTTGATATTTTCTCCGTCTATTGTATTGCCAGACAATGCATCATCACATAAATCTAAATCTATAACTGGGTTTGCTAATGGAACTGCGTTTACTTGTAGTGTAAATTGCGCGGTACCTGAACAACCATTATTTGTGTTGTTTAAAATTTTAGCATATATAGTTTGCGTGTTTGCATACGCAGGGTCACTATTATTTCTATGTCTTGTAATATCTGGTATTTGATTTACAGAAGCTGTTCTATCCGCTTCCGTTTCGTAAAATATTACATCTAAATCTGGTTGAGATGTAATTAAGAAAAAAGCTTTTATTTCATCTACAGAATCGTTAAAATCGAAAAAAGAAATTCCGTCTGTATCTGAATTTCCAGCGGTATTATTTCCTGCTGAATCTAATAAGTCGTCACATTCTTCGTAGGTTTTACTGTATACAAGATCTGCACTAAAATTAACAGTAATTTCAATTTTAGAAACACGGTAACAGTTTTGGTTAGAAATTACTCTAACCCAAGCTTCGCCTGTTCCTATAACTGGATATGTTTCTCTGTTTGTACCTGTTATCTGTGGTGTTCCAGCAATAGCTTCTGCTTCAGTTGTATAATATTCAAAAGTTTCACCTTTTGCAATATAGTTGGTTGATATATTTGGTCTTGCTAATGTTAAATTAACAGTAGTACTTAAACTTGGGTCATTATGACATTGAATTAATTCCGCAGGATTATTAATTACAGGTAAAGGATCTACAATCAACTCAAAAGAAGTAAAAGTACTACCTGCAGTATCGTCAGAAATCGCATTACAGTCTGCATTGTCTGTGTTTTCTACTCTCACAAAAATTCTTTGAGAGTTTGTTACAGCATAATCAATTGTTTTATCAATGGCATTTGTTGTGCTGCTTGTTTGGGCATCTACCAATGCTGTATGGTAAGAAACTGAATATTGAGTTGCATTTAAAGTTCCTAAAATTTCTGTGTCTTTAGTATTTAACCTAAAATTACTAATACCATCTATATCGCTTCCGCTTGCAGTATCATCACATAATCTGTAAACAAGGGGTTGTACAGGTTCTGGTTCATTGGTTACTTCTAACACAAAATTTGTAAGGGCAAAACATGCGTCTGGTGCATTTCTATTATGTACACGTGCATAAACGGTTTGTAAACTTGCTGTATTTACTGGGTACGGATTTGGTAAATCTGTACCAGCAGCATTTGCATTGGCTTTCGCCATAGTATCAAAATATAAAACAGTAAAAACGGTTGGGTCTAAACCATCTAAAATTTCTGTGCTTTTTAATGTAGCTAAATCAAAGTTATTTGGAGTAGTATCATCTGTATCACAAAAATTAATTGGGTCTGGTACAGCTTTTGCTCTTGCGGCATCAAAAACCTCAATATTAAATGTACCAATAAATTGAGTAACAATACCGCAATCATCTGTTAATTCGATAGTTAATGTGTATTTACCACTATCTACTTTTTGAAGGTTGGTAAGTGGTAAGTTGGCAATAGTAGAAATTACTGTTGTAGTAGTACCATCATCAAATTCCCATTTAAAGGTTGGTGGAGTAGCACCAGTTACAGTATCTGGAATAATTGTTTTATTATCACCAACACAAAATTGTAAATCTTCATCATTAATTGTTTGATTTGTATCTGAATCTTTTATTTCTACAATTTTAAAGAAGGATTGTATAAAAGGAGGTAAACCTTCAGATGCTAACTGACCTGCCAAAGAAACTCCTTCAGCATCAAAAGAAATATCTGCTAAAGTTTCTTCAGGAAAATTAATAACACCCAAAAAACTTGTGCTACTCCTAGAATAGTATATTTTACCATTTGGAGCTAATTGTAATGCACCTCTATGACCAGTTGGAACTCCAGGAATTGTTCCCCTTGATGCATTAATATCTGCAATTGGCCTATCTTTTAAACTAAATTGAAAAATATCTGCATTAGTTGCACCACTACCTTGGTCATCTACACCTGTAGAAATATATAAATTTTGACTACTTCTAGAGAATTCAACTCCATAACCATTACCTGTTACATTTAATTGACCACCGTTAGTAATAATTCCTGTTTCATCATTAAAATCATAAATATAGGTTCCTCCGTTAGAATACGCAGAAACTAATTTTGTTCCATCTGGAGAAATTTTTAAATAACCACGAGAATCATTTAAGTTTCCATTTAAATAACCAGAAGAAATTGCACTAGTATCTACACCGTCTTTATCAATTTTATAAGCTTGAAAATTACTTCTGTCTCCTGTAACTACCCAAAACGTATTACAATCTTTACCTTTTACTGAAGTAATTTTTTCTTCTGCATTATTTGATTGAGTTAAATTAGTGTTTTTAACTGTAACTTCTCCTAAACCTCCATTTAGTCGCATGTCAACTTCAGAGAATTGAACTCCGTTATTATTACCACTATTTGTTACTGTAAAAATATAGTAAATATTTTCATCTAGTGGTTTAGGAACTATTATTGCTGATTGAGCACTAGAATTATTACCTAATAAACCCGTACCATTTGTCATAATTCCGCCATTTACTGTAGCATCTATATGATAAACTGTAGAACCGTCTGTATAAAAAAGTAATTTTCCGTTTTTATCAGAAATACTTGCAGAACCTTCGTTTGTACTTAAAAGTCCATCAGTTAAAGCAACTGGCGTACCAGATGTAAAATCTAAACCTGCATTTCTACCAAAATACCAAAAGTTGGCTTCTTTTTGAGAAAATACATTTAATGCAAAAAATAGGATTATAAAGGGTATTAATTTCTTCATTTGACGTTATTTGAGAACTTAACGTCAAATATATTTAAAAAGTATTACAAATCCCTCTTTTTTAACAGTGCAAAAGACAAATAAATAAAGATAAAAGTCCAAGTAGCAACTATTAGAATTGTAAAAAATTCTACGGCATAGCTTTTAGTGAAAGTTTGACCAATCATACCTGCAGCAGATTTAACTGGGCCTAACCTAGAACCAGGTTCTTTAATTAGATTCATCATAGATTCTAAAGGCAAAAAGTTTTTAATAGATTGTGCAGTTTCCCAAGAGACAAATTTCCAACCTAAAACTCCAAAAATTACCCATTCTATAATATACCAAATAAGCATAGCACCAACAGCAAAAGCAGAACGTTTTACAAGGATTCCTAAAAATAAGCCAAAAGAGAAAAAGCCAACCAATTTTATGAAAAAGGCTAAAATATATTCTAAATCGGATGTTATTATTGACAATTCATTATAATCTGAATAAAACAAACCTAGTGTTAAAGAAATTATAAAAACAAAAACTGTAGAAGCTAAAGCAAAAGCAACTACTGCATAGAATTTAGATAAGATAAACTCTTTTTTACTTAAACCGTCTATTAAATTTTGCTTTAATGTTTTGTAACTGTATTCGTTTACCATCATAGAAACAATAACCAACAGTAAGAAAAACTTTAAAATGGAAGCTACATAGGTGTTAAAATGCCAAATATATGGAAAGTTGAAAATCCCCATTTCGGCAAAATGCAATTTAAAATCTCCGAACTCGAATTTTATAGCGGCAATTAATGCAATAGAAGTTAACAGTCCGAAATAGATAATAGACAAAACTTTACTTGCTGTATTGTGTTTTAATTTAAGAAATTCTATGGTTAGTAGTCTTAACATTACGTTTTATGTTTTTGTTGATTTTGCTCTAGACTGTGCTTGAGCAGACATTCAATGAATTAGTTGTTGTTCGTTAAATCTAAAAATTGTTGTTCTAAACTTGGTTTACGTTTTACTAAATGTGATAAAGTAATACCTTTGTCAAACAAATGTTTATTGATTTCTGTGGATGAAATTTCGCTATTTAAAGTTGCAATTATAGTTTCGTGCTCTTTAGAAATTTTATCAATTGCAGGATGGTTTTCTAAAACAGTGATTAACTCTTTTTCGTTTTCATCAACCTTTAGTTCAAATAAACCGTTAGAAGCCGTCATTTCATCTACTCTACCAGCATATAATTTTATACCTTTTCTAATAACTACAACATGGCTACACACTTTTTCTACTTCATCTAAAAGATGAGAAGCTAATAAAATTGTAGTTCCGTTTGCGGCAATATCTTTTATAATTTGTCTAATTTCATGAATTCCTTGCGGATCTAAACCGTTTGTAGGTTCATCTAAAATTAAAATTTCAGGATCATTTAATAGAGCAGAAGCAATTGCTAAACGTTGTTTCATTCCTAAAGAAAAAGTTTTAAACTTACTGTTTTTTCTTTCAAATAGATTTACAGCCTTTAGTTTATCATCAATTTTATCTTCAGAAATTTCTTTTATTTTGCAAATCAATTTTAAATTTTGAGCTGCAGTCATGTACGGATAAAAGTTAGGTCTTTCTATAATTGCACCTACTTTTTTTAACGCTTCGTGTGTAGAAAGTTGTCCGTTAAACCAAGAGAATTCTCCAGAGGTTCTGTTTACAACATTTAAAATGATACCTAAAGTAGTAGATTTTCCACTTCCGTTAGGACCCAAAATTCCGTATACATTTCCTTTTTGAATATCAAAAGAAAGATTGTTTACTGCGTGAACTGGGCCGTATTTTTTATCGAGATTTTTAAGTGATAATATAGTTTCCAAAGAAATAGTTTTAGTCGATTATACATGTAAGACGACCAATCTACGAATTTGTTACTTAAGAAAAGGTGGAATTGTTTAATTGGGTAAATGTTTAATTGTAAAAACAAGTAAATCATCAAGAGTTAAACAAATAAACGAATACACAGAAAACACTAATATTCATTAAAGTCGAAATCATCATAAGGATCAAAACCATCACCATCTTCTTCACCAAACTCGCTATCTAATTTTTCTGCAATAAATTCTTTTTCGGGTGCTTTTTCAGGAATTTCACCAACAGAAAGTATAATTTGTGGTAAGTTTTCTTTTTCTTCGGAAGAAATATCGATAACATCCACATAGAAAGTCCACATATTTAAAAAATCGTAGACATAAATTAACTTATGATTTACTTCAGGTAAGGTGTCCTTTAAAATACAAGTTTGCATAGAAATACCTTCGCCAGCTTCTGCCATATTAAATAACGGAATTTCTTCACCTTGGCTCCATTCATCATCGGTTCTATAAAAAGAAGCCATTTCCTGTCCTTTAAAGCCAAAAGATTTAGCAATAATGGTGTGCAATTCTTCTAAATGAATGCCGTCATTCACTAGAATGGTTCTAATAATATCTTCTTTGGTGTCTAAAATTACGCGTATTTTGTACATGAAATGGTTTCAGTTTACAACTGCAAAAATACAAATTTTTATACGTACTTTTACCATACAAATTATAAGTTATGGATACTTCTACTATTTTAAAAGCATTTAATGAGCGCTCTAAAAATACGTTAATGGAAACACTTGATATTGAATATGTTGCTGTAGGTTCAGATTTTTTAACGGCAAAAATGCCTGTGAATTCTAGCGTTCATCAACCTTACGGACAATTACACGGCGGCGCAACTGCAGCTTTAGCAGAAAGCGTTGGTAGTGCAGCATCCAATTTTTTTATAGATAGTAAAACGCAATTTATTAACGGAATTCAATTGTCTATAAATCATATAAAAAGTAAACGTGAAGGTGTTGTTTTTGCAACAGCAAAAAACATTCATAAAGGCAGAACAACGCATTTGTGGGAAGTTAGAATTGTAGACGAAGAAGACAATTTAATTTCTGTAGCTAAAATGACGAACATTGTTTTAGAAAGAAAATAATTTTTTATTTAACTATAATTAAGCAGTTGTTTTGAATTCTATTTTTGAAAAAATACCCAATTTTTATACAAATAACCTACCTTTTGTAGTTTATAGGAAGCCTAATTCTAATAAAGTTTCAGGTTTTTTTATGAATGATGATTCTCTTTCTTTTACAGAAAGTTTCACAGAAAATGGATTTGTTTTTGCGCCTTTTGAATCTTCTGAAAAAGCTGTTTTATTTTCAAACGAAAATTCAGAATTCTTACAAGAAACACTTGAAATAAAAAGCATTAGTTCTCTTAATAATGATTTTATTTCAAGTGAAACTTCTAAACAAAGTCATATTAGAATAGTAGAAAAAGCAATTAATACTATTTCTGAAAATGAACTTCAAAAAGTAGTACTTTCTAGAAAAGAGGTTTTAGAAATAACAGATTTAACTGTTTTGGGGATTTATAAAAAATTATTACAAACGTATGCAAATGCATTTGTGTATGTTTGGTTTCATCCTAAAGTAGGTTTGTGGTTTGGCGCAACACCAGAAACCTTGCTAAATATAAACGGAACTAGCTTTGAAACTATGTCTCTAGCGGGAACTCAAGTTTTAAAAAAGGATGAACCTGTTGTTTGGAAAACGAAAGAATTGGAAGAACAACAATTGGTAACAAACTTTATAGAAAATAAATTAATTGATATAGCTACCGATTTACAAATCAATAAAATAGAAACTGTAAAAGCTGGAAGTTTACTACATTTAAAAACAAAAGTTTCTGGAACTCTAAAAGCGAATTCATCTAACTTAAAAACGTTAATTAGAGTATTACATCCAACACCAGCAGTTTGTGGTTTGCCTAGAGAAAAAGCAAAAGACTTTATCTTAAAAAATGAAAACTACAATAGAAGTTTTTATACTGGTTTTTTAGGTGAATTGAATATTAAGAACTCTACTTGTACTAACGAAAGTTCTAGTTTATTTGTTAATTTACGCTGTATGAGTGTTAAAAACAATGAGGCATCAATCTATATTGGTGGTGGAATTACCAAAGATAGCAATGCTGAAAATGAATGGCAAGAAACAGTTTATAAAGCTAAAACTATGAAGCGGGTTTTGTCGTTTTAAATTACAGGATTTTTAGAAAAAGATGTTTTTATAAAACAAAAAAAACCGCAAACAGTAAATTTGCGGTTTATAATTATTGTGTAAAATTGAATTGAATTAAAATTGTCTTAACATTAAATATTTGTATTTTTTTTTCACAAACAAACTAGTGCTAAAACAGTCTGTGACTGCTATATATCATCAAAAGAAACATCTGTAAAACTTTCAACCGATTTTGTTTCTTCCGTATTTTCTTCTTTCTTAAAATCTTTTTGATGACGTTCACTTATTACTTCATCACCTTTTTCGGTAACAATATAATCTGTTGCTTTTTTTAGCATTTCATGAAAATCAGAAAAATCTTCTTTGTATAAATAAATTTTATGTTTTTGATAATGAAAAGTACCATCATCGTGCGTAAACTTCTTACTTTCTGTAACTGTTAAGTAGTAATCATCTGCTTTTGTGGCTCTTACATCAAAAAAGTAAGTTCTTCTTCCTGCTCTTAATACTTGTGAAAATATTTCTTCCTGTTCAACTCTCTCTGCCATAATTCTAAAAATAGTAGTTATAAATAGTTTGTTATACTCAACAAATCTAACAAAATATTTAACGTAGCAATGTTAAAGATTAAATTTCTTTTTCTAAAAGTTGCTGTTCGTAAAGATCTTTATAGTATCCTTCTTTTGTTATTAACTGATTGTGAGTTCCTTGTTGTATAATTTTTCCTTGGTCTAAAACAATAATTTTATCTGCATTTTTTGCTGATGATACTCGGTGACTAATAATAAAAGTAGTTTTGTTTTTTGATACTTTTTCTAAATTAGATAAGATTTTTTCTTCTGTTTCTGTATCTACTGCAGATAAACAATCATCAAAAATTAAAATTTTAGGATTCTTAATAATTGCTCTAGCAATAGAAACACGTTGTTTTTGTCCACCAGATAAAGTTACGCCACGTTCACCTAAAATAGTTTCATATCCGTTTGTAAATTCAATAATATTATCATGTACAACTGCATTTTTTGCTGCATTTATAATCTCTTCTTCAGTTGCTTCTTCTTTACCAAACTTAATATTATTACCAATAGTATCAGAAAATAAGAAAGGATCTTGTGGTACAAAGCCAATCTGACTTCTTACATCATTTAAATTTGCCTTTTCAATAGAAATATCATCTAAAAAAACACTTCCTTCTTTAGTGTCATATAATCTTGCAATTAACTCAATAATAGTCGATTTTCCTGAACCAGTATTCCCTAAAATTGCTATAGTTTCGCCAGATTTTATCGAGAAATTAATATTTTTTAAAGCTGTAATATTTGTATCATCATAAGTAAAAGTAACATCTTTAAACGTTACATTCCCTTCTAATTCAGTTGGTAAAGTATTGTTGTTTTGTATTTCTGGTACTTGTTTTAAAAACTCATTAATTCTAGCTTGTGACACTTCTGCTTGCTGTACCATTGAAGTTACCCAACCAATTACAGCAACTGGCCACGTAAGAATATTTACATACAACATAAATTGTATAATAGTTCCTATTTGAATTTCTCCATCTATATATTGTTGTCCACCAATATAAATAACCAATAAGTTACTAATTCCTATTAATAAAATCATTAACGGAAAAAAGAGTGCATTTGCTTCTTGTAAATGAATGTTTTTTTCTTTGCTTTCATCAGCAATTTCATCAAAGTCTTTTATGATTGAAGCTTCAATTCCATATGATTTTACCACATTTATTCCTGAAAAAAATTCTTGATTAAACGTTGTTAATTTAGATAAATATTGCTGTACTACCGTGCTTCTCTTATGAATTACCTTACTTAAAACAAAAATAGATATTGATAATAAAGGAAAAGGAATTAATGTATACATGGTTAATTTTACATCAATACTTATCATTTGAGTAAAACCAACCGCAAGTAAAACCACCATATTCATGCTGTACATAATTGCTGGCCCAACATACATACGTACTTTAGAAACATCTTCCGAAATTCTATTCATTAAATCGCCCGTTCTATTTTTTTTATAAAAATTTAGAGATAATTTTTGATATTGTTGATAAATTTCATTTTTTAAATCGAACTCTATCAACCTAGAAGTAACAATTATGGTCTGTCTCATTAAAAAAGTGAAAAAACCAGCAACCAAAGCCACACTAATAATTAGAAGGATGTTTATAAATAATTGGTGTTCAACTTCTGATAATAAAATTTGTAATTCTGCTTCTGGTAAATTATTTGCTTTAGCAGTTTGATAGTCTCCTACAACATTTAAAGAATCTCCAATAATCTGTGGAACTTTAAGCGCTAAAATTTTAGAAAGTATGGTTATTAATAAGCCAGCTAAAATTCGCCATTTGTATTTAGAAAAGTATTTATTTATGTATTTTAATTCTTTCAAGGAATGCTGTTTTTTGCGAGTACGAATATACATGTTTATAAGTGAAAATTAAAAATGAAAAATCTGTTCAACAATAAAAAACAGTATCAAAAAAAAGAATTAAAAATCATTAGAGAATAAAAATAAAATAGTACTATTTTTGCAGAGCGTTAGAAAAAAATCTTCGCACTATTTAAATATAAGTTCTTTACAATGATTAACAGAAGACATATTCGAGTTAAAGTAATGCAATCTGTATACGCAATGTTGCAATCTCATAATGATGATATCATTAGAGAAGAAAAATTTTTAAAACACAGTATTTTAAAAATGTTCGATTTGTACGTTTTAAATCTTCAATTATTGGTTGAAGTACAAAAATTAGCATCAAAAAAAATAGCGCTTTCAAAAAAGAAAATTCTTGCAACTAAAGAAGATTTAGCACCAAATACTAAATTTTTAAACAATAAATTAATTAAGGCAATTGCAGAAAGTGTAAGTGTTGAAGGTTATATTGAGTTAAATAATTTGAGAAATTGGGATGAAAATAGTGAGTATGTAAAAATAGTTTTAGATGAATTGCAAAAAAGCGATTTTTATAAAAAATATTTAAATACTGATGAAAATTCTTATAATTTAGATAAAGCTTTTGTTATTGATTTCTTTAAAGAAATTATTGCACCTAATGAAAAGTTAGGAGAATACTTTGAAGATGATATGATTTCTTGGGTAGATGATATTCCTTTTGTAAACACTTGGGTTGTAAAGTCTTTAAGTAAACAAAAAGACGGAGTTATTTTTGCACTAGGAAGATTGTATAAAGACAAAGATGATGAAGATTTTGTATCTGATTTATTCAAAAAAACAGTGCTTAAAAACGCTGAATACGAAAAAGACATTACAGAGAAAACACCAAATTGGGAAACAGATAGAATTGCTGATATAGATATGATCTTGATAAAAATGGCTATGACAGAATTTATCAATTTTGCATCAATACCAACAAGAGTTACTATTAATGAGTATATAGAAGTTTCTAAAGATTATTCTACAGAAAAGAGTAGCTATTTTATAAATGGAGTTTTAGATAAAATTTCTAAAGAGTTCATTTTAAACAAAAGAATTGTTAAAATTGGTAGAGGTTTACTTTAATCTATTGTTCTCGAAGATTTATTTATTATTTTTACAAAAAACATATTCACAATGAAAAAAATAACATTTTTATTCGCTTTTATAATTTCTGCAGCGGTTTTTACTTCTTGTAAAGATGGTGGAAGCGCAATAACAAAAATTAACAAAGCAAATTTAGACAAAGCAGTTAGCAGAGATTTAGAAATTAAAAAAGGTACTGCATCTATTTCTGTTGATAATAATACCTACGATTTTGGTACGGTTAACGAAGGAGATATTGTTGAAAAAACATTTAAGGTTACAAATTCTGGTAAAACAGATTTAGTAATTACAAACGCACAAACTACTTGTGGTTGTACGGTTCCCGTTTGGCCAAAAGCACCAATAAAACCAGGAGAAACTGCAGATGTTAAAGTTAAATTTAACACAGCAGGAAAACCAAATAGACAACAAAAAAATATTACTTTAACTACCAACACAGAATCTGGTAAAGAAATTTTAACAATAAGAGGTTCTGTAATACCAAAAGCAAAGAAATAAGATGTTCAATACAATATTTTTACAATTCGATTCTAGTAGTTTAACAAGTATGTTGCCTTTTTTAGCAATGATAGTTGTTTTATATTTTTTTATGATAAGACCGCAAATGAATCGTCAGAAAAAAGAGAAATCTTTTCAGGCAGAAATTAAAAAAGGAGCAAAAGTGGTTACTTCTAGCGGTATTCATGGTAAAATTGCCGAAATTAATGATACAGATAATACAATTACTATAGAAACTGGAGCAGGAAAAATTAAATTTGAACGTTCTGCAATTTCAATGGAATTAAGTAAGAAGTATTTAGCGCCTGCTAAAAAATAAGAAACACAAATTAAGTTTTAAAAGTGAGCTTTATCTATATAGATGATGCTCACTTTTTTTGTTTGTTAACTTTTGTGTAGAT
The DNA here is from genome assembly GCF_036480315.1 of Polaribacter sp. Taxonomy (GTDB): domain Bacteria; phylum Bacteroidota; class Bacteroidia; order Flavobacteriales; family Flavobacteriaceae; genus Polaribacter. The sequence goes on from NZ_JAZGGG010000021.1 coordinate 31,417, forward strand.
TGCATTAAATTCGATATTAAAGTTGAAAAAAGTAAAGAAGACATCAAAGAAATTTATAGGTTTTTTATTAGTATCTACACTAATGTGGTTATTAATAACACTTTCTAAAGAATATATTACAACCATTACTTTTCCGATAGTTTATAAAAATTTACCTCAAAATAAATTATTACAAACCTCACCAATAAAAGAAATAGACCTTCAGATAAAAGCAACTGGTTTTAAAATTATTAGATCTAATTTTATAAAAAAGCCAATCTCATTAAATGCAAATAGTTTATCTCAAAAATCATCTCGTAAATACTTTTTTTTAACTGGGAATCAGAAAATTAATATTCAAAAACAACTCTTATCTCAAGTTCTTTTAGAAGAGATTTTGTTAGATACTATTTATTTAGAATTAGGCAGCTTAACATCAAAAAAAATACCTGTAAAACCTAATTTAGATATAAAATATCATGTAGGTTATGATATTTTAGAAGAGATAAGTATACAACCAGATAGTGTTATTGTTACTGGGCCAGAATCTCAAATAGAAAAGATCACATCTCTTAATTTAAATAGTTTAAAGTTAAATGACATAAAGTCTAATTTTTCAGAAAAGGTAGCTATTATAAAGCCTTTAAATATTAAAGAAGTCAAGTTAAGTGTTAAAACCGTTACAGTTTCTGGTAAGGTAGAAAAGTTTACTGAAGGTGGTTTCAAAGTGCCCTTTAAAGTGATAAACCTTCCAGATGATATAGAACTAAATACACTTTCTAAAACTGTAGAGGTGGTTTTTATTGTTGGTTTATCTAATTTTAATAAAATTGATATAAATTCCTTTGTTGTAGAATGTGATTTTAAGGTTTCAAAAGATAATAATTTGATGTATTTAATTCCAAAAGTTGTAGGAAAGTCTAGTTTAATAAAGAGTTTTAGAATAATTCCTAATAAAATTGATTTCTTAATTCAGAAATAAGTGTCTATGATAGTTGGTATAACAGGTGGTATTGGTAGTGGAAAAACTACGGTTACTAAATTCTTTTCAGAACTTGATACTGTTGCAATTTATTCTGCAGATATTGAAGCAAAAAAATTAATGATTTCTTCGGAAGTAATAAAATCTAAAATTAAAGAAGAATTTGGAAAAGGAGCTTATGTTGATGGAGCATTAAATAGCGCTTTTATAGCAAGTATTGTTTTTAAGAATAAAGAAAAATTAGCAGTTTTAAACAAAATAGTACACCCAGAAGTTAAAAAACACTTTCAAAATTTTGTTCTTCAAAATAAAAGAAAAGATTACATTTTATATGAAAACGCTATTCTTTTCGAAAGTAAAAGTAATTTGTATTGCGATATTATTATATCCGTTTTTGTGCCTTTAGAAGTAAGAATTTCTCGTGTTACTTTGCGAGACAATACTTCAAAAGAAGAGGTTCTTAATAGAATAAATAATCAATGGTTAGAAGAGAAGAAAATTCTACAATCTAATTATATTATTTATAATAATTCTCTTGAACAGACTAAGGTTCAAACTAGTAAAGTCCATAATATTTTAACAAAAAAAGTGTCTTTTATTTAATTAAATTCAGTATTTATGTTAAAAATGTCTTAAAATTTAAGAAAATTGGTTAATTAAGGTTAAAAAGTTAAAATTCAATTTTAATAAGTCTTAACTTTGATTTATGGGCAAGAAAATGTTTGTTCTTATTGTCTTTTTAATGAGTGTTTCCCTTATGGGAATTATTGCTGTACAAGTATATTGGATTAACAATGCACTCGAAAGTAAAAAGGCACAATTTAAGAACGATGTTCAAAAATCTTTAGGAAGTGTTTCTGAAAAAATTAACGATAAGGAAGAGGCGCAATTCGAAAAACAGATAGAAGGTATTATTGAGAATAAAGGATATGCAGATAATGCACAAATTAAGAATTATCTTTTTCAACAAATAGACACTACTACAAAACAAAAATTCACATTTGGAGCAACTATTTTAGAAGAAAACTTTAAACTACCAACAGAGTTTTTAGATAATGATAGCATTATTTTTACAAGAGTTACAGGTAAAAAAGATTTCTTTCATTCTAGATTAATAAAAGGAGTAGATAATCCGTTTAGTACCACGGATCAACAGCGTTTTTCTTTTACAAAAAGATTAACATCTATAGAAAAAGTTCAATTTTCAGAATTTTTTAGAGATGTAAATAGTAAAAAACCCATTTATCAGAGAATCAGTAATAGAGAATTAAGTGATGTTATAAAAGAAGAATTAGAAAAGAAAAACATTTATTTAGATTTTAAATATGGTGTTTACAGTGCAGATGGTTTAGCAACAAAATTAAAATCTGGTTACTATACAATTAACAAAAAAGATAGCGAGAAATATCCATTATTTTTTAATACTAAAGGAGAAGTGGATTATGAGTTGTATGTCACTTTTCCAACTAAAAACGAACATATTTTATCTGGGCTTTCTGACATTTTAATACTTTCTCTATTCTTTATTTTTATTATTATAGTTGCGTTTTCTAGTTCTTTGTATCAATTAATTAGACAAAAGAAAATTTCAGAAATAAAAACAGATTTTATTAATAACATGACTCACGAATTTAAAACGCCAATAGCAACTATTAATTTGGCTTTAGATTCTATTAAAAACCCTAAAATCATTAATGATAATGAAAAGGTTTTACGTTATGTACAAATGATAAGAGATGAAAATAAAAGAATGCATTCTCAAGTAGAAAATGTATTAAGAATTTCTAGGTTAGAAAAAAATCAACTAGATATTAGTAAGGAAGCTATTGATATGCACGACATCATAGAAGATAGTATTATGCATACAAGTTTATTAATTGATGATCGCAAAGGAACAGTAGAAACGCATTTTAAGGCCATTATTTCAGAAATTCAAGGAAACGAGTTTCACTTAACAAACGTAATAGTAAACATATTAGAAAACGCAATAAAATATACTGTAGGAGCGCCAAAGATTGATGTTTATACAGAAAGTGCAAACAAGTTCTTCATTTTAAAAGTAAAAGATGAAGGAATAGGTATGGGTAAAGCTGTACAGAAAAACGTATTTAATAAGTTTTACAGAGAGCAAAAAGGAAATATTCATGACGTAAAAGGTCATGGATTAGGTTTGGCTTATGTAAAAGAAATTGTAGAAAAGCATCACGGAACTGTTTTTGTTGAAAGCGAAAAAGGAAAAGGAAGCATATTTACATTAAAATTACCTTTAATTTAAAAAGTATAAAAATGGGAAGTAAAAAAATTTTATTAGTAGAAGATGATCCAAATTTTGGAACAGTTCTAAAAGATTATTTAGCATTAAATGATTACAATGTAACTCATGCTAAAGATGGTATAGAAGGTTTAATCATGTTTAAAAACAGTGATTATGATTTGTGTATTTTAGATGTTATGATGCCTCGTAAAGATGGTTTTTCTTTAGCGCAAGACATTAGAGTTACAAACAAAGAAGTGCCAATTATTTTCTTAACAGCAAAAACTTTAAAAGAAGATGTTTTAAGAGGTTATTCTGTAGGCGCAGATGATTATCTAAACAAACCTTTTGATTCTGAAGTATTATTGCATAAGATTAAAGCAATTTTACAACGTAAAGATACAGACAAAACTGCAGAGTCAGAACAGTTTGAATTTACAATAGGTGGTTTATTCTTTAATTCTAAATTGCGTCACTTATCTAAAGGACCAGAAGGAGAACCGAGTAAACTTTCACCTAAAGAGAGTAAATTGTTACGCATGTTGGCAATTCATAAAAATGATTTAATGCCAAGAGAATTAGCATTAACAAAAATTTGGAGAGATGATAACTACTTTACTTCTAGAAGTATGGATGTTTATATAGCTAAATTGCGTAAATATTTAAAAGAAGATGAAAATGTTGAGATTTTAAATATTCATGGAGAAGGTTTTAGATTAGTTGACAAAAGCTAAAAACTAGAAACTTCCCTAAATATAAAAACTCAATTTGATTATCAAGTTGAGTTTTTGTATTTTTATAATAGTATCTAAATCAATTAAAGTCTAATATGGCACAGTTTATAAAAATATACAACGAAAACCCAAATCAAAAAGAGATTGATAAGGTTGTAAAAGTTCTACAAAACGGAGGTTTAATTATCTACCCAACAGATACTGTATATGGTTTAGGTTGCGATATTACAAATACAAAAGCTTTAGAAAAAATAGCCAAAATAAAAGGACTCAAATTAGATAAAGCTAATTTTTCTTTTGTCTGTAATGACTTAAGTCATTTATCAGACTATGTAAAACAAATAGATTCACCAACATTTAAGTTGTTAAAACGTGCTCTACCTGGAGCCTATACTTTTATTTTACCAGGTAGTAATAATCTACCAAAAGCCTTTAAAAAAAGAAAAACAGTAGGAATTCGTATTCCTGATAATAATATTGCAAGATTACTTGTTGCAACTTTAGGCAACCCAATTGTTTCAACTTCAATACATGATGAAGATGATGTTTTAGAATATACTACAGATCCTGAATTAATTTTCGAAAAATGGAATAAACTAGTAGATCTTATTATTGACGGTGGTTTTGGAGATAATCTTGCTTCTACAGTTATAGATTTAACTTCTGATGTGCCTAAAGTAATTAGAGAGGGTAAAGGAAGTTTAGATGTTTTATAAATTCAGCCTTAAAGTCTGAAAGTTTTGAAGTTGATGAACTTGTCAGTTCGATAGATTTTCGATTTTATAAGAAAATTGTATCTAGAACCTATAGATATCGCTACATTTTACCTCAATTCCTCAAACCTATTTCTTCCCAAAGCAAAATATTGCCAAACAATACTTGTGTGTAAATTATAATTTTGTTTTTTATGTAATTTTCTACGTTTTCCTAAAAATTTAAAGAAGTTTTTATAAAAACTAAAATGAGCTTTAATAATTGCCCAAGTATGAATTGGCCTTAATTCAAACAAAAACTTTATACCAGCTATTCCATCTAAAATTAAACGAGAGAAAACTACAAATAGAAACCAACGAGTAGGAACGTTTTTCACAACATTTAGTAAACTATTTCTAAAATTTAAATACGTTTTATGTGGATTTGTTTCTTGTAAAGTTGCACCACCAACATGGTAAACAGTAGATGTACCAATATATTTTACTTTATAACCTATATTTTGAGTTCGCCAACATAAATCAATTTCTTCTTGATGTGCAAAGTAATCCTCATCGAAACCACCTAATTGATGGTATACTTTAGAGCGAATAAATAAACAAGCGCCAGAAGCCCAAAATATTTCAGAAATATCATTAAACTGATTGTTATCAATTTCTAAATTATTAAAAACACGTCCTCTACAATAAGGATATCCATATAAATCTACAAAACCACCAGCTGCTCCTGCATATTCAAACTTTGTTTTGTCTTTAAAGTCTAATAATTTTGGTTGAATAATAGCTGTTTTTTTATCATTTTTAAAAACGTATAGAACAGGTTGTAACCAGTTTTTAGTAACTTCAACATCAGAATTTAAAAGGCAGTAGATGTCTGCTTCAATAGATTGCAATGCATCATTATATCCTTTAGCATAACCGCCGTTTATAGTGTTCTCTACAATTTTTACAGTAGGAAAATGTTCTTTTATGTAGGTTATAGAACTATCGGTAGAAGCATTGTCTGCAACATAAACATCAGCTTCATTTTGACTAAAGTTTACAACAGAAGGCAAAAACTGTTCTAGTAGTTTCTGTCCATTCCAATTTAATATGACAATTGCTGTTTTCAAGGTTGCGAATTTACAGTTTAAAAATTAATTTTTATCCAAAGTTTTCTTAATAAAGATGAAGAACTTAAATTAATTAAAATTTGGATTCCTGCATTGACAGGAATGACAAAAGCTATTTATAGTCAGGAATTTCCTTCAGAAAAATATACGTTTCATTTTCAAAATCCATTTTGCAATAAAAATGTTCTAAACCATTGGTAACAATCAAATAATTTGCTTGTAATTTTAAGTTGTAACGCGCAATTTGATCGAAAGTATCTTGTGTTATTTTAATTTGTGGTGCCTTACATTCTACAATAATATCAGGTTTTCCTTCCGCATTAAAAATTAAAATGTCGGTTCTTTTTTTTCGATTGTTAATTGTTAATTGTTTTTCTATAGCTATTAAAGTAGTTGGATACTTTTTTTCTTCAATTAAAAACTGAACATAATGCTGGCGAACCCATTCTTCTGGAGTTAAGACCATATATTTTTTTCTCAAATTATCAAAAATAAGCATCTTATTTTCGTTACTTTTGAGTTTGAAATTATAGTTTGGTAGATTGAGTTTTTGCATCAATCAAAAGTAAATAAAATTCAGTTATGATACATTTATTAGTTGGTAATACTGGTGCTGGTAAATCTACGTATGCAAATAAGCTTAAACTTAACAATTCTGGAGTCATTTTCACTTTAGATAAATGGAATAAAATATTGTTTTTTCCTGATAAAAAAGAAGAAGATGGTCTAGATTGGTTTTTAGAAAGAATTGAAAGAGCAGAATTAGTAATGCAAGATTTAATTTTACAATTAGAAAATTCTGGAGTTGATAGTATTTTAGATGTTGGGCTTTCTAAATTTGTACACAGAGAAAAATATAGACTATTCGCAAAAGAAAACAATATTGAAGTTAGAACACATTTTTTAAATATTCCTAGATCAATTAGAAAAGAACGAATTCTTAAAAGAAACCTAGAAAAAGAAGATACTTTTGAATTTGAAGTAAGCGAAGATAATTTTGAATTTATGGAAAATTGGTTTGAAACGCTGACAGAAGGTGAGTTACAAAACGCAATAATTATAGAAAAATAAATGAACGAAATAAGAACTATAGTTTCTGATATTAAAAAAGGAAATATAAAACCTATTTATTTTTTAATGGGTGATGAGCCTTATTATATTGATAAAATTTCAGATTTTATTGAAGATAATCTTTTAGATGAAGCAGAAAAAGGTTTTAATCAACAAGTTATGTATGGTAGAGATGCAACTATAGAAGATATAGTTTCTTCTGCAAAACGTTACCCAATGATGGCGGAAAGACAAGTTTTAATTGTTAAAGAAGCACAAGATTTAAGTAGAAATATAGAAAAATTGGTTTCTTATGCAGAAAATCCACAACCAACAACAGTTCTAGTTTTAAACTACAAATACAAGAAATTAGACAAACGTAAAAAGTTACACAAAGCAATTGCAAAATCAGGAATGATTTTCGAAAGCAAAAAATTGTACGAGAATCAAGTTTCAGATTGGATTCGTAGAGTTTTAAGTGGTAAAAGTTATAAGATTGAGCCAAAAGCATCTTTAATGCTAGTAGAGTTTTTAGGAACAGATTTAAGCAAAATATCAAATGAGTTAGATAAATTAATGCTAATTCTACCGAAAGAATCCATTATTACACCAAAACATATAGAAGACAATATTGGTATTTCTAAAGATTTTAACAATTTCGAATTACGAAAAGCAGTAGGAGAGAAGGATATTTTAAAGGCAAATAGAATTATTAATTATTTTGCTGAAAACCCAAAGAATAATCCTTTGGTAATGACAATTTCTTTACTGAACGGCTATTTTACACATTTACTTTCTTTTCATGGTTTGCAAGACAAATCTAAAAGTTCTGTGGCAAAAACGTTGGGTGTAAATCCTTATTTTGTAGATGAATATTTTGTGGCTGCTAGAAATTATCCAATGCGAAAAGTAGCGCAAGTAATTGCGTTTTTAAGAGATGCAGATGTTAAAAGTAAAGGAGTTGGCGCCAGTCAATCGAATGAGGATATTTTAAAAGAATTGTTATTTAAGATTTTACATTAATATGAAAAATATTTTCGACAAAAAAATCACCAACGAAATCATTAAAAGAATTGATACTTTAACACCAGAAACGCAAGCAAATTGGGGTAAAATGTCTGTTTCACAAATGTTTGCACATTGTTGTGTTACTTATGAAATGATTTATACAGAAAAGCATCCTAAACCAAATGGGTTTGTAAAAATGATGTTAAAGTTATTTGTAAAAAATAAAGTAGTTTCCGAAAGTTCATATCCTAAAAATGGTAGAACTGCTCCGCAATTTATAATTTCTGATGAAAGAGAATTCGGAACAGAAAAAAAACGTTTAGTAGATTATATTATTAAAACGCAAGAATTAGGTGAGCAATATTTTGATGGAAAAGAATCTCATTCTTTTGGGAAACTTTCTTCTACAGAATGGAATAATTCTTTTTACAAACATTTAGACCATCATTTAACGCAGTTTGGGGTTTAAAAGTATAATTTTACTGATATGTTTCTTTATTTTTTTAATAGATATCTTAATTTAGGTAAAGTAGCAATATAAAAAACTATTATTTTTAATTAAAAGAAATAGCAGAAAAGAATAAACTTTATAGTTTAAACTTAACTGCTGTTTTCTACATACAGTATTGTAGTTTGTATTTATTCTGATAGAGTTGTACTATATTTAACTTTAATAAAGTCTTTATTTTTTTTAATATATATATTAAACTTATTAAAATGCAATAATAATTTATAAGAGTCATATTTATTTGAAAGACTATCGATTAACTCTTCTCTATTATTATTTAAATACTCTTTAATATCGTAAACTTTTTTGGGTTTAAATTTTTTTAAAATAATAATAGGTTTATATTCTTGCGAGAAATGATTCATTGTTTCATTATTTATTCTTGCCTCAAATGCAGAAGTAACAAATTTCTCGTTTTTAAAAAAATAATGATGATAGTTTTCATAATTAACTTTTAGTTCAAAAAAATTATTCTCATCGGAAAGAAATAAAGAATCTTTTATAATCTTTTGACTTGAACAACTAACAAAAATAAAAAGTAAGCAAATATTTAAATATAATTTTTTCATAAATTTAATTATTTGGACAATTTTTAGTTGTTGTGTGATAATGTTGATTTAGACTATTCTGTAAAGCTAGTTTTTTTGCATCAGATAGATCTATATAAGCTTGTACACCTTGACCTTTTAAACCTTGCCAAGCTAACGCTTCATAAAAATTATCATCAATTGGGTTGGTTCCATTGTCAGTTAAATAATTATAATCTCCAACCAAAACATTTTTGTGATAACTTTTTAGTGCATCTTTCATTTGATGTATATATAAATCAGCCATGGTACTATGATGTTGTGTTGGTTGAAATTTAGCATCTTTATATTTATTGTAAGTTTCTTTAAAATTTGGGTATTTATGAAGATCATTATCTTCATTTACTTTTCTATAGATATCTGCATGTATATATTCATGGATTAAGGTTCTCGCAATTCCTAAAGCGGGCTTATCGGAAGCTTGAGAGGAACTAATTTTTATTGTAATAACACCATCTTTTATTCCAGTTGTAAGACCTCCGACTTCTTCTCCTTTACTGTTTTTAACAATATTTTCAGATTCAATTTTAATATCTACATCAGATTCACCTTCAAAATTTTTGAGAATACCTTTTATAAAAGAACTTCCAGAAGAATTTAGTTTTAAGTTTAAGCATTTTATTTTAGGATCAGTAAGATTATCATCGTAAATTTTATCAACTTCTTCATTTGTATTGTAAGAAGTTGTAACGCCTCCATTATTACTTCCAGCAATCTGATATGTAGTAGTACTACATTGCCAAGAAGAACACGAGATGGTCTCTCTACTTCCATCAGAATATTCCCAATACCAACAACTTCTTGTACAGATTGTTTCTGTAAATGTTGAAGTACCATCAGCATCTTCTGGAGCTCTGCTAAAATGTGTAGATTCATTTTTTCTTTTAATATTAAGTTTTTGTTGGGTATCTATACCGTTTTTATATCGCTTAAGTGCAATAATATTTTTATTTAAGTCATATTGAGTTATAAAACCTGAAAAATTAGATAATTGAGTATGTGAGATATTTTTAAAATCTATAGGATTTTTTTTAATATCTATACCTAAGAAATGAACAATTGTAATCTTGGTTTTATTGTTTTCAGAAATAGCAATTAATTTGTCAAAAGAAACAGATGTTCCTCTTTCTATATCTTGTTTATTTTGTGTTTGAAAAGGAATTTCTAAATATTGATTTCCTTCATCATTATAAAATACCTTAACATTTTCCCATTGAGGTTTTGGAAGATTTGAAAAAGTATTTTTATTAAATGAAGCATTAAATTGCTTTTTTACTTTTTCAATAGAAATAATTTGTTGATTCTCAATTGTAAATTCAGAGTTTTTTTGTTCACAATTCCAGAGTAAGAATGAAATTCCGAAGAATAGAATTCCAAGTTTTAAAAGGTTGAATGATTTGTTTTTTTTCTTTTTCATAATATACAATTTTTCTTAATAAGTATTAGTTTTTAGTTATTCTATTCCATTTTTAGATGAGTGAATAAAAATAATACCACTTTAACACGAATATGACGTCGTTTTAATTACTTATATTCGTAGTTAGCGAAGTTCGTTTTTTTTAAGGAGAAAATCAAGAGGGAAAACACCTGTTTTAAAAACAAAAAAAAACCGAGCAAATAGCTCGATTTTCAGTTTTATAAAAAAAAAATAAACTTATTTTGCTTCTTCTTTTTTTGTTGCTTTATCTGCAACAATTCTTTTCTCCATATTAGCAACTTCCCAAGCTGTATGAAACACTAGACGTGTTCTGTTTTCTAATAATTCGTAATTAATTTTGTCTGGTGTATCTGTTGGTTTATGGTAATCTGCATGTGTACCGTTAAAATAGAAAATAATTGGCACATTGTTCTTTGCAAAGTTATAATGGTCAGATCTGTAGTAAAAACGATTTGGGTCGTTTTCATCATTATATTTATAGTCTAAATTAATGTTGGTGTATTTTTTATTTACAGCTTCAGAAATATTGTGTAATTCTGTGCTTAACTTGTCTGAACCAATTAAATATACAAAGTTAGGGTCATTTTTATGTCTGTCATCAATTCTACCAACCATATCAATATTTAAATCACAAACGGTGTTTGCTAAAGGAAATAAAGGATCTACATCTGTATAATATTTAGACCCTAATAATCCTTTTTCTTCACCAGTTACGTGTAAAAATAAAATAGAACGTTTTGGGCCTTTTCCTGCCTTTGAAGCCATTTTAAAAGCTTGTGCTATTTCTAAAATTGCAACAGTACCAGAACCATCATCATCTGCACCATTGTAAATTTTACCATCTTTAATACCTTCATGATCTAAATGTGCAGAAATTACTACAATTTCGTCTGGTTTTTCAGTCCCTTTAATAAAAGCAACTACGTTTTCAGAATCTTTAAATGTTCCTCTACGTGTATTTTTATTAATCCATTCTGCTGGTACTTCCTGAAAATAATCATCACCACCTAAAGGAGAAACTATTCCTTCAGAAACATAAAAGTTTTTTAAATATTCTACTGCTTTTTTCTGACCAGGTTCACCAGTTTCTCTTCCTTCAAATTCATCTGAAGCGTAGATAAATAAATGAGTTCCTAAATCTTTAGCAGTAATTGTTTCAGCATATTTAGCAGCCTGATCTACGTTTGTATCTTCTTCTTCTTTAGAAGCATCTTTACTAGTACCACAAGCTGTAAAAGCAAATGCAATAGCAACATAAAATATTTTTTTCATGGAATTAAGAGTGTTTTGTTAGATTGATTAGTATTCAAATGTAACAAAAAGTTACACCAGCATCAAATTTAAATTTTCTTTACAACAAACTGCTTTAATGTTTTGTTAAAATTAACAAGATCTTGGGAAAAAAGATTGTCGAAAGCATTTTCTTCAATTAGTTTTCCTGGCGTTCCTGTACATAAATTGTCATTAGTAAACATAATAATCTCATCCGAAAGCTGAATTGATAAATTTACTTCATGTGAAGAAATAATAATTGTTTTAGAAGTCTCTTTTACCAATTTTTCTAAAAGCGAAAAAATCTTGATTGTATGATGCATATCTAAATGCGCTGTAGGTTCGTCTAAAATAATTATTTGCGTGTCTTGTGCAATTGCTCTTGCAATTAAAACACGTTGTAATTGGCCATCACTTAATTCATAAAAACGACTGTTTTTTAAATGCGCTATTTCTGTTTGAGAAATTGCAGTATTAACTTTTTGTATGTCTTCTTCAGAAAGTTTGTCAATCCAATTGGTGTAAGGTTGTCTTCCTAATGCAATTAATTCAAAAACTGTTAATTGGCTTTCTGGTAAGCGTTCTGTTAATACCAAACTCAATTGCGTAGAAAGTTCCTTTTCTGAATATAGGTTTAAGTTTTTATCATTCAGAAGAATAGTGCCAGAAATGGGTTTCTGAACTTTAGAAAGTGTTCTTAATAAAGTTGATTTACCAATTCCGTTTTTACCCAAAACAGTTACCAACTTTCCTTTCTCTATAGACAAGTTAATATTAGAGAAAACAATTTTATCTTGTTTTTTCTGTTGATAACCAATCGATAGATTTTCGGTTTTTAGAACGATATTTTTTTTTAGTTTCAAAGTTTCAAAGTTTCAAAGTTTCAAAGTTTCAAAGTTTTAGAGTTTTAGAGTTTCAAAGTTTTTATTCCATACTTTGCCACTTTGTAACTAATTTAAACTTTGTCACTCATTTTAAATAAATATCTTCTTTTTACGAATTAACAACCAAATTACAATGGGTGCGCCGAATAACGAAGTTATTGCATTAATTGGTAGCGTAAATTCACTAGTTGGTAATTGAGCTATGCTATCGCAAATTAACATAATTATTGCGCCTATAATAAGTACAGACGGAATTAATATTTTATGATTAGAAGTCGAAAAAATCATTCTAGCAATATGTGGTACAGCTAAACCAACAAAAGCAATTGGTCCTGCAAAAGCAGTAATTACGCCTGTTAAAAGACTTGTAATTAATAAAATAATATTTCGGCTTTTCTTTACGTTTATCCCTAGGCTTTTAGCATAATTCTCACCTAATAAAAAACTATTTAAAGGTTTTATAACAGATAATGTAGCTGCAATACCAATAACATAAATAATAAGAAAAACTAATAACTCATTCCAAGAAAGGTTTCCTAAACTACCAAAGCTCCAAAACAAGTATTGCTGAATTTGAGCTGCTTCACTAAAATAAGCTAAAACGCTAATAACTGCTGAAGTTAAACTACCAAACATTAAACCTATAATTAAAATAGACATAGTGTTTCTAACTCTATTTGCTGCAATAATTACAGCTGAAAGCACTAAAAAAGCACCTAAACTAGAAGCAATTGGCAATGACCAATTAGAAATTGAGTTGGTTAGGAAAAAGCCTCCAAAAAGAGAAGAACCTAAAATTAGCATAGCAACTCCTAAACTTGCGCCAGATGAAATTCCTAAAACAAAAGGTCCAGCAAGTGAATTTCTAAATAAAGTTTGCATTAATAAACCAGAAACAGACAAACCAGAACCCACTAAAATAGCCGTTATTGCTTTTGGTAAACGGAAATTTAGAATAATAATATCCCAACTTTCTTTGCTAGAAAACCCGCCAGTTAATGTATTTATAATTTCTTTAATTGGTATTGAAACAGAGCCCAGACTTATATTCATCAAAAAAAATACCATCAGTAAAACTGACAATAAAATAAATTGTTTTGTATAAGATTTGTTTTCCATATTGTAATTCCTATAATAAAGGAATCTATTTTTTATAATCTGATAAAAAAGTAACTAATTTTTTGATTGCAATTCCTCGATGAGAAACGGTATTTTTTTCTGCTGATGTCATTTCTGCAAAAGATTTCTTAAAGCCTTCTGGTTTAAAAATAGGATCGTAGCCAAAACCTTTTTCTCCGTGCTTTTTTGTTAAAATATCACCTTTACAAATTCCTTCAAATAAAAACTGTTTTCCATCTAAATTTAAAGAAACAGCAGTTCTAAATTGTGCTTTTCTATTTTCTTTGTTTTCTAAATCTAATAATAATTTTTGCATATTATTTTCAGAATTTGAAGGTTCTCCAGCAAAACGAGCAGAGTAAACACCTGGTTTACCATTTAAACTTTCAACTTCTAAACCAGTATCATCAGCAAAACAGTTATAGCTAAACTTATTGGTAATATAATCTGCTTTTAACTTCGCATTTCCTTCTAATGTCGTTTCAGTTTCATCAATTTCATCAAAAGAATTAATGTCTTTTAAACTCAATAATTCTATTGAACTTGGCAACATTTCTTGTACTTCTTTAAGTTTGTTTAAGTTGTTGGTTGCGAAGACTAATTTCATTAAAAACGATTTGATTTTCAACAAATGTAAACATTTTAAAGATGGTTTTTTAAGATTTTAAGAGTAAAAAAACGAATAAAAGAATGTAAATTGCAAAAAGGTTAAATTGCCACAAGTATTGTTATCATTGATTTGTCGTGGAAATGTCGGGTTGAAAAGAACTCTAAAAGTTTGTCAGGTTAATTTACAACGCTAACATTGTATGGAAATTAAAAAACAACACATAATGAAACAACCAGAATTAGGTCAGAAAATTTTAGCGTTAAGAAAACAAAAAGGTTTTACCCAAGAAGAATTGGTGGAGCAATGTAATATTAATGTGCGTACAATTCAAAGAATAGAAGCTGGTGATGTTTCGCCAAGAAGTTATACCATAAAAGCAATTTTAGAAGTTCTTGGTTTTGAATATTCAGCCATTTTTGATAAAAAATATATTCCAAGTAAATTTGATTCCACTTTAGGAATTAATAAAGATAAAATTTACAAGCAATTATACAATGCTATGATTTTTGGGATTATCTATTTTATAATAGGTTTTTTTGAAATTGGTGTAGAGTTTTTAAGTTTCGAAAAAGAAAGCACTATTTTTAATGTTGTTTTCATTATAATAAAAGCACTTTCGTTTATTTCAATCTTTTTGTTTTTTAGAGGATTTGTAATTGTTGGTGGACTATTCAATAATTATTTATTACAAATAAGTTCGTTTTTAGTAATTGTTTTTACGTTGTTTTTTAATGGTTTAGATATTGTTTCTTTATTTGTTTTGGAAGATTTTATAGGTATTCTGGGTTTTTCAAAATTGATAACATACGGGGTTTTAAGTATTGTAATTGGTATTGCAATTATGAAATTAAAGGATTTTGGCGATTTAGCAAAATGGACTGGAATTTTAGAGGTTGTAACAGGAATATGTTTTTTACTAATTATTTTAAGTCCTATTGGCTTAGTAACGCAAGCTATCGTAGAAATTTTTGAAATTATTTTAATTTACAAAATTACTTTACAAGTAAAAAAACTAAACTAATTTAAGATGAAAAAATATATAAAAGCTGCAGTTACACTGCTTGTCTTATTGGTTGTTTATTTTTTATTTCAACCTGTTTTAGTTCATAATTTTGGGTGGAAACCTTTTCCGAAGAATCTAAAATCATTAGAAAATAAAGTTTTAAAATTACAAGTTGATAAAATATTTTCCACTGAATATCTAAAATTGAAAACACCTGCTTTGTCTATTTCCATTAGAAAAAATGATTCAGTTTTATTTAATAAAACGTTAGGTTTTGCAGATATAGAAAACAAAATTAAAGCAACTTCTCAAACTAAATTTAGAATTGGTAGTGTATCTAAAGCGTTAACTTCTGGTGGTTTAGGAGTTCTTCTTCAAAACAATAAATTAAAGTTAAACACAAGTGTAAACGATTTATTTTCAGATAAATATCAGAAATTATCAAATTTAACGATACAAGAATTAGCTTCACATACTTCTGGAATTCGTAATTACGAAACTTGTTTTTGTTTCCCTATTTGGGAATATTATAACAATAATAAATATGAATCTGTTGAAGAATCTGTAACTATTTTTGCAGAAGATAATTTACTTTTTAAACCAAGTACAGCATTTAGTTATAGTTCTTATAACTTTACATTATTAAGTTTATTAATGGAAAAGTCTTCTAATAAGAATTTTACTTCATTTATGAATGAAGAAGTATTTACTCCTTTAAAAATGACAAATACTTCTAATAATGAAAAAGACAATATTGCAGTGTTTTATCAATTAGAAAATGATGAGTTTAAAAAGGTTTTTAAGATAAATAATTCTAATAAAATTGCTGGTGGAGGATTTGTTTCGACGCCAAACGATTTAACGAAATTTGGAAGTGCAATTTTAAATAATAAATTATTTAATAAGGAAGTTCAACAACAACTATTTACGCCTATTAAATTATTAAATGGTGAAATAAATAAACAAAATTATGGTTTAGGCTGGCGAATTGATGAGACTTCAAAAATATTTGAACGTAATAGAAAGGTACAAATTATACATCATGGTGGAGTTGCAATGGGTTCAACTGCTTTTTTACTATTGTTGCCAGAATACAATATTTCAGCAGCAATTGTAATGAATTCAAATACTAATAAAGGAGCACAAAAATTATCAAAAATATTATATAAAATAATTAATGAACTTACTCATGATGATAAGGTTCATTCTTTAAAATTGTAAAACCTCTGTATAATTGTTCCACAATAAATAGACGAATCATTTGATGGGAAAATGTCATTTTTGATAATGATATTTTTCCTATTGATTTTTTATAAACCGCATCAGAAAAACCATAAGGTCCGCCAATTACCAAAACCAATTGCTTTATTCCGGAGTTCATTTTTTTTTGTAAATACTTACTGAATTCAATAGAAGTAAAATGTTTTCCTTTATCATCTAGCAAAACCAACTGATCTGTATTTTGTAATTTAGACAAAATTAAATCTCCTTCTTTTTCTTTTTGTTGCGCTTCACTTAAATTCTTCACGTTTTTAATATCCGGAATTATCTCTAATTCGAACTTTATATAATGTTTCAATCGGTTTTGATATTCATCAATTAAAGCCATTAATTGTTTGTTATCTGTTTTACCGATTGCAAGAAGTTTAATTTTCATGTTGCAAAATTATGAATTATGAATTACGAATTACTATTTTTACATCAGAATAAATTTATAGCATGATAACAGAAGCGCAATTTAAAAATGAATTAGATTTAATTATAAAAAATGCAATTAGAGAAGACATAGGTGATGGAGACCATACATCACTTTCTTGTATTCCTGAAGATGCTGAAGGAAAAGCAAAGTTGCTAGTAAAAGATGAAGGAATTATTGCTGGAGTTGAGTTTGCAAAACAAGTTTTCTCTTATGTAGATAAAGATTTAGAAGTAGAAACTTTTATAAATGATGGAGATAAAGTAAAATATGGCGATATCGTTTTTCATGTTTCTGGGAAATCTCAATCTATTTTAATGGCAGAACGTTTGGTTTTAAATGCCATGCAAAGAATGTCTGCAATTGCTACAAAAACAGCTTTTTTTGCTGATTTACTAAAAGGCACAAAAACGAAAGTTTTAGATACTAGAAAAACTACTCCCGGAATTAGAGCTTTAGAAAAATGGGCTGTAAAAATTGGAGGTGGAGAAAACCATCGTTTTGCATTGTATGATATGGTTATGATTAAAGATAATCATATTGATTTTGCTGGCGGAATTACTGCTGCAATTACAAAAACAAAGAATTATTTAGCAGAAAAAAATATTGATATTAAGATAATTGTAGAAGCAAGAAGTTTAGAAGAAATTAAAGAAATTCTTTCTAATAAAGGTGTTTACAGAATTCTAATTGATAACTTTAATTATAAAGATACTAAAAAAGCCGTGGCTTTAATTGGTGATATTTGTTTGACAGAATCTTCTGGTGGTATTAACGAAGACACCATTAGAAAATATGCTGATTGTGGAGTAGATTTTATTTCTTCTGGCGCATTAACACACTCTGTTTATAATCTTGATTTAAGTTTAAAAGCAATTTAAAATTAGTTGCAGAGTATCAAAGTTAAAAATAGTTTCCAGGTCTGATTTTTTAACTTTGCCACTTTTAAAGAAAATAAATGATAGAAAACTATTTCGAAAGCGAAGAATATTTAAAAGTTGATTTCACAAAAACGAAAATCAAGAAAGGAGAATATGACAATTGTACATTTACAAATTGTAATTTCGAAAATGTACACGCTTCTAATATTCAGTTTGTTGAGTGTGAATTTATAAATTGTAATTTCAGTAATTCCATTGTAAAAGATACAGCTTTTAAAGAAGTGAATTTTATAAATTGTAAAATGATAGGAGTGAAATTCAATGAATGCGATCCATTTTTATTACAGTTTTCGTTTAAAAATTGTCAATTAAATTTTAGTTCTTTTTATCAATTAAAAATTCAAACTACAAAGTTTGAAAATTGCAATTTGCAAGAAGTAGATTTTACAGAAACTATTTTAACGAATTCAATTTTTGATTCTTGTGATTTAAAATTGACTATTTTTGATAGAACAAATCTTGAAAAAACAGATTTTAGAACCACTTTTAATTTTGAAATCAATCCTGAAGAAAACAAGTTAAAAGGAGCAAAATTTAGTAAAGATAATGTTGTTGGTTTATTAAGTAAGTATAGTCTTGTAATAGAGTGACAAAGAGGCAAAGAGGCAAAGAGACAAAGAGACAAAGAGACAAAGAGACAAAGAGACAAAGTTTAAAATAGTTAAGAAATTATACTTTGCAACTTTGTAACTAATTTTAGCTTTGTTACTAATAAAAAGAAAGAGCAAGTAATGAAAACGTTTAGGGATTTATTGGTTTGGCAGAAATCTATGAGTTTTGTAACAGAAGTTTATAAAGCTTCTAAATCATTTCCAAAGGAAGAAACATTTGGGTTAACTTCTCAATTAAGAAGATCTTCAGTTTCAATCCCGAGTAATATTTCTGAAGGCTATGGAAGAGAAGGATTGAAAGATTATCTTCGTTTTCTAAATATTGCAATTGCATCACTTTTTGAATTACAAACTCAATTAGAAATTGCTTTTAATTTAGAATATATTAAAAAAGAAAAGTTTGATGAATTGTATGAGTTATCAAGAGAAATTGAAAGAATGTTATCAAGTTTTATAAGAAGTATAAAATCAAAAAGAAACTAACTTAAAACTTTACAACAATGACACTTTGT
Source organism: Polaribacter sp. (assembly GCF_036480315.1). Lineage (GTDB taxonomy): Bacteria > Bacteroidota > Bacteroidia > Flavobacteriales > Flavobacteriaceae > Polaribacter. The sequence continues at coordinate 50,427 of NZ_JAZGGG010000021.1, forward strand.
TACTTTGATACTATATTTAACTTTGTAACTCAAGTAAATGAGTAAAGAAATAGAAGAAAAGCTAGAAAAAATACCAATTGTAAATGTTTTGGTAAAGTTTGGGAAAAAAATTAAAATTCCCGGGTTAGAAGGTATGTCTTTATATGACGTACTCGAAATGTACATTATTGGTATTGTTGAAGGTGCATTAACAACTAGAGCTGGCGGAATTGCTTTTAGTTTCTTCATGGCAGTTTTTCCTTTTATGCTGTTTATTTTAACCTTAATTCCGTACATTCCAATAGAAGGTTTTCAAGATGGATTGTTTTCTTTTATTCAAGAAATTTTACCACCACAAACCTTTGAAGCTGTAAATACAGTTTTGGGAGATATTATTAATAATCAATATGGTGGTTTGCTTTCTTTTGGTTTTTTACTATCTATTTTTTTAATGACAAATGGTGTAAATGCTATTTTTGGAGGTTTTGAATATTCTTACCATATAACTGATGTTAGAAATGTTTTTAAATCTTATTTTGTCTCTTTAGGTGTTTCTTTATTAATGTCATTATTCTTAATAGTAACAATAACTTCACTTATTTTATATCAATTTGCATTGTCTAAAATTGATGAAAATGGATGGTTAAATACAAGTGATTTAAACTTATTCTATTTAGGGAAAAACGCAGTTTTTCTAGTGATGATTTTTACAATTGTTTCTCTACTTTTTAGATACGGAACAAAGCAAGGAAAAGAAACAAAATTCTTTTCTGCAGGTGCAATTTTAACAACAGTTGTATCTTTATTTACATTTTATTTATTCGGAATTTATGTTGTTAAATTCGCACAATACAATCAATTATATGGTTCTATTGGTACACTTTTAATTTTAATGTTATTTGTATGGTTGAATGCCATAATTCTCTTATTAGGTTTTGAATTGAACGCTTCTTTATATAGTTTAAGACATCAAAATAAAACCTTTACAACACCTAAAAAAGTATAATTTTTCACGATATTTGTCCGCGCAGCGGAATTAAGTATCTCACTCTTGTAGAAATTTAATTTTTTTGCATAGTTTGTCATTCCTGCGAAGGCAGGAATCCAAAAATAGTTTACTGCAATCAATTTGCCAATTTATAGATTCCTGCCTATGCAGGAATGACAGAAATAAGAAATATAGAAACAAGAATGAAGCCAAGCATACCAAAAGGAACCAGAGATTTTTCGCCAACAGAAGTTGCAAATCGTACCTACATAATGAACACGATTAAAACTGCTTTCGAAACTTTTGGATTTGCGCCAATTGAAACACCAAGTTTTGAAAACTCATCAACCTTAATGGGTAAATATGGAGAGGAAGGCGATCGACTGATTTTTAAGATTTTAAATTCTGGTGATTATTTAGCAAAAGCTGATGAAAAATTATTATCAGAGAAAGACAGTTTAAAAGTTACTTCTCAAATATCAGAAAAAGCGTTACGTTATGATCTAACTGTACCATTTGCACGTTACGTTGTACAACATCAAAACGATATTACATTTCCTTTTAAAAGATACCAAGTACAACCAGTTTGGAGAGCAGACAGACCGCAAAAAGGGCGTTTTAGAGAGTTTTTTCAATGTGATGCAGATGTTGTTGGTAGCAAGTCTTTATGGCAAGAAGTAGAGTTTGTTCAACTATATGATACTGTTTTTACCAAATTAGGTTTAGTAGGAACAACAATCAAAATTAACAACAGAAAAATATTATCTGGAATCGCAGAAGTTATTGGTGCACAAGATAAATTAATCGATTTTACAGTCGCTTTAGATAAGTTAGATAAAATTGGTAAAGAAGGTGTTGTAAAAGAAATGTTAGCAAAAGGAATTACCGAAGATGCAATAGAAAAAGTAGCACCTTTGTTTAGTTTTAATGGTTCTAATTTAGAGAAGTTGGCATCTTTAGAAAGTATGTTGCAAACTTCCGAAGAAGGAACAAGTGGAGTAGAAGAGTTGCGTTTTGTAATTAATTCTATTGAAGAATTAGGTCTAGAAACTGCCGCTTTAGAAGTAGATGTAACTTTAGCAAGAGGTCTAAATTATTATACAGGCGCTATTTTTGAAGTATCAGCACCAGAAACCGTTAAAATGGGCTCTATTGGTGGTGGTGGAAGATATGATGATTTAACAGGAATCTTTGGTTTAAAAGATGTTTCTGGAGTTGGTATTTCTTTTGGATTAGATAGAATTTATTTGGTTTTAGAAGAATTAGGTTTGTTTAAAGAGGTTACGTTACCAAAACCAAAAGTTATTTTCTTAAATTTTGATGCATCTACAGATGTTTTAAAAATGAAAGCAATTAAGAGTTTGCGAGAAAATAATATAAAAAGTGAGTTTTATCCTGATTTAGGTGAAAGTAATAAAGCACAAAAACGACAATGGAAATACGTTACTACTAGAGAAATAGAATTTGTTGTTTCTTCTATAGAAAACGATATTTTTACTTTAAAAGATAGGGCTTCTGGAGAGCAAACAAATTGCTCTTTATCAGAATTAATAGAAAAATTAAAATAATACGTTGCAAACACGTAAATTTGCACTTTAATAAAGAATGAAATGTTTGAATTGAGCAGCAAAATGAATGACGAAAGAAGTGAAGAATTAGGAGAAGATCACATTGGTACATCAGCCAAAACTCCATTAAGAGCAGATGCTTTTGATATTTCTGACGAAGAAAAAATTAATAGAATCCAAGAAAGTGTTAAAGATATTTTAACCACTTTAGGGATGGATTTAACAGATGATAGTTTACAAGGAACTCCAAAAAGAGTTGCAAAAGCATTTGTAAATGAGATATTTATGGGGTTAAATCCTAAAAATAAGCCAAAAGCATCTACGTTTGACAATAATTACAATTATGGTGAAATGTTGGTAGAAAAAAACATTATTGTGTATTCTACTTGCGAACATCATTTATTACCAATTATAGGTAGAGCACATGTTGCTTATATTTCTGACGGTAAAGTAATTGGGTTATCTAAAATGAATAGAATTGTAGAGTATTTTGCAAAAAGACCTCAAGTACAAGAGCGATTAACAATGCAGGTTGTACAAGCAATGCAAGAAGCTTTAGGTACGCAAGATGTTGCTTGTGTTATAGATGCAAAACATTTATGTGTAAATTCTAGAGGAATTAAAGATATAGAAAGTTCTACAGTAACTGCAGAATTTGGTGGTAAATTTAAAGATAGAGATAGAAAACGTGAGTTTTTAGATTATCTAAAAATGGAAACTAATTTCGATTAAATCTAAATTTATTTAGAATCTTATTTTATATAAATAACCGTTTAGAGTTTCTCTAAACGGTTATTTGTTTTCTGTCATTCCAGTGAAAGTAGGCGTAACAAGTTGGGTTAAAGACAATAACCAATTGTTAAGTTAAAAACATTAACAATTAAATGTAAATCACCTAAAAAAGTTTTTTCTCTTTTATGTTTAGTATAAAGTTCTTCAAAGAAATTAAGACCTGCTTTAAAAAATATTGGACTTTCAGATTGATATTCGGGACAAGTTTGTGTGGTTTATTATTAATTTACCAAAACCCATTCTCCTTTTTCAATTAAAGGAATTGCTTGTTTATATTTTACTTCTTTTTGTTCGCCACTCATTACATTTTTAATTGTAACTCGTTCGTTTCTACCAACTTTAGGTTGCTCGCGTACAATAGTTTCAACAGGTTCTTGTTGTTGTCTTGAGTTCTGTATTGCTTGTTCTGTTGAGTTTTGTACATCTGCTTTAGACGTATTTAAACTTTGTTTTTTTTGACTTCTTGCTTCAGAAATTTGAGATCGATCTTGTGCTGGTAATTCTCCTTTAAATAAGAATGATAATACTTCTTTGTTTATTTCATCAACAGTGATTTTAAACAATTCAAAAGCTTCGAATTTATAAATTAATAAAGGATCTTTTTGTTCGTAAGATGCATTTTGTACAGAATGCTTTAATTCATCCATTTTACGTAAATGCTCTTTCCAGTTTTCATCAATAATAGCTAACGTAATGTTCTTTTCGAAATCTGTAACCAACGTTTTCCCTTCACTTTCATACGCTTCTTTTAAGTTAGTAACAACTTGTAAAGATTTTGTACCATCAGTAAAAGGAACTACAATACGCTCATATTTGTCGCCTTCATTTTCAAAAACATCTTTAATTACCGGAAACGCTAAAACTGCATTTCTTTCAATTTTGTTTTTATAGTGTTCAACAACAATATCGTATAATTTTTCTGCTAATTCTTTTTCAGTAAACTTTTCAAATTCTTCTTCAGAAAAAGGAGAAGTCATTGAAGAGAATTTTATCAATTCAAATTCAAAATTCTGAAAATCTTTTACTGCTTTATTACTATTAATAATAGATTCACAAGTATCATAAATCATATTTGCAATATCTACTTGCAAACGTTTACCATCTAAAGCATTACGCCTTCTTTTATAAACAAACTCACGTTGAGCGTTCATAATGTCATCATATTCTAACAAACGTTTACGAATACCAAAGTTATTTTCTTCAACTTTCTTTTGTGCTCTTTCAATAGATTTAGAAATCATAGAATGCTGAATTACTTCACCATCTTTTAAGCCCATTCTGTCCATCATTTTTGCAATTCTATCAGAACCAAAAAGACGCATTAAATTATCATCTAAAGCAACGTAAAATTGAGTTGACCCAACATCACCTTGTCTACCTGCACGACCTCTTAACTGTCTATCCACACGTCTAGAATCATGTCTTTCTGTACCAATAATTGCCAAACCACCAGCATCTTTTACTTCTTCTGTAAGCTTAATATCTGTACCACGACCTGCCATATTTGTTGCAATTGTTACAATACCAGGTTTACCAGCTTCTGCAACAACATCAGCTTCACGTTTGTGTAATTTTGCATTTAAAATATTATGAGGAATTTTACGCATTTGTAACATTCTACCTAATAATTCTGATATTTCTACAGAAGTTGTACCAACTAAAACAGGTCTTTTTTCTTCAACTAATTTTACAATATCTTCAATAACTGCATTGTATTTTTCACGAGCAGTTTTGTAAACTAAATCTTCTTTATCATCTCTTTGAATTGGCTTATTAGTAGGAATTTCTACAACATCTAATTTGTAAATTTCCCATAATTCACCAGCTTCAGTAATCGCTGTACCTGTCATACCAGACAGTTTTCTGTACATTCTAAAATAATTCTGTAAAGTTACTGTTGCAAAAGTTTGCGTTGCATCTTCAATCTTACAGTTTTCTTTTGCTTCAATTGCTTGATGTAATCCGTCAGAATAACGACGACCGTCCATAATACGTCCAGTCTGCTCATCAACAATCATTACTTTATTTTCCATAACAACATACTCAACATCTTTTTCAAAAACAGTGTATGCTTTTAAAAGTTGATTCATTGTATGAATACGTTCACTTTTTATGCTAAAATCTTTATACAATTCATCTTTTTGAACAGCTTTTTCTTCGGAAGTTGTATCAGCTTTATCAATTTCTCCAATTATTACACCAATATCTGGTAAAACAAAGAATCCTTCGTTTTCTGTTTTTTCTGATAAATGAGCAATTCCTTTATCTGTTAAATCAATTTGATTATTTTTCTCTTCAATAACAAACCATAATGCTTCGTCTACTTCTGGCATCAACTTGTTGTTGTCTGCCATATAATAATTTTCTGTCTTTTGAAGCAATTGCTTGTTTCCTTCTAAAGATAAAAACTTAATTAATGCTTTGTTTTTTGGTAAACCTCTGTAAACTCTTAATAATTGAAAACCACCTTCTTTGGTATCACCATCAGCAATTAGTTTTTTTGCTTCTGCTAAAACACCAATTAAAAATTTACTTTGTATACCAACTAGGTCATTTACTAATGGTTTTAGTTCATTAAACTCATGTCTGTCTCCTTGTGGTACAGGACCAGAAATAATTAATGGTGTTCTTGCATCATCAATTAAAACAGAATCTACTTCATCAATTATCGCATAATTTGGTGGACGTTGCACTAAATCGTCTTTAGAACTCGCCATATTATCACGTAAATAATCGAAACCGAATTCGTTATTTGTTCCGTAAGTGATGTCTGCATTATATGCTTTTCTTCTTTCGTCTGAATTTGGTTGGTGGTAGTCGATACAATCTGTAGAAAAACCATGAAACTCAAAAATTGGTCCCATCCAAGCTTTATCACGTTTTGCTAAATAATCATTTACGGTTACTAAATGAACTCCATTTCCTGTTAATGCATTTAAGTAAACAGGTAGCGTAGAAACTAGTGTTTTACCTTCACCTGTCATCATTTCTGCAACTTTACCTTGGTGTAAAACAGAACCACCAATTAATTGAACATCATAATGAATCATGTCCCAAGTAACAGGTTTCCCGGCAGCATCCCATGAATTTGCCCAGAAAGCTTTATCACCTTCTAAAACTATATGATCTCTTTCTCCAGACAGTTCTCTATCAAAAGGAGTTGCGGTTACTTCAATTTCTTTGTTTTCTACAAAACGTTTTGCAGTTTCTTTAACTACAGCAAATGCTTCTGGCATAATCTGCAATAATGTCTCTTCAGATACTTTATACGCTTCATCTTTTAAAGCATCTATTTCTGTATAAATATCTTCTTGTCTGTCGATATCTGCAGTTATAGCTTCTTCTTCTAAAGAAGTAATCTTATCATTAAATTCTTTTGTAGCAGATTTAATTCGCTCTTTAAATTCTATAGTTTTAGCCCTTAAATCATCATTAGATAATTTAGAAAATGCAGATTCAAATTTATTGACATCATCTACTATTGGTTGTAAAATTTTTAAATCTTTTTGCTGTTTATCACCCACAAAAAGTTTAATTACAGAATTTAATATGCTCATTTGTATATATTTTTATTAGCAACAAATAGTTTGTTACTTTATTTTATTATAAATCAAGAGTTTAATTCTTGAGTTTTTTATCAAAAAATTATTCAAGTAAAACAAAAAAAAGCCTCGTTAGAGACTTTTTATATTGTTTTAGTGTTTTAATATTCATCTTCGTTCCAAAGATAATCATCTTCGGTTGGGTAATCTGGCCAAATCTCAACGATTGAGTCATACGAATCGCCTTCGTCTTCAATATCTTGTAGGTTTTCTACTACTTCTAAAGGAGCTCCGGTTCTAATAGCGTAATCTATTAATTCGTCTTTGGTTGCTGGCCAAGGCGCATCTGCTAAATAAGATGCTAATTCTAATGTCCAATACATTTCTTAATGTTTAATTTTGTGCAAAAATAATTTTTTTGCTGAATTATGCAAGTCTTTTTTAAGAAATTTATTGTGAAGTAAATTTATTTTTTTATTATCTACTCAAAATCAATTGTTTATATGATAAATAAAATTTTTAATTTTCTTCTAATCGATAAAAAAAGAACTTATGATTTTTTTTCAGGAATCCATTTGATTTCCTCTACTGATAAGTCTTTAGACAACTTTCGTGCCAACGTAAAAAGATAGTCAGAAAGTCGGTTTAAGTATTTTAATATGTCATTGTTTATGTTTTCTTGGTCGTTTAATTCTACAGAAAGACGTTCTGCTCGCCTACAAACACATCTTGCTACGTGACAGAATGACACTGCTTGATGACCACCAGGAAGTATAAAATGAGTCATTTGAGGAAGTTCTGCATCCATCTTATCGATTTCATTTTCTAAAAAAAGAATTGAGTCTTCATCAATTTTAGGAATATTCAAACGTTCTTTTCCATTTTTTAAAGTTTCTTTTTCTGGTGGAGTTGCCAACATTGCGCCTAAAGTAAATAATTCGTTCTGAATTTTTAATAAAGATTCTTTAATAGCGTAACTTATTTCTTGATCTTTAATTAAACCTATATAAGAATTCAATTCGTCTACATTCCCGTAACTTTCTATGCGTAAATTATATTTTTTTACTCTTGTTCCTCCAAAAAGTGCAGTTGTACCAGTATCACCAGTTTTTGTGTATATTTTCATTTTTTTAATAGTTGCAAAGTTAGAAAGTATCAAAGTTACAAAGTTTAAGAATTCTGTGGATAACCACTTATACGATTTAACACTTAAACTTTTAGACTCTTATTTTAAAATGTTCTTTTGCTTGTTCATTTCTTAAAAATACAATTCCAAAATAAAAAACATCTACAGTTACTGTAACTTTTGGGTGTGCTTTTATTTCTAACCAAGTTTCTTTCATTTCTTTACTCCAATATATATCATCAAAAACCCAAACAGAGTTGTTGTTTATAGTTTGTAAGCAAGTTTCAAAATATTCTAAAGTTGCTTTTTTTGTATGATTTCCGTCAAAATATATGAAATCGAATTTATTATTAATTACGGCTTTAGGAAGTGTTTCTTTAAAATCACCTGAATGAACATCAATGCTTTTGAAATTGTTTTTGATGAATAATTCTTGTGCAATAGTACTAGTTTCTGAACAACCTTCTAGTGTTGTGATTTTAGTGTTGTTATTTCCTATTTTTATAGCTGATGTTCCTAAACCTAAAGATGTACCAATTTCTAAAACACTTTTAGGTTGAAAGAAGTGTACTAAACGAATTAATAATTTAGCTTTCTTATTAGAAATCCCTGCAACTTTAGCAATCTTTGAAACTTCTCTTTCATCGTTTTTAAAAACTTTAGAACCAGAACCAAAATCTGTGACTTTTATACTTTTTTTGTTGTCTAATAAATGATATCTAATTTTTAAGAAAGAATTCCAAAAATTATGATCTGTTTTTTTATAAAAACATTTAGTAACAAGTTGATAAACAAAAGGAGAGTGCACTCCATGTTGATTACTAGATTTTAATAAAAATTTTATGTATTCTATTTGTTGGTATAACATTCTTTGAAATGAAGAACGAAAATAAAATAAAATTATAGGAAACCACTTATAAAAAGTATATTTGTCCTTACTCTATTATAATAAATAAAAATGAAAAAATACTCCTTACTAATTTCACTAACAGTTATCTTTTTTTCATGTGTGCCTAATAAAGATTTAATATATCTACAAGGTGAACCAACTACAAATAAAGAAATTCAAAGAATAAATGATATACCTTATAAATTACAGGTAGATGATATGATTCGAATAGATATTAAATCTACAGAAGAAAATTTGGTAAATATTTTCAAAAAAGGAGGAAGTCAAGGTGGTGGTTCTAGTCAAGGTTCTTCCAGTTATTTTACTGACTATAGTGTAGATAGCTACGGAAATATTCGAATTCCTACAATTGGAGATTTAAATGTGTTGGGTTATACAACAGTAGAAGTAAGAAAAAAGGTAGAAAATGAATTGAAAAAATACATTAAAAGCAAAGAAAATTTATTTGTTGATGTAAAATTATCTGGAATAAAATATACGATATTAGGAGAGATTGGTAGTCCAGGTCCAAAAACGATCTTTCAAAATAAAGTATCTATTATAGACGCAATTGCAAACTCTGGAGATATTACAATTGTTGGTAATAGAAAAGAGGTAGAAATTATAAGAAAAACAATAAACGGTATTGAAAAATATACTGTTGATTTAACAGATATAAATATATTGAATTCGAATAAATTTTATATTAAACCTAATGATTATATTAATATAAGAGCTTTAAAACAAAAATCTTGGGGTACTGGTACTACAGGTTTACAATCTTTTACCACAATTATTTCTATTTTTACTTTAATCACATCAACTATCGTTATAGCTAGAAACTTATAAATATCATGGATAGCAAAACAAATTTTAGTGCTAACTCTGCCCAAAATAATATAGATGTTAAAGGTTATTTATTTAAAGTTTTAGCGTATTGGCAACTCTTTTTAGTAACAATTATAATATCTTTTATTGTTGCAAAATTTCTTGTAGGCTACAAACAAAAAATTTATAGTTTAAATACCACTATTTCTGTTAAAGAAGAAAATAACCCTTTATTTTCTACTGGAACTAGTATTGCCTTTAATTGGGGAGGCTCCAGTAATGAAATGGAAACAGTAAGAGTTATTTTAACATCTAGATCTCACAATGAAAAAGTAGTTAAGAAACTTAATTTTTTTATAGAGTACTTAAAAGAAGGAAGATATAGGTTAGAAGACGTTTACGGTTATACACCATTTACTGTAAATATTAATGCAAAAAAAACTCAATTATACGGAAAGTTAATTGAAGTTGAAATAACAGGAGAAAACACCTATAAATTATCTTTTGATTATAACCTTTCAGGAGCTAATAGTTTAATTACCTATGATACGAATATAGTAAGTGGTTTTAATACATCTGAAGTAAGATTCTCTAAAGAGTTTAGAGTTGATGAAAAAATTGATACACCCTACTTAAATTTTGTATTAAAAAAAGTGAGTAAGTTTAATGTTGGTGAAAAATATTTTATAAAATTTTCTAGTTTTGATGGAGCGGTTGGAGCAAATAGAGGTATTGGTGTTGGTACAATTACCAATGCGGCTTCTATGCTTACTTTAACAAAAAATGGGTCTAATAAAAGAAGAATTGTAGATTATTTAAATGCTACTGTACAAGTTTTAGAGAAAGATAAAAAGGATCAAAAAATTGCATACGCTGTAAAAACTAGAGAATATATTGATACTCTTTTTATACAAGAATCTGAAAAATTAAAAAGAATAGAAAAAGATTTAGGAAACTTTAAAGAATCTAACAATATTTTTAATTTATCTACCGAAGGAGATAATGTCTATCAAGAAATACAGGATTTAGATAAAGATAAAAAGGAATTACAAGAATTTAATGATTATCTAGAGAATTTAAGAACTTATATCTTAACTCATAATAAATACACAGAAACTATACCTGTACCTGCATTAATTACAATACAAGACTCAAAAATTTCAAGTGAAATAAGTGTTTTAATTACGAAATCTAGTTTAAGAGAAACTTTAAGAAATTCAGTTACAGAGAATCATCCAGATTTAATTAAATTAAATAATGAAATAACAATTGCAAAAAATAATTTATTTGAGAACATATCTACTTTAAAAAGAGTAAATATCAACAGCATTAGCAAAATTAGTAGTAGGTTATTAAATTATAGTAGTAAATTAAAGAAACTTCCTAGAAAGGAACAGGGCTTAATTGGTTATCAAAGAAATTATGAAATATCTGAAGCAAATTATAATTACCTAAAACAAAAAAAGTATGAAGCTGGTACTGTTATAGCTGCAAATGTTTCTGATGTTAAAATTATAGACACGGCTAAAGATTTAGGTCAAGGACCTTTTTTTCCAAAACCAAGTTTTAATTATTTAGTTGCTTTAATGATTGGTATTATTATTCCATTATTTTACATTATATTAAAAGAAGTTTTAGATAATAAAATACATACAGCCGAAGAAATACAAAACAATTACGCAATACCAGTATTAGGTGTAGTTGGTAGAAACAAAGGGGAGAATAATCTTGCTGTTTTTGAAAGACCAAAATCATCAGTAGCAGAATCTTTTAGGGCAATAAGATCTAATATTCAATTTTTATTTAAAAATGCTCAAGAAGATGAATGTAAAACCTTAGTATTAACCTCATCGGTTAGTGGTGAAGGAAAAACGATGATATCTATAAATATGGCTACAGTTTTTGCTTTAAGTGGTAAAAAAACTGTTTTAATTGGTTTAGATTTAAGAAAGCCAAAAATTTATGGAGATTTTGGATTTACAAATGAAGTTGGTGTGGTTAATCATTTAATTAAACAAAAAACATTAGATGAAATAATTAGACCAACAAAAATTCCTAATTTAGATGTTATTTTATCAGGCCCAATCCCTCCAAACCCATCTGAATTACTTTTAAACAAAGTGACAGATGATATGATCTTGCAACTTAAAAAAGATTATGATTATGTTATAATTGATACACCACCAGTAGGTTTAGTATCAGATGCTTTAGAGTTATTTAAATATGCAGATGCTATAGTATATGTTATACGTCAGGATTATTCTGAAAAAGGAATGATGAAAATGATAGACGATAAATATAGGAATAAAGAAGTGACAAATATAAGTTATATTTTAAACGACTTCTCTATTAAAAATAGGTACGGTTACGGTTACGGTTATGGATACGGCTATGGATATGGTTATGGGAAGTATGGTAATGGATACCATGAAGAAGAAGAAACTAAAGGTTTTTTATCTAAAATTTTAAGTTTTATTAAACCAAAAGAATAATAAAAAAAGCATCGTTAGTTCGATGCTTTTTTTCCTTTTAAGTAAACTGTTTCTATTAAATTAGTACCAAAACTATAAGGAATAAAACCATAACTCGGTATTTCTTTTGTAATAATAAAATTTGCAAGTTTACCTTTTGTAATACTTCCAACTTTTTCTGATAAATTCATTGCAAATGCTCCGTTTATTGTAGCGGCATTTATTGCTTCTTCTGGTGTCATTTTCATTTTTATACAAGCTGTAGCAACTACAAAGTTCATATTTCCTGAAGGAGTGGAACCGGGGTTGTAATCTGTAGCTAAAGCCAAAGGTAAATTTGCCTCAATTACTTTTCTTGCTGGAGTATATGGTATACTTAAAAAATAAGAGCAAGAAGGTAATGCTACTGGCATTGTTTTAGATGTTTTTAATACTTCTAAATCTTCATTAGATAATACTTCTAAATGATCTACAGATAAAGCATTATGTTTAACTGAAACCTTTATACCGCCTATTGAATTAAATTGATTGACATGTGTTTTAGGAATCAATCCATATTTCTTACCTGTCGATAAAATTCTATCAGTATCTTCTACAGTAAAGTAACCAACTTCACAAAAGATATCTATAAAATCTGCTAAATTTTCTTTGGCAATTTTAGGTAACATTTCATTAATTATTAAATTTAGATATCCTTCTTTATTTTTTTTATATTCTTGTGGTATAGCATGTGCGCCTAGAAAAGTTGCCTTTATAGGTATATTAAAGTTATTTTTTAATTTCTTAATTACACGAAGCATTTTAATTTCTGCATCGACTGTTAATCCGTAACCAGATTTTATTTCAATAGCACCAGTACCCAAAGCAATTACTTCTTCTAATCTTTTTGCAGATTGTTGGTATAAATCTTCTGCTGATGTTTTTTGTAATTTTTTAGCAGAATTTAAAATTCCACCACCATTATTAGCTATTTCTTCATAGGATAAACCGTTAATTCTATCTACAAATTCTTGTTCTCTATTTCCAGCAAAAACAATGTGCGTATGAGAATCACACCAAGTTGGTAAAATCATTTTACCAGAACAATCTATAGTTTTATCAATAGAAAAATTTGTTATTTCATTCATCAAACCAAAATCCGTTATTATATCGTCCTTAATCAATAGAAAAGCATTTTTTATTGTTGGTAAAATGCTCATTTCTTTACCAGAAACTTTTTTTATTGAAGCATCTCTGACTTGAATTAACTCTTTAATATTGATAAATAATTGGGTCATTAGAATTCTTTATTTACAACAAAATTACACAATTTGATTCAAAAAAAAATTCAGTGTAATTACATTGATTTTTTATTTGTTTAATATTCAGTTTTATCTTGCTTTTCTGCCCATTTGTTAAATGGTTCAAGTGCAATTTCTCTTCCTATTTGTTCAAAAGGAATGCTCCTTTTCTCATAGGGTAAAGGAATTTCTTTATAAATAAATTCATCATCAAAGCCAATATTTGCTGCGTCTTGCTGATTACTTCCATAATACACTTTATCTGGTCTTGCCCAGTAAATTGCACCTAAACACATTGGGCAAGGTTCACAAGAAGTATAAATAATACATCCATCTAACTGAAAAGAATCAATATTTTTACAAGCATCTCTAATCGCTGTGACTTCTGCATGTGCAGTTGGATCATTTGTCGAAGTTACTTTGTTATTTCCACGCCCAATAATTTCTCCATTTCTTACAACAATACAGCCAAATGGTCCACCTTCATTGTTACTCATTCCTTTTAAAGCTGCTTTTACAGCTTCACTCATAAATTCTTCGTGTTTGTTCATCTTCATTTTCTAATATTATGATTATTCCTTTTCGCTAAAAAAAAAGGCTGTAAAATTAATTACAGCTTTTAAAATAGTGTAATTTTTAACTTATTTCAAACCTCCAATCATATTCTCTGGTTTTACCCATTCGTCATATTGTTCTGGAGTTACATATCCTAAACGAACAGCTTCTACTTTTAAGGTAGTTCCGTTTGCGTGTGCAGTGTTTGCAATTTCAGCAGCTTTATAATAACCTATTTTGGTATTTAATGCGGTAACTAGCATTAATGAATTATTAACTAATTCTTTAATTCTTACGTGATTTGGTTCAATACCAGCAGCACAATTTTCATCAAAAGATCTACAAGAATCTCCAATTAATTGAGCAGATTGTAAAACGTTTGCTGCCATCATTGGTTTAAAAACATTTAATTCGTAATGACCTTGCGTACCACCAACAGTTACAGCAACATCGTTACCCATAACTTGCGCACAAACCATGGTTATTGCTTCTGCTTGTGTAGGGTTTACTTTTCCTGGCATAATAGAAGAGCCTGGTTCGTTTGCAGGAATTATGATTTCTCCAATTCCTGAACGTGGTCCAGAAGCCATCATTCTAATATCGTTTGCAATTTTATTGATAGAAACTGCTAGTTGCTTTAAAGATCCATGAGTTTCAACAAAAGCATCATGCGCAGCTAAAGCTTCAAATTTATTTTCGGCAGTTATAAATGGTAACCCTGTAAATTCTGCAATATATTTTGCAACTAAAACATCGTAACCAGCTGGTGTATTTAAACCTGTACCAACTGCTGTTCCGCCTAAAGCTAATTGAGATAAATGCTCTAATGAATTTCTTAATGCTTTTAATCCGAAGTTTAATTGCGCTACATAACCAGAAAACTCTTGACCTAAAGTTAATGGAGTTGCATCCATTAAATGCGTTCTTCCAATTTTTACGACATCTTTAAATGCTTCTGATTTTGCTTTTAATGTATCGCGTAATTGTTCAACTCCAGGAATTGTTACTTCTACAATTTTCTTGTAAGCAGCAATGTGCATTCCTGTAGGAAAGGTATCGTTAGATGATTGCGATTTGTTTACATCATCATTTGGTTGAATAGTTTTGTCTCCTTCACCAATTACTTTTCCAGCAATTTCGTGTGCTCTGTTTGCAATTACTTCGTTCACATTCATGTTAGATTGTGTACCGGAACCTGTTTGCCAAATTACTAATGGAAATTGATCATCGTGTTTACTAGCTAAGATTTCATCACAAACTTGTGCAATTAAATCTCTTTTTTCTTCTGCTAAAACTCCTAATTCTGCATTTGTATAAGCAGCTGCTTTTTTAAGATAAGCAAAACCATATACAATTTCTAATGGCATAGAAGCGGCTGCACCAATTTTAAAGTTGTTACGAGATCGCTCTGTTTGAGCTCCCCAATATTTGTCTGCAGGTACTTCTACGTTACCCATTGTATCTTTTTCTATTCTGTATTTTGACATTTTGTGTTGAATTTAGATATTACAAATTTACGAAAAGTAAGCGAAAACATTATATACAATCTATTAAATAGTCTTGAAAAAAAATAAATTTTGATAGTGATTTTTAAAAATATATGCTATTTTTGCAATAATAATTTACAAAAAGAGATAAATGTTAGATTTTTCAGAATTTTCAGGATTGGTTTTATTCATGTTTGTTTTTACAACTGGTTTCTGGTTGTTAATTTTCTTATTAACATTTGTGGTTCCTTATTGGATTGGTGGTACTATTTGGGAGAATTTAAAATTAAAGAAAGAAGCAAAACAAGCTGCTGAAGGAAAGTAGTAGTTTTATACAATATATTTTAATAAAAAACTCGTTCAAGAAATTGAACGAGTTTTTTTGTGGATTTGAGTTTATAGAATTGTTAAAATATTTTCTGTTGGTCTACCAATAACAGCTTTATTACCATTAATTACAATGGGTCTTTCAATTAGTTTTGGGTTGTTTAACATTGCTTTAATAACCTCTGAATCAGATAATTCTTTGCCTTTAAATTCTTCTTTCCATATTTTTTCATTTTTACGAACCAATTGTATTGGAGAAATTTTTAAAAGTTTAATAATTTCTTTCAATTCTTGTTCTGTAGGAACTTCTTCTAAATATTTAACTATTTCAAATTCTTTTCCTGAATTTTCTAAAATCTCTATTCCGCAGCGAGATTTGCTACATCTATTATTGTGGTATATTTTAATCATAAAAAAAGCCCATATTAATCTTCCTTTCGGTAAGAAACACTCTTGTGGGAAAAGAAATGTTTTAATTAATTATTCTATTTGTTTATAAAAAGTTTAGCCCTGATTGTAGCAATTGCTTGAGCTCTTTTTTATTTTTTTTCTAAATAAAAAAAGCGAGTGTGGAAAGCAGGAAATAGCTTCTTATTCTTATTGTTAAACTGCAACTGCAACTGCAACTGCAACTGCTAACTGCTAACTGTCAACTGACTTCTGCCCATTTAGCATTAAATAAGATTTTAAAAATGGATCTATATCTCCATTCATTACATTATCTACATTACCAGTTTCATGTGCAGTTCTTACATCTTTTACTAATTTATAAGGATGCATTACGTAATTTCTAATCTGACTTCCCCATTCAGTTTTTAATTTTCCAGATTCAATTTCATCTCTAGTTGCTTGTTGTTTTTGTAGTTCTATTTCATACAATTGAGATTTTAGCATTTTTAATGCAGTTGCTCTATTATCATGTTGAGAACGAGAATTTGAGCAAGAAATCTGAATTCCTGTTGGTTTATGAGTAAGTTGAACTTTAGTTTCTACTTTATTTACATTTTGACCTCCAGCGCCACTTGAACGAGCTGTTACAATTTCTATATCTGCAGGATTTACTTCTATTTCAATAGAATCATCTACTACTGGAAAAACATACACAGAGCCAAAAGTTGTATGGCGTTTTCCATTAGAATCAAAAGGTGAAATTCGTACCAATCTGTGTACACCGTTCTCTCCTTTTAGCCAACCAAAGGCATAATCTCCTTCAATTTCTATGGTTATTGTTTTTATGCCAGCAACATCACCAGCTTGGTAATTAAGTGTTTTTAATTTAAAACCTTGCTTTTCTGCCCACATAGTATACATTCTTGAAAGCATTTCTACCCAATCGCAACTTTCAGTTCCACCAGCACCAGCATTAATTTGTATGGTTGCAGAAAGTGAATCGCCTTCTTCAGAAAGCATATTTCTGAATTCTAAATCTTCTAAAAAAGTACTTGCTTTTTCAAATTGCTCAATTATTTCTGATTCTTCAACTTCTCCTTCTTTATAAAAATCATATAAAATAGTTACATCTTCATTTAAGGTAATTGTTTTGTTATAATCTTCTACCCATTTTTTTTTGAACCGTAATTCTTTCATAAAGATTTCCGCAGCTTTTGGATCATTCCAAAAATTTGGATCTAGAGTTTTTTCTTCTTCATTGGCTATTTCAATCAGTTTTTTATCAATATCTAAATAAGATTTTAATTTACCGATTCTAGTAGTTATATCTTTAAGCTGGTCTTGTGTAATCATAAGTTGAACAAAAATAAATGAAATTTTAAGATTTCTCGTTTTAAAAGTTAACAGATATTTTATAGATTTATAGAAAATATACCAAACATGAAAAAATCAATACTAATTTTACTTTTTGTTAGCTTTTCAATCAATGGATTTTCTCAATTTTTTATTGAAAAATCAACTAAAGACTTACAAAAAGGAATTACAAAATATGAAGGCTATTTTACGTTTTATTATGATGATAATGCTGATAAAATTTTTATACAAATTGATGACTTAAATAAAGATTTTCTTTATGTACGTTCACTTTCTGAAGGAATTGGCTCTAACGATATTGGTTTAGATAGAGGTCAATTAGGTGGTGGAGTAGTTGTTCATTTTAAAAAAGCAGGTAATAAATTGTTGCTAATTCAGCCCAACCAAAATTTTAGAGCAATTACAGATAATAAAGAAGAAAAACAGTCTGTAAAAGAAGCATTTGCAAAATCGGTTTTACATGGTTTTATTATCAAAGAAAAGAAGAATGGAAGCTTTTTAGTAGATGCAACATCCTTTTTTATGAGAGATGCACATGGTGTTGCAAGAAGTTTGGCAAGGAATAAACAAGGAAATTATAGTTTAGACAAAAGTAAATCTGCTTTTAATTTAGAACGAACAAAAGCGTTTCCAAAAAATATAGAATTTGATGTTTTACTTACTTTTAAAGGTTCACCAAAAGGATACAATATTAGAAGTGTAACGCCAGATGCAAGTTTAGTAACTGTAAATCAACATCATTCATTTTTAGAATTACCAGATAATAATTACAAACCAAGAAAATTTGATGTTCGTTCGGGAGGTTATGCAATGTCTTATTTAGATTATGCGACTCCAGTAAATGAATCTATTGAAAAACGATTTGTTTACAGACATCGTTTAGAAAAGAAAAACCCAAATGCAGCAATTTCTGAAGCAACAGCACCAATTATTTATTATTTAGATAGAGGAACACCAGAACCGGTTCGTTCTGCATTATTAGATGGAGGTCGTTGGTGGAATGAAGCATTTGAAGCTGCAGGTTATAAAAATGCATTTCAAATGAAAATGTTACCAGATGGCGCAGACCCTTTAGATATTCGTTATAATATGGTGCAATGGGTTCACAGATCTACAAGAGGTTGGAGTTATGGAGGTAGTATTTCAGACCCAAGAACTGGCGAGATTATAAAAGGTCATGTAAGTTTGGGGAGTTTAAGAATTCGTCAAGATTTTTTAATTGCACAAGCTTTACAAGCGCCTTATAAAAAGAATACAGTTGAAGATAATTTTGCATTACAAATGGCAATCGCAAGAATTAGACAATTGTCTGCACATGAAATTGGTCATACTTTAGGGTTTGCGCATAATTTTGCTGCAAGTACAAACGGACGTGCTTCTGTGATGGATTATCCACATCCAAAATTTACAATGAATAATGGTAAAATTGATTTTTCTGATGCTTATGACACTAAAATTGGAGCTTGGGATAAAGTGACAGTTGCCTATTTTTATCAAGATTTTCCTTCAGATAAAAATGAAGAAAATGAATTGAATTCCATTTTAGAAAATGCGACTAAAAACGGATTAAAATATTTATCAGACCAAGATGCAAGATCTCAAGGAAGTGCAAGTATTTCTGCACATTTATGGGATAATGGAGGAAATGTTCATGATGAATTATACAATGTTTTAAAAATTAGAAAAAATGCAATAACAAATTTTTCTTCGGATAATATAAAAAGCGGGCAGCCTTATTCTGTTTTAGAAGATGTGTTTGTTCCGTTGTATTTTTTCCATAGATTTCAAACAGAAGCAACTGTAAAACTAATTGGTGGTTTAGATTATTCTTATGCTGTAAAAGGTGACAATCAAACCATAGTAAAAAGAGTTTCTGGTGCAACAGAAAGAATTGCTTTACAAGCAATTTTAAAAACAATTGCTGTGGATGAAATTGCAATACCTAAAGAAAAATTAGCTTTATTTCCACCAAGAGCAATTGGTTATGGAAGAAGTAGAGAATCTTTTAAAAGTGATTTGGGGGTAGAGTTTGATGCTTTTGGGGCTGTTGAAACTGCGTCTGAAATGACGTTGAATTTATTATTGAATTCACAAAGAGCATCAAGATTAATAAATCATAAAAGTTTAAGTAAAAGACAGCTTGGTTTAGATGAATTACTTGATGAATTGATAACGAAAACTATCAAAAAAACACATAAAGATAGTTATTATCAAGAATTACAAAATGTAATAAATACAACCGTTTTAGAACAGTTATTCTATTTAATGGCTAATAAAAACCAATACAAACAAGTAAATGCAATTGTTGGTTTTAAGTTAGAAGAAATCAAATCAATTTTATCAAATAAAAAATCAACAGGAATTCAAAAAATTTATGACAAAGCAATGGTGAAAATGATTGATAATTTCTTTAAAAATCCTACTGCATTTAAGAAAACGCAAGCGCCACAAATTCCTGATGGATCACCTATTGGAAGTGATAAGTTTTAATGAATAGGAAAATAATAATTACTGGAACAACATGTACTGGAAAAACAACTTTGGGTAAGAAATTAGCTAAAGAGTTTTTGATTAAACAAATAGATTTAGATGATATTCACTTCTTATCAAATTGGATTGAAAAAGAAAATACTGCTTTTGTAAAGGATGTAAATTCAGAAATTGAAAAACACTTAGAATGGATTGTTACTGGTAGTTATCAAACCTTATTAAAAGATACAGTTTGGCAAGAAGGAACTTTAATTGTTTGGTTAGATTATCCTCTAAATTTAATTTTAAGAAGGTATTTTATAAGAACCTATAGAAGAGTTTTTTTGAAAGAAAGATGTTGTGGAGAAAACTATGAAACATTAAAAAGTACTTTTTCAAGTGAAAGTCTATTTCTTTGGATTTTTAAAACGTATTGGCACAGAAAAAGAAGAATGCATCATTGGAAAAACACATTATTTTCTCATAAAGAATGGCTAATTTTAAAGCATCCAAAAGAAGAACAAAAATTAAGAAATTTATTATATGATAATTGATTTAATATCTGATACAGTAACCAAACCAACACCAAAAATGTTGGAAGCAATGATGAATGCTAAAGTAGGTGATGATGTTTTTAAAATGGATTCAACCACAAATGAATTGCAAGAAAAAGTTGCAAAAATGTTTGGTATGGAAGATGCATTGTTTTTTCCTTCAGGAACAATGGCAAATCAAGCAGCCATAAAATTACATACACAACCAGGAGATAAGTTAATTTGCGATAAATACGCACACGTTTATAATTATGAAGGTGGAGGAGCAGCTTTTAATTCTGGAGTAACATGTAAATTAATTGATGGAAATAGAGGGATGTTTACTTCAAATCAATTAGAAGCAGCAATTGGTGGAAGATCTGATATTCACGTTCCGTTTACAAGTTTAGTTTGTATAGAAAACACAACAAATAAAGGCGGTGGAGCTTGTTGGGATTTTTCTGAATTAGAAAAACTTCAAAAAATTTCAAAAGAAAACAAATTAGCCTTTCATTTAGATGGCGCACGTTTGTTTAATGCATTGGTTGCTAAAAATGAAACTCCAAAACAATATGGAGAATTGTTTGACACAATTTCAATTTGTTTGTCTAAAGGTTTAGGAGCGCCAATTGGTTCAATTTTATTAGGTTCTAAAGAGCATATTGCAAAAGCGTTAAGAATTAGAAAATTATTTGGAGGTGCAATGAGACAAGTTGGTTTTTTAGCTGCTGCAGCAATTTACGCATTAGATAATCATGTAGAAAGATTAGGAGAAGATCATCAAAAAGCACAAGAAATTGGTGAAGTTTTAAAATCGATTTCTTATGTTACAAAAATTGAACCTATTGAAACAAATATTGTTATTTTTTATGTGGATAAAAAAATAGGAGCAGACAATTTTATCAATAAAATGAAAGACAAAAATATTCTTTTAACACCAATGGGAGAAGGTAGAATTAGAATTGTTACACATTTAGATTATACTGATAAAATGCATGAAATTTTACTAAAAGAATTAAGAACTTTTTAGAAATAAAACCTTATAATTGGCGAAAATGGAGAAGCATATACGCTTTTAGTATCGTCATATAAAACATCATATCTAAACCCGAATGCAAATCGACCACTATTATAAGCTGCTCCTAGATATAAAGCAGGAAAATTTGTATTAACAGAACCAAAGCCATTTGATTGTTTTGCAAAAGATTGCTCAAATTCTCCAGAAAGTTGAATGCCTATATTTGGTATTTGATATAAAGAAATAATACTACCACCATAAATATTAGTTGTAGTGCTTCCTATTTCATTATAAACATAGGTTAAACCTGTACCAAAAGCAAAACCATTATCAAAATTATAAATTGCACTTGGTGAAATTCCTATGGTTGTTTGTGAACCAAAGCTGGCAGTAAAACCACCACCAAATTGCACGTTGTCCCAAAAATCTTGTTTTTGTGCAATAGAGCCAATAGTAAAACTTAACAAGAATATTAATACAACTTTTTTCATAGAAGGTAAATTTAATTTATCCTGTTCAATTTAGCAATTTCTTTATAATTTCTATTCAGTTTTTTTAATAAAATTCCATATAGTAGTTGGTAGAACAACCATAAAACACCTAATACAACTAAAGTAACAACTAGTGTTAGTAGAATAATTAATAATATTTGTTTAGTTTCTAAATCTTCAAATTTAAAATTTATTTCGGCAACCATAACAATAATCATTAATAAGACCATATATCCTAAATTAAAAAGGACGTAATTTCTTACCGTTTTTCTAGTTTTAATTATTTTTTTCATTAAAACTCGAGTAGAATCTGAAGTCGATATTTTTTTATAATTCAAATAAAACATCACTAAATAATATAGTATTATAATGTAAGCTAAAACTTGAGAATAGTAAATAAAGTTTTCGAGGCCTATTTTTTTGTATTCAGCATAGGCATCATCCATATCTACGAAAAAGTACATAGAATTTAAGATTATAAATTCTAGAATACCAATAATAAATATCCATTTAACAATTGAAGAAGATTTAGATTGCGCCAATTTGTATATTTCTATTGCAGAAATTTTATTGGTTTCTTCGGGTTGATTGTCCCACGCTTTTTTATAGTTGTCTAATAAATCCATATTTATGGGTTTAAAATGTTTTTTAATTTTTCTTTTGCTCTGTTCATTTTCACTCTTGCGTTTACACTAGAGATTCCTAATGTTTCCGATATTTCTTTATAAGGCTTTTCTTCTAAATATAAAAAAATCAGCGCTTTATCTATGTCGTTTAATTGATGAACTGCTTTGTATAATGCTTTTAATTGCACTTCTTCAGTATCATCATAATCTGTTGATTTAATTTTATAAGCAACATCACTAAAATCTTGTGTTTTCACTTTTCGTGTAGATTTTCTATATAATGAAATTGCGGTATTTAAAGCAACTCTATACATCCACGTACTAAATTTGGAATCTCCTCTAAACTTTGAGTAGTTTTTCCAAACCTGAATGGTTATTTCTTGAAACAAATCATTATGAGCATCTTGATTTGTAGTGTAAAGTCTACAAATTTTATGTGCTATATTTTGGTTTGTTTCAAAGTCCAATAAAAATTTTTTCTCTAAATCTTTCTGCACTTGTGTAAATTAGTTAGTTATCTATAAGTAGTATAAATGTATAAAATGTTACAGATTTATTGAACTTAATTTAATTTAATTAGATTTGTTGAATCATAAACTTATTAGATTGAACAATATTAAGCAAGATTTTACCATAAAGGACTTGGAGAATATCTCTGGAATTAAAGCACACACCATTAGAATATGGGAAAAGAGATATAACTTATTGTCACCTCAAAGAACCGATACAAACATTAGGTATTATTCAAATGAAAATTTACAGAAGCTTTTAAATATTGTTTTATTAAACAAAAATAATTTTAAGATTTCTAAAATTGCGGCAATGTCTAATGAAGAAATTATATTTCAATCTAGAGAATTAGCTTTTGATGTTGCGGTTAATGATGAAGCTATAAATTCTTTAAAACTTGCAATGCATCAGTTCGATAAAACTCTGTTTAATAATACTTATAATAATTTACTGCAAAAAAAAACGTTTAGAGAAGTCTTTAAAGATGTATTTATCCCTTTTTTAAATCATATTGGTTTGTTATGGCAAACAGATGCTTTACTACCTGCTCATGAGCATTTTATATCAAATTTAATAGCTCAAAAAATTCAAGTAAATACAGAGAAACTTCAATATAATGTTTCAAATACTAAAAAAACGTATGTTTTGTTTTTACCAGAAAATGAAATTCATGAATTGGGTTTATTGTATTTGAACTATGAATTAGTTTTAAGAGGCTGTCAAACAATCTATTTGGGACAGAGTTTACCTTTAAGTAATTTAGAATGTTTTTTTAATAATCATAAAAATATTTGTTTCATTACTTCTCTTACCATAATGCCTTATGATGATAAAGTTGAAGACTATTTTAATATAATTAATAAAATTTTAGTGGAAACAAATCATGAATTTATTGCTGTTGGTAAAAAAATTGAACTACTTAATAAAGATAATTATTCTCCACAAATTAGCTTTTATACCTCTATATCAGATTTGTTAAAAGTATTGTAAAGTTAATAAAATCATTTATTTTTGTTTAATATTTACATACATTTGTTAAACAAAATAAATAATGATTAAAACAATACATATTATTGGTTCAGGTTTTTCTGCTTTATCAGCTTCTTGTTATTTGGCAAAAGCTGGCTATAATGTTACTGTTTTAGAGAAAAATGATACTGTAGGAGGAAGAGCAAGACAATATAAAAAAGATGGTTTTACTTTTGATATTGGTCCTTCTTGGTATTGGATGCCAGATGTTTTTGAACGTTTCTTTGCAGATTTTGATAAAAAACCTTCAGATTATTATATTCTGGATAAGCTAAATCCTGGTTATGAAGTATATTTTGGAGAGAATTCTTCACTTAAAATTTCTAGCGAACTTTCTAAAATTTACAACCTTTTTGAAGATGAAGAAAAAGGAAGCGCAAAGCATTTAAAATCTTTTTTAGATTCTGCTAAATCTAATTATGATACAACCATAAAAGATTTAGTTTATCAACCAGGAGTTTCGCCTTTAGAATTAGTTAATACAACTACGATTGCAAGAGTTTCTCAATTTTTTTCTACCATAAGAAAACAAGTTAGAAAGAATATAAAAAGTAATAAATTAATAAAAATTTTAGAATTTCCTGTTTTGTTTTTAGGAGCAAAACCAAATAACACACCTGCATTTTATAACTTTATGAATTATGCAGATTTCGGATTAGGAACTTGGCATCCAAGAGGAGGTATGTATACTGTTATTGAAGGAATGATTTCTTTAGCGGAAAGTTTAGGAGTAAATTTTCAAGTAAATGCAAATGTTGAAAAAATTATAACAGATAAATCTGAAGATATTATTGGTTTACTTGTAAATGGTAAAGTCCTAGATGCTGATTTAGTTTTAAGCGGTGCAGATTATCATCACACAGAAACATTATTAGATGGAAATTTAAAACAATATTCAGAAAAATATTGGGATAAGAAAACGTTTGCACCTTCGTCTTTGTTATTTTATGTTGGTTTTGATAAAAAGATAGAAAATGTAAGTCATCACACGTTGTTTTTTGATACAGATTTTGATGTTCATGCAAAAGAAATTTATGACAATCCACAATGGCCAACAGATCCTTTGTTTTATGCAAATTTCACTTCAATTACAGATAATACTTCTGCTCCAGAAGGAAAAGAAGCTGGCTTCTTTTTAATTCCTTTAGCTCCAGGAATTGAAGATACAGAAGAATTACGAGAACAATATTTTCATAAAATTATGGATAGGTTTGAGAAATTAACAAATCAAGAAGTAAAAGAACATGTATTGTTTAAGAAATCATTTTGCGTAAATGATTTTAAAAGTGAATACAATTCTTATAAAGGAAACGCTTATGGAATGGCTAATACATTGTTACAAACTGCTTTTTTAAGACCAAAAATTAAGAGCAGTAAAGTAGATAATTTATATTTTACAGGGCAATTAACAGTTCCTGGACCTGGAGTTCCACCAGCATTAATATCAGGAAAAATTGCATCAGAATTAATCATGAAAAACCAAAACTAAATGAAAGAATTATTTGACAGTGTTTCTAATGATTGTAGCAAGTTGGTCACTAAAAAATACAGCACTTCGTTTTCTTTGGCAGTTAAAATGTTATCGCCAAAGATTAGAGCAGATATTTATAATATTTACGGTTTTGTGCGTTTTGCTGATGAAATTGTAGATACATTTCACAACTTTGATAAAGAGGTTTTAATGGAGCATTTTGAAAGGGATTATTACCTTGCAAAAAAGCAAGGAATTAGTTTGAATCCTATTTTAAACTCTTTTCAACAAACGGTAAATAAATATAATATTCCTGATGAAATGGTGCAAGTTTTCTTAAAAAGTATGAAAGCAGATTTGTACAAAACAGAATATCATACAAAAGAAGAATATGATGTCTATATCTATGGTTCTGCAGACGTTGTAGGTTTAATGTGTTTAAAAGTTTTTGTTGATGGAGACGATAAAAGGTTTGATGAGTTAAAACATGCTGCAATGCGTTTAGGATCTGCTTTTCAGAAAGTGAATTTTTTACGTGATTTAAAAGACGATTATGAAGTTTTAAATCGTACTTATTTTCCTAATATCGATTTAGGGAAATTAGATCAAGTTTCAAAACAACTTATTATTGATGAAATTGAGTCTGATTTTAATTTTGCATTCAAAAACGGAATTCTTAAATTACCAGTTGAAGCAAAGTTTGGGGTGTATATAGCTTTTAGGTATTACAGAAGGTTGTTAAAAAAACTGAAGAAAGTTCCATCAGAAAAAATTATGGACACTAGAATTCGGATTTCAAACTCAATGAAAATTAATTTATTAGCTAGAAGTTACGTAAAATATAAACTAAATATAATTTAAGATGTTTGCCTTAATTACTCTTTGTGTTTTTTTATTTATGGAATGTGTTACTTGGTGCACACATAAATTTGTAATGCATGGTTTTGGTTGGTATTTACATGAAGACCATCATCAGCCAAAATATCAAGGGATTTTTGAAAAAAATGATGCCTTTTTTGTCGTTTTTGCTACACCAAGTATTTTACTATTTTACTTTGGTACTTATACGCACTATACTTTTTTATTTTTTATTGGTTTAGGTATCTTATTTTATGGAATCGCTTATTTTTTAGTTCATGACGTGTTAATTCATCAGCGTTTTAAATGGTTTAAAAACACAAATAATTGGTATTTAAAAGGTTTAAGAAAAGCTCATAAAATTCATCATAAACATCTAGGAAAAGAAGAAGGAGAGTGTTATGGAATGTTGTTTGTACCTTTTAAATACTTTCAAAAACCGAATGTCTAGTGTTTCTATATCTGCTTTTAAATCTAGGTTCTATTTGTGTTCCATTTTTATATTCTTTCGAGAAAAAAATGCGATTCATTCAACATTGGAAAGCAGTTTTTCTATCATTAACAATAGTTGCCACCGTTTTTTTAATTTGGGATGCGATCTTTACAGTAAATGGAGTTTGGGGGTTTAACCCAGATTATCACTTGAATATTTTACTTTTAGGAATGCCAATTGAAGAATGGATGTTCTTTTTTTGTATTCCGTATGCAAGTTTATTTATTCATTATTCTTTAGCATATTTTAAACCGAATTTGCTTTTATCAAAAAAGATTACAAAGTTTATTACCCTTTTTTTTATTGCTATTTTATTGCCCGTAATTATTTTAAATACAGACAAGGCTTATACGTTTGTAAATTATAGTTTTCTTGTTTTTGTTTTGTTGATGAGTTTTTTCTTCGGAATAAAACATTTGCAAAGATTTTATATTGCTTTTTTAATTATTCTGGTTCCGTTCATTATTGTTAACGGAATTCTTACAGGAACAGGAATTGAAGAACCTGTAGTTTGGTATAACAATGCAGAAAACCTTGGAATTCGCATATTAACAATACCAATTGAAGATATTGGGTATGCTTTTACAATGATTTTTGGTAATATTTTGTTGATTGAAAAATTTAAAAAATAGTTTAGTTAATTTTAAATTTGATTTCAGTATTAAAAAGTAATTCACCATTAAATTATAAATAATTTAAAGAAGAATAATATGAAGTACTTATCTATATCCATAATTTTATTTTCTATGATACTTTCAAAAACAATATTTGATTTTAATAAAAAAGCGAATATCCAAAATTGGATAGTTGTAAATGATGTTGTAATGGGAGGAAAGTCTACAAGTAGTTTTAAATTAAATGCTGATGGTAATGGTGCTTTTGTTCTTGCTTTTACAATAAAATCGGCAAAATATGCTTCTCTTTTTTTGGTGCTTTCTTTTACCTTTTTGCCTGCACCTATCATAGCCGCTTTTTCATAAGTACCACCAGAAACTTCTATCATATCCATTCCTTCAGCAGAAAGTATATCTATAACTTCTAAAGATTCTTCTTCTGTAAATGCACTTCTTTGAAAATCTGCAGAGTTAATTTTAATTCCAATAGGATACTCTGCACCAACTTTCTTTCTCATATTTCTATAGATTTCTAAAGCAAAACGTGCTTTATTTTCTAAAGAACCTCCCATTTATCTATTCGTAAATTGGTGAGTGTAGACAAAAACTGACTTACCAAATATCCATGAGATCCATGTATTTGTACACCTTTCCAACCTGCTTTTTTAGCAACTAAAGCACAATCTCCAAAACCATCTATGGCTTTCCAAATTTCATTTTCTGTCATTGGTCTTGGTTTAGGAAGCATCGATTTCATTGGTAATTAAACATCAGAAGCACTCACTACATCTTTATTAAATTTAGGAGATTGCCTTCCTGGATGATTAATTTGCATCCAAAGATGACTACCATGTTTTTGTGCAACAGTTGCCCATTTTTTTAGTTCTACCAAGTGTTTTTCATCCTCTACAACCACATTTTTAGGCTCATTTAATGCTTTACTATCCATCATTATATTACCAGAAATTAAAATAGCAATACCATCTTCTCCCCAAGTTTTATAATACGTTCAGAAGGTTTACCTTCTTTATCTGCATTGTTTTCGCTCATCGCAGATTTTACGATTCTATTAGGAAACATAACACTACAAGGTAAAGTATAAGGTTGTTGTAGAATATTTGCTGATTTCATTAGGATGTTAGATTTTTTTTTAATGGAAATTTTGATTTTGCAAATTACCTAATACTATTGAATTTTAAAGTGTACTTGTTTTAGAAAATACTATAGAAAAGGTGTTTTTCCCCTTGACTTTGTAGTTTAAAAAGCCGAACTTCGCTAACTACGTTTATAAAACGTTGCATAAACGTGTTAACGTTGGCAACAAGCTAAATGAACATCGAACTAAAAGAAATATCATCATTTTTTGAAACCGAATATCCGCTAAATAAAGATGGCTTGCGGAAGCTGCTTTCGCTATTCAAATTAGAAAAGGTAAAAAAAGGAACACAAATTCTAAATTCGGGAACCGAAGAAAAAAAATTACGTTTTTTAAATAAAGGTGTTGTAAGAGAATATTATGCGAGTTCTGACAAAGAGACAAATATCAATTTCTATACTGAACCTCAATTTATTACAGACTTATCTTCTTTCAATAGTAATTCTAAAACTAAAAAATATCAAGAAACGTTTAGTGAAAGCGAACTTCTTGTAATCGAAAAAAGTGACTTTAGAGAACTGCTAAATGAATATGATTGTGGAAAATCTTTCATAGATTTATCTTTTCAACGATTGTTAAAAAATAAAGAACTTTTTGAGTATAACAGAATAACAAAGAGTGCAGAAGAACTTTATAATGAACTTTTCATTTACAGACAAAATTGGCTCGAAAAAATTCCACAGTATCACATTGCATCTTATCTAAATATTACACCAGAAACTTTAAGTAGAATCCGTAAACGCATTTCTTGATTTAAATCAATGAAAAGTAAGCTATGGTATTTTAATTTTGTTTCTTAAAGCAAAATTATGAAAATACACCACTTACGAAATGCCACAATGGTAATAGAAACTAAAGACGAATTTATTTTAGTTGACCCAATGTTAGGTAAGAAAGGAACTGCTGGACCACCTTTTACTCTTTTTAGATTTAAACCAAAAAGAAATCCAATTCTTGATTTACCTGCTAATGCTATGGATATAGTAACTAAAACAACACATTGTCTTATTACTCATTTACATCCTGACCATTTAGACAAAGAAGCAGAGAAATTTTTAAAATCAAATAACACACCAATTACTTGTAGTACTAAAGACGAAAAAACACTTAAAAAACGAGGTTTAAATGTTGTTAACACAGTAAATTATTGGGAAGAATCCAAATTTTTAGATGGAAATATTAAAGGAATTCCAGCAAAACACGGTTACGGTTTTGTAGCTAAACCAATGGGAAATGTAATGGGATTCTATATACAAATTCCAAATGAAAAAACCATTTATTTAAGCGCTGACACTATTTACACAGATGATGTAGATAAAGTTTTAAAACAATACAAACCAGAGGTTAATGTTGTTGCTTGCGGAACTGCACAGTTAGATATTTTTAAGCCATTATTAATGACAATGGACGATATTATAAAATTTACCAAAAACGCAACAGGAACTGTTATAGCAAATCATTTGGAAGCTGTTAATCATTGTCCGACTACAAGAACGCAATTAGCAAATGAACTTGAAAGACAAGGGCTAATGGAAAAAATAAGAATTCCGAATGATGGAGAAACAATTGTAATCGGATAAAGCCAGTTGCCAACACCGTGTATAATTCATTGCTAGTTATAGCTTACTTACGAAAGTCCTCGCGGACTTTCTATCTGTGATTTATTTGCTAACTTTAGTGCTTAAACACGCAACGAAATCATACACTAACACGTTAGCGAATTTCTCTAATTTTGAGGATATTTCACACGAATTTTATCTAAAGATAAATTATGAATACTACCCACATGAGAATGTTGTTTTCCTAAATCTGGTTTGTAAGTTCCTGCTTGCACTTGACCTCCAATTTTTTGGTATGCTTCTCTAAAAGACATTCCTTCAACCACTAAATTATTGATGCTATCAACCGTAAATAAATATTGATATTTTTCATCATTCAAATCGATGTCTTTTACAATTACTTGCTGAATTGAATAATTAAAAATGTCTAAAATATCTTTTATATCTTCAAAAGCTGCAATAATATTTTCTTTCAATAATTGAAAATCTCTGTGATAACCTGTTGGTAAATTATTGGTAATCATCACCATTTCTGTGTGTAATGCCTGAATTTTATTACATTTTCCACGAATCAATTCAAAAACATCAGGGTTTTTTTTGTGTGGCATAATGCTACTTCCTGTTGTTAATTCATCAGGAAAAGAAATAAAATTAAAATTCTGACTCATATACAAGCAAACATCCATTGCAAAACGAGACATAGTGTTACACAAGCCACCTAAAGCAGAAGCAATTGAACGTTCACTTTTTCCTCTACTTAATTGTGCAGCAACCACATTGTATTTTAGTGTTGCAAATTCTAATTCTTTGGTGGTTAATTCTCTATCAATAGGAAAAGAAGAACCATAACCAGCAGCTGAACCTAAAGGGTTTTGGTCAACTACTTTAGCAACTGCATTTAGCATATAAACATCATCGATTAACAATTCTGCATAGGCAGAAAACCATAATCCGAAAGAAGATGGCATTGCTACTTGTAAATGCGTATAACCAGGTAAAAGGCTTTCTTTATGCGTTTCAGCAAGATTTAATAACGTATCAAAAAGAGTTTTAACTTTTGAATTAATCAACCTTAGGTTGTCTTTATAATACAATTGTAGAGCAACTAAAACTTGATCATTTCTAGAACGAGCTGTGTGTATTTTCTTACCAACTTCACCTAATTTATTGGTTAGTTCCCACTCAATTTTAGAATGTACATCTTCAAAAGATTCCTCTATAACAAAAGTTCCATTTTCGATATCTGAAGCTAATTCTTTAAGACCTCTTTTTAAATCCTTTAATTCATCAGCAGTAATAATACCAATAGATTTTAGCATTATTGCGTGTGCTAAAGAAGCTTGAACATCATATTTTGCAATATGTATATCAATTTCTCTATCATTACCAATTGTAAATTTTTCTATTTGTTTGTCTATTGAAAATCCTTTATCCCAAAGTTTCATATGAAAATTGTTTAATTGTGTATTTGTTTAATCGTGTAATTGTTGAATGATTTTGTGTCCTTTTTTTGCGTGTTATCTTTTAAACGATTACACGATTCAACAATTCAACGTATAATTCAATTCCTTCTTCAATTTCTGCAAGATAAATAAATTCATCAGCAGAATGAGAACGTGTACTATCTCCAGGGCCTAATTTTAAAGATGGACAACTTAATACAGCTTGATCTGACAAAGTTGGAGATCCATAGGTTTCTCTTCCCATTGCAATTCCTGCTTTTACTAAATCGTGTTCTGTTGAAATAGAAGAGGAGTTTAACTTTAAACCTCTTGGAGTAATTTTTGTACAAGGTGAATTTTCTTGTAAAATGTCCGCAATTTCTTGATTAGAATAGGCGTCGTTTACACGAACATCAACCACAAAACCTACATGCGCAGGCACAACATTATGTTGAGAACCAGCAGCAATTTGTGTAACTGTCATTTTTACATCACCTAAAGCAACAGAGGGTTTTTCGAATTTGAAATCTTTAAACCATTGTAAAACTTCTATTGTATTGTAAATTGAATTGTTATTATTTGGATGTGCAGCATGACTTGGAGTTCCTTCAACCACAGCATCAAAAACTACCAAACCTTTTTCAGCAACGGCTAAATTCATTAAAGTTGGTTCGCCAACAATTGCCACATCAATATGTGGGATTATTGATAACATAGAATTTAATCCATCAGGACCAGAATTTTCTTCTTCTGCAGAAGCTACAATGACTAAATTGTATTTTAAATTTTCTTGTGCGTAAAAGTTAGTGAAAGTTGCGATTAAAGAAACCAAACATCCACCAGCATCATTAGATCCTAAACCATATAATTTACCGTTTTCAACAATCGCTTTTAATGGATCGTTTGTATACGCAGAATTTGGATACACAGTATCGTGATGAGAATTCAGCAACATAGTTGGTTTGCTTTTATCAAAATGTTTGTTGGTTGCCCAAATGTTGTTTTTTGTTCTTTTAAACGGAATTTTGTTTTCAATAAACCAAGCTTCAATCAGTTTTGCAGTATTTTCTTCTTCTGTAGAAAATGATTGCGTTTCAATCAGATTTTTTAAAAGAGAAATTGCGTTTTCTGTTAATTTTTCAATATTCATTTTTATAATGTTATTGTTGTAAAATTGTCGTTTTCTTTTGTCAACATAGAAGTATTTCCAATATGTACTTTAGAGACACCATTGTTTAATGCATCAAAGCAATTGTCTATTTTAGGAATCATTCCATCAGTAATAATGCTAGTTTTTAATAACTCTTTATAGGTTTTGGAATCGATGTTTTTAATTACTGATTTTTTATCGTTAAAATCTTTTAAAACACCATTTAATTCAAAACAATAATAGATTGATGTTTCATAGACTTCGCTCATTCCTACAGCAATTGTACTTGCAATAGTATCTGCATTTGTGTTTAATAATTGTCCGTTTCCATCGTGAGTAATTGCACAAAAAACAGGTGTAAAAGTTGCTTTTATAAGTTTATCTATAGAATTGGAAGCTACTTTTTTCACATCACCAACAAAACCAAAGTCGACTTCTTTTACAGGTCTTTTTTCTGATTTTATACTGTTGATATCTGCACCCGTTAAACCAATTGCATCAATATTTAAAGCTTGTAATTTAGCGACTACATTTTTGTTTACTAAACCACCATAAACCATTGTAATTACTTCTAATGTTTCAGCATCTGTAATACGTCTACCGTTTATCATTTTTGATTCAATACCTAATTTTAATGCAATGAGAGTAGCACGTTTACCACCTCCATGAACAAGAATTTTCTTTCCTTCTAAATTAGAGAATAATTGTAGAAAAGCATTTAATGAAGTTTCATCTTCAATGATATTTCCCCCAATTTTTATGATTGATAATTTTTCTTTAAACATTTTCTAATATTTTTTTCAAGACCAATTGTGCTGCAAAAGTTCTGTTATTTGCTTGTTCTATAACTAAAGAAGCATCAGAATCTAAAACAGCATCTTCAACAACAACATTTCTTCTAACTGGTAAACAGTGCATAAACTTTGCACTTGCTAGTTTATCTTTTGTAATCATCCAATTAGTATCAGTATTTAATATTTTCCCATAATCTTCATAAGAACTCCAGTTTTTAGTATACACAAAATCAGCATCTTTAAAAGCTGCTGACTGATCGTGATAAATTTTAGTGTCTTTGGTAATTTCTTTACTCAAATTATACCCTTCTGGGTTTGCAATTACAAACTCTACATCCATTTTTTGCATTGCTTGCGTAAAACTATTTGCAACCGCATGCGGTAAAGCTTTAATATGTGGCGCCCAACTTAATACTACTTTTGGTTTCTTTTTGGTTGTGTTTTCTGAAATAGTAATAGCATCAGTTAAACCTTGTAAAGGATGCCCAGTTGCACTTTCCATACTAATAACTGGTACAGAAGCAAATTCTACAAATGAATTCAAAACTTGTTCAGATTCATCTTTTTCTTTGTCTGTTAAACTAGGAAATGCTCTTACAGCAATTACATCACAATATTGAGAAACTACAGCTGCAGCCTCTTTAATATGCTCTGCAGTGTTTCCATTCATAACAGTTCCATCACCAAATTCAATTCCCCAAGCATCACCAGAAACATTCATTACTATAGGATTCATTCCTAAATTTAAAGCTGCTTTTTGTGTGCTTAAACGTGTACGTAAACTCGAATTGAAAAATAACAATCCTAAAGTTTTATTTTTTCCTAATTCAATATTTTTTAAAGGATTTGCTTTTATCTCTTTTGCTTCTTTAATCCAAGAATTGATATTGTTAATGTCATTTATAGATGTGAATTTTTTCATGATAATTCACTTTTTAAAGCATCAAAAAATAAATCGATATGTTCTTTTTTAACAGTTAATGGAGGAAGAATTCTTAATAAATTCGGGTTCTTTGCATTCCCTGTAAATATTTTATGCTTAAAAATTAATTTTTTTCGAAGTTCAGCAATTGGAAAACTAAATTCTAAACCTAACATTAATCCCCTTCCTTTAACAGTCTTTAAATTAGGAACAGTTAATGTTTTTTGCAAGAAATATGTTGATACTTCTAAAGCATTTTGCATTAATCTTTCCTCTTCAATCACATTTAAAACTGTTAAAGAAGCTACACATGCCAAATGATTTCCGCCAAAAGTGGTTCCTAATAAACCAAAAGAAGCATTAATTGAAGGATGAATTAAAATTCCACCAATAGGAAAGCCATTTCCCATTCCTTTTGCCATAGAAATAATATCTGGAGTTACTTTATATTTTTGAAAAGCGAAAAAACCGCCAGTTCTACCAAATCCAGACTGAACTTCATCAGCAATAAAACACGTATTGTATTTTTTACACAGCTTGTCAGCACCTTCATAGAATTCAGTTGTACTTTCGTCTAAACCACCAACACCTTGAATAAATTCAACAATAACTGCACAAACATCATTTTTAATTAATGATTTTTCCAAACCAACTAAATCTCCTAATTCTAAAATTTCTACTTCTTGTTGAGCATTTATTGGTGCAATTATTTTGAGATTGTCAGTTACAGCAACAGCAGCAGAAGTTCTACCATGAAACCCATTTTTAAAAGCAACAACTTTCTTTTTATTTGTATGAAAAGAAGATAATTTTAAAGCATTTTCATTTGCTTCTGCACCAGAATTACATAAAAATAATTCATAGTCTTTACAACCAGATACTTTTTCTAGTTTGTTAGCTAGTTTTTCTTGTAATGGATTCTGAATAGAATTGCTATAAAACCCTATTTTGGCAACTTGTTCGCTAATATTTTTTACATATTTTAGATGCGAATGTCCAATTGAAATTACTGCATGACCACCATATAAATCTAAATATTTGGTTTCATTTTCATCAAAAACATACATACCTTCTGCTTTTACAGGAGTTATGTCAAATAAAGGATACACATTAAATAAACTCATATTTGTTCTTTTTTAATATTATTGATTTTATTGAAAGAAGCAACCATTCCTTGTATCAAAGAAGAACTCAAACCTTTGTGTTCCATTTCATTTAGACCAGTAATTGTACAACCTTGTGGAGTGGTAACTCTGTCTATTTCTTCTTCTGGATGATTGCCATTAGTAATTAACAAATTCGCAGCACCTTCACTCGTAAACATTGCTAGTTCTTGTGCTTCTCTTGCATCAAAACCTAATTGAATAGCAGCTTGAGTTGTTGCACGAATCAATCGCATCCAAAAAGCAATCCCGCTTGCACAAACCACAGTTGCAGCTTGCATTTGAGATTCAGGAATAGATAAAGAATGACCTAATCTATTAAAAATTGCTTCTGCAAGTTGAATACGTTTTTTACCTTGTTCGTTTGAGCATAAACAAGTCATAGATTTACCAACAGCAATTGCGGTATTTGGCATTGCTCTAATAATAAATTTGTCTGTACCAATTATTGCTTCAATTTTTGGAATTAAAAATCCTGTAATTGTAGAAATTATTATATGTTTTTCAGTTAAAAGATGCTTTGTATTTTCTAAAATTCCTTCAAAATATGCAGGTTGAACTGCAAATATTAAAATGTCAGAATTCTGAACAGCTTCTTTATTATCAGTTGTTAAGAACACGTTTTTGTATCCTTCAAATTCAGATATTCCATCTAAATTTCTTTTAGTTAAATACAAAGAAGTAATTGCATTATTGGTGATTAAACCTTTTGCAATAGATTTTCCTAAATTTCCTGTTCCTATAATTGCTATTTTCATAATATTATTTTTTAAAAATAATTAGCTTTTAATTTTAAACCTAAAGTTTCTTCAAAACCATACGTTAAATTCATATTCTGTATTGCTGTCCCAGAAGCTCCTTTTAAAAGGTTGTCTATTGTACTTGTTATTAATAATTTATTACCGTGTTTTTCTAATTGTACCAAACATTTATTTGTGTTTACAACTTGCTTCATAAAAATGCTTTCATCAGAAACAAATGTAAAAGCAGCATCTTTATAATACTCTTTATACATTTCTTTTGCTTCTTCTATACAACCATTAAACTTTGTGTACGTAGTTGCAAAAATTCCTCTAGAAAAATCGCCTCTATTTGGTACAAAATTGATTTCAGAATTGAAATCACTTTGTAATTGATTTACAGTTTGATTAATTTCACCTAAATGTTGATGATTAAAAGCTTTATAATGAGAAAAATTATTATCTCGATACGTAAAATGCGTTGTTGCAGATAATGAAGTACCTGCACCAGTAGCACCAGTAACAGCGTTTACATGAATGTCATTTTGTAACAATCCATTTGCTGCCAAAGGTAGAATTGCCAATTGCAAAGCAGTTGCAAAACAACCAGGATTTGCAATGTATTTAGCCGTTTTAATAATTTCTTTATCTAATTCTGGTAAACCATATACAAAATCTTTTCCTTCGAAATTTTTATCAGCAAGTAATCTAAAATCATTACTTAAATCAATGATTTTTGTGTTGCCTGAAAAGCTATTTTTCTGTAAAAAAGCAGTCGAGTTTCCATGCCCTAAACACAAGAATAATACATCAACATCAGCATTAATATCGCTAGAGAAACTAATTTCTGTAGAGCCAATTAAATCTTGATGCACTTTATACAATTTGTTACCAGCATTAGAAGTACTGTACACAAAATTGATATTCGTTTCTGGGTGATTTAATAATAATCTTATTAATTCACCAGCTGTATAACCTGCGCCACCAATAATTCCTACTTCTAACATAATTATGAGTTTACTTGTCTATATATTTTATTCTGATTTCCTAAAATCTTAATAAATCCTTTTGCGTCATCTGCTGTCCAAGCTTTATTTTCTTCGCCATAGGTACTAAATGCACTAGACATTAAATCATGATCAGAAATAATTCCGTCTAAAGAAAAATGATAAGGTTTTAAAGAAACTACAACATTACCAGAAACCATTTTTTGAGTACTTTGTAAAAAAGCTTCAGTATCTCTCATTACAGGATCTAAATATTGACCTTCATGCAAATGCATTCCGTAGAAACTAGATAAATATTCTTTGTGTTGTAGTTGCCATTTTGTTAAGGTGTGTTTTTCCAACAAATGATGTGCTTTTACCGTAATTAAAGCAGCAGCAGCTTCAAAACCAACGCGCCCTTTTGTACCAACAATAGTATCTCCAACATGAATATCTCTACCAATTGCATATTTAGATGCAATATTGTTTAAGTTTTCAATATTTACTTCTGGTTTGTTTTCTTGTCCGTTTAAGGCAACAAATTCACCATTTTTAAAAGTCATTGTTACTTTTTCTTCACCTTCTTTTTCCAATTGAGATGGAAATGCTTCACTTGGTAAAGGAAGTTCAGATTTTAAAGTTTCTACACCACCAACACTTGTTCCCCAAAGCCCTTTGTTTACAGAATATTTAGATTTTTCCCAAGGCATATTTACTCCTTCAGATTTTAAATATTCTATTTCTTGTTCTCTTGTTAGTTTTTGATCTCTAATTGGTGTTATGATTTTAATTCCAGGAGCCAACGTTTGAAAAATCATATCGAAACGAACTTGATCATTTCCTGCACCAGTACTGCCATGCGCAATATACTCTGCATCAATACTTTTAGCATATTCAATAATTTCTATGGCTTGGATAATTCTTTCTGCACTTACAGAAAGAGGATACGTACTGTTTTTTAATACATTACCAAAAATTAAATACTTTACTACTTTATTGTAAAATGTGGCAACTGCATCAATATTTTTATACGTTGTAACACCCATTTTATAAGCATTACTTTCTATCTGTTTAATTTCTTCAGTAGTAAAACCACCTGTGTTTACACTTACAGCATGCACATCATATTCTTTTGATAAACTTACTGCACAATAAGAAGTATCTAAACCACCACTGTAGGCAATTACTAATTTTCCTTTATTTTTTGACATTGTTTTCTTTTTTTAAAAACTTTTGTTTTAATTTTTGAAATCTACTCTCTTTAATTTCTTTTGGTTCTTCTTTATTTTGATTTTTTGGATCGAACAACATTCCTGTACACAAACACATTTGTTGTGATGTTCTGGTTAAAACATCGTAATTTTTACACGTTTGGCAACCTTTCCAAAAAGATTGATCATCTGTCAATTCAGAAAAAGTAACAGGTTTGTAACCTAAATCGCTATTTAACTTCATAACTGCTAAACCAGTTGTAATACTAAATACTTTAGCATCAGGAAACTTGGTTCTTGAATGATTGAAAATTACAAGTTTTATTTTTTTTGCTAATCCTAAATTTCTATAATCAGGATGTACAATTAAACCTGAATTGGCAACAAACTTTCCATGTCCCCATTGTTCTATGTAACAGAACCCTGCAAATTTATGACCATCTAAAGCAATTACAGCATTTCCGTTTTCCATTTTAGTGGCAACGTATTCTGGTTTACGTTTTGCAATACCAGTTCCTCTTACTTTAGAAGCTTCTTCTATTGTTTTACAAATAATATCTGCGTAAACAGTATGTGATTTGTTAGCAATTACAATTTCCATTGTATTGATATTTTAAAGTTGAATGTATTTAATTTTTTGCTTTGAAATGCAGAATTGGACTCACCTAATTCCATAATAGTTATACACCCAAAGGGCGAGGTGAGAAAAAGCGGCGTACAGAATTCTTATTATTTAAAGAAATAATATTGTTTTGTTGGCTTTTAAAGTTTGTTGAATTGTGATTGTACATGATAAAAAATAAAAATTACGGTTTCAGTTTATTGCTAAATTTAGAATTAGCGAATTACATTGCGAAAGCGCAATCTGACAACCATAGTATTTGTTTTATTTTTTGTAGTAAACATGGTGTAAATGTAAAATATTTTTTCAATTGATAATGAAAATTGAACGTTTTTTTGAAACTTTTATCAATTTAGTAATAAATCAATTTATTATTCATGAAATTAGTAGTAAACACTTTTATAAGTCTATTGATATTGTAGATTGTATTTCTTGAGACACCAAATACTATATATTATTAAAGGAAAAACCACTTTTTATGCTTGTTTTTTACAATTCATCCTAAAAAAAATACAGTTCGGTGTTCTTTAATTTAAAAAACTATGGTTGTATTGCATCTTTGTAACATCAATAACCACTAAAACAAAATATTATGAAATTTTTATTATCAATTATAGTCGTAGCAATGTTATCAATTACAAATAGTATAACAGCACAAAACAATAAAATTACTGTAACTGTTGTAAATGCAACTTCAGATACCGGGAAAATAGGATATGCATTATATACCAAAGATAATTTTATGAGAGTACCCGTAGTTGGTACAAATGGTAAAATTGTAAATGGAAAAGTACTATCGTTTTTGAAAACATTCCTTCAGGAGAATATGCAGTTATCTGTTATCATGATAAAAATAACAATGATAAAATGGATTTTTCACCAAACAGAATGCCATTAGAAGATTTTGGAGCATCAAATAACGTTATGGCTTTTGCGCCACCTACTTTTGAAAATGCTAAATTTGTAGTGAAGGATAAAGAAGTATCTTTAGAAATTAAATTTTAGTAAATTTATTTTAAAATAATTTTTCCCATAATGAATACATCAAACACTTTTAAAGAATTAAAAAAAGACTTTATAATTTGTACAAAACTAACAATAATATTTGGTGTTCTTTTTACAATTATAAATCAACAATTTAGTATTAAAGGAATTGGTTTAGTCTTTTTAATCTCTGCAATGTATTCTTATGTTTTAGGTTTAGGGAACGGAATTATTAATAATTTTTTAAACTCTAAATGGGATTGGGTAAAAGAAACTAATAAAAGAGTTTGGGCAGGAATTATAGGAACAGTTCTGTATACCGTAATTGCGGTTTTATTAATACATTATGTACAGTATATTTTAATTTTCGGATACAAATTTGAAAACTTTTTTAGTGGAACTTTAGTTTGGGTACACGCATTTGCAATTATATTTTCTTTGGGAGTAGCAGCGGTTTATCACGCAAAAGGTTTTATGGAGAATTGGAAATCTGCAATGACCCAAGAGACTACAAAACAAGAAATTGTTGCAAAAACAGAAACAGCAAAGTTTGAATCTTTAAAAAATCAATTAGATCCTCATTTTTTATTCAATAGTTTAAATGTATTAACGAGTTTAATTGGTGAAAACCCTAATCAAGCAGAAAGATTTACTACAAAATTATCTAAAGTTTATAGATATGTTTTAGAACAAAGAAATAAAGATTTAGTGCCTATTGAAGAAGAATTAAAGTTTGCGAAAACGTATATGGAATTGTTAGGAATGCGTTTTGAAGAAGCCGTTCAATTTAATATTCCGGATACTATTAGTACTAACGAATTAAAAATAGTACCGTTATCTCTTCAACTTTTATTAGAAAATGCGGTAAAGCACAATGTAGTTTCTACTTCTAAACCATTAACCATTACTATTTATGAAGAAGACAATTATTTAATTATAGAAAACAATATCAATCCTAAAGAAGCAATAGGGAAAAGCACCAAAGTTGGTTTGCAAAATATTGCTGATAGATATGGATTAATCACTGAAAAAGTAGTGAAAATAGAAAACAATAACAAAACATTTAAGGTGAGTTTACCTCTCTTATATAAAATGAATAATATTATGTACACAGACGATTTAGAAAATAGCAAATATGTAAAAGCAGTAGAAAGAGTAGAAAAATTGAAAGAATTTTATCAAAATTTAGCTTCTTACTGTATAGTAATACCATTTTTAATCTTTATTAATTTAAGATTTTCACCAGGTTTTAACTGGTTTTGGTTTCCAATTTTTGGGTGGGGAATCGGTTTAGCATTTCATTTTTTAGAAGTAAATAATTATAATATTTTCTTGGGAAAAAACTGGGAAGACAGAAAGATTAGAGAAATGATGGAAGAAGAGAATCAAAATAAAAGAGCTAGATAATGGAAAGAAATCTTACACAAGAACAAAAATATATTTTAGCAAAAAAAAGAGTTGAAAAAATCAGTAAATTTTACAAACATTTAGCAACCTATATTATTGTAAACATCTTTTTGACTGCCATTTTTATTGTGGGAGATGTAAATGACGGAGATACTTTTAAAGAAGCATTTTTAGATTATCATAATTATAAAATCTGGCTTTTTTGGGGAATAGGAATCGTTTTTCAGGCTTTAAATACTTTTGGATTGAGTTTGTTTATGAACAAAGATTGGGAAGAGAAAAAGATAAAAAAATATATGGAAGAAACAAATTATAAAAGATAGTGATGGAAATAAATTTTAAAGAACAACAGCGTTACTATAAGGCTCAAAAAAGAGTAAAAGCTATTAAAGGTTTTTACACACATTTAACAGTTTACT
Organism: Polaribacter sp.; assembly: GCF_036480315.1. GTDB lineage: Bacteria > Bacteroidota > Bacteroidia > Flavobacteriales > Flavobacteriaceae > Polaribacter. The sequence goes on from NZ_JAZGGG010000021.1 coordinate 92,690, forward strand.
GCGTTATAATACCAGTAATTATTTTTATGAATTTAAAGTTCGAACCACATTTTCATTGGTTTTGGTTTTCTGCATTAGGTTGGGGAACAGGGCTTTTCTTTCACTGGTTATCAGTTTTCGGATTTAACTTATTAGGAATTGGTGAAAACTGGGAAGAAAGGAAAATCAGAGAATTTATGAACAAGAATAATTAATAAAATGCAAAATATAAATCATTCAATAAACTTAAAAGTTAAAAAAAGAATTAAAGATCTAAAAGGTTTTTACACGCATTTATTTTCAACATTTTTAATTATTCCTTTTATAATTTTTATCAACTTAAAAACTGTACCACAATTTCATTGGTTTTGGTATGCAATTATTGCTTGGTGTATAGGTCTTTTTATTCATTGGTTAAATGTGTTTGGTTTTTCTAAAAATAATTTTAAAAACACTTGGGAAGAAAGGAAAATGAAAGAATCTATAGATATAAAGAATCAAAATGAAGGAAAATATATTCAAGAGCAATATTTTTTAAAAGCAAAAAAACAAGCTAAAGAGATGAAAGGTTTCTATATTCATTTATTTATAACATTATTTTCATCTGCAATTATAATTTTTATTAATCTACAATTTGTACCTGGTTTTCATTTCTTTTGGTTTGCAATCGGAGGTATGTTTATTGCGGTTTTTTTACACTGGTTAGGTGTTTTTGGATTTGGTTTTTTAAGTTTAGGAAAAAAATGGGAAGAAAGAAAAATGAAAGAATTAATTAAAAATTATCAATAAAAATGCAACAAGATTTTACAAAAGAAGCTAGTTTTATTAGAGCTAAAAAAAGAGTAAAAGCCATTAAAGGTTTCTACGTTCATTTAATAGTTTATATTTTAGTAAATATTTTTATTAGCGGTGTTGTTATATTTGGGTTAATGCAAAACGATTATAGCTTTAAAGATGCTATTTCTAATTTTGGTGTTTATTCTACTTGGCTTTTTTGGGGAATTGGAATGTTCTTTCATTGGTTAGGCGTTTTCGGATTTCAATCCTTAGGATTTGGTAAAGATTGGGAGGAAAAGAAAATTAAAGAAATGATGGATAAAGAAGATGAAAGAAATAAAAGATTTTAAAATGATGGAAAACACAACAGATAAGAGGTTTATAAAAGCAAAAGAAAGAATAGAAGAACTTAAAGAATTCTACAAACATGTTTCTGCTTACGTTTTAGTAAATTTGTTTTTAGCATTTGTTTGGAATTTCTCCTTCAAGATATTTGGTAACTTTATTATTAGTAATCAGTTTGATGGTGACGGATTTACACACATACCTATTTGGCTAATTTGGGGAGTTTTCTTACTATTTCATGCCTTAAAAACTTTTGGATTTTTAAATTTATTTAATAAAGATTGGGAAGAAAAAAAGATAGAAGAATTTATGAAAGAGTGAAAAAGAGTTGTAGAGTAACAACGTTTCAAAGACGCAAAGTTTCAAAGTAGCAAAACTGTTAAGTAAAACAGTTTCAGAGCCTAAAAGTTTACTTTTCTTTAATTCTGATAAATGGAGAAATCAAACAACCAACAACTTAACACTAATAACTAACAACTATTATATGAACGTACTAATTATTGAAGACGAAAAACCAGCAGCAAGAAGATTAAATAGAATGTTAGCTGCTTTAGATATAGAAGTACAGCAAATGTTGCATTCTGTAGAAGAGTCTTTAAATTGGTTGCAAAATAATGAACATCCAGATTTAATATTTTTAGATATTCAATTATCAGACGGTTTGTCTTTTGAAATTTTTGAAGAAATTGAAGTCAATTCTGCTATAATTTTCACCACTGCGTATGATGAATATGCACTAAAAGCGTTTAAATTAAATAGTATCGATTATTTACTAAAACCTTTAGATGAAGATGAGTTAAAAGTTGCGGTTGATAAATTTAAAAAAAACAGACCAAAGCAAACAGATGTTCAGGTTAATTTAGATGATATTCGTAAGTTATTAGTAAACCCTGTTGATAGAAAATTTAAAAAACGTCTGACCATTAAAGTCGGGCAGCATATAAAAATCATTCATATAGATGAGGTTGAGTGTTTTTATAGCGAAAACAAATCTAGCTATATTTATACCAAAGAAAATAGAAATTATTTATTAGACAACTCTTTAGAATATTGGCAAGAACAATTAAATCCAGAACATTTTTTTAGAGTAAACCGTACTTTTATCATTCATATAAATGCTATAAAAGACATTATTGCCTATTCTAATTCTCGCTTAAAACTGATTTTACATTCTTATTCCGAAACTGAAATTATTGTGAGTAGAGAGCGTGTAAAAGATTTTAAGAATTGGATTGATTAGAATTTATCTTTAAAAGATGCTAATCTATATTTTGAATAAATAACTTACTTTTGATATCTTATAAAATTACATTAAATGAGAATATTAACATTAAAAAGTAATAAGGTTATTATAACTGTTTATGTAGTTATTTCTTTAATTACTACTTTTTCTATCTATAAAGACTATGGTATTAGTACAGATGAGGTAGTACAGCGCGGAACAGCTAAGATAAATATGGCTTATGTTACTAATAAAAATAAGTCCTTAAAAACATGGGTAGATAGAGATTATGGAGTGGTTTTTGAGGCCCCTTTAGTTATTTTAGAAGAAATTTTTAATTGGGAAAAACCAGGCAAGGATGAAAGAGATATCTATGCTTTTAGACATTTGTTTACAAATTTGTTCTACCTAATTGGAGGTGTTTTTCTTTTCTTGTTAATTGATCAATTATTTAATTCAAAAATTTATGGAATTCTTGCTTTGCTTCTATATACAATAAATCCAAGAATTTATGCTCATTCCTTTATTAATTCAAAGGATATACCTCTAATGGTAATGTTTATTATTTGTTTTTATATTTTTTTAAAATTCATAAAAAAGAGAAATTTTAAAAACATTTTATTAATGTCTTTTGTTAGTGCATTATTAATAAATATTAGAATCCTTGGAGTATTGTTTCCAGTAGCAGTGATTTTTTATTTGTTAATTTTTGATTGTATTGATTTTAAATTTAATTTAAAGAAAACTTTTAAAGATAGTTTTCTTTATATTATTATAACACTAATTTTTGTTTATGCTTTTTGGCCAAATTTATGGTCAAACCCTATTGATAATTTCTTAAAATCTTTTTCTAATATGTCTCACTTTAGGCATAATCCATTTGAATTAACTTATGGAGAAATGATCAGGTCTACTGATGATAATAGTTATTTTTTTAAATGGTTTTTTGTTTCAAATCCATTTTTATATTTAGTGTATGGATGTTTTGGATTAGCACTTCTAGTAGTATCTGTTGTAAAAAATAAAGGTGAATTTTTAGTTAATAAGCAAACAAGAAAAATAGCTTTTTTGGGTTCCTTTTTTGTAATTACTATAGCAATAATTTTAATTAAAAATTCTGTAATTTATAATAGTTGGAGACAATTGTTTTTCTTGTATCCAAGTTTTATTATTTTTATTTTATTTTTCATTTATTTTTTCAAAGAAAAAAGAATTCATAATTTTTTAATTTTATTTTTGTTAGTTTACCAAGTGTTTGTTCTTTATAAACAAATAGATATTCATCCATATCAGACTGTTTACTTTAATGAGTTTATTAGCTCTAAGAAAAATTATAGGGCAGAACAATTTAAACTTGATTATTGGGGGCATTCATACAAAGAAGCATTAGAAAAGTTAGTTTCTATAGATAAATCAAAGGAAATAAAAGTAGTTTTTTCGGGGCTTATTGGATTTCAAAATACTAAAACTTTACCTTTAGAAGATAAAATAAGAATTATTAGAAGTGAAAACCTAGATGATGCAGATTATTTTATTTCTAATAATTATTTAGAAGCCATTAAGATTGATTTTAAGAAACGTATTTTTACAATTGAAAGAGATAATAGTTCAATTTTATCTATATATAAATTGAGATGATGAAAACTTGTATAATAATCCCTTGTTATAATGAAGAAAAAAGGTTGCCAAAACAACTTTTCTTAAATTACATAAACAAAAATGAAACTCATTTTTGTTTTGTAAATGATGGAAGTATTGATAAAACAATAGGTGTTTTAGATTCTATTAAAGATAAAGAACCAAAAAAAACTATAATAATTAATTATGATGAAAATGTAGGTAAGGGAGAAGTGATTAGAAAAACTATATTAGAATTATATGATAGAAACATATATGATTATATAGGTTACTTTGATGCAGATTTGGCGACACCTTTATTTGAAATAGAAATTTTCGAAAAGTATTTTATTCAAAATAAAAATTTAATTTTAGTTATGGGGTCAAGAATAAAAAGATTAGGCTCTAATATTGATAGAAAATTTCATCGTTTTTTCTTGGGAAGAATCTTTGCAACTATTATAAGTTCATATGTTTTAAAATTATCAGTTTATGATACTCAATGTGGTGCAAAATTATTTTCTACATCAATTCCAGTAAATGTTTTTAAGGAAAAGTTTATTACTAAATGGTTATTTGATGTCGAATTTATTTGTAGGTTAAAGAATCTTTTTGGTACTAATTTACTTAAAAAAGTGTTAGAACATCCTTTGACAGAATGGGTTGAAAAAGGGGAGTCTAAAGTTAAATTTACCGATTTTTTAAACACACCAAAAGAAATATTAAAAATAAAAATAAAATATAAATAATTTAGATTAAGAGGATTTAAACTATTTTATAATAAACTGAACTGAATACCCTATAAAATAGATATAATTGCTCTTTCTATTAGTAATTAAAAAAGCTATTAAGTAATTATAGAGTTTATAATTATAAAGTTTTTTTTATGGTTAAATTACGGAAGAAGATTAAAACTATTGATTCAGAAAATATTTCTTGTTTTTATTATGGATAAAGCTTTGTACTTAAATACATCAGATTGAAATTATATTATAAATCATTATTTAAATTAGTTAAAAAAATGATTTAATCACTATATTTTTTTTAGAGTAAACCGTCTTTTATAGTGCATATAAATGCCATAAAAGACATTATAGCCTATTCTAATTCTCGCTTAAAATTGATTTTACATTCTTATACTGAAACTGAAATTATTGTGAGTAGAGAACGTGTAAAAGATTTTAAGAATTGGATTGACTAAAGCTTGTAATTTGACTTGTTTCTAAATTTAAATTCTGTTAAATTAGCGATTAAGTCTAATAATAGAATTCATTGAGTGAAAATTATATAAAATATCCAACTGCATTTAATAAACTAACTGAAAAATTAGTAAATATCGCTAATGCGACTAAAGAGAATAAAGCAAACTTAATTTGTAAAGATTGTGGAGAGAGTTTTAATGCTGTTCTTAATTACCAAACTCCTCACTTTAGACATAAGCCAAATTCAAGTTGTGAAGGTACTGTTGAATCTTATATCCATTGGTTAACAAAAGAAGTGTTTAAAGAAATTATGGTAATTGAAGTCCCTGGACTTTTAATCAGTGATTTAGCAGAAAAGCAAAGAGAAAAATTTCAATTAGTGTACAACAAAATAATAGATCCCAATATACCTGAAGAATTACGCTCTCATTTTAAAAGTGAACTGAAAAGAAATTTAACTGAAATCAAAGTTTTAAGAATAGAAAACACGGTTATTGAAAAAGTTATCAAAACTGGTTTAGGTGATATCAAAGTAGATATTGTTACTTTTTTTAAAAACAAAAATATATTTTTTGAACCTTTCTTTTCGAACCCAATTGACAAAGAAAAAAAGAATAAAATATTATCAACTGATACTACTACATTCTCCATAGATTTAAATAAATTTATATACAATTTCACCCAAGGTTTTTCAACTCAAGAATTAAAAAAATACCTAGCTTCAGATAAAAGTAAGAAGTGGGAATATATAAGTAAAGAAGAATTTGATAATTGTTTATTGAGCTATGAATTATATTTAAATGATGAAATCAAAAAATTTAGTCCTTATATTGAGTTATATCAAAATATTAGCAAGGATATTTCGAGTATTGAAAAACAAAAAGTTGATTTAAACCGTAAGCTGAATATAATTAGTTTAAAAATTTCAAAATTGGAAAGTGAAGTAGACGATTTAAATAATCAAAGAGATCGTATCTTTTTAGATTATGAATTAAAATAGATTTTTTCTAACAAATAAATCAAATAATTTAGCTACAATTATATTTTAATCACTTCCTTTCTCAAACAAATAATAAACCTAACTTCGTGTCTTCATAAAAAAGATACAATTGCCAGAGAATTGGTAATTGCATAAAAAACAATTCATGAATATTTACAAACAAATTGAAGCAGAAATACAAGCAGCTTCTAATATCGTTATTACAGCACACAAATCTGCAGATGGAGATTCTATTGGTTCATCATTAGGTTTGTTTCATTTTATAGAAAAACTTGGTAAAAAAGTAGTGGTTTGTCATCCAGATAAAGCGCCAGATTTTTTAGATTGGTTAGATACTTCGTCAATTCTTTTAATGGACGGAAATCCAGATGAGGTTACCGAAGCAATGCAAAATGCAGATTTAATTTTCTGTTTAGATTATAATGCAACCAATAGAGTAGGGCCAGAAATGCAAGTTTTGTTAGAAGAAGCAACTTGTAAGAAAATAATGATAGATCATCATTTAAATCCAGAAGAATTTCCAACAATAACGGTTTCAGAAACAACAGCATCATCAACTTCTCAATTAATTGTAGATTTAATAGAACAATCTGGTCATTTAGAATTATTAGATGAAAAAATTGGAACGCCTTTGTATTTAGGAATTTTAACAGATACTGGTAGTTTTAGATTCAATTCTGTAAAACCAAGAACACATGAAGTTTTAGGGAAAATATTAGCTGCAGGCGTAGAACATCATTTAATTCACGAAAAATTAAATGACAATAATACAGAGAGTCGTTTGCGTTTGCAAGGCTATGCAATGAGCGCAAAATTAGAAATTTTATACGATTATAATGTTGCAATTATTTCTTTATCAAAAGAAGAATTGGCAAAATATAATTACAAAAAAGGAGATACAGATAGTCTGGCAAATTTAGTTTTGTCTATAAAAGGAATGAAAGCGGCAATTGTGTTTACAGAAAGAGACGGAATTATGAAAATTTCTTTCCGATCTAAAGGCGCAGAAAACCCTGTAAATATGTTGGCAAAAGAACATTTTAACGGTGGCGGTCATGCAAATGCATCTGGCGGAATGAGCGATTTAACTGTAGACGAAACTTTAGAGAAATTAAAAGGATTAATTCCTGAATATTTTCAGAAATAATAAAGCTAAAATTGCCATAAAGGCACGAATTGAATTTAGTGAATTTGTGGCAATTTTAGTTTACTTTAATTTTCATTTTTAAATATTGATGAAAACTATTTTCAACAAAATCTACAAATAATTTCACATCCATTAAACTTTGATTATTTTTAACAAAATTTACGAAGATGAGCCAGAAGGAAGAATTTTTCGAGTACATTAATAACGGTTACAAAACCAAAGGAGATTTTATTGAATTAGGTGCAGCAATGTTGGGTGAGGAAACCATAACAGATGCCATTGTAAAAATACCTCTTAAAACACTTAATAGACACGGTTTAATAGCTGGCGCAACAGGTACAGGGAAAACAAAAACACTTCAAGTTTTAGCAGAAAATTTATCAGAAAAAGGAATTCCTGTCTTGTTAATGGACATAAAAGGAGATCTTTCTGGTTTGGCAAAACCAAGTCCTGGACACGCAAAAATAGATGAACGTCACGCAAAAATTGGTATACCGTTTGATGCTAAAAAATTTCCGATAGAGATTTTAACCATTTCTGAACAAGACGGAACTAAAATGCGTGCAACGATTTCTGAATTTGGGCCTGTTTTATTATCAAGAATTTTAGATTTATCAGAAACACAAAGTGGAATTGTTGCTATTATTTTTAAATATTGCGATGATAATAAATACGCTTTATTAGATATTAAAGATTTCAAAAAAGTCTTACAATATATTACTAATGAAGGTAAAGAGGAAATACAAAATGAATACGGGCGAATTTCATCTTCTTCTACAGGTGCAATTTTGCGTAAAATTGTAGAAATAGAACAGCAAGGTGGCGATTTATTCTTCGGAGAAAAATCTTTTGAAGTAGAAGATTTAACCAGAGTAGATGAAAACGGAAGAGGAATTATTTCAGTTTTAAGGTTAACAGATATTCAAGACAAACCCAAATTGTTTTCAACATTTATGTTGCAATTATTAGCAGAGGTTTATGAAACTTTTCCGGAACAAGGAGATTCTGGTAGACCAGAACTAATTATTTTTATAGACGAAGCACATTTGGTGTTTGAAGAAGCTTCTAAAGCTTTATTAAATCAGATTGAAAGCATTGTAAAACTAATTCGTTCTAAAGGAATTGGGTTGTATTTTGTAACTCAAAACCCTAAAGATGTGCCAGAAGATATTTTAGCGCAATTAGGTTTAAAAGTACAACACGCATTAAGAGCATTTACAGCAAAAGATAGAAAAGCAATTAAGTTAGCAGCAGAAAATTACCCTTCTTCAGAATATTACGATACAAAAGAGGTCTTAACTCAATTAGGTATTGGTGAAGCATTTGTATCCGTTTTAAATGAAAAAGGAATTCCGACACCATTAGCTAGAACGATGTTGCGTGCGCCAATGAGCAGAATGGATGTTTTATCAGAAAAAGAAATAAAACAAGTAATTGGTAATTCTAGATTGGTACATAAATACAATCAAGATTTAGATAGAGAAAGTGCTTATGAACTGCTAAATTCTAAAATTGATAAAATTAATTTAGCAGAAGCAAAAGCAATAAAAGATGCTGCCGAAAAAAAGGAAAAAGTAAAATTAGCCAAAGAAAAAGAGAAGAAAAGAGCTAGAGAAGAAAGATCTAGTAGAAGTTATTCTAGAAGAAGTACAAGACAAAACCCTTTAATAAAGGTATTAACAAGTGCAACTTTTATTAGAGCTGCATTTGGCATATTAAAAAAAGTATTGAAATAACAAATTAGAAAATAAAACGTTTAATAAACGTATTTAAACCAAACAAAATGATTAAAAAGAACGCTCAAGTGGCAATATTAGCTTTATTTACTTTAGTATTAGTGAGTTGTGGTAATAACAATAAATTTAAAATAGAAAAAGGAAAAGTTGGTCAATTAACTTCAAAAACAACAGTTTTAGATTTAGATAATTTGTTTAAAAATGATTCTATTGTAAAGAATTTAAGTGAAGGAGCATTAGGAGATAATTATTTTCAGGATGATGATGAGTATTTAGTTTATGAAAAAGGAGGGAAGTTACTTTTAACGATTATGCCAAAAGAACAATTAGATTCTACATCTACAATTAAAAGTATAGAAATACATGACGCACGTTTTAAAACGGAATCTGGTATTCATTTTAATTCTACTTTTGCAGATATTAACATGGTAAACAAACCAAGAGTTGAATCTACTCTGTCTTCTGTAATCTTATTTTTAGATGATTTAAACGCAACAGTTGCAATTGATAAAGAAGAATTAGGACTTAAGAATTTTAGTGCTCAAAAAGTAACTTTAGAGCAAATTCCTGATTTAGCTAAAATGAAATCTTTTGTAGTTTGGTTTAACTAAACGTGTTTTTTGGGCGTATTTTCCCTTTCTTAAAAAAGGCAAAACTGCGCTTTCCATTTTATCTTTTTATTCCAAAAGGTTTTAGAAAGTCTTAAACACTTATTTATTAATTATAATTCTGTTATTATTAATAAATAAGTGTTTTGCATAAAAAGGATGCCATTTCAATCGCTTACGCAAAACCAAACTTTATGGATAAAAAAAATCATTCAAAATAGCACTTTTATTATACCAACTAAAAATACATTATGTAAAATAAATAATTTTCAACCTAACAAGTAAGTATCTATTTTCTATAGATGTTCAAAATTTTAGGAAAATTACTAAAACTTATTTAACTATTTCTTTCACAAGCTAATAAGGTGTTTTTTAGCAACATAGCAATTGTCATTGGTCCAACTCCACCAGGAACTGGTGTAATAAAAGCGGCTTTTTTAGAAACCTCTTCAAAAGCAACATCACCTAATAAACGGTAACCGCTTTTCCTTGAAGAATCTCCAACTCTTGTAATACCAACATCAATAATTGTTACATTTTCTTTTACCATATCTGCTTTTACAAATTCTGGAATACCGATTGCAGCAACTATAATATCTGCTTGTAAAGTGAATTCTTTTAAGTTTTTAGTTCTACTATGGCACATTGTTACTGTAGCATTACCAATTTTTCTTTTTTGCGATAGAAGAATACTCATTGGGCTACCAACAATATGACTTCTTCCTAAAACAACTACGTGTTTTCCTGAAGTCTCAACATTATATCTATCTAATAATTCTAAAATTCCATAAGGTGTTGCAGAAATAAAAGTAGGTAAGTTTAAAGCCATTTTACCAACATTTGTTGGGTGAAAGCCATCTACATCTTTATCTGGATCTACAGCCATTAAAATCTTTTGTTCGTCTATGTGTTTTGGTAGTGGGAGTTGAACTATAAAACCATCAATATCATTATCAACATTTAAAACAGCAATTTCGTTTAATAATTCTTTTTCTGTTGTTTCTTCTGATAAACGGATTAAAGAAGACTCAAAACCTACACGTTCACAAGCTTTTACTTTTGCGTTTACATAAGTAATACTAGCACCATCATTACCAACGATTACTGCTGCAAGATGAGGTGTTTTTTTTCCTCTGTTTTTTAAATCTCTAACATCTAAAGCAATTTCTTCTTTAATGTCTGCTGCTGTTTTTTTACCGTCTAATAGAATCATGTTTGTTTATTTTAATTTCAATAAAAGTTGTCTTTTAATAGAAATTTTAAACTTTTTTAATTATTTACTTTAAGTTTCAAAGTTTCAAAGTTTCAAAGTTTCAAAGTTTCAAAGTTTCAAAGTTTCAAAGTTTCAAAGTTTCAAAGTTTCAAAGTTTCAAAGTTTCAAAGTTTAA
>NZ_JAZGGG010000022.1:0-51865 GCF_036480315.1 Polaribacter sp.
TAATACCTCTAAAATTTTCTCGTAATTTGCTCTAAAGCTGTTCATCTATTTAAATGTTTGAAATTCAATTAAATATACGATTCTCTTAATCAATGAACAGCTTTTTTATAATGCACAACAGGTTAATAGAATAATTACTTTTCTTCTAAAAGCAGTTTCATTTTCGGTTTGAATTTTATTTTTGATTCTTTTTAATTCAAACGGCGATGCTTTTTTATAGAAATGAAGTTTAGATTTTTTGCTTTTCTTAAAGTTTTTAATTTTATCAAAAGTAGAAACACGACTTCTTTTATTCGCTTTTAAACTCGCAATCATTGCAGAAATAGAACCAGAACTCATAGTAAATAGATTAACTGTTACATAAGTAGCTGAAAATGGAGAAATGTTACAGGTTTCGTTTATTTTTCAACTTTACAAGAACGGCTTTTTGTGCTGTTGTTAAATCGTCCGCAGTAAAAATAGAAATTCCTTTTGCACCATTTTCTTTGGCTTGTTTTATAGCTTCTTCTAAATCTTTTGAATTTCTTAATGCAGGTGTATATAACCCAGAAATAATAGGAAAATCAACATCAGAAACTCCTTGCTTTGTTGCAAAACCAATCCAATTAATGTTTTCTTTATAAAAATTTTGATACAACATTGGGTATGCTGTATCTAAATTCCAATCGTTCCAAGCTTGTCTTACCATTTGCCTCGACATTTCTGGAAATGGAAAAACAGCAGCAGTTACTTTTTTATTTTTTGCGTGTGCAAAATCTATAATTTCATTAACCAAACTTGAAATAGCATTTAACCGATATTGGCGCCATTCTGTAGATAATTCGGGATGTTTAAAATCTATAGGGTCCTTGTCGAAAATTTCTTTAAAACCTTTTCTTGCTAAAGGATGATAATCGTAATCATATTCAGGCATTTCTGTTTCTTGTACCAAGTTATATTTAGGTTGTAAATCTGCGCCTAAAATGACATCAGGATATCTAACATAATCTAAATGGATTGAAGCCAATCCTTCTACATTCATTAATTTTTTTGCGTTGTTAATTATATGTTTTCTAGCTTCTGGATGAAATGGACTTAACCATTGATAGTAATCTACATAAGCTCTATATTCTAAAGAGTTTTTACCTTTTTTGTTAACAGCATACCATTCTGGGTGTTTTTGAGCAATAGTATCTCCAGGTCTATTCATAGTCCACATCCAACCATGTACTTTTATTTTTTTTTGATTGGCTACTTTAATAATTTTTTCTAAAACTTTTGGTGATGCACCTACTAAAATTTCACTAATACCTAAAGAATCGTAATAATTAATTTTTTTTTGCCAAACAGCTTCTTTAAAACTTTTATTAGCAAGCGTCCAAGTGGAAAATGTAAACTTTTCTGGAACTGTTGTTTCTTTATTTTTTTCAGTTTTACAGGATAGGAGTGATGTTATAATGAGTAATAAGATAATTTTTTTCAATTTTTATTTTTTAGAATTATGAAATTTATTTCTATGTAACAAACCGTTCTCACTAATTAAATACTCAATGTTTGTGGCTTTGTTTATTGTTTTTAAATTAAAACCTGTGTATGTTTTTAAGAAAGTAGCACTTATGTTTTTATCTTTAATTGTAATTGTTTTAAAGTGAATTTCTGTTCCTGTTGGTTTCAGCTTTAAACCTTTAAAGTTTGTAAAAGCAATTTTACGATAAAGTGCGTACGTAATTTGTTCTGTTAAAACATCTGTCTTGTGGATAAAATTGATTTTTTCTGAAGGAAAGTTATCAGAAAATTGAATATAACCCCAGTTTTCTGGTAAATGCATATTTATTGCTCCTTGGTTAGACCAAACCCAATTGTATTCTGGCATTAATTTATTGTTTTCCTTTTTTCTTGAGTAAATACCGTTGTTCAAATCGAAATTCCACTGTACTCTCGAAAAATTTACACGCCATTGTTCTCCATTTTTTGGTATTGTTTTTGGCGTATTTTTTAATTCAGCAAAAGCATCTAAAGGAATTGCCATTTCTACGGCCCAAAAACTATCTTCATCTTTAGCATTGTTTAAAGTTCCTTTAATGTGTACTTTAGATTGTAGTTTTTTTAAATTCCAAGCGGTTTTTGGTTTTCCTCCAACATTATAGGGCTTGTTTAAAACCAAGTCCCAAACAGTATTTAAGGCATTTACTTCAATTTCTCCATAATTATGAGTGTCATTTGAAGGACTTATAAAAACTTCGAAATCATTGTTGAAAAAAATGATTGTATCTCTTTTTTTTAGTGTTCCCCAAATATGTTTTTCGAACAATTTAGCATAGATATATAAAAAATTAGTGTCCCACAGCATTTTTACGTTAGTTTTTTGATTGGGAATTTTTATTCCTTTAATATCTATAAAGTCGTCTGTAAATGTTGTCTTACCCCAAATTAATTCATCTGGTTTTCCATCAATATTTATAGCCTGATTTGTTTTGTAAACTACATAGCTTTTGGGAGTAACAATAGTGTCTTCTACAGCAATAGAAATATTACTGTTTTTACTACAATTGGCACAAAGTAATACTAAAAGTAAGGTAGAAATAACACTTTTCAAAAGCTGTGGATTTTATTAGATATTGCTAATATAATAAAATAGCAGTTTTAAGAAAAACACTTCAACTTTTAACATCAAAAAAACCAAATAGTAATTACAAAATTCGTAGTTTTACAGTATAAAAATTATCACATTCTTAATGAAACTTCATTTTCAGTTAAACGACGTTACAAAAAAACTACCCAAGCATTTACATAAGTTTATAGTAAAACAACCTTATGAAGAATATACAGCGCAAAATCAAGCAGTTTGGCGTTATGTAATGAGAATGAATGTAGATTACTTGAGTAAGGTTGCTCATGAATCTTATCTTTCAGGTTTAAAAATGACTGGTATTTCTTTAGAAAACATTCCTTATATGGACGGAATGAATAGAATTTTAAAGGAAATTGGTTGGGCTGCAGTTTCTGTAGATGGTTTTATTCCGCCAAATGCTTTTATGGAATTTCAAGCGTATAATGTATTGGTTATTGCTTCAGATATGCGAACCATAAACCATATAGAGTATACGCCTGCGCCAGATATTATTCATGAAGCTGCTGGCCATGCGCCTATTATTGCAAATCCGGAATATGCAGAATATTTAAGACGTTTTGGTGAAATTGGTAGCAAAGCAATTTCTTCTTCAAAAGATTATGAAATGTACGAAGCAATTCGTCTTTTATCCATTTTAAAAGAAGATCCTAACTCTAATAAAAAAGAAGTGGAAGAAGCTCAAGAGAAAGTTGAATTTCTACAAGATAATATGGGCGAATTATCTGAAATGGCACAGATAAGAAATTTACATTGGTGGACTGTAGAATATGGTTTAATTGGCACTTTAGAGAACCCTAAAATATACGGAGCTGGTTTATTATCTTCTATTGGAGAAAGCGCTTGGTGTATGCAAGAAGAAGTGAAAAAAGCACCTTATTCTATTGATGCAGCAAACATAAGTTTTGATATAACAAAACCGCAACCACAATTATTTGTAACTCCAGATTTTGCACATTTAAGCTTGGTTTTAGAACAATTTGCTAATAAAATGGCAATTAGAAAAGGTGGATTAAAAGGAGTGCAAAAACTAATTCACTCTAAAAATCTAGGAACTTTAGAATTAAGTACTGGTTTACAAATTTCTGGTGTTTTTACAAATGTTATTCCAGATGAAAATGGAAAACCAATTTACATTCAAACTACAGGAAAAACAGCGCTTTCTACTAGAGATAAAGAATTAATTGGTCATGGAGTTGAAAAACACTCTGAAGGTTTCGGAAGCCCAATTGGTAAGTTAAAAGGAATAAATATACCTATTGAATTTATGAGCCCAAGAGATTTGGAAGCGTATGAAATACATGAAGGAAAACAAATTTCATTAGAGTTTGAAGGTGGTGTAAAAGTAGTAGGAGATGTAATAACGGGAACTAGAGATTTGCGAGGAAGAATTTTATTGATCTCTTTAAAAAATTGTACTGTTTCTTATAAAGAAACTATTTTGTTTAAACCAGCATGGGGAATTTATGATATGGCAATTGGTAAAGATGTTGTTTCTGCGTATTCAGGTCCTGCTGATGTTAGTTCTTTTGGTGATTTAGGAAAAGTATCTGAAACTAAAACGCATAAAATTAAGTATTCTAAATCAGAAATAGAATTATATACTTTGTATGAAAAAGTTAGGGCGTTTAGAGAAAAAAATCAAACATCAGAAATTGAAATAACTGCTATTTTTAATCAACTTAAAAATGAGTTTCCCCAAGATTGGTTGTTGCTTTTAGAATTATATGAAATAGCAATAAAGAATAGTTTTTTAATAAAGAATAGTATTCTAAAAAGTTTAGAAGATTTAAAAAGTAACAAAAGTTACACAAAGCTCATAGAAAATGGTTTAAATTTGTCTCAAAGTTAAAATAGAGATAACGTGGGATTATTAGACATGTTTAAACGAAAAGATATGAGTGCAGAAATAAAAGAATATTTAGAAAAAGACGCAGTAATTTTAGATGTTAGAACTTTAGGAGAGTGGAATGAAGACCATATAGAAACTGCTAAACACATTGTTTTAAATTTAATTCCGTTAGAAGTAGAACAAATAAAATCTTGGAATAAACCTATAATTGCAGTTTGTAGAAGTGGAGGTAGAAGTGGGCAAGCAACTCAATTTTTAGCTAAAAACGGAGTAGATGTTATTAATGGTGGTCCTTGGCAAAATGTTGATGTACTTTTAAAATAAGGTTAGTATTTAAAACCTCTTTTACGCAACTTTTGCAGTCTTGTATAAACTTTTAAAGAAAGTTTTATTTTCATAATTACAGCAAAAGTTCCTCCAAGCATTGCGCCTACAAATGCGCCCATTGTAATTGGATCGAAATCGTGGCCTGTAATTATATATTTTGAGTAAAAAACAATTTCTCCAATTAAGATCGAGATTAAAAAAACTTGTAATTTAGATTTGGAAAAATGTGCATAAATTCCACAAAAAATTCCACAAATTATTGATGTTGCTGTAATTTTTGTTAGAAATAATTCTAGAAAACTAGTTTCATCTAATATAAAAATAGAAGTTATAAATAGACCTATTAATGTACCAGCAAGAATACCAATTAAAATTTTTTGAATCATTTTTAAGGAGATAAATTTATCTCAAGAAAGATACAAAAATATTTTCTTTGTTTAGATTAGATTAGATTTTGTCTTTGTGCTTTTAATACAGCTTCTAGTTTGCTATGTACTTGTAGTTTTTTATAGATGTTTTCTATGTGTTTTCTCACTGTAGAAGGAGAAATAATTAAATTGTCTGAAATATTATTGTAATTTAAACCTTTGCTTAAGTGCGTTAAAATTTCTGTTTCCCTTTTAGAGAGTTTAATTTCATCAGTTTGTTCTGGTTTAGAATTTAATAAATTGGGGTTTCTTAATAATTTTAAAGTTTTAAGAGCAATACTTGGCGTCATTGGTGCGCCACCTTCACTAACTTCAATAATACTTTTATACAATTTTTCAGCATCAATTTCTTTTAATAGGTATCCATTTGCACCAGCTTTTATTGCATTAAAAATATAATCATCATCATCTAAGACAGTTAGCATAATTATTTTTATGTGCGGATATTTGTTCTTTACCAATTCAGTGGCTTTTATACCATCCATCTCTGGCATTTGAATATCCATTAATATAACATCTATGTTATGATTTTCTTCTAATTTACCAATTAGTTCAGCACCATTATTAGCATGAAATTTTATATTAATATCATCAAAAAAAGAAAGTTTTTCTTTAATTGCCTTTACTAAAAAGTAATTGTCTTCTGCAATACAAATTTTTAAGTTCATTTGGTTGGATGATTATTTTCTGAAGTTACAGATAGTAATTCATTTATGTTATACGTCATCTGCCTTATTTTAATGGAAAATAGAAAGTGTAATATTTGTTCCTTTTTTTACTTTAGAAGTAATAGTAGCTTTTCCATTAATTTCACTCATTCTTTTTTCTATGTTAGACAGTCCGTTTCCTAAAGTTATATTTTTAATATCGAAACCAATTCCATTGTCTGTAATAGAAATTAGAAACTGATTTTCTTTTTTATCAAGTTTAATATCAATTATTGAAGCATCTGCATATTTTATAGCATTATTAATTGCTTCTTGAATTACTCTAAACATATTCATACCTTCAAGTGAAGAAAAAGATGTGCTTTTAACAATAGTATTACTTACTTCAAAACTTATGTTTTCTGTCGCATTCTTTGCTTTTTCAACAAAAGATAAAATTCTAGCATGTAAATCTTCGCTGGTAATTTCGCTTTTATTCATTGCCCAAATAGTGTCTCTTAATTGATGTATAGTTTCTGATGTAAAGGAACTTATGCTAACTAGTTTATCTTTAAGTTTTGTGTTTACATCTTTAGAAACGTATTTTAAATTATCAATAGAAGAAATTATAAAAGTTAATTGAGAACCTATGTTATCATGTAAGTCTCTAGAAATTCTTAATCGTTGTTCTTGTAATCTATTTTGAGTTTTTATGGTTGATAAAGCGTCTTTTAAGTCTATTTCTTTTTGTAGTTGTTTTCTTTTAAATTGATTTTTTTTATAGATAGCAAAAAAGATTATCCCTAGAATTAATAAAGCAGAAGCTAAAAGGATTGCATATATATTTCTGTTTTTAATAGATAATTCTTTTTCTAATAACTCTTCTTTTTGTAGTACAATTTCTTTTTCTTTTTTTGAAGTTTCGTACTTAACTAGAAGTTCGTTTATATCTTTAGTTTTGGTTTTTTCGAAAAGGCGATCTTTTTTTGAGTTGTATTCTTCTTGAAATAAATAAGCTTGTTTAAATTTTTTTACTTTAAAATTTACTTCGGATAAATGTTTTAGAGCATCTACTTCAAACTCTTTAAATTTGTTTTTTCTAGAAATTGATAATGCTTCTGTTAATTGTTTACTTGCTTTATTGAGTTGATTAATAGAAGTGTAAGGTTTGGATATACCTATTTTAGCATTTGAAAGTTCATATAAATTATTGTCTGTATTGAAATCATTTATTACCTTTAAATAGCGATTAATGGATGTAATATATTCTTTTAAATTGTATTCTGCAGCAGCAATATTAACATTCATATAAGGTACATATCTTTTATAACCTAGGTCTGAATACATTTTCCTAGCTTTTTTGCAATACGTAATTGCTTCTTTATTTTTGTTTAGTTTAAGTAATACTGAACCAATATTACCAGTGGTAATTACAATACCAATTTTAAAATTATTTTCTTCGTAAATTTTTAAAGCTCTTTTATAATACGCTAAAACTTTATCATATTTTTTTTGCTTTTTGTAAACAATCCCAATATTCACTAAAACGGCAGGAACTTGATCAAAACTTGTAGATTTTTCTTCATAAATTTTTAATGCGCTAAAATAATTTTTTAATGCCTCTAAATATTCTCCACTTTCATCTAGAATGATTCCTAAGTTATTATAAGTATCAGCAATTCCTATAGAATCTTTAATTTCTATTTTTAGATTTAAACTCTTTTTATGATAGTAAAGCGCACTGTCTTTATTTGACTTAGCTTGAAAAACATTACCAATACTATTGTAAGATTTTGCAATTGCTTTTTTATGATTTATTTCTTTAGATTTTTTGAGTGCTTTTTTCCCAAAATACAAAGCCGTGTCTTGATTAGAATTTTTATATTCCCAAGAAATATCATTTAATACACTTATAAGGAGCGTATCTGTTACTTTAAGAGATAGATTTATTAGACTATCTAGCCTCTTGTTCTGACTTTTTGAAGTATGCGATATAAAAAAAATAAAAAATAAAACGACTGTAAAACGAAGTTTCATAAGGATGTTTTTAGAGTTGAATATTCAGATAAATTTAGTAAAAAATTTCTCGAAAGGAAAAATCAATATTTAAAACATCAACTTTTATCTTTTGTAATTTCTGTTGAGTACTTCTTTCTATTAATTTTATTTCCTGTGGAATTGTTTTAAGTTGTAATGAAATTTCCTTTTCACTTTCCAATTCATTATAAATTATTGAAAGTTTTTCGTTTTCTATTTCTTTCATTTTTTGATAGATAAAAGTTAAGTAAAATGTAATTATGCTAGATAAAACAAGAGTAACGATTGCTATTTGAAAAGGGTAATTTAAAAGGAATAGAATCAATACTTATAATTTTTTTAAGTTTAGAGAATTGTATTGATTTAAAGGAGATGGTTGATGTTTCTATAAGATAAACCAACCATCTGTAACCCTAAAAAATAATCTTTATGTTTTATCTATCATTGAATTGACCTAACCATTTGTTGTCTACTGTTGATGAAATGTTGATTTCATTTAAACCACCTGAAGGTGCCATAGAAACATCGTAAGATATTTTATCTCTACAAGTATCTCTAAATTGAATTTCTGTAGAACCTGCAGTAGTAAGTCTTGGATTTTTAATGGTAATACATTCTTCACCTTCAACTTCTACAGTTAAAATATTATTCATTAAAGTAAAAGTAGCTTTTGTTCCTTCTGGATATGGAGATGCAGCATCAGGAAAATGCATTGTTAAATTGTAAACTCCTTCTATTGATGTTGCTGCTGTTCCTGCTGTATCTGTTGAAGTTAATGTGTATTCACAAACTGTGTCGCAACTTCCGTTAGAAGAATTATCATTACTAGAGCAACTAACTAATAACATAATAGTTAGAATTGTTGTTGAAATGTTTTTTAATGTTTTCATAATATTTGTTTTAAGATTCTTCTACAAATTTCTATAAAATATAAAGCAAAAAAAATACGGCAGATGCCGTATTTTTCTCCTTTTCATAGCATTTATTTAGTTTTTGGGGGCATTAAATTTTCCATCTGTAATTTGTTTGCTATCCGATGAACCATTAAAACCTGTAAATGTAAAAGTTCCAGAAATTGATGTTGCTGTCTCTTCAGTAATTTCAATAGATCCGCTACCAATATCAAAAGTAGAAGACCAAGCTGCAACAGGGCTTATTGTTCCGTACATTACTGAACTAGTATTAGTAATTGCGTCACCGGTTTTGTAAGTTCCAACTCCATTATAACTGCTAATAGAAATTCTAATGTAATCTCCACTTGAATTAGATCCTTGTACCGAGAGAATTCCATTGGTAACAACTGCGCTAACAGAAGCCTTAAATGAGGTGAAATCTACTCCGCTTACTTTTGCGGTTAATGTACCTTCACCGCCAATTGTATCATCTATTTCGTCATTAGTACTACAAGAAAATAAAGTAGCTATAGAAATAAATAAGATTATTTTTTTTAAAGTTTTCATAATAATTTATTTTTAGAATTATATTTTACGAATTTCAATAATATTTAAATTTCTTACAATACGGTATTTGCCGTATTTATAAAGATTTTTTTTATAAAACCTCTAAACTTACCAATTATCATTTTTTGTAAATAGTCGTCTCTTTTATATTTTGTAAGCGTAAATAGTGCTTTTATTTGCTTTGTAGTATAGAATTCTTTCTACTTCATCAACTTTATAAGTTGGTTTTTTGTTTTTTAATAAGATCTCTTTTATCTTTTTTCCAGATTCTTTATCAATTTTTACTAAACCAACTCCCGATTTAAGTTTAGTAAGAATAAATTTATCATTTCTAGTTTGTGCTGAAGCTTTATAACGTTTACTCATTGCGCTAAAAGATGCGCTGGCAATTTTAGAAAACCCTTTAGAATAATTATTCATTTGAGATCCATAGCTGTTGTAGCGTCCCATAGAACTTTTATTTGCGCCAGCACTATAAGCTGAACTTACTGCCATTGCCATTGAGGTAACGGCTAATGCACCAGCCATAATTTTACCAAACATACTATTAGACGGAGATTTATAAAATTCATGGTAAATTTCTTTACCATTTGCATCTAATAACATCATATTTTGACTTGATGATAATAATATATTTCCATCTCTCATTTCTATAGAAGTTGGAGATTCTTTTCCATTAAACTTTGGATTTGCAATTACTTCATATTTGCCTGAATTTCCATCTATAGAATATAATCCGTTTGAACAACTTAATAAATAGCGTTTATTCTTTTCATCAAAAGTAGAAGCAACAGATTTAGATTGTTTGTATTTTAATTTTTTACCAAAAATAGATTCTCCAGTTTTTTCATTTACAATATCTGCATCTTTTGTAGTAATGTATAGAATTCCTTTTTCTGTTTTTGCTAGTGTACTAATACTTGGTCCTGTTTTTAGAGGTTTTTTCCAAAGTGGAGTTCCATCAAACTTTATTTTATTAATTCCGCCTGAAGCAACACCAAAAATTATCCCATCATCTTCTGTGAAAAAATGACTTACTACACCTTTTGTTTTTGGAGCTTTCTTCCATAAATCATTACCAGAATTACTGTCTAAAAAGTAAATTTTAGACTGTGGACTTTTACTAGCAATATCTGTAAGAACTGCAATTCCTTCAGGTAAATATTCTGCTTGTCTTACTTTCCCTTTTAACTTATTACCTTCTTTCCAAACAAGTTTTCCACTAGAATTTATTTTATAAGCAGTTGTATTTTTACCATTATTGTTAGATTGATATGCGTAAATAGCATCTTCTTTTGCGTTTACAAAACTTACATTCTTTACATCTGCTGTCCATAAAGTATTACCAGAAGATAGATCTATAGCATCTACACCTTTTTTACGTGGAATAATTAATTTTCCTTTAATAATATCTGCAATACCAGTTACATTATTATTCCCTTTTTGTGTAATTGTATATTCTTCTTTACCAGTAGCTAAATCAAAAATTGCAATCGAGTATTCAACCCCAATTTTCCCTTTTCTTTTTCTTAAACCACTTACAACCAATTTATTTTCAGGTAATATAATGTCTCTACTATTCATTAAAGAAAAACCCTCTCCTTTAGAGTCGAATAATGTTTTACCAGATATTACATCTATAACAAACGTTACACCATTCATTCCGTTTGCAATAAACATTGCATAAGGTGATAATGATTTTAAATGAAAGTTTTCTTCTTTAATATTTTTACGTTTGTCAAACAAAAAAGCAGGTTGAGATTCGTTCGGTTTTATACCATAAATTCCTTTTGAGGTTGATACAATTAAAGTTCCTGGGTCAGATATTTTCATCCATTTTATGGATCCAACATCATATTTAAAGTCTGGGTTTTCTGCTTTTTGCGCAAATAATATACTAACAGTAAAAAGTAAGAGTGTAAGTATTGTTGATTTAATTTTCATGATTTATGAGTTTAAAGTTACACTTCAAAAGTCTATAAATCAGGACGTAAAATCAATACGGCATTTGTCGTATTTTTTAGAATTGTAAAAATAGAAATTTAGATTGCAGCATTTCTTTTTTAATTTCTAAAGTTTTTAAGAATAGTTTATGTTGTTCAGAATTTTTATTGAAAGGTCTGTGAGAAATACCTTTTTGAATAGTAGCAACTTCTTTCATAGTTGCTATAGATTCTTCAGAAAACCAAGTAGTAACAAACTTCTCCCAAATATAATTAATTGCAGTTTTATTAGGGTGAATCATATCTTCATTATAAAAACGATACTCTCTTAATTCATCCATCATAATCTCATAAGAAGGAAAATAATGCGTGTTATTTCTTGGTTCAATAATAGTATGAATTCCAGCTATTAAATGAGATTTACTCTGTGTATTTTCTACAAAACCATCCTTTAAATGTCTTACTGGGGAGACTGTAAAAATTATATTTATAGATGAATTTATATTTTTTATTAATGAAATAACTGCTTCTAAACTTTCTGATATTTCATCAACAGACAATAATTCTTTTAAGAATTTTTTCTGTGGAATTTTATGACAATTTGCAACAATTGTATCTTTTTCTATAAAACGGTAAACCCACGAAGTACCTAAAGTAATTACAATATGTGTTGCTTCTTTTAATTCTTTATTAGTAGATGAAACTGCTGCGTTTAAATTGTTTAATAGTTCGTTTTTATCGCTTGAACTTAAACTAGAATGGGCATCAAAACAATGCCAACGTTCATTTTGGAAGATTAAATCTTCACTTACATATTTTTTTTCGTTGATTGCAAACGTAATTAAATTCTCTATTGCTTTAGGTTGAAATAAAATCCCGAACGGATTTTGTACAGATTGAAACTTAAAATAATTTAGTTTGTCGCCAATATTTTCTGAAAAACAAGAGCCTAATAAAAGTATTTTAGAGTTGTAATCTATTAAGTTATTAGCTAGTTTTTTTAATGGAATTTGAGTTTGGAGATTCATTTTGTAAAGGTGTGTTTTTTTTATGTCTTTACGTATTTGCGAGATAATTATTATTTAATACTTCAACACTTTTTTAGTTTTAGAGATTCCTTTAGATTGATAATGTATAAAGTAATTTCCTTTTGGTAAATTATTAACATTAAGATTAATTGTATGAGAAGTTGCATTAAACTTTTTGTGTGTAATAAGTTTTATAACTGCGCCAATGGTATTATATAAAGTGATTTTTACGTTTTCATTATTTCCTAAAAAAGAAATTTTTAAAATATCCATAACAGGATTCGGATATACGCTAATTTCTAATTTTTTTTGAAGGAAATCATCAGCAGATAGTCTTGCAGAACAACCATCTTTAAAAATAGGTAAAGCATCAAAATCATTAAATAAAACAGTTGTAGCATCCGGTTTTGTAGCGCCTAACCAATCGGTTAAAATGGTGCTATAAATATTTCTAAAATCGAATTGCATTTGTACACCTTCATTAATATCTACAGCAGTATCTATTTCCGGAGCATCACCTAAAATTTGATCTTTTACACAAGTACCAAACAAAAACAAAGGAGCTGCATTTCCATGATCTGTTCCTAAAGCATCATTAGAACGTATTCTTCTTCCAAATTCAGAATAGGTCATTCCAATTACTTTTTCTTCAACATTTAATAATTGTAAATCATCTTGAAAAGCTGTCATTGCAGTCGATAATTCTTTTAATAAACCAGCATGTTTTCCGGTTTTTGTATCACCATCTACAACTTGGTCATTATGATTATCGAAACCACCAATTTGTACCACATATACTTTTGTTTTTAATCCGCCAGAAATTAATTTAGCAACATTTTTTAATTTTTCTGATAAATCAGAAGCATCATATTTAGTTGATAAATTATTACCAGCACTCGCAGCATTTTTAATAACATCTGCATACGCATTTGTCTGACTAATAGTGTCATTCACAAAATTCAAAGCATCTCCATAACAGTTATTAGGAATTGTACCCGTATTAGAAACCAAAGCCGTACCGGGGTTTTCTGGATCTGTTAACGCCATAGAAAAATTGGCACTTGTTCCTTGGCAGGTTTCAGAAACTATTTTACCCATAGTAATTGCAAACGGATCTGGGTTTTCTGTATTCGGGTAATTTGTTGGAAATTCTGAATGATTTATATCAAAAAAACGACCAACCCAACCACTAGAAACATATTGATTTGCACTCGAACCCGAGTTCCAAATATCTGAAGAACGAAAATGAGAACGATTCTGATTTGGGTAACCCACATTTTGTATTACTGATAATTTTTCTTGATCCCAAATTTCTTTCATTCCTGTCATTGATGGATGAAAACGAGTAGTACTATCTATCGTTAATAATTCGTTTTCTGGAATAATAATGTTAGAACGTACACTTTGTAAGTTATTATATTCATTCAAGCTAAAAACGGTGTTTAAGCCATCATTTCCGCCTTGTAGTTGAATTAGCACCAATATATTTTCATTGTCTTCTAAAAAACTATATTCTTGTGGTTTTTCATTTGCATACAAAGGAAAGCCACTCATTGCAAAAGGTAAAGCGGCAGAAGCAATTGTGCATAATTTTATAAAATCTCTACGGTTTAATTTTTGCGTCTTTTTCATTATTACATTATTTGAAATTCAGACATTTGTACCATTACAGCTATTAAATTTCGCAGTTTATTCTCCACAGAAATTCGCATATCATCATCAGAAGGATCGTTTAAATAGTTAGAATATTCCACACTCCACTCAAAATCTGGCAAACCAGGAATTAAAATATCTTTTAAACTTACTATCTGATCTTCTGTAATTTCATAATTAAATAACTGACTTGCTAATTCCGCAATTAAAATATTTGGATCTTGTGCATTTGTAATATTTGCAGCAATTAACAGAACAGGAACTAGAGGAGGAACGGTATAATTATTATCATCAATAACTAAATTTCCACCTGTAACAAGTGTTTTACAATAATCTAATCTTTTTGGTAATAAATAATTATTTACCCAAGTTTTATAATACAAAGGTCCTTGATAATAAGCTTTCCAACCTGCTACGTCTGGATGATTGAAAACAGATTGTTCTAAATCTGTACATGCCAAATATAGTACATAGGCAAATTCATATTCTTCTTTTACAGAAGTGGTTGGTGCAGTAAGTAAGAGCGATTTTGTAGCAGAAAGCATTAAGTCTAAAGGACTTTTAATCATACAGAATACATTTTCGAAAAAATGATCAGATGCTAATAATATTTTAAGAGCTTCACTAATATCATAATTATTATTTCTGATAATTTCTGCCAAAGGTGCAATAATATTGGTTTCAATTTCTGAAGTAATTTCAGAATTTACAAACCAAATATAGAGTTGTCTTATTATAAAATGAGAACATTCATCTTGTTCAAAAATTGTATCAATAAGATCTTTGTATTCATTTTCTCCATTTTCAGAGATAACGGCATTGTTAAATCTGTGAGATAAATTTTTGTCTCCTGTAGAATGTTTGTTGCTCTGAAAATAAGCCGTTAAAGCATCTGCATTTGTTAGACCTCTAGTGCGCCAACCGGTTAAAGTTTTAGCAATTTCTACAACATCATCTTCTGTGTAATTTGTGTAATCTCCATTACCAACTGCATCACCTTTTCCTATAGTAAAAAGTTCTAAAAGTTCTCTAGAATAATTTTCATTTGGCGCTGTATTTATATTCTGGTTTCCACTTAAAAAACGCAACATATTTGGATCTACAGTAATTTGTTTGGTCAATTCTTTAAAGTTCCCTAAAGAATTAGTTCTTAACAAGTTCATGTAATAATATTTTAAATGCGGATTTCCATTCACAGAAACAAAATGATTGTGCCAAAATAAAGTCAGTTTTTCTTTAATAGACATTGCAGAATTTTGCATTTGCAAATAAGACCAAGCGTACAATGAGCGAGTTCTATATCTTAAAATAATATTTTTTGGAGATGTATTTGCATCTTCTACAGGTACAACATCACCATTTACCCAAGTTTCACCATAGTTTGCTGAGGGATCTATAGCTTCACCATTTTCCGTACCATCTAAAACGTATTTTAAAGGAGCGTCTGGTAAGACGTTTTCTATGAAAAGTTTATTAATAGTTGCTGATATTCCTAAAGAAACTGCTTCGTTTACTAAAGATTGTGAAACTCCAAAAGAAGTTCTTCTTAATAAATGTCTTGCTTCTTTTTTGGTCCAATTACCAGAATAAGGGTCTAAATTTGGCATTAAGTTTCAGTTTTTAAATTGATAAAAACTTATTTGTTTCGTCTCAAATTTAATCTAATTTCCTGAAACCACAAATCTTGAATTTATGATAGTTAGACGTTTAAATCCTGAAATGGTTTAATTGTTTTTGACCCATTACTTAAAGTTTGGGTTATATTTATCTAAAATCAAATCAAAATTTGAAGTAGAAAAGAAAATTTTCTTTACTTTTTTCTGATAAAAAAAAATTCAATAATTATCAATATTAAGACGATAATTATATTCTCCCAAAAGTAATTAACGTATCCTCCAAAACCATAAAAACCAGCATCTTTATATAATAGAACTAAAACTCCAATTATGATAAAGGTAAAACCAATTAATTTGTTTTTGTTAAAAAATTATTAAACTAAATAATCTTTAGCTTTTTCTATAGCATTAGGAATTCCATTAGGATTTTTTCCACCAGCAGTTGCAAAGAAGTTTTGGCCACCACCGCCACCGTTAATTAGTTTTCCTAATTCTCTTACAACTTTACCAGCATCATAACCACGCTCATTTGCCAACTCTTTAGAAATATAACAAGTTAACATTGCTTTGTCTTTTGCTGGAGCAGAAGCAAATAATAAGAATAAGTTTTTATGATCTTTACCAATTTCAAAAGCAAGATTTTTAATTCCGTTTGCATCTAAATCTACTTTAGTAGCTAAAAATTGAACACCATTAATTTCTTGTAATTGATTTTTAATTTCGCCAGATAAATTTTGCGCTTTCTCTTTTAAAAGTTGTTCAACTTGTTTCTGTAAAGAAGCATTTTCACCTTGTAACTTTACAACTGCTTTTACAGGTTCTTTTGTGTTGTTAAGTAAATCTTTAATTTCGAATAAAGTTCTATTATTATCAAAATAAAAATCTTTTACAGCATCATTAGTAATTGCTTCAATTCTTCTAATTCCTGAAGCTACAGCTCCTTCAGATTTTATTTTGAAATGCCAAATATCGCTTGTGTTTTTTACGTGTGTTCCACCACATAATTCAACAGAAGTTCCAAATTTAATTGCACGAACGGTATCTCCATATTTTTCACCAAACAAAGCCAATGCTCCATCGTCAATAGCTTCTTGCATTGGTATATTTCTTTTTTCAACTAAAGGAAGTTTTCCTGTAATTCTTCTATTCACAAAATTTTCTACGTCTCGTAATTCTTCTTGAGTTAATTTAGAAAAATGGGAAAAATCAAAACGTAAATATTTAGAGTGTACTGCAGAACCTTTTTGTTCTACATGCGTTCCTAAAACTTCTCTTAAGGCTTGGTGTAATAAATGTGTTGCTGTGTGATTACATTCTGTTCTGTAACGTTGCTTTTCATCTACAACCGCCTTAAAGTTTTCATTTAAATGCTTCGGAAGGTTTTTTGTAAAGTGAATAATTACATTATTTTCTTTTTTGGTATCTAGAATATAAACGACATCGCCATGTGTATCTTCTAAATAACCTTTGTCTCCAACTTGTCCACCACCTTCAGGATAAAAAGGCGTTAAATTAAAAACAAGCTGATACATTTCTCCGTCTTTTTTAGACGTTACTTTTCTGTATCTTGTTAGCTTAACATTTGCTTCCAAAGAATCATAACCTATAAATTCTTCAACAGAATCATCAACTAAAACCGTCCAATCTTCAGTAGAAGATTCACTTGCTGCTCTAGATCTATTTTTTTGTTTTTGAAGATGTTCTTGAAACCTTTTTTCGTCTAAAGTATATCCTTTTTCAGATAAAATTAGCGCTGTTAAATCAACAGGGAAACCGAAAGTGTCATACAATTCAAAAACTTTTTCTCCAGAGATTTCTTTTGAGTTAGAAGACGAAATAATACCATCTAATAAAACCAAACCTTGGTCTAAAGTTCTTAAAAAAGATGCTTCTTCTTCTCTAATTACATTTTCAATTAATTGTTTCTGTGCTTTTAATTCTGGAAAAGCGGATCCCATTTTTTTACTTAAAACGTCTACCAATCTATAAATGAAAGGTTCTTTTTTATTTAGAAATGTAAATCCGTATCTAATTGCTCTTCTTAAAATTCTACGAATAACGTAACCAGCACCAGTATTACTTGGTAATTGTCCATCAGCAATAGAAAAAGCAACTGCTCTAACATGATCAGAAATTACACGAGTTGCAATATCTTGTTGTTCATCAGTACCGTATTTTGTGTTTGTAATTGTACCTATTTCACTAATAATTGGTTTAAAAATATCGGTATCATAATTAGATTGTACGTTCTGTAAAACCATACACAAACGCTCAAAACCCATTCCTGTGTCTATATGTTTGTTTGGTAAATCCTCTAAAGTTCCGTTTGCTTTTCTGTTGAATTGCATAAAAACCAAGTTCCAAATTTCTACCACATGCGGATGATCTTCGTTAATTAAAGTTCTTCCGTCTACTTTTGCTTTTTCTTCCGCAGAACGAATGTCTACATGAATTTCAGAACAAGGTCCACAAGGTCCTTGTTCTCCCATTTCCCAAAAATTATCTTTTTTATTTCCTTTTAAAATTCGGTCTTTATCAATAAATTGTTTCCATAAATCGAATGCTTCTGTATCCATTTTAAGATTATCAGCATCATCGGAACCTTCAAAAACAGTAACATATAAAATGTCTTTATCAATTTTATATACTTCAGTTAACAATTCCCAGGCCCAAGCAATTGCTTCTTTCTTAAAATAATCTCCAAAAGACCAGTTTCCTAGCATCTCAAATAAAGTATGATGATAGGTGTCATAACCCACTTCTTCTAAATCGTTATGTTTACCAGATACACGCAAACATTTTTGAGAATCTGAAATTCGATTATTTTTTGGAGTTCCATTTCCTAAAAAATATTCTTTAAATGGTGCCATACCAGAATTTACAAACATTAAAGTTGGGTCATCTTTAGTTACCATTGGTGCAGAAGGCACAATTAAATGAGATTTTTCTTTAAAAAAATTTAAAAAAGTAGAACGAATTTCTTGAGATTTCATAAAAAAGAAGTTTCCAAAAATTTGGATTATGTTAATTTATTTCTAAAAATACTACTTTAAAAAAGTAGTTATAAAACATTTTGTAAGTTTGTGAGTTATTAAAAATGAGATTTTGTTATTAAATCAATTTTTAAGAATACAAAAATAGTATATTTAGCGTTATGGCGAAAGTAAAATATTATTACGATGAAGACACACTTTCTTACAGAAAAATTTCTGTTAAAAAGAATGATTTCTATAAGAAAACTTTCTTTGGTCTTTCAGCTGTATTCCTAATTTCTTTCATCGGTTTTATTGTTTTTAGTCAATTTATAATGTCGCCAAATGAGCGAACTCAAAAGAGGGAATTAGAAAACTTAAAACTCCATTACGAGTTGTTAGGTAAAAGAATGGAAGAAGGTGCTGAAATTTTAGTACAACTTCAACAAAGAGATAATAATATTTATAGAACTTATTTTGAAGCAAATCCTATACCAGATGAACAACGAAAAGCAGGTTTTGGCGGTGTAAATAGATACAAGTCTTTAGAAGGTTTCGATAATTCTACTATGATTACAAACCTTACAAAAGACATAGATGTTTTGTCTAAACAATTGGTTGTTCAGTCTAAATCTTTAGATGAAATTGTAGTTTTAGCAAAGGAAAAAGAGAAAATGTTAGCAGCAATCCCTGCTATTTTACCTGTAAAATTAGAAGATTTAACAAGAATGGCTTCTGGTTATAAATGGAGAATGCATCCTATTTTAAAGATTAGAAAGTTTCACAAAGGAATGGATTTCACCGCACCAGTTGGAACGCCAATTTATGCTTCTGGAAACGGAACCGTAATTAGAGCAGAAAGAAGTGCTTCTTTTGGTAATGTTGTTTATATACAACACGGATATGGTTACAAGACTATTTATGCTCATATGAGTAAGCTAAAAGCTAGAAAAGGACAAAAAGTAAAACGTGGCGATTTAATAGGATATGTAGGCAATACTGGTATTTCTGTTTCTGCACATTTACATTATGAAGTTCACAAGAACGATAGAGCTTTAAATCCTATTAACTTTTATTACGGAGATTTAACTCCAGAAGAGTTTGCTGCAATGCAAAAAGCAGCAGAAGAAGAAGGTCAATCTTACGATTAATTACTACTTATGCATATAGATTTACCCGAAAAACGCTATTATAAAATTGGCGAAGTTGCAAAAGCATTTACTGTAAATACTTCTTTAATCCGTTTTTGGGAAAAAGAGTTTGATATTATTAAGCCTAAAAAAAACGCGAAAGGAAATCGACTTTTTACACAAGAAGATATAACAAACTTCAAATTAATCTTCAATCTAGTTAAAGAAAGGGGCTTCACTTTAGATGGTGCAAAACAAAAACTAAAGAAAAACCCAGAAGGAATTTTCAACAACCACGAAATTATTACCAGATTAGAAAGCGTAAAAGCAGAACTTCAAAAGATTAAAAACCAACTTTAATTATTCATTTCTTTTTTAATATTTTATTATAAAGTAAACTTTAACATTCTAGTTGTTTGTTGTTTTTGCAAATTACTATGCACGCATAATATTTTTCGCTATATTTGAAGATGTTAGAATTCTAGATAGGAGCTAACTAATTTTTAAAATAGAACGATTAAACTTAAATATTATGCCAAAAAAGTATGTAGATTTAGAAACTCTTAAATATATACTTTATGATATTCACAATTTAGAAGATTTACTAACCAGAGAAAGATTTCAAGATCATGATATGGAATCATTAAATTTATTTATAGACTCTGTTAAAGAATTTTCTGATAGAGAATTATTTCCTTACTTAAAGGAAATGGACGAGAATCCAGCATATCATAAAGATGGAACTGTAATTGTTCATGAACAAGTAAAAACAATAATGCAAAAAGGAGGAGAAATGGGTTTATTATCCGCTTCTTTTAATTATGATGATGGCGGTTTACAAATACCATTTATTGCTACTCAAGCCGCATTTTATATAATGGATGCTGCAAATAATAATTTACCTGGTTACCTCGGTTTAACAAGTGGGTCTGCTGAATTAATTATTGAGTTTGGAAACAAAGAGTTAAATGAAACCTATGTTCCAAACATGCTTTCTGGAGCTTGGGCAGGAACTATGTGCTTAACAGAGCCTCAAGCAGGAAGTTCACTATCAGATATTACAACAAAAGCAACCCCAACAGATGAAGGGTTTTATAAAATAAACGGACAAAAAATATTTATTTCTGGAGGAGATCATCAATATGCAGATAATTTTGTGCATTTGGTATTAGCAAGAATTGAAGGTGCTCCTCAAGGAACAAAAGGAATTTCTTTATTTGTAGTCCCAAAAAATAGACTAAAGGAAGATGGAACTCTAGAATATAATGATGTAATGACGGTTGCCGATTTTCAAAAAATGGGACAACGTGGTTATTGTACAACACATTTAGGTTTTGGAGATACAGACGATTGTAGAGGTTGGCTTGTTGGTGAAGAACACAAAGGTCTAAAGCAAATGTTTTTAATGATGAATGGTGCAAGAATAGCTGTTGGTAGAGGTGCTGCTGCAATTACAATGGCTGCATACAGAGCATCTTTGCAATATGCAAACGAAAGACCACAAGGAAGAAAGTTAACGGCAGATGGAAAGAAAAACCCATCAGAAAGTCAGAGTTTAATTATAGAACATCCAGATGTTAGAAGGATGTTATTATTGCAAAAATCGATTGCAGAAGGTTCTTTAAGTTTGGTGTTTTTGGCTTCAAAATATCACGATATTATTCATTCTACTTCATCAAAAGAAGAAAAAGAAAAATACAATTTATTGTTAGAAATGATAATTCCTATTGTAAAAACGTTTCCTTCGGAAGCTGGAGCAGAATCGGTTGATAATGGTTTGCAAGTTTTAGGAGGTTACGGATTTTGTACAGACTTTTCTTTACAACAATATTATAGAGATATTAGAATTTCTGCTTTGTACGAAGGTACAACTGGCATTCAATCGCAAGATTTATTAGGACGTAAAGTACCAATGCAAAACGGAAAAGGTTTAGAGTTATTGGCAGCAGAAATAATGCAAACAATTCAATTGGCTTCTAAAGATGACGATTTAAAAAAGTATGCCGCAGTTTTAGATGAAAAATTAAAATTGTCTCAAAAAGTGTTAGGTCATTTAATGCCTTTTGCCATGAAAGGAAATTACGAACGCTATCTAGCAGATGCTAATTTATTTATGGAATATATGAGTATTGTTGTTTTGGGTTGGTTGTGGTTAGAAATGGCTGTTGATGCTAAATCTACACTTTCTAATTCTGATAAAAAATATTCAGATACTTTTTATGAAAGTAAAATTCACACGATGAAATTCTACTTTAAATATGAAGTTCCAAAAACAAATTCGTTGGCAGAATCTTTAATGTCTGAGGAAGTTTTAACCATTAAAAAAGATAAAGAATATATTTTATAATGAATATAAAAGAACAATTTAATTTAGAAGGAAAAGTAGCCATTATAACAGGATCTAGTAAAGGGATTGGTAAAGCAATAGCGAAAGGATTAGCAGAAAATGGGGCGCAAGTTGTTATAAGTTCCCGTAATCAAGAGGCTTGTGATGAAGTTGCTGATGAATTTAAAAAAGAAGGATTAAAAGCAATCGGAATTGCTTGTCACATTGGTAAAGAAGAGCAACGTAAAAATTTAGTTGCTAAAGTTGTTGAAGCTTTTGGGCGAATAGATGTTTTAGTAAATAATGCAGCAATAAATCCTGTTTTTGGTCCTATTGAAGATGTAGATCCCGCAATTTTCGATAAAATTATGGATGTAAATGTAAAAGCTCCTTGGTCTTTATCAAATTTGGTTTTACCACATTTTCAAGCAAATAAAAATGGAAGTATTATAAATATTGCTTCTGTAGAATCATTAACTCCAGGTTTCGGATTAGGAATTTACAGCACAAGTAAAGCAGCTATTTTAATGCTGACAAAAAACCAAGCAAAAGAATGGGGACAACATGGTGTAAAAGCAAACGCAATTTGCCCAGGTTTGATTAAAACAAAATTTAGTGCTGCGCTTTGGGAAAATGAAAAAATATTGGGTAAGATTGAAAAATCGTTACCAAGTGCAAGAATGGGAATGCCAGAAGAAATGGTAGGTTTGGCTTGTTTGTTAGCTTCTGATGCAGGGAATTATATGACTGGAGGTGTGTATACTGCAGATGGAGGTTATATGATTGCAGGATAAAAAATTAAACTATGAACTTCGAATACTCACAAAAATCAAAAGAATTACAACATAAATTATCAACTTTTATTGAAGAACACATTGTTCCTATAGAAGAAGAATTTATTGCTTTTCAAAGTAATAAAGATAATATGTGGAAGCGTTTCCCGAAGACAGAAATGTTAAAACAAAAAGCAAAAGACGCAGGTTTGTGGAACTTGTTTCTTCCTAAAGATTATGGAGATTTAAGTCCGGGTTTAACAAATTTAGAATACGCTCCATTAGCAGAAATAATGGGGGAAAAAATTTGGGTTTCAGAAATTTTTAATTGTTCTGCGCCAGATACAGGTAATATGGAAGTATTAGCAAAATATGGAAATGAAGCACAAAAAAAAGAATGGTTGGCGCCCTTAATGAATGGAGAGATTCGCTCTGCTTTTTTAATGACAGAACCACAAGTTGCTTCTTCAGATGCAACAAATATTGAAACTTCAATTGTTTTAGATGGAGATTATTATGTAATAAATGGAAGGAAATGGTGGTCTTCTGGTGCAATGGATCCACATTGTAAAGTAGCCATTGTTATGGGCAAAACAGATGTAAATGCACATAGACATCAACAACAAAGTATGGTTTTGGTTCCTATGGACACTAAAGGATTAGAGATTGTGCGTCCGCTTTCAGTTTTGGGTTATTACGATTCTCCAGAGGGTCATGCAGAAATTGAATTAAACAATGTTCGTGTACCAAAAGAAAATTTAATTTTGGGTGAAGGAAGAGGTTTTGAAATCGCTCAAGGTCGTTTAGGTCCTGGTAGAATTCATCATTGTATGCGTTTGGTTGGTATGGCACAATATGCGTTAGAAATTATGTCTCAAAGAACTTTAGAAAGAGAAACTTTCGGAAAGAAGTTTTATGACTATAGTAGTATTCGACATGAAATTGCAAAATCGCAATGCGAAATAGAACAAGCACGTTTGCTTACGCTTTCTGCTGCAGATAAAATGGATAAAGCTGGAAATAAGGAAGCGAAAGATATTATTGCAATGATAAAAATTGTTGCTCCAAACATGGCATTAAATGTAATTGATAGCGCTATGCAAATTTTGGGAGGAAAAGGTGTTGGACCAGATACTTACCTGCCACATTATTTTGCTATTGCAAGAATGTTGCGTTTGGCAGATGGTCCAGACGAAGTCCATATGTATCAGTTAGGTAAAAGTTGTATTAAAAAATACGGAAATAAATAATGATGAGTAACCAAAAAGTTAGAAAAGGCGAAGAATTGAATGAAGTATTGTTGAAGAGGTATCTTGTTGATAATAAGCTGGTAAGTTCAGTTGAAAGCGATTTGTTTGTAGAGCAATTTACACATGGTTATTCTAATTTAACGTATTTACTTAAAATAGAGAAACAGGAATTTGTATTAAGAAAACCACCAATTGGAGCAACAAAAAGAGGTCATGATATGAGTCGTGAGTTTAAAGTGCAAAGTGGTGTTCAAAAAGGTTTTTCTAAAGTTCCAAAAATGTTTTGTTATACAAATGATGAATCTATTCTTGGCAGCGAATTCTACATCATGGAAAAAGTAGAAGGAGTTATTTTAAATTATAAAGAAGCACAAAAAAGAAACATCTCAACTTCAGATTATAAAATTATTGCAAATTCTTGGTTAGATGCTTTAGTAGCATTACATTCTGTAGATTATAATGCTATTGGTTTAGGCGATTTAGGAAAACCAGAAGGTTATGTAAAAAGGCAAGTTTCTAATTGGGGAAAGCAGTATTTAAAAGCTAAAACTAATGAGTATCCTGAAGCAGAAATGGTGATGAAATGGATGGATGAACACCAACCTAAACAATATGAGCATTGCTTAATACATAATGATTATAAATATGATAATATTGTTTTTAAAGATGATACATGGCAAGAAGTTTCAGCAGTTTTAGATTGGGAAATGGCAACTTTAGGAGACCCTCTAATGGATTTAGGAACTTCTTTAGGTTATTGGACCGTTGCTACAGATCATGATTTTGTAAAACAAGGAATTCCGTCTCCAACAATTTTTAAAGGAAACCCAATAAGAAGTGAAATAGCGCAAATGTATGCAGAAAAATCTGGTAGAAATGTAGATGATTTAGTGTTTTATTATGTCTTCGGATTGTTCAAAATTGCAGTAATTGCACAGCAAATTTATTATCGATATTCTAAAGGATTTACCACAGATCCTCGTTTTGCTAACTTGAACAAAGCAGCAGAATTATGTTGTAAATTGGGATTAAAAGCTATAAAAACAAACAAAATTGATTAAAAATGGAAGTAAAAAACAAAATAGTCATTGTTACTGGCGCAGGATCTGGAATAGGAAAAGCAACTGCAATTCATTTTGCAAAACATGGAGCAACAGTAGTTGTTTCTGATATTAACATTGAAAGTGCTCAAGCTGTTTCCGAAGAAATAAAAAAGAGCAACGGAAAAGCAACTGCGAATAAGTGTAATGTTGCTAAATTTGAAGAGGTTGAGAACCTTGTAAATTCAACAGTAAAAGAATTTGGAAAATTAGATGTAATTGTAAATAATGCAGGTATTGGTCCAAATCTATTAAGAACCCATGAGTCAAAATTAAAAGATTGGGATGCTGTAATTGCTGTAAATCAAACAGGTGTGTATTATTGTATGAAAGTTGCATTGAAACAATTTTTAAAACAAGATGGCGGTAATATTGTTAATATTGCTTCTTTGGCGGGTTTAAAAGCATCACCGAATAATATAAGTTATTCTGCTAGTAAATTTGCAGTTGTTGGGATGACAAAGTCAGCCGCAATGGAATATGCAACTAAAAACATTAGAGTTAATGCTGTTTGTCCTGGTTATACAGAATCTGCATTGTTGAGTCAATTAATAAACGCAAAACCAGAAATGGATGCTATTTTAAAAAGTGTAATACCTATGAAACGTTATGGAAAAGCCGAAGAAATTGCTGATGCTGTTGTTTGGTTGGCCTCTGATAATACAAAATTTATAACCGGACAAACAATTACATTAGACGGCGGAACATCACTTTAAATTGTCAAGAATATTGAGTAAGTTTGTAAAACAAAAAATCAACATAAATATTAAAATTTAGAAATTATGAAAAAATGGTTAGTTCCAGTAATAGTTATAGCTCTTGTTGCATATGCAATTTATAGTTGGGGTAAAGGATTTAATAATGAGGCAGTTGTCTTACAGGAAGATGCAAAAACAACTTGGTCTAATGTAGAAAGTTCTTACCAACGTAGAAATGATTTAATTGGTAATTTGGTAAAAACGGTACAAGGAGCTGCAGATTTTGAAAAAGAAACATTAACAGATGTTATCAATGCAAGAGCAAAAGCAACATCAGTAAATATTAATGCGGGTGATTTAACACCAGAAAAAATGGCGCAATTTCAACAAGCACAAGCTGGTATGAGTGGTGCGCTTTCTAAATTATTAGTATCTGTAGAACGTTACCCAGATTTAAAAGCAAATGCAAATTTTTTGGAATTACAAAGTCAGTTAGAAGGAACAGAAAATAGAATTAATGTTGCTAGAGATCGTTTTAATGGAGGTGTTAACAACTACAACAAGCACATTAAAGTTTTTCCGAATTCATTATTAGCAGGAATGTTTAATTTTGAAGAAATGAATCGTTTTAAAGCGAATGCAGGTTCTGAAAACGCACCAGATGTTAACTTCGATTTTAATAAGAAAAAACAATAAATGTCTAAAGTAGAAGCATTTCTTACTCCACAAGAAGAACAAGAAATTATTTCTGCAATTAGAGTTGCTGAGAAAAATACTTCTGGCGAAATCCGTGTACATATTGAGGCGTCAACAGAGAAGAATCATGATGAACGATCGTTAGAAGTATTTCATCTGTTAAAAATGAACAACACAAAAGATGAAAATGCGGTTTTGATTTATGTTGCTGTAAAAGACAAGAAGTTTGTTATTTATGGCGATAAAGGAATTAATAAAATTGTTGATGCTGACTTTTGGAATTCTACCAAAGATATAATGCAAAACCATTTTAAAAACAGCAATTTTAAACAAGGTATTGTTGATGGGATTTTAAAAGCTGGAGAAGAATTAAAGACTCATTTTCCTTGGCAAATAGATGATGAAGATGAACTTTCTAATGAGATTTCTAAAGGATGAGTTATTTAAATAAACAGTTTTCAATAAGCAGCATTCAG
Source organism: Polaribacter sp. (assembly GCF_036480315.1). GTDB lineage: Bacteria > Bacteroidota > Bacteroidia > Flavobacteriales > Flavobacteriaceae > Polaribacter. Next base: position 27,021 of record NZ_JAZGGG010000022.1, read on the forward strand.
TCTATAATTTTCAATAAGAGGTTATTTTTGTTTATAGCTTTAACTTGCTCTTTAAGTTTATTTTCTCAAGGGTATCAAATACCTGCAAAACCAAAATTTATTCCAGCACTTGTTGATAGTATTGGGCTTTTAGATAAGTATCAATTTGATAAGTTATCGAGAAAGTTAGAAGTTTATAGCGATTCTACTTCTACAGAAATTTTTGTAGCAATTATAAGTACTACTAAAGGAGAAGATATTTCTTATTTAGCAACACAATGGGGACATAAATGGGAGATCGGGCAGAAAGGAAAAGATAATGGAGTATTTCTTTTAGTAGCCAAAGATGATCGAAAAGTTACCATTCAATCAGGTTACGGAACTGAACATCTTTTAACAGACTTTATGTCTCGTAGAATTATTGAACGAGAGATTACACCAAAATTTAAACAGGGTAATTTTTACGGTGGTTTAGACAAAGGAACTGATGCTGTTTTTCAAGTATTAAATGGGGAATACAAAGGAGGTGAAAAACAAAATTCTAAAGATTTTGACCCTGGAATTATTTTCTTTATCATTATTATCATCATTTTTTTTATTATTATTTCTAGAGGAAATAAAAACAATAAAAATGGAGGTAAAGGGTTTAGAAGAGGTTCTTTAGCAGACACAATTTTTGATACCATAATTTTAAGTAACGCTGGTAGAAGTGGAGGTAGTTTTGGTGGTGGCTTTGGTTCTTCTGGTGGCGGTTTTGGAGGTTCTTCAGGCGGTGGTTTTGGCGGTTTTGGCGGCGGCGGCGGTTTTGGCGGTGGTGGTGCTTCTGGTGGTTGGTAAAAATCCATCTTAATCTTCTCAAAGAAAAGTAACTCAAACACAATAATTGTTTTTTAAAAAAAAAGTAAGTAATAGGCTCTTCAAGTTTTATAATTTGAAGAGCCTAAAATTTTAATAAAGGTTTTAAATATGATGAAAAAAATAGGTGTTTTATTCAGTTTTTTATTGTTTTTAAATTGTCAGAATTTTGGAAAATTAAAACTAATTACAGATTTACCGAAGGATTTAGAGGAAGTTTCTGGGACAGAAATTGTACCAAAATCTGATTTAATTTGGATGATAAATGATAGTGGAAATGCGCCAGTTTTATTTGGCTTAAATGAAAAAGGAAAAATAGTAAAAGAAATTTATATAAAAGCAAAAAACCATGATTGGGAAGATTTAGCTTCTGATGAAAAAGGAAATATTTACATTGGTGATTTTGGTAATAATTTAAATAAAAGGAGAAATCTATCTATTATCATTGTTGACAAAAATGAGTTAGACGAAAAAAAAACTGAAGTTGATAGAATAGAATTTGTATATCCTAATCAAACTAAATTTCCACCTAAAAAGAAGAATAAATATTTTGATGCAGAGTCTTTTTTCTATTTTAAAGCTTCACTTTATATCTTTACAAAAAGTAGGGTTAAAGGAAAATTCGGTAAGACTACTTTGTATAAAATTCCCGCAAAGAAAGGAAAATATACAGCTGAAATTGTAGGTAAATTTGAGAATTGTAAAGATTTAGAATGTTGGATTACTTCTGCGGATATTTCACCAAATGGAAAAAAAGTAGCATTACTTTCTCAAAAAAATGTATTAATTTTTTCTGATTTTAAAGATGATAAATTCCTTTCAGGAAAAGTAACAAAAATTGACTTAAAGCATCGTTATCAAAAAGAAAGCATCACTTTTAAAGATAATAATACCTTGTTAATTACAGATGAAAAAGCACATAACACTGGAGGGTTTTTGTATGAATTGAAGATTTAAATAGTTACAAACTTATAAATCAACAGTCCCCAACCTAAAACCAAGCACAAACCACCAAGTGGTGTAATTGGTCCTAAAAATTTCATTTTTTTATTATTTGCAGATGAAATTACCAAACCATAAATTGAAAAAGAAAACAGTACAATTCCAACTATAAAAGCGTAAATAATATAATTATCTATAGTTACTTGATGATTCAATTGAAAGCCTAAAGTTAATAATACAATTGCATGATAGATTTGGTATTTCACTCCAGTTTCAAAACTTTGTAATAACTCTGAAGTTAATTTTTTCTTTAATAAATGCGCTCCAAATGCTCCAAGTATAACTGCTGTTAATCCAAAGATTGCTCCTGAAATTATTGCTATTTTATCCATATTTTGTTAAAATTTAAATCCTAATCCAACGGCAATTCGTAAACCATCATCACTATTAAAAGCAGCAATATTTGCTCCCAACATATTTGCAGCGTTAAAGAAAAAGCCACCTCCATATGAAGTATTCCAATTCTTCACGTTTCCTGGGTTTATAGTTAAACTTTGTTCTCCCCAAACTTTACCGTAATCGAAACCGCCATAAACCCCAATATTTAAAGGAACTAAACTGGTTTTAATTTTACTTAAAAGTAAACGAATATCTGATGATTGATAGAATGAGTTTTTACCAGTAAAACGTTGATTTCTGTAACCTCTTAAACCAAATTTATTACCACCAATACTTGCTGCTTGGTAAAATTCGTAAGAGTCACCAAACGTAAAATGAGAGTGTAACTTTGTAGCAAATACCAATTTACCACTTGGTGTTAATTTATAATCAAAAGAAATAGAAGGAATTAAATAACCAAAACCATTATCATTGTCTAGATTAGATGTATAACCAACTTTCAATTCTGTTTTCATTCCCATAGTTGGAAAAGCAGCATTGTCTGCATTTTCAAATTGATAACTTGCTTCTGTATTTATAAATTTTTGAGTATTAAAAATTGAGTTATTAGCTGCAAACGAAATATTTGCAATTCGCCCTACAGTATTCTCAACTTTCATAGTTTGGTAATGAACCCCTAATTTTATTTCTGCACCCAAATCTCCTTTCCAATTTATTGAACTACCAGCAAAGAATTTTCTAATTTTCACTCTATTATAATCTAGATTTCCATCATCTTTTTTTGCTTCCAAATTTAGAGAATTACTTCCTAATCCAAAGTAATTTATAGCAAAATTAGGACTTGTATAACTTGCATTTATACCAAGGTTCCAATTTTTAAAAACACGAGCAAACTCACTTGAATAACCTAGTTCAAATCCGTTTGTTGCAAAATAATAAGCACCAGAAAAAGCATGTTGAGAAGAGAATGGGTTTCTTTCAAAACTGTTAACGGTATACACATCCGATATACCTACCTTTAATCCGTCATCTGGGTTAAACCAAAGAGAAGGATTAATGATGTTTAAGCTATTTTTTAACTTCTTATAATTGTAAACACTTGTTTCGTAATCATCAGTTAATTTAACTTTCCCGTTTTTTGTCACAAATGTATTTTTCTTTGATTTGTGGTCGTAAATTTTTATTTTTTTACCATTTATAATATTATATGTATCATTATTCTGACCACCAATAATTCTAATTTTAATTAAATTATCTCCATCGCCTTTTACAACAAAAGTATCATCATCATCTAAACCATAAATCCAAATTTCTTTAGTTTCTGATTTAGAATATGTTTTTTGATGAAAAATAGTTCCTTTTTCACCTTTTTTAATTCTATAACCAGTAATTTTAGTTTGCCCGTTTTTTAATCTTTCAATGTCAAACCAATCATCTTTATTGGTTCCTTTTATTACTTGAAAGTTATTTATATAGGTGTAATATGAATTAGAAATTTTCTGTAAATTGTTTCTTCTTCCTTGTAATTTTGTTTTTATTTCTGTGATCGTTTCATGTCTAACTTCATCAGGAAAAAGTGTAAAAGCATCATCAATAATTGCATCAGTAATATTAGTAGTTATTAGTTTTACTTGAGCGTCCCAGTCTTTTTTGTTCGATTTTGTAATTAAAGACATGTCTAAAACAGATGGTGATAGATTAAACCATTCTGGACTTTTAATATCCTCACTATAAGCTCTCATTCCTCGTAAAGTAGGGATACTATTTGTTGCGAAATTTAATAAAGCGCCATCACCCATAATAGAGAAAGCCTGATCTCTGTCTCTAGGGATTGGCCTGTAAATTGTTTGTTTTCCTTCTTTAAAAACTGCCCATCTCCATTGATCTTCATGTCTATCGAAATCACCAATTAGCATATCAAATAAACGTGCTTTTATATATGATTTTTCATCTAAAACATAATTTTCACTCTTGCTTAAATTTTTTAATAAGTCGTCTGTACTAATTACTTTATTTGCAAAACCAAAACTTGCTTTATCTCCATGACCAGAAGCTGCACGCTCTTCAATCATGTATAATTCATCGCCAAATTCATCATTAAAATGACCTAAACTGTTTTGTTTTGGAATGTAATATAAAACAGGATTTGTGTGATAAACGCCAATTACATCAGATAATTTTCCAATTGTAAAAGGAGCGTAAGGATGAGAGCCAGTAAACACATCGTTTAATAAACTTTCTGTAACGGTATTATTAAACTGACCTTCTATATATTGGTCTTTAAAAGCAACCGCTTGTAAGTATTGAACTGCATTTTTACGCAAAGCACGCATTACATATTCACGTCCTTTTTTATCACGTAATCTTAAAGATTTAGATTGATGTCCACCACCTTTTCTAACAGGTTTTAACCCACCAAACAGCGTATCTAAATCTACAGTTGGAGCATTTACTTCAATACCAAAATATTTCCTGTAACGTTCTCCCCATAAAAAACGATACATTCCGCTTTTTGTCACCTCTTCTTTAGTGTAGATTGTTGCTTTTTTCTCTGTGATGTTGCTTTTAGGAAATGTGGTAAAGACTTTCTTTTCATTTGGAGTTAAAACGTTGGTTTGATATACTATTTTATCATCTTTAACGGAATAGAAACTCACGTGTGAAGAACCATCTTTATAAACATCTAACTTTGCAAAACCTTGAGCAGCATAAGTGAATTTTGCACCTCCAGATAATTTTGTTGCACTCGTTTTAGAACCTGATCCACTCACAATTTGAGGCAAATTATCTTGAACTATGTATTGCAAACTATGATCATGTCCAGAAACAAAAATAGTTTTATCATTTTCTTGAGAAATGGTTACTAAATGCTTTTTTAGCTCGTTGTATTTTTTATTTTGAAGATCTGTATTTGTGAGTCCAGTAGTTTTACGAAGTAAGTTTTTTATAGAACCTAAAATAGGTAATGGAGTTAAATGACTTTTTGCAGAATAATAACCCCCATGTGAACCATTTGTAAACATTGGATGATGCATAGCAATTATGGTAGTTTTTCCTCTAGATTTTTTTATTAAACCTTCTAGCTCATCAAAAAACTTAACTCTTGTTTTTATTTCACAATTGTCATTTATAGTTGGGTGATTATCCCAATTTGTTAAATACCAATGTGTATCAACAATAATTAAAACAATGTCTTTAGAGATGTTAACTTTTTCTAAAGGACAACCATTTTGTGGTAAAAAAGACTTTTTACCTAATGCTTTTTCTACTAGTTTTTCTTCTCTTTTTAAACCTTGTAGCCCATTATACCAGTCATGATTACCTGGAATAAATATTGAGTTTCCTTTAAATTTTTTGGCAACATTTGTTTGCGCTTCAATTCTTCTTTTTGCTAACGGATAGTTTTTTGATTTTTCCTTTGGAATTCCAGTTTCATAAACATTATCACCTAAAAAAAGTAAAGTCGATTTTTCTGATGCATTCTCTATATGCTTTCTCAAATATTTTAATCCGGGTGAATCTTCAGTAAGTGTAGAGTTACCTGCATCACCAATTAAGAAAAAACTATGTTCAATTTTAGAAATATTTTTTTCTGCTTCTTTAGTTCCATTAGTTTGGTTTTCTGCAATTTGCATTTCTATGGTTGCACAAGCAGAAATCAATAAAAAGAAAACTAATAAGAATGAATATTTGAATAGTTTCATAAGTGTGAAAATAACTATTTTAAAATTGAATTTTTATATAGCAGTAAGTCTTCTTTGGTATCTATATCAAAGAAGTTAGTTGTTAATTTTGAATAAAGAACTTCGCTTTTTTTATTGTTGATATACTCTTTTGCGCCTTTATCTCCTACAATTAATAATAAATCTGAAAAATGTTTTACAGGGAAAATAACAGGAACACCTAGCTTTCCTCCATAATTTGAAGCAATAATTTTATCTTTATTTGTTTGAAATAGATTAAGCATAGCTTCTAAATAAGTAACTTCAATTGCTGGTTGATCTGCTAGTAAAATAAAGATTCCATCAAAATAAAGCTTTCTGTTTTTAAAATAATTAATGCCAGATATAATACTTGAACTTAATCCTTTTTCAAAATTTTCATTCTTAATAAATTGGATATTTTCAGTATGTATTTCTGATTTAATTTTATCTGCGTTTGCACCCAAAACACAAAAAACATTTTTAGAATTTGTTTTTAGAGCATTTTCTAAAGTAATTTCTAGTAACGTTTTGTTCTTAATCTTCAATAGCTGTTTTATGTCTTTCATTCTTGAAGATTTTCCTGCAGCTAAAACTAAAATTGCTATTGAATCCATATTAATTATGAATTTTCCCTGTAAGATTTCTTAAAGAAAATGGTTCTTTTTTTCTGATAACGGATAAAATTTCAGCAACAATTGAAACTGCAATTTCTTCTGGGGTTTGAGCGCCAATATGCAATCCTGCTGGTGTATAAATATTGTCTAAAAATTCATCAGAAATATCAGGAATAAACTCAAAAAGTTCATTGAATAAACGTTCTCTTCTGTTTGGAGCACCTAGTATTCCAATGTATTTTGGTTTGTATTCAGAAAGTTTGATAGTATATTTTAAATCTTGTACGTAACTATGATTCATAATTACAATGGCAGTATTTTCTTCAATACTATTAAATTGAATCTTTTCTGGAGAGTCACCTTTAACAGAGTTTGCTCCAGGAAAATCTTTAATTTGTTTACTATTTTTTACTGAAGTTATCACATCAATTTCCCAACCAAGATTAGAGGCTACTTTGCAGAGTTTAACAGCATCGTGTTCTCCACCAATTATTATCAGTTTAAAACTAGGTTGTAATATTTGTGAGAAAATGTTTGCTTCATTTTTATCTTGAAGATTGAACGTTTCTGAAAATACAAATTGTTTTTTGTTTTCAAAAGTTACTACTGAACCAAAATGACCAAAAGCTTCATTATTTTTTATAAAATTGCTTTCTATTTTTACAGTTTCTCTTTCTAAAATCGCACCTGAAAAATGAGTTATAAAATTGCTATTGATAAAAAAGGGTTCGATTAAAATGTATAAAACACCTTCACACCCTAATTTATATCTGCCGTCATAAGTAATGATTTTTGGTTTGTTGTCAGAAAAAACACTTTTAGATCTGTGAATAATTTCTTTTTCTACACAGCCACCACTAACAGCTCCAACAGAGTTAAAATCTTCAGAAATTAACATTCTAACTCCTGGTTTTCTGTAAGATGAACCTTCTAAATGTACCACAGTAGCCAAAACATTCTTCAATCCTTTTTGCTGATTGATGAAAGCTTGATTGATAATGTTTTTAAGTTCGTGGATCATTTATAAAACTAAAATTAAGCTATAAATATAAAACTTTTAAGTTTAGTTTTTAAAGTTTGTTTTGCATGTTTCACATTCATAATTGTCTTCATTTATTACAATTCCACTAACATTGCTTTCTACAATTTTAATAATAAGGTTGTTATATGTTTGGTCATTTCCTATTAATTTACCTCCTTTATTTAATTTGTAAAAATCACCTTCTCATTCTTGTTTCCCCAACAATTTGGGCAAATTCCTTCAGGTGCTTTTTTAGTGGTATTTCCTTCAGTTTTAAATTAAAGTAATTTTTAATATTTTGTATTAAGCTCATATTTTTTTTTGGTTTTAATATTATATTATTTCTGTGTCAATAAGAATTTCGCTTTGTAATGTTTTGTGAACTGAGTATTTAGATGCAATTTCTTTTAAACGTTGCGTTTGTTTTTCATTTAAATTTCCAACAAATTTGTGTTTTTTAGATAGTTTTTCTAAAGTTGCGTACATTTCGTTATAATGAGGATAGTTTTCGTTCTTAAAAACTCTACCATTTGCCAATACTTCTTTAATTACTATGGATTTATTTTGACTCAATAATTCATCTAAAATTTCTCGTAAACTTTGATCTAAAAAATTATACGTTACTTGAAATAGATCAAAAACTGGTTCTCTATCTACCAAAACATCTAGCGCTTTTTTTATTACTTCTATTTGATTTGTACATGTAGTTGTTATGCCTATTTTAAAGTTATGTTCCTTTTTTAATAAAGCCAATTGGTTTAAAACTTCAACATTTTCTAAAACACCAGTTTTTAAAGTTGCAGAATGAATTTGATATACTTTTAAATAGGGCAGAAGTTGTTTAGAGAAACCCCTTTGCTCATTTAATTTAAATAAACGATGTTCTTTAACTTCATGAATCGTAGCATTTGCATCAAAATTTGCGGTATAAGTATAACCCCATTTTGTAGCGACTCCAATACTTTTATCATTTTAATTTGCAGTCACTCTAACACTAATTCTTCTGCTAAACCATAACCAGGTGCAGTATCAAAATAACGTACACCTAACTTATAAGTTTCGTCTAAAACCGAAAAACTATGTTTTCTAAATGATGTTAAGTTAGAATTAATACTATTTTCTTGACGAATATTTATGTACTGTGGTCCTCCTAAAGTTGCGGTTCCTAGCCCTAATTTCATATTTTTAATTTAAATGGATTTCGCTACATACTGAAACAAGTTTAGTGCAAAAAGCGAGGTTTTGAAATTTGATTTTCACTAAATAAAAGGTTCTTTAAATCTTTCGAAATGGCAAGTATAACCATTTGGTTTTCTTACCAAATAATCTTGATGTTCTGGTTCTGCTACCCAAAATGTAGAATAAGGCTCTAAAGTTGTAGCCGTATTTCCTTTCCACTTTTTGGAGATATTTACAATATTTATAACTTCTTTGGCGATTGTTTTCTCTTCTTCATTCTGAAAAAATATTGCAGATCTATAACTAGCGCCAACATCATTTCCTTGTCTGTCTAAAGTTGTTGGATTATGAATTCTATAAAAATAATCTAATATTTCTTTAAAATTTGTTTCATCAGGATTATAGGTGAGTTCAATTCCTTCTGCATGACCTGGATGGTTTTTATATGTAGGATTGTCGTTTTCTCCACCAATATAACCAACTTCTGTATCTATAATTCCTGGTCTAACTCTAAATAATTCTTCCATTCCCCAGAAACATCCACCTGCAATGTATGCTTTTGTATATGTACTCATTTTTTTTTTGATATTAATTTTATGTTTTTTAAAAAGTGAATTACTTTTTCTTGTGGCATTTCACAAGGGTTTAAAAACTTATTTTTTGTTGTTGTAAATTCCGAATGAATATGCTTCAGGAATTTGTTGTATGTATTAAAAAAACACTCATTACGAACTACAAGATAACATAGAACAACCTACTTTGTTTCTTGCCCATTCTGGTCTTTTTGCAAACCATTTTTGGCTTTTTGGTTGTTCTGAATATGGTTTTTTTAAAAGTTGAAATAATTCATCAATTAAAGAATAATCACCTTCATTTGCAGCGTCAATTGCTAATTGAGACATGTAGTTTCTTAATATATATTTGGGATTTACAGCATTCATTTTTTCTTTTCTTTCTTCGGATGAAACTCGTTCAATTGTAAGTTTATCTTCGTATTTTTTGAACCACAAATTCCATTTTATTTTTACCTCGTCAGAAATATTTTTAAAGTCATAGAAAGCTTCTTTTATCAACTCTAGACCAGATTTTTCATCCGTAAAACTACTCAAGTTTCTAAAGAAAATTGTCATATCTGTTTCTACCAATTGTAAATTATCTTCTAAACTCTGAATTAGTTTTACGTCCTCTTCATCCGAAGTAAATAACCCTAATTTATTTTTCATCATCTGTAAAGATTGCTTCTCAAAATCGATTTTATATTGTTCTAAAATGGCATTTAAAGGTTCCACTTCTTCAATTATTGGATACAAAGCATTTGCCAATTGATATAAATTCCACAAACCAATATTTGGTTGATTTCCATACCTGTAACGCTTGTGTTGTCTGTCAGTTGTGTTTGGTGTCCAACCAAAATCGAAACCTTCTAACCAGCCATAAGGTCCGAAATCTATGGTTAAACCAAGAATGGACATATTATCTGTATTCATAACTCCATGTACAAAACCAACACGTTGCCAATCTATAATCATCTTTAAAGTACGTTCAGAAACCTTTTTAAAAAAGTTGATATAACTTTTTTTAGTTGGTTTTCCTAAGTGCGTAAAATGGTGCTTTATAGTATAATCTACCAAACCTTTTAAATTCTTTATATCTTTTCTTGCTGAAAAAATCTCAAAACTACCAAATCGTAAAAAACTTGGTGAAACTCTAGAAACAATCGCACCTTTTTCATAAGCAGGATTTCCATCGTATAAAATATCTCTCATTACTGAATCTCCAGATAAACTTAAAGACAAAGATCTTGTGGTTGGCACGTTTAAATGAAACATAGCTTCTGCACACAAATATTCTCTTACAGAAGATCGTAAAACTGCTAAACCATCTGCAGTTCTAGAATATGGTGTTTCGCCAGCACCTTTTAATTGTACTTTCCAGTTTTTATTTTGATGCTCAATTTCAAACAAATTAATGGCTCTTCCATCTCCTAGTTGTCCTGCCCAATTACCAAATTGATGTCCGCCATAACACATTGCAAAAGGTTTTGTATTCGGATAAACTTCATTTCCGGTAACTACGTTTTTAAAGAATTTTGATTTTGAATCTTCTTTAGAAATATTTAATTCAGTAGCCATTTCTTGCGAAATATGTAAAACTTCTGGTTTTACTGTTTTCTTTGGGTTTGTAAAAGAAAAAACAGCGTTTTCCACTTGTCTTCTTGAATTCTCTAAATTAGAATCTGAAGGCAATTCTTTAGTAAAAGTGTCTTTTATATTTAGGTTCATCATAATTCATCAATCCATTTTTGAAGTTCTTTGTTAGAAGGGTTTCTTAATTTTTTATCATCAATAGTAATTGTAGGAAAATTAGTTTTCTGTTTTCATACAAATTACGTAATCCTTCAACATTTTCTTCATTGTTTTCAACATATAGAAACGCGTACTTTAAATTACGCGTTTCTAAAAATGTTTTATAATATTGAGTTTTATGACATCTTTCTGCGCCAAATAATTTTATAATCATTATTTATCCACAGATTCTAATTGCATAGATTCAGAATTAACACAATAACGCAAGCCACTTGGTTCTGGTCCATCAGAAAAAATATGACCTAAATGGGCATCGCAAGTATTGCACATAACTTCTACTCTTATCATTCCAAAAGAAACATCTTTATGGTATTTTATAGCATTTTCTTTAATTGGTTGTGTAAAACTTGGCCAACCAGAACTTGAATCGAACTTAATTGTTGCATCAAATAATGGAGTATTACAACAAACACAATTGTATTTCCCCTCATCAAAAACACTACACAAAGCTCCTGTATGTGGTCTTTCTGTTCCTTTTTGTCTTGTAATTCTAAATTGTTCTGCAGTTAAAATATCTTTCCACTCTGCTTCGGTTTTCTCAACTCTTTTATCTGGAGTTGAATTCCCTTTTGTTGTAAAACTGATAATTTCTTTCCAAGTTAGCATAATCTCGTTCCTTTTCTAAATTAATTAATATGAATTACTATCCAAAATTTAGACGTAAAAACAATTGATTCCTTACAATTATGCCTAATTTGTAGTGTTGAAAGTATTACCTAAATTTACGACAAAAATAAATGAACCAGAAAACAAATTTTATAATATCTATTTTTTGTTTTTCTAAAAAAAAACTTTATAATGAGTACTTTATTGGTTGCCGTTGAAAAACATGTTTTAAATTTATTGAATTCTCAATTAAATACAATGTATGTTTATCATAACTTGGCGCACACACAAAGAGTTGTGGGGAAAGTAAAGCAGCTTATTGAAAACTCAGAATTTGATGCAGTTTCTAAAGAGAATGTGCAAATTGCAGCATGGTTTCATGATACGGGCTTTATAAAAGGAGCGGAAAATCATGAAGACGAAAGTGCTAAAATTTTAGCAACGTTTTTAGAAAGTAATAAGGTTAATGAAAAAAGAATTGAGGCTATTTCTAACTTGATTTTAGCAACCAAAATGAGATATGAGCCAACAGAAGATTTAGAAAAAGTGATTATTGATGCAGATTGCTCACATTTGGCAAGTAAAAATTTTGCTGATTATACTACATTATTAAGAAAAGAATGGGAACTTACAGGAGTTAAAACCCAAACTAATGCAGAATGGATTGCTGAAAATGTTAATTTTTTTACAGAACATCATCGTTTTTATACTGAATTTGCATTAAGAAATTGGACAAAATCTAAAACTAAAAATTTAGCAAAACTATTAAAGGATCAAGAAAAGTTTAAAGACAGTAATAAAGCCTTTAAACAAAAAAAAGAAGCTTTAGATCTTAAGAAAAATAAAAGTGATGTACCTGAAAGAGGTGTTGAGACAATGTTTAGAATTGCTTTGAAAAATCATATGACTTTAAGTAATATTGCCGATACTAAAGCCAATATTTTACTCTCTGTAAACGCAATTATTGTTTCTTTGGCCTTGTCTAATTTATTGCCAAAATTAGACAATCCATCCAATTCTCATTTATTAATACCAACTATTGTATTTATTGCTTTTACGGTAGCTTCTATAATTTTATCAATTTTAGCAACAAGGCCTAATGTAACAGAGGGTAAGTTTTCTAGAGAAGATGTTGCTAATAAGAAAGTAAATTTATTGTTTTTTGGTAACTTTCATCAAATGGAATTGCCTGATTTTGAATGGGGAATTTCAGAAATGATGACAGATAGAGGTTATTTATATGGTTCATTAACCAAAGATTTATACTTTTTAGGTTTGGTTTTAAGTAGAAAATATAAAATATTAAGAATTACTTATACCGTTTTTATGATTGGTATTATTGTAAGTGTAACCGCCTTTGCAATTTCTTTTTCTTATCAAGGTATAATCGTTTAATAATTTATAAAGAAAATATTTTTTTATTTAAGAAGTAAAAACCCATAAAATTTAACATGAATTTTATGGGTTTTTTATGATAAAAGACTACTTGTTTTAAGCTTCTATTTCTTTAATTAAATCGTTTAAAGTAATTGTCTCTGCTTCATCAAAATCTTTGTGATAGATTACTTCTGCACGTAAAGCTTTTAAACCAGAAACACCTTGTAAATCTTCTAGTTGAAGATATTCTATTTTTCCTAATTGGTTTTTAGATTGTAAAAAGTTAATGTATTTGGTGTACTCCAAAGCATCTTTTTCTTGCGAATATACAATGGCAATTTTACCAGGAACTGTTAACCTTTCTTTAGTGCCTTTTATAAGAGATTTATCGATACGTTTTTTTATGATTTCGTATCTAATATTATAAGCACCATCAACATCAAATTGCTTTTCATCCATTCTAAATTTAATTGCCATAGCATTACTATGCACTAAAATTAAAGAGGCAACACGTAAATCATATTTCATGTTTTTACGCTCATAAAATGCCAAATTTTCCATTTCACAAGTAATCTGCAATTGCCATAAACGTAAATTGTATAAATACAAATCATTAAAAGTTTTACTTTTAGTTATAGATTGCCCTATATACATATTGTATTCTACACCATCAGTTTTGTAACGCTCAAAATAATGAGGAAACATATCTTGTGCTTCTTTTTGTTTGTTATCTAAAAACTTAGCAAGTTTATCGTTTAATAGCGTAACACTATTTTCGTATTCTTTTCTCTTTTCATAAACAACATTTAGATTTACATCTAAACGGTTCATATAAATATTAACCTTTTGAGAAAGCTCATTATTTATACTTTTAATATGACTAAAAACCTGATAGATTTCTCTATTTAAAAAATCTATAATACCTATCTCGTCTCCAGCACTTAAACCGTCATCTACGTCTGTTAAATATGAAGAAACTCTAAACATTAATTCATTGTAAATAGGTAATTTTTCTGTTGTGCAGGCATCTTCTAGTACCGAAATAGCTAAAATTAATTGAGCAGTTAAATCTTCTTTTATTGCTTGATTTCTGGCATTTGAAGACCCTTTTATATCACTTTGACCAAATAAAGGGAAAACATCTTTAAATACAATTTCATCTAATTTTGCATTCTCGTTTGTTTGATGTTCTGTGTGATATTTCTCTGCAGCTTCATAAAAACGCCATTTTACAGAATTGTGAATTGAGGTGTAATTTTCTTGAATTGTTGCTTCTAAAACATTTTGATGTTCTTCTGATGTTCTTTTTACAGCAGCTTCAAAAACAGGAATAATGTCTTTTAATTTATTAATGGTAATAGAGTTTAATTCATAGGCCCTAGGAGACGCAATTTCTAATAAAGCTAAATCACCATTATTTGTTGCTTTAATTGGTATAATTATAATGCTTTGTATGTCAGTATTATGCAATGTTTGGTAAAATGGATTCTTATCTGTGTTTAAACCGTATTTTTCAACATCAGAAATTATGAATGTTTTACGATTTTTAAATACTTTTTGCATTATGTCATTACAAAAATAACTTGTGTCACAATTTATTTCAGAATCATTTTTTAGTATTAAGCTGTCAGATTTATTAGCCTTTATTTCACAAATTTTTGTGTTAGTTTTATCGAAAATAGAATACCCTAATTTTAAATCTTTAATGCTAAAAAAATCTCTTAAATTACTTTGAAGTTTTGGAATTAAATTTTGGCCACCTTTTAATAAGTTTGCTTTAATTGATGATAACATTTCTTCAGAAGTAACATCAAATAAACTAACCAATCCAAAGCCTTTAAAAATATAACTATTAGGTGGAAATTTTTCTTTCCATAAAGCTATGTTTTCAAAGTTATTTAATAATTTTTTAAAGTTTTCTTCTGTAATTGTTGGAGCATTTTCTGTTGGTGTAATTTCAGAAAAATCAGCATTAAAAGTAGCTCTGTAGTATTTCATTGTTCCAGTTTTTTTATCTGGAATATCAAAATAAAAAGGTCTCTTTATATCTACATTATAACCATAAACTGCACCTAAAATAAAGGTACAAGCCATTATATACATACCATCATCTTCAAAATTACGAACCTTTAATTCATAATCGTCACCTGCATTATTTAGTATGTTTTCAAAACGGTCTGTAAATTTAAAAGAAGTAAAAGAGAAAGGAATACTTGCAGCTTTTATTTCATTTAATAATAATGGCTCTGGAAACAATGGATTTAATAATAAATCTATTTGTTCTTTGTATTTATCTAATAAAGTATAATCTGAAAAACCTTCATTTAATTCAGGATGTTTTTCAAAAAGTTGCATCATTTTTATGGCAGAAGTATGAAAAGGATGATTCACAAAATCTTTTCCAGCATACTTTTCAAATAAGTTAAAAACCTTTTTGAATGAAATTTTTAGTTGTAGTGGTAACTCAACTTCATTTACAAAATTAGATTCTATGATTTTCATACTTTAAAATTTACTATACAAATTTACAAAATTGTTATTTGGTAGTCGCTATAAGACATGTTTGCTTACTTTTTTGTGCTTTTAAAACAAAAAATAGTTAAAACTAAAATTGTATTTTAGTTTTAACTATTTTTATAAATTATGAATAGAAATTATTCTTTATTTCTGTCTAAAATAAATGGTAATTGGTACACCAGAAAAATCATACAAATCTCTTAATTTATTTTCTAAAAAACGTCTGTAAGCATCTTTAACATACTGTGGTAAATTACAGAAAAATGCAAACTGTGGAGTCGCTGTAGGCAATTGCATACAATATTTAATTTTGACAAATTTACCTTTAATAGCTGGTGGTGGATAATTTTTTATGACATCTAACATAACGTCATTTAGCTTACTAGTAGATATTTTGAATTTTCTTCTTTCGAAAACTTCTACAGCAGATTCAATAGCTTTAAATAAACGTTGTTTTGTTAAAACGGAAGTAAATATAATTGGCACATCTGTAAAAGGTTCTATTTGTTTACGAACCATTGCTTCGAAATCACGCATTGTGTTCGTTTCTTTCTCAACTAAATCCCACTTATTTATTAGAATAACAACACCTTTTCTATTTTTTTCTGCCAGCCAAAATATATTTTGATCTTGCCCTTCAAAACCACGCGTAGCATCTACTACTAAAATAATAACATCTGAATATTCTATAGAACGAACAGCACGCATTACAGAATAGAATTCTAAATCTTCTTTTACTTTCGATTTTTTTCTGATTCCTGCTGTATCTACCAAATTAAAATCGAAACCAAAACGGTTGTATTTTGTATCGATAGAATCTCTTGTTGTACCAGCAATATCGGTAACAATATTTCTGTCTTCGCCAATTAAAGCGTTTATAAATGATGATTTTCCTGCATTTGGTCTTCCAACTACAGCAAATCTCGGTAATTCTTCTTTTTCTAAATCAATTTCTTCTGGTTTTGGCATTTTTTCTGCCAAAGCATCCAATAAATCTCCAGTTCCACTTCCGTTAATTGAAGCAATTGTATAGTATTCGCCCAAGCCAAGATTGTAAAATTCTACAGCATCTGGTTCACGCATTGCGTTATCAACTTTATTAACTACAGTAAAAATTGGTTTTTTTACCTTACGCAAAAGTTTTGCAACTTCAGCATCCATAGGAGTAATACCATCTTCTACATTTACTACAAAAATAATTAAATCTGCTTCTTCAATAGCAAGATTTACTTGTTTTCTAATTTCACCTTCAAAAATATCATCAGAACCAGTTATATATCCACCAGTATCAATAACAGAAAACTCTTTTCCATTCCAGTCAGATTTTCCATAATGTCTATCTCTTGTAACTCCACTAACTGAATCTACAATAGCTTCTCTTCTTTGTACCAATCTATTAAAAAGTGTTGACTTTCCTACATTTGGTCTTCCTACAATGGCAACAATGCTATTCATTTGAATTGAAATTTTTTGCAAAGATACAATTTACTGTATGATAATTTATTGTAAATTGAAACACTTCTAAAATTATTAATATGAGTGATAAAAAGACGCTTCTAATTGAAAAACAAAATAGTGAGGTTTTTCTTCGCCCTAGATTTTCAATTGATTTAGAAGAAGGTTATGAAACGGTATTAAATCACTTTTCTGATGCATTTAAAAAAAAGGAAATTGATTTTAGAGGAAATATTGTTGATGGACATATTTTTATTTCTGTTTCTAAAAAAGAAGAACATTTTTGGTCTCCTCAATTACATTTAGAAATTTTAGAAAAAGGGGAAAATAAATCTGAATTAAAAGGTCTTTTTGGGCCAAAACCGCAAGTTTGGACGCTCTTTATGTTTGTACATTTTGTAATTGGGATTTCATTTTTAGGGTTTTGTACGCTATTATACGCAAGAATTTCTTTAAATGAATCGATTGTATTCCCTTTAATTATAACAATAGTATTGCCATTAATTTGGATTCTATTATACTTTTTAGGGAAAATTGGAAAAGATACCGGTAAATCTCAAATGAAAGATTTACACAATTTTATGATTAATTTAATTTAGTACTTATTTCTGATTGTAGCCAAAACGTTTCAGTTGAATTTTATCGCTTCGCCAGTTTTTATTCACTTTTACGTATAACTCTATAAAAACTTTTTTCTCAAAGAATTTTTCTAAATCTTTTCTTGCTTCAGCACCAACTCGTTTTAAAGCAGAGCCTTTATGACCAATGATGATCCCTTTTTGAGTTTCTCTTTCCACCATAATTATAGAACGAATTCTAACAATGGTTTCTTCTTCTACAAATTCTTCAGTTTCTACTTCTACAGCATACGGAATTTCCTTTTTGTAATGCATTAGAATTTTCTCTCTAATTTTTTCGTTTACAAAAAAACGTTCTGGTTTATCTGTTAATTGATCTTTCGGATAAAAAGCAGGACCTTCTGGTAATAATTCTTTTATTTTTTCGAAAACTGCAGAAACATTAAAACCTTCTAAAGCAGAAATTACAAAAACTTCTGCATTTGGAACTTTTTCTCTCCAATATTCAATTTTTTCTTCTACTTCATCTTGAGAAGACTTGTCAATTTTATTCAATAATAAAATAACAGGAATTTCACTATGAATAATTCTATTAAAGAAGGCTTCGTTTTTTAATTCTTTTTCACCAACTTCTACCATGTAAATTAACACATCTGCATCTTCAAAGGCAGATTTTACAAAATCCATCATAGAAGATTGTAATTCGTAAGCTGGTTTTATAATTCCTGGTGTGTCAGAAAATACAACTTGGTAGTTGTCTTCATTTACAATTCCTAAAATACGATGTCTTGTGGTTTGTGCTTTTGGCGTAATAATAGATAGCTTTTCGCCTACCAAAGCATTCATTAATGTTGATTTACCTACGTTAGGATTTCCAATAATATTTACAAAACCTGCTTTATGTGTCATGCTGCAAAGATAATTCCTTTTTATAATTGATTATATTTTAAAACATTAAAAATAATTAAAATAATGTTTGGTTTGTAATTAGAATGTATTGTATCTTTGCAGTCCAATAATTTCGGCGATATTATGAACCGTAAGTTAAGAGCTAAAGTGAGATAATTGGAGCATACAACGCGGGATAGAGCAGTAGGTAGCTCGTCGGGCTCATAACCCGAAGGTCACTGGTTCGAGTCCAGTTCCCGCTACTAGGTTAAAACCAAGAATACAACGGATTGTTTACGGACAATCCGTTTTTTTATGCCCATAACTTTCTTACTTTTACGTACCGTAAACGTTTTAACTATGAAACTGAATTATTCTGAGCCAAAAATCTTCACAGGAGGAGTGAATATTTCTGATTAGACAAGCCTTATTTTACAAGAAAAAAAGACTGCTCTTTCAAAAGATTGGTTTGTCTATTTTTCTTTTCGAAATCCTGAAACTGGCAAATTAAAAAAACTACCCTTTATAAAAGCTGGAGTAAATAAATTAAAAACGAAAAAGGAACGTTACGTATTTTTAAGAACCTTGCAGAAAACTTTGCTGCAATTATTGCAATATGGGTTTAATCCTTATGAAGATAATAGTGCGTTGGAAGGATCTATTTTTGCAGACGAAAAGTCAAAAACAACCAACATACCAACAAGTTTGCAAAAAGACCAACAGTTACCAACAATCAACCAACAAGTTGTTGAAAATCAGAAAGTGTCTGTGTCTAGTGAAATAGCAGAGCCATCAACAATCATTAAAGAAGCCATTCTATTAACTTTAGAATTGAAAGTTGATATGATGAACAAAAACTCATTTGTTCAATACAAGAGTAGAATAGGACTTTTTGAAAAATGGTTAAAAGAAAAAGAATATTATAAAGAATCAATCATATTCATCACAAAGAAAATTGTAATAGATTACTTAAATGAAGTCTTAATAAAAACTAGTGCAAGAAATCGAAATAATTCAAGAACAGATATTGCCTCTATGTTTCAGCTCTTAGAAGACAATGAAATAATACTAGATAATTTTGTTAAAAAGATATCCGTTTTAAAGTCTGTACCAAAACGAAATAAAACATATTCCCAAAAATTAGAAAAGGAAATCTACAAGCACCTAGAAAAGGTGGATTCTCATTTATTTCTCTTCATTAAATTTATTTCTTACAGTATCTTAAGACCTATAGAAATATGTAGGTTGAAAATAGAAGATGTAGAGTTACAAGACAAAAAGTTATATATTAAAGCAAAAAACAAACCAGTTCAAATTAAAATTATCCCAGAGATTCTATTAAATGATTTACCAGATTTATCCAAGAAAGATCCAAAAGCATTTTTATTTGGAAGGTATGAAATTGGCGAAGAATGGGATGCGGAATAAACCAATAAAAGAAATGAGTTTTCTAAAAGATTCAAAACAATTAAAGATCATTTTAAATTAGGTACTGAATATGGAATGTATAGTTTTAAACACACTTTTATAACAAAACTACATAGAAAGTTTAGGGAAAAGATGCCTCAGCAAGAGGCAAAGAGTACTTTAATGCCGATTACAGGTCATCAAACAATGGTTGCGTTAGAAAAATATTTAAGAGATATTGATGCAGAATTACCAGAAGATTATTCGAATATGCTTTATGATAATATTAAAGATTGAAAAAGAAAAATAGATGATTAAATTTAAAAATAATTTTGAACTTTCCATTATTGTTCCACTTCGCAAAGAGGTTCTAAACTTACAAGATTTACATTGATAAGATCATTTTCCTTTTAACCAATAATGCTCTTTTCCAGAACATCGCTTACAAGAAACGCCTTGCCTATTTCTTTCGTTTTTAAAATGCAAACGACAACTCTTTTCATCTGTAAAATGAACTCTAAAACTAAATACACCCATAATTAACTAGTTTATTATCAGATAAATACATGAAAATTAATTCAGTTTTAGGACTTTTTACGGATATACAATTGTAATTTTAAAACCCTATAATAGGGATTATAATTTCGACTTTAGTCCCTTTTGATGTAGAATGATTTTTTAAATCAATAATATTAAAACTATAAAATTTAGAATTATTTATTTTATTTAATAATTCTATTCTATTTTTTATTATAGAAGTACCGTATGATTTTTGTTCTTTTAATTTGTCTATTTTTTTATCATTCCTGCCTACTCCGTTATCAATAATTTCAATTTTAATAGTCTTTTTTGAATTACAATAAATATTTATTTGTATTATTTTTTCTTTTTTACTAGGTAGTAAACCATGTTCAATTGCATTTTCAATAATAGGTTGTAATATAAGAACGGGTATTTTTATTTTTGATAAATCTAAATTTTCCTCAATACTATAAAAAACGTCAAAAAGTGTATCATGATTAGATTGTATAACAGATAAATATTGTTTAATATAATTAATTTCTTTTTTTAAGGTTGTGAACTCTGTATTAGACATTTCTAGAGTTGTCCTTAAAAGCTTTGAAAAATTCACGAATATCTTATTTGATTTTACTTCATCATCTAACAAAAAAGAGCTTTGAATATTATTTAAACTATTAAATATAAAATGAGGGTTCATTTGAGATTTAATAGCCTTCATTTCTAAAATGTTTAACTTGTTTATTAATAAATATTTTTCCAGTCTTTTTTTTCTATATTGATTTGCAAGAAAAATAGTTGTTAAGATTGCTGCAAAAATTAATAATAAAATAAAACTATTTCTTTCCCAGATATAAGGAGTAATAGAAAAACTAATAGTTTCTACATTACTAAAGATGTTACTATCTGTTTTTATTAAAGCTATTTTTAGGGTATAATCTCCTTGATTAAGTTCACTAAACTTTAAATTTGATTCTTTGAATTCAATCCAATCATTTTCATTATTATTATTATTATTATTTGTTAACTTGTAGAATTTATTAAAGTTAGCAATATTACTTTTTGTTTTTATAGAGTTTTCAATATTTATATTATTAAAAGATCGTTCTAGTACTATTTTTTTATTATGATTAAAAATAGAATCATTTACCTTAAATTTTAACACTTCGATTTCACCTTTTAATTCTTTTTTAAAAATATCCCAATCAATAGTGGAGAAACCTTTAGACTGTATTACTAAAATATTCTTAGCTCTAGGAACTATTTGTTTAATACTACTAGTAGACACCCCATCAAACTCATTAATTATTTGTTTAACTTGATAAACGCCATTAATTATTTCTATAAGAATTATTCCTTTTAAAGTCGCTAGAAAAATAGAATTAGATTTTTCTTCAAAAGCAATACAATTAACTTTAGTATTTAAATTAAATTTCTTAATTATATTTAACTGTTTATCTAAAACATAAAAATCTTTAGTTGTACCAACTAAAATGTTATTAGAATCTTTACTTAATGTAATTGTGTTTTTTATGTTAAAGTTAGATTTAAAAGCTTTATTTAAGGAATTTATATTATGAATGCCATTTTCATTAGAAACTATTATATTTTTTTTATCAATTGCTCTTATATTATTTAATCTTAACTTTAGTTTATCTAGCTCTATAAAATGCTTGTTATTAGGACTGACTAGAACTTTTCTTATATAAAGTGAATAGATTTGTTCTTTAATGTTATCACTAGATCTATATGAATATAATACAGGAGTTTTCACAGATTTAAATTCAAAACCATCCTGTTTAATTTCTATTATATCTTTTGTGTCTATATTTGAAATAATAAATTTATTTGAAATTTTTAGAATATTTAAATTATGATTAGTTTTTGTATAAGTTTTAATGTAACTCAACTTTTTAGAAACTAAATTATATAAATATAAATCTAGATTCTTGTTTAAAATAGCAATGTTGTTATTTAAATAGTTAACATGGTTTAAAATTCCGATTGAAGAATAAGCATTTTTGTATTTATTATTTATATACGTATCTTTAAGCAAATAAAGTTTATTTCCTTTATCTATAATCCATTTTTCAGTATCATTTTCTATAATATTTAATATATTCTTGTTTTTTATAAAGCTTTCATTTTTTATTTTCTTTAAATTTTTAATTGTATCTCTATAATTATTGTCAAAGTTCAGTTTTTCTTTATTTTTTATTGATGAAAAAAACATTTTGTTTCCAAAAGTGTAACGAATTCTATTTTCGTAGTTACTTCCTATAAAAACTGTGTCAGATTTTTCAAATAAAAACCGATACCCATTTTCCATTAGAGAGTTTTTAACTAATTTTACAGTATCATTTTTAATGTAGAATAGTCCGTTTTGGTAAGAATCTAGCCAAATTCTATTTTTAGAATCTATATTTAGTTCAAAAATATCATTTGTTGGTAACCCATCTTTTATGCTAAAATTTTTAAAACTTGTACCATTGTATTTAGAAATCCCATTATCAGTAGCAAACCATATATAACCATTTTTGTCTTTAACAAAAGAATAGACTAAATTAGAAGGCAAGCCGTCTTTTACTGTTATTTCTTTAAAAGTAGTAGTGTTTTGAGCATCTACTAGTATGCTTAACAAACAAAACAATATTATTATAATTTTTTTAAACATAGGAGAAAATAAAAGAGCAAATTATACTTTTTTTATTTAATAACCTTATTGAAACCATTTATTACATTAAACCACCCAGTATTAACAAACTGTTTCAGTATTTTTTTTTATTTTTATATATTCCCGAAAAAATTCCCTTTTATGAAAAATTATAACGCAATTATTGTAGACGATGAGAAAAAAAACATTGAAATATTAGAGCATTTTTTACTGAAATTTTGCCCACTTATAAATATAGTAGCATCAATAACTTCTATTGATGAAGCAGTAAAAGTTATTGATAGCGAAAAACCAGATATATTGTACCTAGACATAAATCTTAAAAAAGGAACATCGTTTGAGATTTTAGAAAAAATAAATTTTACAAATGCTATAGTTATTTTTATTACTGCGTATAAAGATTTTGCAATAAAAGCTATAAAAAAAAATGCTATTGATTATATATTAAAACCATTGTCTATTGAAGATGTAATTCTAGCTACTAATAAAGCTATTAATAAAATTGAAGAAAAAGAAGAATTATTATCAGTTATTCAAAGTAATACTACTAAAAATTATATAACTATACATTCTATTGAATGTATAGAGATTATACAAAAAAAAGATATTTTGTATTGTGAATCTGATGGTAGATATACTATTTTAACATTAATAGGTAGAAAAGTAACAGCTTCAAAAAACCTTGGAATTTTTGAAGAAAGCTTAAAAGAAGGTTTTATTAGAGTTCACAATTCTTTTATAATTAATCTTAATCATGTTAAAGTTGTTCATAAAAAAAATGGTTTCTTTTGCGAAATGATTAATGGTAAGAAAGTACCTGTTTCTAAAAGAAAACAATTCTTAATAACAGAATTGTAAACAGATATAATTTATAAAACCCATTTACACTGTAAATTCAATCATTTATTACTTTTTATTAACCGAGTGTTACTTACTCATTTTTTAATACATCATTCTTCCTCAACTTTGCTTTGTCTTTAAAGGATTTAAGATATATTTTCTTCCCCCAAAAAAACTTTCATTTTTAACAAATCTTTGAAAATAAGTTTTTTATATCTAAAATTTTTCTTTAAAACATTTATCACATTTAGTTAAACAAATATTTAAAGTTATTAGAAGTATGAAAAAAGTAACATTACTCTTTTTCTTATTGTGTAGTAGTGTGGTTTTTGGTCAAGTTGGTATAGGGACTACCACGCCAGATCCTTCCTCACAATTAGAAGTCACAGCAAACAACAAAGGTATACTTATACCTAGGGTTAATATTGAAAATTTAGACACTGCAGATCCAGTTGCAGCAACAAATATTAAAGAAAGTTTATTAGTGTATAACACTAATACTATAACTGGTAAAGGATTTCATTATTGGACAGGAGTTAAATGGGAAAAAATGTCTAACATTCAAGAGGTTATAAATTTAATTTCTGCTGTGCCAGATGATCAGCAATTAACAAGTCTTTCTTTAAATGGAAATATATTAAGTGTTACTTTGGAAGATGGTGGAACCAGATCTGTAGATTTATCTCCAGTTGCAGGGATCTCTGCCTATCAACAATGGTTAGATGCCGGAAACACAGGGAGTGAAGCAGATTTTTTAACATCATTAAAAGGAGCAGACGGAACAAATGGTACTAACGGAGTTGATGGAAAGTCGGCTTACCAAGCATGGTTAGATGCAGGAAATACAGGGACTGAAGCAGACTTTTTAAATGGATTAAAAGGAGCAGATGGAACAAATGGTACTAACGGAGTTGATGGAAAGTCG
>NZ_JAZGGG010000023.1:0-54098 GCF_036480315.1 Polaribacter sp.
TAATACCTCTAAAATTTTCTCGTAATTTGCTCTAAAGCTGTTCATCTATTTAAATGTTTGAAATTCAATTAAATATACGATTCTCTTAATCAATGAACAGCTTTTTTATAATGCACAACAGGTAATATTTAGTTTAATAATTATGATACAAATTTGCAACAGTTTTTGAGTTTCGTAAATTCAATTTAAATAAATTACTGACGATATAATATTTAAATATTTTTATATTTAATTGAAATAATTTACATTTGAATATATTTTACTGACGATATAATGATAAATTTAAAAGAAATATTAATTACTTTACCAATTGATAAACAGAAAGAATTAATTACTTTTTTAGAGAATAAGAATAAAAGAAAAGATGCAAAAAACACACAATTAGTAAAGCTTTTATTGGTAGACAATTACTCTTCAAAAGAAATTTCAGAGAAAATTTACGGGAAACAAAATAAGGCTGCATTACACGCTTTAAGAAAACGTTTGTTTCAGTCTTTAATAGATTTTACAGCAAATACAAGTATGAAAGAAGAAAATTCTTTAGACATACAATTAATTAAGTACATTATTTCTGCAAGAAACTTTCTAAAAAAAGGACAAATTAAAATTGGTTATCAAATTTTATATAAAGCCAAAATCATCGCAAATGAGCATCAATTATTTACAATTCTAAATGAAATTTATCACACAAAAATTCAATACGCTTATACCAATGAAAAAATAGATATCGATAAAATTATTATAGAATTTAAAGAAAATCAGCAACAATTAATAATAGAAGATAATTTGAATATTGCATATTCAAAAATTAGAAAAGCTTTAACGGTTTATCAGCAGCAAAAAACAATTACAGACATTAAACAACTAATAAACAACACTTTAATTGAGCAAAACATTACAAATTTAAATTTATTATCCTTTAAATCATTATATCAAATTATACAAATTATTAGTATTTCATCTTCTCAAAAATTTGATTATTATAATATTGAAAGTTTTATTATTGATACGTATCAAATCATTAGAAACCATAAATCTAAAGACAAGCAATTGTATTTTCATATAGAAATTCTATATCTAATTGCTAATATTCTTTTCAGGAATAAAAAGTTTAATAATTCTTTAGAGTATTTAGAGTTTATGCATTTTTATATGAAAGAAAGTAATCAAAAATATTTCAAAGATTTTACAGCAAAACATGATTTATTAGTAGCTTTGAATCAAAATTATTCAGAAAAACAAGGCAAGGCAATCTTTCTTTTAGAACCATATATTAATAAAAAAAATATTGATATTGTTGCTCAATTAGATATTTATCTTTCTTTAATCGTTTTCTATTATCAAAATAAATCATTAGAAAAAGCGCAAAAATTAATTGCTACATTCTATCATACAGACAAATGGTATATTGAGAAATTAGGTATTATTTGGACGATTAAAAAGAACTTAATCGAGATTTTATTACAAATAGATTTAGGAAACGTAGATTTAGTAGATTCTAGATTAAAAAGCTTTAAGAGAAATTATTTTAAACATCTAAAGGAAATAAATCAAGAAAATGTAATTACATATTTAAAGTTGATTGAAATCTATTATAAAAACCCAAAAATTGTCACTACAGAAGAATTTTCTAACAAAGTAGAAGCTTCATTTAATTTTATTGATAAAGAAAAGGAAGATATATTTATGATGAGTTTCTTTGCTTGGTTAAAAGCAAAAATGACCAAACAAGATATTTATTTGGTCACTTTAGATTTGATAAACAATAAATAGATTACTGTCTTTACTTTTATGATAATGTTATTTATGTCTTCCTTTTAACTCTGCTTCAATATCCTTTAATGTAAAACCTTTTGCTTGTAGCAACATTAAATAATGAAATAATAAATCTGCAGATTCATACAAGAAAAGCTCATCATTGTTATCCATTGCTTCAATAACAACTTCAACAGCCTCCTCACCTACTTTTTGTGCTACTTTGTTAATTCCTTTATCAAATAAACTGGCTACATATGATTTATTTGTGTCTTTATTGGCTACTCTTTCTGTGATTACATTTTCTAAAGTTGAAAAGAAGCCAAAATTTGAATTATTCTCTTCATTCCAACACGTATCAGAACC
Organism: Polaribacter sp.; assembly: GCF_036480315.1. GTDB lineage: Bacteria > Bacteroidota > Bacteroidia > Flavobacteriales > Flavobacteriaceae > Polaribacter. The sequence goes on from NZ_JAZGGG010000023.1 coordinate 2,122, forward strand.
TTTATGACAAGTTGGCCCATTTGGATTGACTTGAATCAATAAAGTATCATTATCACAATCTAGCTTCATATCTACTAAATTTAAGACATTGCCACTTTCTTCACCTTTAGTCCATAAACGATTTTTTGTTCTCGAAAAAAAAGTAACCAAATTAGTTTCTTGTGTTTTTTGAAATGCTTCTTCATTCATATAACCCAACATCAATACATTTTTTGTGGTTGCATCTTGAATAATTGCAGGTACTAAACCGTTATTATTTTTATTGAAATCTATGTTCATATTAAAGTCTTACTGGAATATTATTTTCTTTTAACTCTTCTTTTAATTTCAAAATAAGAATTTCTCCAAAGTGAAAAACACTTGCTGCCAAAGCTGCATCCGATTTTCCAATTCCAAAAGTATCTATAAAATGCTGAACTGTTCCTGCGCCACCAGAAGCAATTATAGGTATATTTAATTCGGTAGATAATTTTGCCAAAGCTTCATTTGCAAAACCAGCTTTTGTTCCGTCATTATTCATAGAGGTAAACAGAATTTCTCCTGCGCCACGTTTTTCTACTTCTTTTGCCCAATCAAATAAATTCAATTCTGTAGTAATTGTTCCTCCAGCTAAATGTACAATCCATTCTCCATCAATTTGTTTTGCATCAATTGCAACAACTACACACTGATTCCCGAATTTTTCTGCCAATTCATTCACCAAATCTGGTCTTTTTATTGCTGATGAATTTATTGAAACTTTATCTGCGCCAGATTTTAATAATAAATCTACATCCGCAATGGAAGAAATTCCTCCACCAACTGTAAACGGAATATTAACTTGTTCCGCAACCTTTAAAACCATTTCTAACATGGTTTCCCTTCCTTCTAAAGTAGCTGAAATATCTAAAAAAACCAATTCATCTGCACCTAACTCTGCATATTGTTTTGCTAAAATTACAGGATCTCCAGCATCAATTAAATTAACAAAATTGACACCTTTTACGGTTCTTCCGTTTTTGATATCTAAACAAGGTATTATTCTCTTTGTAAGCATTTTATATATTAATTATAAAATTTTCTAATTGTTTTAAACTGATTTTATTCTCATAAATAGCTTTTCCTATAATAACACCTTCACAACCATTTTCTGCTAATTTTGGTAATTCATCAAATGTTGAAATCCCCCCAGATGCTATTAGCTTTACGTTTTTTACTTCGAATAAAATCTGTTGATACACCTCAAAACTTGGTCCTTGTAACATACCATCTTTAGAAATGTCTGTACAAATTACATATTGAATTCCTTTTTGCTTATAATCTGAAATAAAAGGAATCAACTCTAAAGTACTTTCTTCTTGCCAGCCATTTGTAGCAATTTTTCCTCCAGAATTATCTGGATAAAAATCTGCTCCTAAAATAATTTTTTCTGAACCATATTTTTCAATCCAGTTTTCGAAAATAGTACTATTTTTTACAGCAATACTTCCTCCAGTAATTTGATTAGCGCCAGAGTTAAAAGCAATTTCTAAATCTTTATCAGATTTTAAACCACCTCCAAAATCAATTTTTAAATTTGTTTTAGAAGCAATTTGTTCTAATACTTTATGATTAATAATTTCACTTGCTTTTGCTCCATCTAAATCGACAACATGCAAATACTCGACCCCTGCAGCTTCAAATTCTTTAGCAACTTCTAACGGGTTTTCATTATAGATTTTCTTTGTGTTATAATCTCCTTTGGTTAAACGAACACATTTTCCATCTATAATATCTATTGCTGGTATTATTCTCATATTATAAATTTAAAAAGTTTTGTAAAATTTTACTTCCTTCTATCCCACTCTTTTCAGGATGAAATTGAACTCCATAAAAATTATCTTTTTGTAATGCTGATGCATATTCAATTTCATAATCTATTACAGCAATTGCTTCCTCACAATTTTCTGCATAAAAACTATGCACCAAATACATAAATTCTTTTTCTTTAATTCCTGTGAATAAATCAGATTTTAAATCATAAATTACATTCCAACCTATTTGTGGAACTTTTACAGCTTTAGAAAATTTCTTTACATCAACATTAAAAATACCTAATCCTTTTGTATTTCCTTCTTCAGAAGAATTGCACATTAATTGCATTCCTAAACAAATTCCTAAAACTGGTTGTTTTAATTGCGGAATTAACTCGTCTAATTCACTTTCTTGTAACATTTTCATTGCAGAACTTGCTTCACCAACTCCAGGGAAAATTACTTTATCAGCAGTTTTTATTTCATCAATATTGTTTGATAAAACAGCATCAACTCCTAATCTTTTAAAAGCAAACTGAATGCTTTTTATGTTTCCTGCTCCGTAATCTATAATTATGAGTTTCATAATTAGTTTTTAATTTTTAGTGTTTAGTTTTAAGTATAAATCACTCAAAACTAAAAATTTATAATTCAACACTCTTTTTAAAGCATCCCTTTTGTTGATGGTAAAAACATTTTATTTGCATCTCTTTTTATAGCCATTTTCATGGCTTTTGCAAATGCTTTAAAGATTCCTTCAATTTTATGATGTTCATTAGTTCCTTCTGCTTTAATATTCAAATTACATTTAGCGCCATCTGTAAACGATTTAAATAAGTGAAAAAACATTTCTGTTGGCATATCTCCAATTTTTTCTCTTTTAAATTCTGCATCCCATTCTAACCAATTTCTTCCTCCAAAATCAACTGCAACTTGCGCTAAACAATCGTCCATTGGCAAACAGAATCCATATCTTTCAACTCCTAATTTATTACCCAATGCTTTGTTGAATAATTCACCAAAAGCAATCATGGTATCTTCTATTGTATGATGTTCATCAACTTCTAAATCACCATTAACTTTAATAGTTAAATCCATATTTCCATGTCGTCCAATTTGATCTAACATATGATCAAAAAACGATAAACCTGTAGAAATATCATTTTTACCAGAACCGTCTAAATTCAATTTGATATAAATTTTTGTTTCATTGGTGTTTCTAGTAATTTCTACAACTCTATCTTCTAATTTTAAAAAATCATAAATTTCTGACCAATCTGTACTTGTTAAAGCAATACAACCTAAAATTTCTTGTTTAGAAGTTTCAATTTCATCAGCACCTAATTCTGGGTCTTCAGATAAATAAATGCCTTTAGAACCTAAATTTTTCGCCAATTCCATATCCGTAATTCTATCTCCTAAAACAAACGAATTTTCTAAATCATAATCCTCCGAAAAATACTTGGTTAATAAACCTGTTCTTGGTTTTCTTGTTTCAGAATTTTCATTTGGAAACGTTTTATCAATATGCACTTCAGAAAAAACAACACCTTCTTTTTCAAAAGCTGTCATCACTTTATTTTGAGCTGGCCAAAAAGTTTCTTCTGGAAAAGAATCTGTGCCTAAACCATCTTGATTTGTAACCATCACCAATTCATAATCCAATTCACTAGCAATTTTTGCCATATATTGAAATACTTTTGGATAAAATTCTAACTTTTCTAAACTATCTAATTGATAATCTACTGGTGGCTCTAATACTAAAGTTCCGTCTCTATCTATAAATAATACTTTTTTACTCATGGTTTTATTTTTTAGACCTCACAGGTTTTTAAAACCTGTGAGGTCTTTTTATTATACTATTGAATGGCTTCTAAAGTAGAAATCAATTTATCTAACTCATTTTTTGTTCCAACTGTGAAACGTAAACAATTTTCACACAAAGGTTGCGTAGTTCTATTTCGAATTACAATTCCTTTTTCAATTAATTCCTTGTAACGTTTATTTGCATCATCAACCTTTACCAACACAAAATTACAATCTGATGGATATATATATTCTATAAAATTAATTTCTATTAAGTTAGAATACAATAACTTTCTTTCTACTTTTATTTTATCAACTTCTTCTTTTACTTCCTTAACATTTAATAAACGTTCAACTGCTTTTTGTTGCGTTAATTCGTTTACATTATATGGAGGTTTTATATTATTTAAAACCTTTATTATTTTTTCGGAAGCATAACAGACTCCTAATCTTATTCCTGCTAAACCGTATGCTTTTGATAAAGTTTGGGTAATAATTAAATTCGGAAATTCTATTATTCTTTCTAACCAGCTTTTTTCTTCAGAAAAATCAATATAAGCTTCATCAATAACTACTAATCCATTAAATTTATTCAATAATTCTTCAACAATTTCTACAGAAAAACTATTACCAGATGGGTTGTTTGGCGAACATAAAAACAAGATTTTACTATTTTCATTTACCGCATTTAAAATCTGTTTTACTTTTGGCTGAAAATCTTCCGTTAAAAGAACGCTGTTATTTTCTATTGCATTTATATTTGCCAACACATCATACATTCCGTAAGTTGGTGGTAATGTTATTATATTGTCTTTATTTGGCTCACAAAAAGCTCTGAAAATTAAATCTAAAACTTCATCACTTCCGTTACCTAATAATATTTTTTGTTTTGAAACTCCTTTTATTTTAGATAATAAATCTTTCACAGAATTCTGTTGCGGATCTGGATATCGATTTACACCATTTTCAAAAGGATTCTCATTTGCATCTAAAAACACCATTTCGTTTGAAGTAGCATCTTTATATTCATCTCTTGCAGAAGAATATGGTTTTAGAGATTTTATGTTTTCTCTGATGAGATTGTTTAAGTTGAAATTTGTTTTCATTTTTTCTACTGTCATTCCTGCCTAGGCAGGAATCTATTTTTATTTTCTATAGATTTATTCTGGATTCATATCTTCGCAGGAATGACAGAGTGCTTATTTTAAATCTTTTAATCTTAAAGTTACTGCATTTTTATGTGCCTGTAAACCTTCTGCCTCTGCCATTAACCCTATAAAATTTCCAATATTTAGAATTCCTTCTTTAGTTATTTTTTGAAACGTAATACTCTTTGTAAAACTATCTAAATTCACTCCAGAATAAGCTTTACTAAATCCATTTGTTGGTAATGTATGATTGGTTCCTGAAGCATAGTCTCCTGCACTTTCCGGAGTATAATTCCCTATAAAAACTGAACCTGCATTTTCTATATTATCAATATAAAAATTGTTGTTTTTTGTACAAACAATAAAATGTTCTGGTCCGTATTCGTTAATTAAATCTAACGCAATTTCGTCAGTTTCTACAAAAATAGATTTAGAATTATCAATTGCTTTTTGAGCAATTTCAACTCTTGGCAGGTCTAAAAGCTGTTTTTCTATTTCAAAAGAAACTTCTTTAATTAACTCTTTAGAAGTTGAAACCAAAATCACCTGACTATCTGCACCATGTTCTGCTTGACTTAATAAATCTGAAGCTACAAAACTTGCATTTGCAGAATCGTCTGCAACAACCAACAATTCACTTGGGCCAGCTGGCATATCTATAGCAACGCCATGTTTTGTAGACAACTGCTTTGCAACTGTTACAAATTGATTCCCTGGACCAAATATTTTATAAACTTGTGGAATTGTTTCTGTACCAAAAGTAAAACCTGCTATTGCTTGAATTCCACCCACTTTAATGATTTTTGTAACTCCACAAAGGTTTGCAGCATACAAAATTGCTGAATGAATTCTGCCTTCTTTATTTGGTGGAGAACATAACACTATTTCTTTACAACCTGCAATTTGAGCAGGTATTGCTAACATTAAAACTGTTGAAAACAAAGGAGCAGTTCCACCAGGAATGTACAAACCAATTTTTTGAATTGGTCTTTTTTCTTGCCAACAAGAAACTCCATTTGTAGTTTCTACAAATACTTTTTCTGTTTTCTGTGCTGTATGAAATTTTGTGATATTTTCTTTTGCAACGTTAATTGCTTCTTTTAAATCATTCGAAACTTCTGCAATTGCTTCTTTAATTTCTTCATTGGAAACAGTTGTATTCTCTAATGAAACACCATCAAAAATTGATGTGTATTTATCTATAGCAACATCTCCATTTCTTTTAACATCATCAAAAACCTGATTTACAGTATTCTCAATATCGTCAACCGTTTTAGTTGGTCTTTGAAGAATTTTAGTCCAATCTTTTTTTGATGGGTTTATAATTGTTTTCATTTTAAAGTACCATTTTTTCAATTGGACATACTAAAATCCCTTCTGCTCCATTTGCTTTTAATTCATCAATAATTTCCCAAAATTCGTTTTTAGAAATTACTGTATGAACAGAACTCCAACCTTTTTCTGCCAAAGGCAAAACAGTTGGACTTCTCATACCTGGTAATAGATTTAATATTGCATCTAATTTTTCATTAGGTGCATTCAACAATATATACTTAGAATCTCTTCCTTTTAAAACAGACTGAATTCTAAACTGAATTTTATCTAAAATTGTTTTTCTTTCTTCTGTAATTTTAGGCGAAACCGCCAAAACAGCTTCCGACTTTAAAAGTACTTCAATCTCTTTTAATCCATTTTTAAACAATGTAGAACCACTTGAAACAATATCACAAATTCCGTCAGCTAAACCAATATTTGGCGCAATTTCTACAGAACCACTAATTGTGTGTAACTGCGCTTTTATATTTTGCTCATTTAAATACTTCTTTACAGTTTCTGGGTAGGAAGTTGCAATTCTTTTGCCTTCTAAATCCTTTAAAGAATTCGCTTCGGAATCTTTGGGAACTGCAATAGAAACTTTACATTTAGAAAAGCCTAAACGTTCAATAAATTCTAAATCGTTTCCTTTTTCAATTAAAACATTCTCGCCAATAATTGCTGCATCTACTACTCCATCTCTTAAGTATTTAGGAATATCTCCATTTCTTAAATAGAAAACTTCTACAGGGAAATTTCTTGCTGCTGCTTTTAATTGATCTTTGCCATTGTCTATAGAAATACCAATGTCTTTTAAGATTCTCATTGAATCTTCATTAAGTCTTCCTGATTTTTGTACTGCAATTCTTAGTTTGTTCATTTTTTTATTTTGATGCTTGAGCAATCCTTGAATTCTTTATATAAAAAAAACCCGTTTGATTTGCTCAAACGGGTTTATAAATATTTTGATTTTATTCAATACATTTTTAAATCGCTTGATTGCAATTGTAAAAATGATGATGATGGTTTTGAATAAATGTCATGTCTTTGTTTATTTCTTTGCAAAGATTCTAATTTTATTTGAATTAATCAAAACGAAGTGTATAAAATTAAAATTTTTATCAAATTTTGAATATTTGTTTGAAATTAAATCAAATTACTAATTCTTTTAAGTTTTAATTCCTTAAAAAAATCTAAATTTATACTTCTTACAATTGTTATCTCTCAATTTTGTTGCACTTCTTTGTGGTTTGCTGGAAATGCAGTTTTAAATGATTTAGTTTTCAACTTTAATTTAGGTAAAAATGCGTTTGAAAGTTTAACTTCAGATGTTCAGTTTTATAATAGGTACACTTTTATTTGCTTTATTTACAATTTCAGACCGTTTTTCGCCGTCTAAAGTCTTTTTTTTCTATGCAATTTTTGGTGCCGTTTTTAATGCTTCTTTAATTTTTGAAAATAATTCGTTTATAAATTTACTAGTTTTAAGCTTTTTAACTGGTTTTTTCTTGGCAGAAATTTATTCATTAGGAATGAAAATTGCAACAGATTATTACTAAAAATCTTTAAGTTTTTTTTAGTTGGTGCCTTGTTTTTAGGAACTGCTTTACCAAACTTATTAAAAGATACTTTACAAGGTTTTTCTTTGGAAGATGTAATTTTATTTATTTCTGTTTTTACATCATTTGGTGGGTTATTATTGTTAATATTTGTACCTAATTGGCCTTTTAGAAAAAAAGGAATTTCTTTAGATCTGGCTATTTGCTTTAAAGTTTTTAAGAATACTTCTTTTAGAAAAGCTGCATTTGATTATTTTCGGACATATATGGGAATTGTATACGTTTTGGACATTTGTACCCATTTTTCTAAAAACATATACAGAATTACATACTAATGTTCAATTTAATATTCCGTTACTATCTTTTTTTATTATTGGAATGGGAGTATTGCATGTGTTATAGGAAGCTATTTAGCAGATAAATTGGGAACAAAAAAAATAGCTTTCGTTACACTCTTTTTATCTTGTATTTGCTGTTTGGTTTCTCCTCTCTTTTTATGATAGAAAATGAAGCCCTTTTTACACTCTTTTTACTTTTCTGGGGAATGGTTGTAATTGCAGGTTCTCCTCTATTTTCTACTTTAGTAGCATTAAATGTTCCTAAAAAAGACAAAGGAACTGCGCTAACAATTGTAAACTGTATTGGATTCTCTATAACTATTTTAAGCATACAATTTGTTAGTAATTTATATCATACTACAAATTCTACTTTTGTTTATTTATTGCTTCCAATTGGTCCTGTTATCGGTTTAATTTCTTTGAAAGAGAAGCAAAAAATCTAATTTTTAGAGTTTCAAGTTTAAAGAAAAAGCAGTTATGTTTTAGTTATTCTTCCATAGAAGCAATCCAATCTTCAATTAATTTTACACCTTCTTTATGCACTAGGTTTTTACCAATTTCTGGCATTACAATATCTGGTTCTAAATGCTTCATTCTGTAGAGTAAAATAGATTCATTTGGTTTTCCTACAACTATATCAAAAGCTAAATTACCAGAACCTTTTCCTGCTGCAACAGGTGGTTTATTTACGCCTATTTTATAATAATTTTCTTCTTGATACATTAAATGCAAACCAGATGTTTTTGCAGAGCCTTTTTCTTGGTGACAATGTGCACAATTTACATCTAAATAAGCTCTTGCGCGGTTTGTTATAGTTTTTGATTTATCTTGATAATTTGGAAGTTTTTTAACAACAGAAACTGAACTTAATCCTTCTATAAAATTATTTTCCTTTAAATATGCTAACTGATTTTTAGTTTCTTTCTCAAACAAATTATCTCTATGCATTTGCCTTGGAGTTGGCCCTAAAGGAACTAAATCTTGATTTTTTACATGGCAATTTTTACACATATTAATATTAGGAACCGAATATTTAAAGGTTACTTTTTCTTTTCTTTCTGTATTTTTTTCTAAAACCAAATCAATATCCTTCCCTAAAATATATAAGTAAGCTTCTGTTTGTTCCTCATTCCAGATATAGGGTATTGTTTTCCATTTATTTTTTTCATCCTTAATTAATAAACGCGTTTCAATAATAACATCTGATTTTGTGGTTTTTAGATCTTCATTTTTATAATAAAAATTTTTGATAATGATTGTTCCTGTAGGAAAAGTTAAAACAGCTTCATCACTTTTATATTTTGCTGATGTTCCTTCTGGAAAAGAAATAAATCGTTTTTTTGATGCATAATCTGTAAACAAAGGCGAGTTTAATTCATAAGGAACAACTTGTCTTGTAGCAGGAATTAATTGATTTAAAGGTTGATTAAAAAAACCATAATCAGAAAGTTTTTTAAGTCCTATTTCATCATAATTTGTTACTGTATCTTTGGCTGTTAATAACCCAGAAATACTAATATATTCATCTTTTTTAATTGTTTTTTCATTTTTTTGACAACTAATTATCAATAAAGAAAAAATTAAAAGACTACTTACACATGAATTTCGAAACATCAGAGGTTGTGTTTTTAAAATCGTTAAGAACATCTAATCCTAAAAAAGAAATGTTTTTATTTTCAAAACAAATGGTGTAATCTGCTTTTGGTGCTTCTACTCCATCCCACATAACATCTACATTTTGAAAAGGTTTTTTCATTAATATTATCTTCCCAAAATCATTATTAATTGTAGGAAATATGTATGAGTTTGAATATGAATTATTTCCTATTCTTATCTTTCTTGGATAAGGATTGTAATTTTTATCGGATAAATATTTATCATTTATTACACTTGTAGAACCAACAACATTATCAGAATTTGTTTCTAAAGAAGCTGCATCTTGTTTTCCCATTTCATAAATTAACACATAACTTGCAATGGCAATTGAATTGGTTTTATTGTCTGTAAAAGTATTATCGTGTATATAAACATCTTCTGTTCCTAAAATTAAACTTCCTGTTCCACTAGGAACTTGACCAACAATTGCTCCTTTTGCAGCAAAGTTTTTGATATTATTATTGTAAACTTCATTGTTGAATACTTCAATATTTGAACCATATTGTGTTAATCCTGGTAAATCAAAAACTAAAATTCCACCTGTATTTTCGTAAGTTTTATTACCAAATATTTTTACATTTTTAGAATTTTCACTTTCAATACCAGCAACATTATAAAATGCTTCATTATTACTTATTGTAACATTATTAGATTGCCCAACATAAATACCTGCGTCTGAAGCAGCAATTGCTTTGCAATTATCAATTACAACATTGTTACACAAAACTGGGTAAAAGGCATAAGCTCCATTGTTTTCACTTACAGTTCCTGTCCAAGATGCTTCAACATTTTTAAACGTAATTCCATCAGTATCCATAACTTTTATATTGTCTCCTTTTGCATTTTCTACTGTTAAATCTTGTAATGTTATCGATTGACAATTTGTAATCCTAATACCTTCTGCTCCTTTAGTTTGCCCTTTAAAATTAAGAACAGTTTTATTCATTCCTTTACCTATAATAGTAACATGTTTTACTCCATGTAAAGGCAATGATTGTGATAAATTAAAGTGACCTTCATCTAACTGAATAATTGTGCTATCTTTTGCCAAAAGAAATTTAGAAAGTATTTCATTTTCTTTTCCATCGACATAATTCCTTTCAGGATTATAGCTTGGAGTTGGCTCACTTTTTATCACAAAAAACATGATAACTAAACCGGTAATTATGAATCCTAAAAAGTAAAGTAGTTTTTTCATGATTTATTATACTATTGTTAAGTCAACAATATAAAGTTTTTTTTGAAAGAAAAATTATAATTGACACCTATATTAATTGGCATTAGTATTTACTTGTAAACTTTTAAGTAAAGTCAGTAGTATTTATTAGATTATTTTTGATTTTTAACTTTTTCTCAATCCTCATCCTCTAGTTTAAAAAAGTCATTGACATTAATCTTAAAAACTGCAGATAATTTTAACGCCAATACTGTTGAAGGTACATATCTGTTTTTTTCTATTGAATTAATAGTTTGTCTAGACACACCAATAGCTATTGCTAAATCTTCTTGTGTTAAATCTAAAATTGCTCGTTGAACTTTTAATGTGTTTTTCATCTTATTTGTTCATACTTTTTAGTTGCCAAAAAAACATCAGTTGAACAATTAGCATAAAAAACAATACTTGAAAATAACTAAATCCTTGTAATTTATCATCCTGATTAAATAAAACTGCTACTCCATAATTTATTAGAGGTTGAACCAAAGAATACACAATTGCCATAATAAAGGCAAACCTGTATGATTGAGCTCTTAAACTATCTATAAATTCATCTTCTAGCTTTTCTTTAGATAATGAGATTATCAATAAACCTATTAATAATACTCCATGTAAAATAGGTTTTGTCCATTCAGAATCTTCAACATATTTTCTTAAAATCATTAAAAGAAAACTTCCAATAGCAATAATAAGGCCTACTTTTTTGTACTGATTAGGTAATTGAAACTTATTCATTTTTTCTAGTTGATTTCTTTCTCTTTCACAAATTGATTGTTTTGACATCCTATTTTATTTTACAATTAGACAAATTAGCTTTATATAATGACAAATATACTTTACAATCAGTGTTTCCACAAGTTTTTTTAATTATATTTAAAGTGAATCAACAAAACTTATTATTATGACTACAAAAACAAACAAGCCAAATATTACATTTTGGATTATTGGAATTATTGCACTTCTGTGGAATCTTATGGGAGTTAGTGCTTATTTATTTCAAGCTTTTGCAACAGAAGAAATGATTGCTGAAATGCCACCTGAACAACAAGTTGAAATGATGATAGAACATCCTGTTTGGTTGACAACTCTATTTGCTTTGGCAGTTTTTAGCGGGTTTTTTGGTTGTATATTATTACTTGCTAGAAAGAAAATTGCATATTACTTATTTATACTTTCAGGAATCTGTGCAACTATTCAGCAAGTATATATATTAATGGATATTGAACTAAATATGTATTTTATGCCAATTATGGTTATTATTGTTTGCATTTTCTTAATCTGGTATTCAAAAAAATGTGCAGATGATGGGATTTTAAATTAACCTATAAAATTTAAAAGCTGCAAATTGCAGCTTTTTTTATTCATACAATGCAGCAATAAACTCTGCAAAACATGCTGGTTTTTCTTGCCCTTTGATTTCTATTATACAAGAAAATGTAACCTTAATTCCGTTGTTGGCTAATTCTTCAATTTCTTTTACTTCAGAAACCATTCTTAATTCACTATTTACAGGAACAGGATTCGGAAAACGAACTTTATTTAAACCATAATTCAATCCCATCTTTACACTTTTAATAGAAAAAGCTTCTTCTAACATTCTAGAAATCATAGCAACAGACATAAAACCATGTGCTACTGTACTTTTAAAAGGACTTTCCTTCTCTGCTCTAGCTTCATCTACATGAATCCATTGTTTATCTAAAGTTGCATTTGCAAAATCATTAATCATTTGTTGTGTTATTGTATACCAATTACCAGTTGGTAACTGTTTACCTAACATCAACTTAAATGCATCAAAATTTGTAAATACTAATGGTTTCATTTTTTAGTTTTTAGTGAATAAATCATCCTTTATTTTTGGTAATTGTAAGTGCAATCTTACTGCAATTAATCTAATAAGTACAATTACTAAAGCAGAAATTATAAAAATGCTGTTTTTTGGAACTTCAAAATGATTCAGAATTAAATAACTAATCCCACCAGCTAAACAAGCTGAAGCATAAATTTCTTTTTCAAAAATTAATGGAATTTTATTTGTTAAAACATCACGTAAAACACCTCCAAAAACAGCAGAAATCATTCCCATAATTAATGCTACAACAGGATGTAAGTCATAAGACAAACCTTTCTCTAAACCTAACAATGTAAACACACTAATACCAATGGTATCAAACAAAAACATGGTTTTACTTAAATGTGCAATCTTACTTTTAAATAGAAATGTAAAAACAACAGCTATAAAAATGGTATAAAAATAGTTTAAATCACCAATCCAATTTATAGGATGTGCGTTAATAAGTATATCACGTAACATACCACCACCAACGGCAGTAACAAAAGCGATTATTATTACACCGAATAAATCGAATTTTTTATCAGAAGCAACTAATGCACCACTAATTGCAAATGCAAACGTTCCTAGAATATCTAAAACATAAATTAATTCCATTACACTGTTACTTCAGTAAATTTTATGTTTAATTCTTTTTGAATTTCATGAATTCTTTCTAATTCATAAGGTAAAATAAATGCTAAAGAAATCCCTGTTTTACCAGCTCTTGCTGTTCTTCCACTTCTATGCGTATAATATTCTAACTGTTCTGGTAATTGATGGTGAATTACAAATTCTAAACCTCTAACATCAATTCCACGTGCAGAAACATCTGTAGAAATTAAATATTGTAAACTTTCATTTTTAAAAGCACGCATTACTTTATCACGATCTCTTTGTTGCATATCTCCTTCTAAAGCAGCTGTAGAAAAACCTTCTTCAATTAATTGTTCTGCTAAATTTTGTGCTCCTGCTTTAGTTCTACAAAAAATGATTCCTCTTTGTCTTCCTCTTTTTTCTAAAAAAGAAATAATATTATCCGTTTTTTCTTTAATTGTAGTTCTAGCAAATTGATGTCTAATGTTTTCATTTACCAAAGAATCTCTATTAATTTCAACTCTTGGCGAGTTAGAATCCATATACGTTTTTACAATCTTCTGAATTTCTTCTGGCATTGTTGCAGAAAATAACCACGTATTTCTATCACTTTTAGAAGTAAACTTTAAGATTCTATTCAAATCTTGTTTAAAACCCATGCTTAACATTTCATCAGCTTCATCTAAAACCACCGTTTTTACATGACTAATATCTATATCTCCACGTTCTATTAAATCAATTAATCTTCCTGGAGTTGCTACAACAATATGTGTTGTTCTTTTTAAATTACCAATTTGTCTGTCAATTTTTTCTCCACCAAAAACAGCTTCAACAAAAATATTATCACCTCCTTTATATTTTGTAAACTTAAAAAGTTGTTTTTTTATCTGTTGCACCAATTCTCTAGTTGGCGATAAAATTAAGGCTTGTATATCATTAGAATTTGTATCTATATGATGTAGAATTGGCAAACCAAAAGCAGCCGTTTTACCAGTACCTGTTTGTGCTAAGCCAATAAAATCGGTTTTAGAATTTAATAAAATAGGGATTGCTTTTTCTTGAATTTCTGAAGGTATAGAAATCCCTAATTCCTTAATTGATTGTATGTATTCTTTATGAATTCCTAACTCTGAAAATGTTGACATTTTGTATCTTTATTTAAAGCTGCAAAGATACTTTTATTTGTTTGGTTGTAATACATTTAAAACATTTTCTCTAATTCTTGATGGTTTGTAGGTTTTAACATCTAACATTCCCCAAATTGTTTTAGCTTTTACTAATAATTCGTTGTTTTTATAGAATTCCATTAAACGTTCAGATTTAAAACCTTTTGTTTCACCAACCCAAGTTTTTATTACAATTTCATCTCCTAATACCGCTTGTTTTAAATATTCTATTTCATGTTTTAAAACTACCCAAATATATTCTGGCAATGGCGTATCTCTAGTTAAAAAAGCCCAATGTTCAAAAGCTACTTTATCCATCCATTGTACATAAACCACATTATTAACGTGGTTTAAATCGTCTATATTTTCTGAAGTTACAGTAAGATTCAGTTCAAAAATATCTTTCATTTTTGTCAATTTTAGCAAACATAAAAATTTTAAGACTTCTATAACAATTATTGCTCTTTCATTTTCGATAAAACAGTAAATAATTACTTTCTTTGTAAGACTTTTATGAACAAATTAGCAAGCGAATTAGGTACCGAAAAAATAAGCAAATTATTGATAAAACAAGCTGTCCCTGCAACCATAGGAATTCTTGTAATGTCTTTAAATATGATTGTTGACACCATTTTTGTAGGACAATGGATTGGTGTTTTGGCAATTGCAGCAATTACAGTTGTGTTGCCAATTGCATTTCTAATTTCTTCTATAGGAATGGGAATTGGAATTGGAGGAAGTTCAATTATATCTAGAGCTTTAGGTTCTGGTAATTCAGATAAAGCTTTTTTAACTTTCGGAAATCAAGTTTGTTTAACTGTTATTTTAGCTATTCTTTTTGTTATTTTAGGAAGTATTTATAGTGTTCCTATTTTGAATTTATTCGGCGCAAAAGGTGCTATTTTGCCAATTGCATCCGAATATTTTGATGTTATACTTTATGGCGTACCATTTTTAGCATTTGCCATGATGGGAAACCCAACAATTAGAGCAGAAGGAAAACCTAAATTTGCAATGTATGCAATGATTGTACCTGCTGTTTTAAATGTTTTACTTGACATTTTATTTATAAAACTTTTCGATTGGGGAATGTATGGCGCTGGTTTAGCAACATCCATTGCGTATGCAAGTTGTGGTTTGTATATTTTATATTTCTTTTTATCTTCTAAAAGTGAATTGAAAATTATTCCGAAGAACTTTAAATTAGATTTTAAAATTGTTAGAGAAATTGTAGAATTAGGTGGAGTTTCTGTAGTTAGACAAGGAGCAATAAGTATCTTAATGATTGTCTTAAACTATTCACTTTATAAATACGGAGGAGAAATTTCTATTGCAGTTTTCGGAATTATAAATAGAGTTATGATGTTTGCACTTTCACCTGTAATGGGAGTTTCTCAAGGTTTTTTACCTGTTGCGGGTTATAATATTGGCGCTAACAAAAATGATAGAGTAAAAGAAACCATTAAGAAATCTATTTATTTTGGTTCTATTTTGGGGACAATCATTTTTATTGCCATTCTAATTTTTAAAGAACAAATTATTTGGATTTTCACAAATGATGCAACATTATTAGAAAAAACGCCAAATGCTTTATTAATTGTTTTTACAGTAACGCCAGTTGTAACTATGCAATTAATTGGTTCGGCATACTTTCAAGCAGCAGGAAAAGCAATACCAGCATTGTTTTTAACATTATTAAAACAAGGAATATTCTTAATTCCATTAGCCTATTTTTTACCAATGTATTATGGTGTAAATGGTGTTTGGTGGTCTTTCCCTATTGCAGATGTTTTAGCCACAATTGTTACAATGATTGTTTTAAAACGCGAGATTGATAAGAATCTTCAATAATTAAATTAATGGTTGTTAAAATAAAAACTTTAAACTAAACCAAACTTTCTCCATTCAAATTAGTTGTTAAAACATCGCTAAATAAATTAAAAAACGGTCGCAATGCTTTAAAAGTAACATCTAATTCTGATAAAAAATTTGAATCTAAAACTTCTGCATCTGTAAAGTTTCTGATTGCAACAAATCCTTTTTTACGCAATAAATCAATGTCTTTATGTTCTTTATCGAAACCTCTTGGAGCAGATTTTAATTCATCTCCACCAAATTGTCCTCCAAAGTATTTTAGATACTCTTTGTCTTGCAAGATTTCTCTAAATTCTGAAGCATCTTGTTCTATTTCTTTTCTAATTCTTTGTAAATCTTCTTTTTCTGGTTGCCAAAACCCACCACCCAAAAGAGTTTCTCCTGGTTTAATTTGCAAAAAATAACCACCTCGTAAATGTTTTCCTAACCTAGAGAAAGAAACGGCAAACCTTGGATTGTAAGGTGTTTTATCTTTTGAAAAACGAACATCTCTATAAATTCTATAGATTTTCATTTTTTCAATCTCATCATGCATTTCTAGGTTTTCTTGCATTTCTAAAAATACTTCTTTAATCTTACTTTGAATATTAACAAAAACTGGTTTGTATTCTGTAAACCAATCTCTATTATTGTTTTTTTGTAAATCTTGAAGAAATTTAAAAGCTGATTTTTCGAATTGCATTTTATTGAAGTTTTAAAAGTTCAATTTACAAAATAGATTTGTAACTTCGAATTTGAAATGCATCAAAAAACAAAAGACATTCAAAAAAGGTATGATGGCTATTTACAAACTTCTTGTTTGTGGAAAGACAATGCAGTTTATGATATGCAACAATTTAAAATTACACCAAAATCAACAAAAATTGATATAGACCTTAATGATAAATTAAGGCTTGGTAAATATGTTGAGCGTTTTGTTTCTATTGAATTAAACCAGAATCCGTCTATAGAAATTATTTCTGAAAACATTCAAATTCAAAAAGAAAAAATTACACTTGGCGAATTAAATTCTATCATTTTAAAAGATAGAAAACCAATTCATTTAGAGGTTATTTATAAATTCTATTTGTATGATGCATCCGTTGGAGAAACCGAAATTGAACATTTTATTGGCCCGAATAGAAAAGATTTTTTAGTTGAAAAACTAATAAAATTGAAAGAAAAACAGTTACCACTACTCTACTCTAATGAATGTTTAGAATATTTAAAAACAGTCAATTTATCATTCGAAAATATTGAGCAACAAGTTTATTTTAAAGCACAATTGTTTGTGCCTATTTCTAATAAAAACATTCAATTTAAAAAACTAAATACTAATTGTATAGCTGGTTTTTACATCAACAAGAACGAATTAGAACAATTTTCTGATTGTAAATTTTATATTCCTAATAAAAAAGATTGGTTGGTAATTCCGTATAAAAATATTAATTGGCAGTCTTTTCCTCAATTTAAAGAAAAAGCTGATGAATATTTAGAACGAAGTTTTTCACCTCTTTGTTGGATAAAAAAAACAAATGGTGAAATAGAAAAATTCTTTTTAATTTGGTGGTAGTTAGTTTTCAAGACATAAAAAAAAGAGGAACTTATTTATATAAGTTCCTCTTTTTAAAATCAACTAACTTTAATAATTAGTCATTATCTTTTTTCTTATCATCTTTAGAAGCTTTGTTCCAAATTTTGATTTCATCATCTTTAGTAACACCCTCTAAAACTTCAACATTTACTCCGTCTGAAGTTCCTAGTTTTACTGTTTTTTTATCAAAAGTACCTTCACCATTTTTTACTTCTACATAAGGCTCTTCTGTTTTTTTATCAAATCTTAATAATGCTTCTTTAATAGATAAAACACTATCTTTTTTCACTAAAACAATATCAGCATTTGCACTGTAACCTGCTCTAATAAAGAATTTGTCATCTAATGAAACATCTGCTTTAATTGTAAATTGCACTGCGCCGCCTTCTTCTGTTCCTTTTGGAGCAATAAAGTTAAGTTTTGCTGGGAATTTTATTCCTTCAATTGCACCTATTGAAACTTCAATATCTGTTCCTTTTACTAGTTTACCAACTTCAGATTCGTCAACTTTTCCTTCAAAAATCATTTTACTCATGTCTGCAATAGATGCTATTGTTGTACCAGCGTTAAAATTGTTTGACTGAATTACTTGATCCCCTTCTTTTACAGGAATTTCTAAAATAGTACCAGACATTTGCGCAATAATATTTGTATTTGCACTTCCGCCAGAACTTGCAGAACCTCTTTTAATTATTTGATAATCGTTTTGAGCATTTTTTAAATCTTGTTTGGCTTGGTTATATGTTAACTCTACACCTTCATATTCTGCTCTTGCAATTACACCTTTATCAAATAAATTTTTTGATCTTTTGTAAGAGACTTCAGCGTTGTTAATTCTTAACCGAGCATTGTTAACTCTACCTTTAGCACTAATTAAAGATTGTTCATTAGGTACAACTCTTACCGTTGCAATTAAATCTCCTTTCTTAACTTTAGAGCCTTCTAACAATAATATTTTGTCAATAATACCTGTTATTTGAGGTTTAATTTCAATTTCCTCTAATGGAACAACTTTACCTGTGGCAACCGTTTTTTTAACAATTGTTGTTCTAAATGCAGTTTCAGTTTCGAATTCTACAATACCTTTCTTATTTTTTTTAGCGAACCATATTAATGCTACTGCAAATAATAATACTATAATTCCTAAAATAATTTTTGATCTCTTGCTCATGATTTATGGTTAATTAATTTTACTCTTCTCTTAATGCTTCTATTGGTTTTATTACTGTTGCCATGTGTGCAGGAATTAATCCTATTAAGGTTCCTAAAACTATTAGCGTGACAAATGCTATCAATATAATAGGTATGTTTACTGTTGGGTTTATTAAAACTCCTTCTCCTCCAGAGCCTAATTTCCAATCAATAAACATTAAAACTGCACTCCCAAAAATAATACCCAACATACCTGCAATGGTTGTAAGAAAAACAGATTCTAAAATAATTTGCTGTTTTATACTTTTTGGTGTAGCACCTAATGCTCTTCTAATTCCTATTTCTTTTGTTCTTTCTTTTACAGTAATTAATAAGATATTACCAATTGCAAAAACTCCTGCAACTAATGTAGAAATACCTACAAACCAAGTTAAAAACTGCATACCTGTTAAAAAACCGGTTACTTTACCTATTTCTTTCCCTAAATTTACACTACCAAATGCCCTTTCATCTTCTGGATGTACTTTATGAAGATTCTTTAACGTTAGCAAGATGTCTTTTTCCATCTGCTCAATATCTGTACCTTCATTAGCAGTAATCATCATCCAATCTACTTTGTTTGCCGTATTATAAACTTTTTTGAAAGTTGTAAAAGGAATGTATGCACAATCTCCATCAAAATTTATAGTATTTGAAGGTTTATAAACCCCAATAACTTTATAACTAATGCTATTTATTTTTATTAATTGCCCAATCGGAAACTCTCCAAGATCAAATAATTGCTTATACATATCTTCAGATATTACTGCAACTTTTGCAATTGATAAAATGTCATTCTGATTTAAAAAACGACCGTATAATAATTGTTTTTTCTGAATTTGATCTAATATTGGATAATCTCCACTTACTTGAAAATTACCAGATTTAAAGTCTTTTATTATTAAGTTACTTGTTTGGTTTCTTGGTGCTAATAATTTAATTTCTTCAGAATATTCAGATTTTAGAACATCTATATCATTCATAGTTAATGTAAATCTTCTTCCCTCTTGAAATCCTTTAAAAGGTTTATCTGTAGATTGTGTCCAAACAAAAACACTATTTGTTGCAAAATTACCAAACCTTTTATTAAAACTATTTTCTAAACCTCTTGCAGATCCTAACAAAACTACCAATAAAAAAATCCCCCACAATACACCAATTATAGTAATAGCTGTTCTCAATTTATTTTTACGAATGCTTCCGTAAATTTCTTGCCAAGTATCTGAATCGAATAAAAATTTCATAATTAATCTGCTCTTAATGCTTCTATGGGTTTAATATTTGCAGCTCTTTTTGCTGGCACATATCCTGCAATTAATCCTGATAAGATTAATACAATAGTGGCTCCAATTACAACTCCAGAGCTCACACTTGGGTCTTTAATAAAATATTGTTCTTCTAGACTGTTACCAATTAAATTTAAAATATAAGTTCCTAAAGACAAACCTGCATAACCAGCAATAGTTGTAATTAAAACGGATTCTTGTACAACCATACCAACTATTGAAGATGGCACTGCACCTAAAGCTTTTCTAATTCCGAATTCTTTTGTGCGTTCTTTTATTACAAAAATCATAATATTAGAAATTCCTATAATTCCTGCTATTAAAGTTCCAGAACCAATAAAAGCAATAATAAAAAACAGTGCTAACATTAACAATCCTACAAATTTATTAGCTTCTGCCATATTTCTAACAGAAAGTGCACTTTGATCATCTGGATGAATGCTTAACCTTTTACGTAAATCACGTTCTAATTTATGACCAAAAGCAATAGCGGCATCTGTACTTAAATTAGGGTTATAGCCTAAATTTATCTGACTGATATAATCGTTATTACCATACATCATTTGTGCTGTAGTAACTGGCATATATGCCATTCTCTCTTCATTATCTCCACCTTCATCAGAAAAAATCCCAATAATTAAAAAAGAACTTCCCTTTACATTTACCCGTTTTCCTAAAGCTGGTTTTTCTCCAAATAAATCATTTTTAATTAATCTACCGATAACTAAAACTTTAGATTTTTGTTTAAGATCTCTTTCATTTAAATATCTACCTTCATCTATAATTGTTTTTTCTAAATATTGATGATCAGGATTTACAGCTCTTATATTATAGTTACTTGCTTCACTTTTATACTTGATTGAAAAATTCTTATAAATTCTTGCAGATTTATATTGAATTTTATTTTCATATTCATCTGTTACATAATTATAATCATCATTATTTAATTGTATTCTTCTTCCTGTTTGTAGTCCTTTAAAAGGTTTAGACGTTTTCCAAACTCTTACAAACATTGAGTTTTGTGCATCGTCTGCAAAAGCTCCTTTAAAAAAGTTACCAAGTCCATTAGCAACACCAAATAATAACGTAAAAAGTAAAATTGCAAAAGCAACAGTAAAACCAGACATTACAGAACGTAACCTGTTTTTATTAATGCTTTGAAATATTTCTCTCCAACGATCTAAATCAAACATATTAAACTGCTTTTGCTGCTTTGGTTAATTCATCACTAATAATTAAACCATCTTTTAGACGTACAATTCTTTTTGTCTGTTCTGCAACTTCTTCTTCATGCGTAATTACAAAAACAGTCATTCCTTCGTCATTAATATCTTTTAACAAATCCATAACAGAATCTGTTGTGGTAGAATCTAATGCACCTGTTGGCTCATCTGCTAAAACAACTTTAGGTTTTGTTACCAAAGCTCTTGCAATTGCCACACGTTGTTTTTGTCCACCAGAAAGTTCACTTGGTAAATGATTTGCCCAATCTTTTAAACCTACTTTTTCTAAATAATCTAACGCTACTTGTAAACGTTCTTTTCTTTTCATTCCTTTATAATACAATGGCAAAGCAACATTTTCTAAAGCTGTTTTGTATGATATTAAGTTAAAAGACTGAAAAACAAAGCCTAAAAATTTATTTCTTAAAATAGCCGCTTTTTTCTCGTTCAGGTTTTTAATTAGTTGTCCATTTAAGTAATAATTACCTTCATCATGCACATCTAATAAACCAACAATGTTTAACAACGTAGATTTACCAGAACCAGAAGAACCCATAATAGAAACGAATTCGCCTTCTTTTATGTGTAAATCAATTCCTTTTAAAACGTGTAGAGAATCTTTACCTATAGGATAAGATTTGTGCAGTTCTTCTATTTTAATCATTGGTTGGTTATTTAAATATAAATGTATTAATTGCTATTGATAGCGATTACTAATTTTTTGTTAAAAGCAAAAATTAATAACAGAAATACAAACATAAGACGCGTCAAAATAAATTATGTTACAAGAAAATCGGAAAAACTTAAAGTATCTTTGCAATTGATAATTATTAAAGAGTTTAAATGGTTGATATCCCTAATAATAAGAAAGTAATTTTATTTGATGGTATTTGTAATTTATGTAATAACTCAATTACAAAAGTGATTAAATATGATAAAAAAAATAATTTTTTATTTGCTGCTTTACAATCTAAAACGGGACAAGAAATTATTAACAAATTAAATATTGATACTTCTAAAATAGATTCCATTATTTTATTTGAAGCTGACGTTTCTTATGATGTAAAATCTACTGCTGCCTTAAAAGTGATGAGTGATTTTGGCGGAATCTGGCAATTAACAAAAGTACTTTGGGTTTTTCCTGAAGGTTTTAGAAACTTCGTTTATGATTATATTGCTAAAAACCGTTATAAATGGTTTGGTAAAAAAGAAAGTTGCATGATTCCTACGGCAGCATTAAAAGCAAAATTTTTAGATTAAAGAATAAATACCCATTTTATAAACTATAGTATAGAAAAAATAATGAAAAAGAAGTTAGAAAAAAAAATTAGGTGTGTCATTTTTGATATGGATGGTGTAATTATAGATTCTGAAGAAATCCACAAAAAAGCATATTATGAAACCTTTAATTCGTTAGGAGTTAATGTTTCTGATGAATTGTATAAATCTTTTACAGGTTCCTCTACTATAAATGCTTTTCAGCGATTAGTTGCTCATTTTAAGTTAGATAATAATCCTGAAGAATTGGTTTTAGTTAAACGTAAACGATATGTAAATTTCTTTGAAAACGACCCAAAATTACATTTGGTTTTAGGTGTTGAAGAAATTATTAAACACTTTCACAGCAGAGGAATTACACTAATTTTAGCTTCTTCTTCTGCCATGATAAATATTGATAGAGTTTTTAATAGATTCCATTTAAATGAATATTTTACTGCAAAAATTAGTGGTGCAGATTTAACTGAATCGAAACCCCATCCAGAAATTTTCAACAAAGCTGCAATTTTAGGAAATACACCAAAGGAAAACTGTGTTATCATAGAAGATTCAGACAATGGAATAAAAGCTGCTAACGATGCAGGTATTTTTGTCTTTGGATATAAAAACCCACTTTCTGAAGGACAAACTTTAGAAAACGCAGATTTTATTATCAATAATTTTAAGCGATTGAAAAAACTTATTTAAAAAAACAGGTATTTTCACTCTTTATTTTCTCTTTAAAGAAAACGAACTTCGTTAATTATCAATTTAAGTCATTTAAACAACGTCATTTCCTTGTAAAAGTTGAGTAAAATGAAAAAAAGTAATTGACTTAACAAATAATTATTGAAATGACAATTCTACAAATCAAAAATAAAATAAAACAGTTTCAAGTTGTTAAATGTGATATGTATCATGAAAAAATTAAATTGAATAATAAAACTAGCCAACCGATTTTAAATACAACTTCTAACGACTTTAGTTATGAACGTATGAGCCTTTGTGCAAAAAATAAACGGTCAGAAAGGTTAGGTTGTGCACATTCTAGTTCCAATAATAGTTTTATTAACTTAATAGAAGAACTTAAAATAGAAAATCAAGAAATAGATTCTTTAAAAAAAAGAATAAGTGACTCAATACTTCAAGTTTATTCTCTTGATCACATAAAGGGAGAATTAGAAAAGGAATTAGTTATCAGTTTAAGTCAAAACAGTCTAAAGAACAAATCTATTATAATTCAAGAAAAATTGACAGACTCAATACTGACACATCGAAAAATAATGGAGGAATTAAAATTACTTAAAGACAGGCTAATTCTTCGATTGGAAAAATTATAATATATTTATTTAAAATAAAGTATAAAAAAAATCCAGCTATCGCTGGATTTTTTTTTATGTTATAAAGGTGCTAACTTCTTATTGATTTCCTAAAATAATTGGCAATCCTGATTTACCAGAACCAATTACAATTACCTTACTGTTTGGCGATTCAGCTAATTTAAGGGTTGCTTCAATTCCTTTCTCTTGTAAGATTTTATCATTTAAAGATGCACTTAAAATACGATTAGATTCAGCCTTACCTTTAGCGTCTATAATTACTTTTTCTGCTTCTTTTTGTGCTGTTACTAATCTAAATTCATATTCTAAAGATTCTTGTTCTTGCTTTAATTTTCTTTCAATAGCTTGCTTAATAGTTGGTGGTAGTTTTACATCTTCTACCAAAACTCTTTTTACTGTTAAAAACTGGCCATCTAGTAATTTAGTAACTTCATCTAAAATTTCCTGCTCAATAACATCTCTTTTACTAGAATACAATTGTTCTGGTGTATAACGCCCAACTACACTTCTTGCTGCTGCATTAATTGCTGGATCTAATAATTCGCGTTCGTAATCTTCTCCTTTTGTTTTAATTAAACTTCCTAAATTAACAAATTCTGGTTCGTACCAAATTGTTCCGTTTACTTTAACTTCTAAACCATTTACAGAAAGTACATTCATTTCATCAGAAATAGATTGCTGACGCACTTTTCTAACAATCATCTTGTTCCAAGGCATCATAATATGAAATCCTTCGCCGTATGTTTTTTCAGTATCTATACCATCTCCTAAAGACTTAAAAATTACGCCTCCTTCTCCAGGTCCTATTGTTACTGTTGCTTTAGAGAATAAAATAATTGCTGCTACTGCTAATATGATAAAAAATAATCCTCCTTTTGGAAAATTAAATTCTGGTTGTTTTGTTGCCATTTTTTATTTTTTATGTGAACCTCAAATTTACAATTTAACTTCTTTACACGCAATCTATATATGTACAATCTTCATTAGATGTTTCTAACAATTATAATAATGCTATAAAAATTTCTCTACTTCATGCATATTCTCAATCCCTGAATGATATTTAGTAACCTTATTATACAAGAACGTTAAACTGTTTTTTAAAAATTAGTCTTTTAATCTATCTTTAACATATTCAACCTTTGTTTTTCCATGGCTTTTAGGGTTGCCATTTTCATCTAAAGAAACCATCACAATTTTATCTATTTCAATAATAGTTTTGTGTGTTAACTTGTTTCTAACAGTACATTTTAAAGTTATTGAAGAATTACCAAAAGCTAGAACTTCCATACCAATTTCTATAATATCGCCTTGTTTTGCAGAGCTTACAAAATCAATTTCAGACATGTATTTTGTAACAGTTCTAGATATTTCTAATTGAATAATTGCGTAAATACCTAATTCTTCATCAATCCATTGTAATAATCTGCCACCAAATAAAGTTCCATTTGGATTTAAATCTTCTGGTTTTACCCATTTTCTAGTGTGAAATTTCATAATTCTTATTTTTTATCTCCATTGCAAAGTTCTTGCTATTTATAAGAAAAATCAAGTAATAGTAATTGCAAAATCAAATTTTACCATAGTATTTTCTGATAAACCATTCTGTAGTGAATAAACCAATTACAAAGAATAAAATCCATTTCCAGTCGATTAAATTTAGTTTTATAACAATCTCTTTTTGAGTAGTATAAAAAAATTTTTTTTCTAATAATTCTTTTGTTAGAGATAAAAGTTGATCTTTATAAAATAGCTTTCCTTCTGTTTTATTTGCTAGTATTTCTAATTTTTTATCATTAGAATTTGTAAACTGTTCTTCAATTTGATAATCAGTAATCTTAAATCGTCCGTATTTATTAATGTTCTGTCCACTAGCAGCTACTTTATACGAGTAATTTCCTGAAGGCAAATCTTCTATTTCTGCCTGATAAGAATTGTTCATCAAAGAAAAAGGAAGCTTGGTAACTTTTTTAGTGTCCATATTAGTAACTGTAATCTCTAATGTTGCTCTTGTATCGAACTTATAGTTTTTATCGGTATAAAAAGCAGCAATATTAATGGTTGAGTTTGCAGGATATAGAGTTTTGGCAGTTATTTCTAAACGGTTTCTCTTTTTGTTTGATGCCAAATATTGAATTAAATTCCCCATAAACTCATCAAATTCTTGAAATGAATTGGAATTTAAAAAACTTGCAGCTCTCCATTTCCAAATTCCCTCTCCAAATAAAATTGCTAATTTCTGACTATTCTGCTCAAAAGTTGCTAATAATGGTTGTTGAGTTTGTAAACCGTTTATATTTTGAAACAATAAAACTTGATGTTCTTTTGATAAAATGATTTCTCCGAATTTATCTTTTAATGGCGGAAACTGATTAAAACCAATATCTTTTTGTAAAAAAGTTAGAAAGTTATCATTATAAACTGCACCATAATTTTCTGTTTGATTGATGGCTTTTTTAGTAACACCTAGTTGTTGTTTATTGATGAAGTTCCAATCTGTATTTGCGCCAGAAACTATAAAATAGTTACTGTTTTTTTGTTTTAATTCGCTTATTATTTCATTAAATTGATTGTTCGGATTATACAATACAACCAGTTGAAAATCATTTAATTCATCCTTAAATTTATTGATTAAAAAGACATCTACAAAACGTTGTTTATTACTCTCAATAGATTTTTTTAATGCACCAATATCTGGGTGTAAAACTGATGTTAAAATCAATACTTTTGTTTGTTCATCAATTACTTCTATAGAGAAATTTTTGATATTATTTTTGATATTTTTCTCTCCTTCTATTTTTCTGATTGAAGCTGTATAAAAATGCAATCCTTCTTTGGTTGATGTTAAATTTGCAGTAATTGTCATCGATTTTTCACTTGAAGAAAACAGTACTTTCTGTGTAAAAACAGTTTTTCCTTTGCTAAATATTGAAAATTGAGTGTTTACAGTTTCATTACCATCATAATTCAACAATACTTCAACAGGAAACTTATTTTTAATATAACTGTACTTATTTACGTTTAACTGATCTATTTTTAAATCTTTGTATTTTAATGTATCACCAAAAACTACAGGATATACTTTTTGATTAGAATTTATAAATTCATAATCGTTTCCAATTGTTTGATTTCCATCTGTTAATAAAATAATCGGAGCAATTTTACCTTTATGCAATTCATTTACTGATGAAATTGCATCAGAAATATTGGTTTCATTTTTTTTAAATGATAGTGAATCTAAAATTTGCAATGAACTACCAAATGTAAATTCTTTTACATCAAACTTATCATTTAACGCTTTGTTATTCTTAATATTAGAAACTAATTCCTTTACATTGTTATCTTCCTTAAAAAAAGGAATTGATTTAGAATTATCAACTAAAACGGCCAAAACAGGTTTATTATTCTGTAGTTCGGTTTTCTTAATTGTTGGGTTTATCAATAGTAAAATCAATAAAAAAAGGCTCAATGTTTTTAAAACAAAGAGTAAAATATTAACTTTAGATTTATTTTTCGTCTTATAGAAATATTGAAAAAACGCTACTGAAAAACTCAATAACAAGGCAAGAATGATGTATAAAATAGTAGTAGTTTGCAATAGTTTTTATTTATTGTGAAAGATATAAAGAACTATCTAAAAAAAGAAAACCTGTAACGTTTAATTGTTACAGGTTTTATATTTTTTGAAAAATAAATTTTAAGTCAACATTCCTCCATCAACAGATAACGTTTGTCCAGTAATATAAGCAGCCATATCAGAAGCTAAAAACACACAAGCATTTGCAATATCTATTGGCTGTCCTCCTCTTTTTAAAGGAATTCCATCTCGCCAACCTTGCACAGTTGCCTCATCTAATTTTGCTGTCATTTCTGTTTCTATAAAACCTGGTGCAACTACGTTACTTCTAACATTTCTTGAACCTAATTCTAAAGCCACAGATTTAGAGAAACCAACAATACCAGCTTTAGAAGCTGCGTAGTTAGATTGACCTGCATTTCCTTTTAAACCAACAACAGAACTCATGTTTATAATAGAACCATTTCTTTGTTTCATCATTGGTCTAATTACTGCTTTTGTTAAATTAAAAACCGATTTTAAGTTAACTTCAATAACTTTATCAAAATCATCTTCAGAAATTCGCATTAATAAATTGTCTTTTGTTATACCTGCGTTATTTACTAAAATATCAATAGCACCAAATTCTTTTAAAACATCTTTAGCTAATTCTTGTGCAGCATCAAAATTTGCAGCATTTGATTGATACCCTTTAGCATTAATCCCTAAAGCTTTTAACTCATCTTCTAATGCATTTGCAGCATCTACAGAAGAACTATACGTAAAAGCAACGTTTGCACCTTGTTTTGCAAATTCAATTGCAATACTGCGTCCAATTCCTCTTGTTGCTCCTGTAATTATTGCTGATTTATTTTCTAATAATTTCATATTGTAGTATTTAGTTGATATTCAAATATAAAAAAGAAATTCCCGAAATATTGAAATTGATTCAATATAAACGGGAATTTATATATGTTTAATAATTAAAAAATTATTTTTTTCCTAAAACTTTCGCTACCATTTCTCCAATTTTGGCTGGTGAACTCACAACGTGAACTCCATTTTCTGCTAAAATTTTCATTTTTGCTTGCGCTGTATCATCAGCTCCACCTACAATTGCTCCTGCATGTCCCATTGTTCTTCCTGCTGGTGCAGTTTGTCCTGCGATAAAACCAACAACTGGCTTTCTGTTACCATCTGCTTTAATCCATTGTGCAGCTTCAGCTTCAAGGTTTCCACCAATTTCACCAATCATTACAATTGCTTCAGTTTCATCATCATTCATTAATAACTCAACCGCTTCTTTTGTTGTAGTTCCAATAATTGGATCTCCACCAATACCAATTGCAGTAGTAATTCCGAAACCTTGTTTTACAACTTGGTCTGCAGCTTCATAAGTTAAAGTTCCTGATTTAGAAACGATACCAACTCTACCTTTTTTGAAGATAAAACCTGGCATAATACCAACTTTAGCCTCATCTGGAGTAATAACTCCTGGGCAGTTAGGACCAACTAATCTACATTCTTTAGTATCAATATATGCTTTTACTTTTACCATATCAGCAGTAGGAATTCCTTCTGTGATACAAATAATTACTTTAATTCCTGCATCAGCAGATTCCATAATTGCATCTGCAGCAAATGCTGGTGGTACAAATATAATTGAAGTGTCTGCTCCTACTTTTTCTACAGATTCTGCAACTGTATTAAAAACTGGTTTTCCTAAATGTTCTTGACCTCCTTTTCCTGGAGTTACACCACCAACAACATTGGTTCCATAATCGATCATTTGACCAGCATGAAAAGTTCCTTCACTACCAGTAAAACCTTGAACAATAATTTTTGAATTTTTATTTACTAAAACACTCATTAGTTTCTAATTTTAATTTGTTATGCAAAAATAGTTTATTGATTGTTTTTAAAAAAGGAAATTAGGGATTCTTTCTGTCTTTTAAAAAACGTTTTATTTCTGCCATTTCTTTTAATTTTTCTCTTGATTCTGAAATTGGTGTTCCAAAATAACTTTTCCCTCCTGCAACAGATTTAGTAACACCTGTTTGTCCTAAAATTATAGCTCCTTTACCAATTGTTATTCCGCTATTTGTACCAACTTGTCCCCAAATTGTTACTTCATCTTCAATAATTACACAACCAGCAATACCTGTTTGTGATGCTATTAAACATTTTTTTCCAATAACTGTATCATGGCCAACATGAACTTGATTATCAATTTTTGTTCCTTCTTTAATCGTTGTATCTCCAGTTACTCCTTTATCAATTGTACAAGAAGCACCTAAATCTACATTGTCTTCTAATACTACTCTTCCGCCAGAAATTAATTTATCAAAACCTGTTGCCCTGTTTTTATAATAAAAAGCGTCTGCTCCTAAAACAGTATTTGCATGTATGGTAACATTATTTCCTATTACTGAATTATCATAAATAGTAACATTAGGGTGAATTACACTGTTTTTACCTATTGAAACATTATTTCCTATAAAAACATTGGGTTGAATAATTGTTCCTTCACCAATAATTGCGCTTTCAGAAATACTTACTTTAGATGCAATAAATGGATTAAATTGTTTTGTGATTTTGTTAAAATCCCTAAAAGGGTCATCAGAAATTAATAATGATTTTCCTTCTGGGCAATCTACTTTTTTATTGATTAAAACAGTTGTTGCTGCTGATTTTAATGCTTTATCATAATACTTAGGATGATCTACAAAAACAATATCTCCTTTTTCAACAACATGAATTTCGTTAATTCCTAAAACCTGAAAGTTTTTAGGGCCAACATATTCAACATCTAAAAGAGTTGCTATTTGAAGTAAAGTTTGTGGTTTTTTAAATTTCATTAAAGCTTACTTTTTACTTCCGTAAATAATGACTCTTGCAAAAAGTGAATGTAAAAATGGAATTTTTGAAAAGAAAACATCTAAATTATGTCCAAATTTATTAATCCAGTTATCGTAGTTTTTATCACCATAAATCTTCAAAGAAATAAAGCCAAAAACTACTGTAAAAAAGTCAAAGAAATAATGATCGAACGTAAATTTCTCTCTAATAATTTTAAAATCTTTAGAGACTAAAGCATGTTCATCTGGTGTTCTTTCTTGCGGGTTCAATTTTCTATAAATCTTATACAAAGGGTTCATATTCAATGGTTCTAAGAAAACAACTTTACCTCCAGGTTTTAAAACTCTGTATATGTGACCAATTGACTTTTCTACATCTAAATGATGTAAAATTGCACCACCAAAAACAATATCGAAAGATTCGTCTTCGAAAGTTAAATCGTTGGCATCCATTAGAAAATGTTTTACAGGAAAAGATTGTTCAGATGCATGTTTTTTACCACTTTCTAGCTCAACTTCAGAAATATTTATACAAGAAAGACTTTTAGGTTTAGTATTTTTATTAAACCAAACGGCCCAAGTATAAGAACCAATTTCTAAAACATCTTGGCCATTAAAATCTTCTAAAAGCTTATCTAAAATTTTCTTTTCTCTTTTGTAAGAATAGAAAAACGCATGTCTTCTTAATTTCTTAATCTTTGTTCTGTCAAGTTTACCTTCATTCCAGTAATCTTTTTCTGTTTGATTAATTTCTTCTCTAGTTTTAGACATTAGAAATTATTCTTTAATTCGTTCTTGGTAAGTTCCTTTTGTAGTTTCTACTTTTATTTTATCGCCTTCATTAATGAATAATGGTACATTAACTGTTGCTCCAGTTTCTACAGTTGCTGGTTTAGTTGCATTTGTTGCTGTATTCCCTTTTACACCAGGTTCTGCATGAGTAACTTCTAAAACCACACTTGCTGGTAAATCTACAGAAAGTGGCATATCATCTTCAGAGTTAATAATGATTGTTACAATTTCTCCTTCTTTCATTAATCCAGGATTGTCTAAAGCAGCTTCTAACAAACGAATTTGAGAATAATCTGCTTCATTCATAAAATGATAAAACTCTCCATCATGATATAAAAATTGAAACTTATGGGTTTCTACACGAACATCTTCTATTTTCCTACCTGCTGGAAAAGTATTATCTATTACTTTTCCGTTAGTAACACTTTTTAGCTTTGTTCTTACAAAAGCAGGTCCTTTTCCTGGTTTTACGTGTAAAAACTCAATAATTTTATAAATATCATTGTTATATTTAATACACAATCCGTTTCTAATATCTGATGTTGTTGCCATTTTTGGTGTTTATTATTATTGTTGTTGTTTACTATTAAAGCTCAAAAAATTAATTTGTATTAAAATAACCTTTCATAATTCCTCTATGAGAATCTTTTATAAATTGAATAATCTCATCTCTTTCTGGAGTTGCTTCCATTTCTGCTTCAATAATATCAATTGCTTGCGTATAATTGTAGTTTTTTTGAAATAAAATTCTATATATATTCTGAATTTCTCTAATTTTTTCTGTTGAATAACCACGTCTTCTTAATCCTACAGAATTAATACCAACATAAGACAAAGGCTCACGAGCAGCTTTTACATAAGGAGGAACATCTTTTCTAACCAAAGAACCACCAGTTACAAAAGCGTGTTTACCTACAGAAGCAAATTGATGGATTGCAACCATACCAGCCAAAACTACATTATCGCCAATGGTAACATGACCTGCAAGTGTGGTATTGTTTGAAAAAATACAGTCATTTCCAACAAAGGAATCGTGTGCAATATGGCAATATGCCATTATTAAACAATTGTTACCAATTTTAGTTTTCATTCTATCTGAAGTTCCTCTATTTATGGTAACACATTCTCGTATGGTAACATTATCGCCAATTTCTACAGTAGTTTCTTCATCATCAAACTTTAAATCTTGAGGGATTGCCGAAATTACCGCTCCTGGAAAAATTCTACAGTTTTTACCAATTCTTGCACCTTCCATAATAGTAACATTAGAACCAATCCATGTTCCAGAACCTATTGTTACATTGTTATGAATTGTAGTAAAAGGTTCTATTACAACGTTTCTTGCTATTTTTGCTTGCGGATGTACATACGCTAATGGTTGATTCATAATTTATTTTTTTCTAGCAATTTGAGCCATTAATTCTGCTTCTGCAACTATTTTTCCGTTTGCGTAAGCGTATGCTTGCATGTGACAAATTCCTCTTCTTATTGGAGTAATAAGTTCACATTTAAAGATTAAAGTATCTCCAGGTAAAACCTTTTGTTTGAACTTAACTTTGTCCATTTTCATAAAGAAAGTTAAATAATTCTCTGGATCTGGTACAGTGCTTAAAACTAAAATTCCACCACATTGTGCCATGGCTTCAACTTGTAAAACACCTGGCATAACTGGTGCTCCTGGAAAATGACCTACAAAGAAATTTTCATTCATTGTAACATTTTTCATACCAACCACATGTTTATCAGAAAGTTCTAATATTCTATCAACTAATAAAAAAGGTGGTCTGTGCGGAAGAATATCCATTATTTGATGAATATCTAATAAAGGTGGTAAGTTCAAATCGAAAGAAGGAATGTTATTTCTTTTTTCTGCTTTGATTATTTTGGCTAATTTCTTTGCAAAACTAGTATTTACACCATGGCCAGGTTTATTAGCAATAATCTTACCTCTTATTCTTGTACCAACTAAAGCTAAATCTCCAATAACATCTAATAATTTATGTCTTGCTGCTTCATTTGCCCAACGTAATTCAAGATTGTCTAAAATTCCATTCGATTTTACATTAATATTATCTTTATTAAAAGCTTTCTTTAATTTTTCCATTGTGCTTGTAGACAGTTCTTTATCAACATACACAATAGCATTATTTAAATCTCCACCTTTAATTAAATCGTTTTCCAATAGCATTTCAATTTCGTGTAAAAAACTGAAAGTTCTTGCATCTGCAATTTCTTCTTTAAAATCAGACACTTTTTCTAAAGTAGCATTTTGGGTTCCTAAAATTTTAGTTCCAAAATCTACCATTGTTGTAACTTGATAATGATCTGAAGGCATTAAAATAATTTCACTTCCAGTAGCATCATCCTTGTAAGAAATAATTTCTTTTACAACATATTCTTCTATATCTGCATCTTGTTCTTCTATTCCTGCTTTTTCTAAAGCTTCAATAAAATATTTAGAAGAGCCATCCATAATTGGTGGTTCAGAAGCATCTATTTCTATTAATAAGTTATCAATATCTAAACCAACAGCTGCTGCTAAAACATGTTCCGAAGTTTGAATCTGAACTCCATTTTTTTCAAGATTTGTTCCTCTTTGAGTATTTACAACATATTCTGCTTTTGCTTCAATAGTAGGTATACCTTCTAAATCTATTCTGCTAAAAGCAAAACCATGATTTACTGGTGCTGGTTTTAAAGTCATTGTAACAGTATTACCTGTATGTAAGCCAACGCCAGATAAACTAACTTCTTTTTGTATTGTTTTTTGTTTTTTACCCATTATACTTCTTTTTGAGTATTGAACTCTTTTTCTAAATTATTTATTTTAGATATTATTTTTGGAAAATTTTTAAAGTGAACATAACTTTTATAATAATCTGAATAATTCATTGCTGGTGTACCTTGTACTGTTTCTTCAGCTTTCAAACTTTTAGTTATTCCAGATTGTCCTTGAATTTTTACATTATTACCAATTATTAAATGTCCAGCAAACCCAACTTGACCACCAATAACACAGTTCTCACCAATTTTAGTAGAACCTGCAATTCCTGTTTGAGCAGCAATAACAGTATTTTTTCCTATTTCTACATTATGACCAATCTGTATTTGATTATCTAATTTTACGCCTTTTCTAATAATTGTAGATCCTAAAGTAGCTCTATCTATTGTAGTTGCAGAACCTATATCTACATTATCTTCTATAATAACATTCCCAATTTGCGGAATGGCTTTATATTCTCCTTTTTCATCTGGTACAAAACCAAATCCATCAGCACCAATTATAGCACCAGAATGAATTTTACAGTTCTTCCCAATTTGAGTATCAGAATATATTTTAACACCTGCAAAAATGGTAGAATTATTATCTATTATAGAATTATCACCAATATAACTATTCGGATAAATCTTAACATTGTTTCC
This sequence comes from Polaribacter sp., assembly GCF_036480315.1. Classification (GTDB taxonomy): domain Bacteria; phylum Bacteroidota; class Bacteroidia; order Flavobacteriales; family Flavobacteriaceae; genus Polaribacter. The sequence continues at coordinate 36,896 of NZ_JAZGGG010000023.1, forward strand.
TATTTTAACGTTTTCACCAATATATGCAAACGCGCCTATATATTCATCTGAGCCAATTTCAGCCGATTTTGCAATAAAATATGGTTGTTCTCTACCTGTTTTATTATTTTTCACTTCATTATAAAACTCTAGTAATTTAGAAAAAGATTTATAAGCATTGTCTACTTTTATTAAGGTAGTTTTTACTTCTTTTTCTAAAACAAAATCTTTGTTAACAATTGCTACAGAAGCATTTGTAGTATATAAAAAAGAATTATATTTAGGATTTGACAAAAAAGTTAAAGAACCTTCTTCTCCTTCTTCAATCTTAGACAGTTTAGATACTTCTTCATCAGGATTACCAACTACATCGCCTTCTAAAATATCTGCTATTTGTTGTGCTTTAAATTTCATCAATCGCAAAAATATAAAAATAATACCGTTTTGGCTAATCTCATACTATTTAGGATAACAAATAAAGTGTTTTATTACTGGTTTTGTTAAAGCTTCTATATTTAATTGATCAGATGCTTTTGCAATATCATTCAACTTCCCTTGTTTATTCAAAATAAAAATAGGTGCTTTTAAATTATATGCTTGATGACTTATTTCTTGATGAAAAACAAAATAACTAGCTTCATTTTCAGAAATAGCCAACTTATCAATTACTTTTTCTCTTTTTTTGTTAATATAATCTATACTGAATTCATCTTGCTGAATTTCTATTCGTAACAATTTTCGATCAACAATCATTTTTGCTAACAAAGATAAAACTTTATCATCGTGATTTGTCCATTCTTTTATCGCTGACAAAATATCATAATCATCTAATTTAGAAAACATTTCTAAAGTTTCATCAGTAAAATTTTCTTTAGATATATGATTGTACAAAAAATAATTCAAAGCAGAACTAGAAAATAACACTACTCCTTCTTCTGCTAATTCTTTCGCTCGTTTTAAAACATTTACTAAAATATTTTCTGCAGCTAAACCCGTTTTATGTAAATATACTTGCCAATACATTAACCTTCTGGCAATCAAAAATTTTTCTACAGAATAAATTCCTTTTTGTTCAATTACTAATTCATCATCTATAACATTTATCATGGCAATTAACCTGTCTGATGAAATATTCCCTTCCGTTACACCTGTATAAAAACTATCTCTTTTTAAATAATCTAATCTATCAATATCTAATTGGCTAGAAATTAATTGATACAAGAACTTTCGTTGATTTTTCCCTTCAAAAATTTCGATTGCTAAACTTAACTTTCCACTAAATTCGTTATTTAATTTCTTCATAAATTTTAAAGAAATTTCTTCATGACTAATTTCACTTACAATGCTGTGTTCTAACGCATGTGAAAATGCACCATGACCAATATCATGCAACAAAATTGCAATACACAAGGCGTTTTCTTCATCATCTGAAATTTCTACGTCTTTAAAACGTAAAACTCGTACAGCTTTTTGCATTAAATGCATACAGCCAATTGCATGATGAAACCGTGTGTGGTTTGCTCCTGGATATACTAAATTAGAAAACCCCATTTGCGTAATTCTTCTTAAACGCTGAAAATAAGGGTGTTCTATAATATCGAAAATTAAAGAATTTGGTATTTGAATAAATCCATAAATAGGATCATTTAAAATTTTGAGCTTATTGGCTTTTTTCTTCAAAAGTTGTCTGAATTATCAATCTATTGCAAAATACAATTTAATGCAACAATTTTACAACTTATAGAGTTTTCATTTCTATAAATTCTTTATGAATATTTAAATGATACTTTTTTGGCAATATTTTATCATTTTAATAACGCATAAAAAGTAACAATACCCTAATTTTAACGTTAAGAAATAAAACAAAATAAATATGAGCATACAAATTCTGTGGGTAGACGATGAAATTGAATTATTAAAACCACATATTTTATTTTTAGAGCGTAAAGATTATAAAGTTACAACCTGTACAAATGGTGCAGATGCAATAAATTTAGTAGACGAAACAAATTTTGATATTGTTTTTCTGGATGAAAATATGCCTGGTTTAACAGGTTTAGAAACACTTTCTGAAATAAAACAAAAACACGCCAATTTACCTGTGGTTATGATCACCAAAAGTGAAGAGGAGTATATTATGGAGGAAGCAATTGGTTCTAAAATTGCAGATTATTTAATTAAACCAGTAAATCCAAGTCAGATTTTATTAAGTTTAAAGAAAAATTTAGACCATTCTCGATTAATTACAGAGAAAACAACTTCTAGTTATCAGCAAGAGTTTAGAAAAATATCTATGGATTTGGCTATGGTAAATTCTTATGAAGAATGGATTGAACTTTACAAAAAACTAGTTCATTGGGAATTAGAATTAGAAAACATTAGTGATCCTGGAATGTTAGGTATTCTTGAAAGTCAGAAACAAGAAGCAAATTCGCAGTTTTTTAAATTTATCAAGAAAAATTATGAAGATTTTTTAACTGCACATGATAAACCTACATTTTCGCATACTTTGTTTAAAGATTATGTAGTTCCTGAATTAAAAAAAAGAGAAAAAGTTTTATGGGTTGTAATTGATAATTTACGTTACGATCAATACAGAATTTTAGAACCTTTAATTAACAATCATTATAAAAAAGATGAAGAGCATGCTTATTTTTCCATCTTACCAACAGCTACGCAATACGCAAGAAATGCTATTTTCTCTGGATTAATGCCTTCCGTAATGGAAAAAAGGCATCCACAATATTGGAAAAATGATATCGATGAAGGTGGAATGAATTTATACGAAAATGAGTTTTTAACCGCTCAAATAAAACGTTTAAGTTTAGATATTAAGCATGAATATTATAAAATTACCAATCTAAAAAACGGAAAAGAATTAGCAGACAATTACAACGGAACAAAACAAAATGACTTAACCGCTGTAGTGTATAATTTTGTAGATATGTTATCGCATTCCAAAACAGAAATGGAAGTTATAAAGGAATTAGCTGGCGATGATAAAGCTTACAGAAGTTTAACTTTAAGCTGGTTTAAAAACTCACCATTGTTTGAAATTATTCAAAAGGCGCAGGCATTAGGTCAGAAATTAATTATTACCACAGATCACGGAACCATTAATTGTAAACATCCAACCAAAGTAATTGGTGATAAAAACATTAGTGCAAACCTACGTTACAAAACAGGTAGAAGTCTTTCTTACGAAGAGAAAGATGTATATGCAGTTAGAAACCCAAAAGACATTTTCTTACCAACAATAGCAATGAATAGTCCGTTTATTTTTGCAAAAGAAGATTTGTTTTTTGCGTATCCAAATAATTTTAATCACTTTGTAAAATACTATAAAAACACGTATCAACATGGTGGCGTTTCTTTAGAAGAAGTAATTATTCCTTGTGCTATTTATAGCCCGAAGTAAAAATGAAAAAAACCATTTTAATCCTAGCTTTAATACTTTTTCAATTTTCTTTTTCACAAGAAGATAAATTATCAAGTGCTGCATTTGAATTAACAAATGATAAAGTTACTTACGACCCAAGTTATTTTTCGATAGAGTACCCAAATGGAGATGTTCCAAAAGGAAAAGGAGTTTGTACAGATGTTGTAATTAGAGCTTTTAGAAAATTAGGAATCGATTTACAGAAAGAAGTTCATGAAGACATGAAAAAGAACTTCAAATTATATCCAAAGATTTGGGGGCTTAAAAAAACAGATAAAAATATCGACCACAGAAGAGTTCCTAATTTAATGACTTTCTTCACCAGAAAAGGAACTGTAAAACGCATTACTAAAAACCCAAAAAACTATCTTCCTGGAGATATAATTTGTTGGAATTTAGGTGGCGCTATTACTCATACAGGAATTGTAGTCAATAAAAAGTCGAAAGATGGAAAACGATTTATGATTGTTCATAATATTGGCGTTGGCCAAGTTTTACAAGATTGTTTGTTCAATTTTAAAATTATTGGACATTATCGTTATAAAAATTAATTAGCAGTTTGCATTGGCAATAAAACAGTTACTATTTATCTTTTCTATACGATTAAATAATAATTAAACCTTCAAACGAATTTAAATCAATATTTTTGGCAAAACTCAAGAATGAAAAGTTTTCTTAAAATATTTTTTTTATTAATCATATTTAGTACCAATTATACCAATGCACAACACACTATTGCCAGAGAATGGAATGAACAACTTCTAAATGCTATTAGAGGTGATTATGCAAGGCCAACGGTGCATGCAAGAAACTTATTTCATAGTTCTGCTATTATGTATGATTCTTGGGCAATCTTTAATCCTACCGCCGAAACAGTTTTTCTAGGAAAAACATATGGAGGTTACGATTTTCCTTTTTCTGGAATCCAACCACCAACAAACAAAGAAGAAGCAATCAATGAAATAATAAGCTACGGAATGTATCGCTTGTTAACTCATCGATTTAGGTTTTCTCCTACAGGTAGTACTTCACTGAATGCTTTTAAAACCTTGTTTGAAAATTTAGGATACAATGTAAATTTTACTTCAACAGACTACAGTACTGGCTCTTATGCCGCTTTAGGAAACTATTTTGCTGAAAAAATGATTGCTTTTGGTTTACAAGATGGATCTAATGAAGCCAATTTTTATAACAATAAACATTATTATCCGGAAAATGAACCTTTACTTTTAAATGTATATGAAGATAATTCAAATATTGACCCTAATAAATGGCAACCTTTAGCTTTTGATATTTTTATAGATCAGTCCGGAAACTTGCTTCCTGTAAGTACACCAGGTTTTTTAAGTCCAGAATGGGGTGAAGTAACTCCGTTTTCATTAAAAAAAAGTAATTTATCTATTCTAAATGATGGTTTCGATTGCTATGTATACTATAACCCTGGACCACCGGTTTTTATTCAGAATTCAAATGAAAATGGAATTGAAGATCCTTATAAATGGCACTTTGCATTAGTTATTGCTTGGTCAGCACAATTAGATCCAAATGATAATGTCTTTATGGATATTTCTCCAGGTAAAATTGGGAATACTAATATTAACAATTTCCCTTCTACTTTTGAACAATACAAAGCTTTCTATAATTTTTCTGATGGTGGAGATTCAGGAACTGGACATGCTTTAAATCCAGACACTGGAGTTCCATATAGTGAGAATGTGGTTAAAAGAGCTGATTATGCAAGAGTATTGGCTGAATTTTGGGCTGACGGACCAGAATCTGAAACACCACCAGGACACTGGTTTACCATTTTAAATTATGTAAGTGATCATCCACGAGCTGAAAAAAAAATTGCAGGACAAGGCCCTCGTTTAAGCAATTTAGAATGGGATGTAAAATCTTATTTAGCTTTGGGTGGAGCTATGCACGATGCAGCTGTTAGCACGTGGGGAATTAAAGGATACTATGATTATATTAGACCTATTTCTGCAATCCGTTATATGGCATCTAAAGGACAAAGTAGTAATGCTTCTTTACCTGGTTATGATCCACATGGGTTACCTTTAATAGATGGCTTAATTGAAATTATTGAAAATAGTGATCCATTGGCTGGTAATCTTAATGAAAATGTAGGGAAAGTAAAAGTAAAATCATGGAAAGGACCTGATTTTGTTATAGATCCTGATACAAATTATGCAGGAGTAGATTGGATTTTAGGTACACATTGGTGGCCATATCAAAGACCAACTTTTGTAACACCTCCTTTTGCAGGGTATGTTTCTGGGCATTCTACATTTTCTAGAGCAGCATCAGAAATATTAACTCAAATTACTGGAGACGCTTTTTTCCCAGGTGGTTTAGGAACTTTTGATGTAACTAAAAATGAGTTTTTAGTTTTTGAAGATGGGCCAACTGAAAGCTTTTCTTTAGAATGGGCAACTTATAGAGATGCTTCAGACCAAACAAGTTTATCAAGAATATGGGGAGGAATACATCCTCCAATTGACGATATACGTGGAAGAATTATTGGGAATAAAATTGGAAAAGATGTTTTTAATCTTGTTGAAGGTTATTTTACAGGAACACTTAATGTTTCCGATGATGTTTTAGAGATATCATCTAGCATTTATCCAATTCCTTTTAAAAATAGTTTTAATTTTAAAAGCGATTATATTGGAGAACTTACAATCGCTGTTTTTGACCTAAATGGAAAAGAAATTTTTATCAAGAAATTATCTAAAAATAATCAATCAATTTATATAGACATTCCAGTAATTAAAAATGGAATCTATTTTATAAAAGCATACAATACTTCTGGGAAATTAATGACAGTTAAAAAAATTATTAAAGAATAAATAGAACTTCATTCATTTTAAATTGACTACTGCAACTGAATACTAAATTCTTTTTATATTTTTGTCTTCATGAATAAAAAATATTATTTAGAAAATCTTACTGAAATTGCAACTGAACTTATTGTATCGGTAAAAAACAAAACATTGTTATTTTATGGAGAAATGGGTGTTGGTAAAACAACCTTAATTAAAGAAATTTGCAAACAATTAGGTGTTTTAGATAATATCTCCTCTCCTACTTTTTCTTTGGTGAATGAATATAAAACTTCAAAAGAAGACAAAGTATTTCATTTCGATTTCTACAGAATTACAGACGAAGTAGAAGCTTTAGACATGGGAATCGAAGATTATTTATATAATAATGATTGGTGTTTAATTGAATGGCCACAGTATGTCGAAAATTTACTACCTTTAGAATCCGTTGAAATACATTTATCTACTTTAGAAAATGGGCAACGCAATATTCAATTAAAATAAACAAATTTATGAGTTCATTTTCTCCATTTAGTAAAGAAGAATTACTTCCTCAAGAAGAAATGCTTGAAATTAAAAAAAGAAAAGGAGAATTATATATTGGCTTGCCAAAAGAAACATACTTAAGTGAAAAACGTGTTTGCTTAACACCAGATGCAGTTGTTGCTTTAACTTCAAACGGACATAGAGTTGTTATTGAAACTGGTGCTGGAGATGGCGCAAATTTTACAGATAAAGAATATTCTGAAGCTGGCGCAAAAATTTCTTACAATGTAGAAGAAGCATTTAAATGTAATATTGTTTTAAAAGTTGCACCACCAACAGAGGATGAAATAGAATATATAAACCCAAAAACAATTTTAATTTCTTCTTTACAATTAAAAACACAAAACAAAGAATATTTTGAATCTTTAGCAAAAAAGAAAATTACTGCAATTGCATTTGATTATATAAAAGACGAGCACGATTCTTACCCAATTGTAAAATCTTTAAGTGAAATTGCAGGAACCGCTTCCATTTTAATCGCAGGCGAATTAATGAGTGGCGTTAATAAAGGAAATGGTTTGTTATTTGGTAATATTGGTGGAGTTCCACCAACAAGTGTTGTTATCTTTGGAGCAGGAACTGTTGGCGAGTATGCTGCAAAAACTGCTATTGGTTTAGGTGCAAGAGTTAAGGTTTTTGATAACTCAATTAGTAAATTAAGAAAATTACAAGATTGTTTACATGCACCAATTTACACTTCTACTTTGCAACCAAAATCGGTTTTAAAAGCTTTAATGCGTTGCGATGTTGCTATTGGAGCAATTAGAGGCAAAAACAGATCCCCTATTTGTGCTACTGAAGAAATGATTGAAAAAATGAAAGAAGGTGCTGTTGTTGTTGACGTAAGTATTGATAGAGGTGGTTGTTTTGAAACTTCAAACGTAACAACTCACAAAACACCAACTTTTGTAAAACATGGTGTAATTCACTATTGTGTCCCAAATATTCCTGCACGTTATGCAAGAACTGCTTCTGTTTCTATTAGTAATATTTTTACGCCTTATTTATTAAATATTGCTGAAGAAGGTGGTTTTGAAAACACCGCAAGGTTCGATAAAAGTTTACGAAACGGAATGTATTTTTACCACGGAATTCTAACCAATAAAACCGTTGCAGATTGGTTTGATTTACCTTTTAGAGATATTAATTTATTGATATTATAATTGAATATTTCTGTCTAAAAAAATTACCTTTGCACTTCAATTTTCTACAATGCTCGTAAAAAGAATTTTTTATTATTTAGTTGGCTTATCATTAGGTTCTATTGGTGTTTATTTTTTCTGGCAGAAAAAAAATGCAACATTCGATTACGGTATGGATGCTAGAACTCTTAAAACTATTAGGATTAAAAAACGTTTATTTTCTGATGATGCAAAAACTGCCATGCAAAAATTTGATATTGATAGTTTAAAAATATCAACAATTTTACACAATGGTGATGTAGATTTCGGAAAAGGAAAACCAAGACAAAGACCTTGTGCAGAATACTATATTACAGGGAGTAAAGAATTAGAAAACGTAAGTTTATTAGTAAAACGTTGCGATTCTACAAGTACAATTGAGAAAGTTATTGTTGAATAATTTCATTATTCAAATCTGTCATTCCTGCGAAGGCAGGAATCCAAAAGTAGCTTTTTGAGTATAAAATATTGAATTATAGATTCCTGTTTTCACAGGAATGACAAGTTTCTATTATCAGCAATTCTTATATTTATCGTGCAAACCTTTTCCATCTAAAATCATAAGAATAATTTTTTGCATTCTTCTTAAACGAGTTGTTGCTCTTTTAGCATCAGAAATATAATCTGCATATTCTCGTTTACTACTGTTTGAAAATGATTCAAACTTTGTTTTAAATTCTTTATTTGAATTTAATTCTTGTTGTAATTCAACAGGAATAATTAATTGTTTTTTTGTTCTATCTGATTTTATTTCTTTACCCTGTTTTATATTTCCAATAGTTTCAACAATGTATTCCTTAATTTGTTCAGTGTTTATTTCTTCTAAAGAATGAAATCGCCATTGTAACATTGCTTTTGTTATTCCTTCTTGTGCATTTATAAAAACGTTGTGTTTATCTTTTAATAAAACTCCTTGAAAAAACCACAAGCCACAATAATTTTTAAAAGCAGCTAAACCGACAATGTTTTTCCCTTCAAAAACATAAGTTGGTGCTCCCCATTTTATAGTTTCTTCAACTGGAAAATCTATAAATACAGAACGTAATAACTCTAACTCTTTACGCCACTTTTCTTTTTTATTGATGTATTCTTCAATTTTAGAACTCATAATAACTATGTTTTTTCAGAATTAGAACTAATCATCCATTGAATACCAAATTTATCTATACAGCTTCCAAATTTTCCACCCCAAAAAACATCATTAAAAGGCATTGTAATTTTACCATCTTTAGCTAATCCTAAAAAATAAGAATGTGCACTTTCTTTATCATCAGCTAAAATTGAAACATGAAAATTGTTTCCTTTATTTAAAGGTTCATTGAAACCATCTGAAGCTTTTATTTCACAATTAGTACCAAAAATCATAGTTTGGTGCATTATTTTATTTTCAATTTCTGGTTTACAATATTCAGGTGGGCCTTCAGAATAGCGCATTGTTATTATTAATTCTCCATCAAAAACATCTTTATAATAGTTCATTGCTTCCTCACAATTTCCATCGAAACTTAAATAAATACCACAATTCATAATTTTAGTTTTAAGTTAATTCTTTAAAGTTAAGAATTATTTTGATAGTAACGTTCTTCAATTTTGTCCACATTTTTAATGGTTTTCTTTACCCAATCAAAATATAAAACATCTTTTTCTTCTTTTGATAACTGCCAATCTGTATTAGAATTACGCAACTTTGTAGTTACATCTTGCAAAACAATTGCGGCAGCTACAGAGATATTTAAACTTTCTGTAAAACCAACCATTGGTATTTTTAGAAATCCATCTGCGTTTTCTTTAACATAATCAGAAACACCCTCTGCTTCTACTCCAAATACGAATGCAGATTTTTTTGTGATATCAAAATCTTGTAATAAACAAGAATCATTATGTGGTGTTGTTGCAATAATTTGATATCCTTTAGCTTTTAAATCTTCTAAACATTCTTTTGTATTATCGCCATCTTCTCTATATCTATATTGATTTAACCATTTTTGAGAACCTTTTGCAACATGCCTAGAAACTTTATTATTATATTTATTTTCTATTGCATGCACATCTTGCACGCCAAATATATCGCAAGTTCTTACAACTGCACTAGCATTGTGTGCTTGATAAATGTCTTCTAAAACCACTGTAAAGTGTCTGGTTCTATTTTCTAAAACTTTTTTGAAAAGTACTTTTCTTTTATCTGTTAAAAAGCCTTCAAAGTAATTTAGTAATTTTTCATCAATCATATGTACAAACATAAATAATATTATTTTACTCTGTCCGAGAGATTAATTAAATTTACTCAAACTTTTTAAATGATGAAAAAAATAGTTGTTTTAACGGGCGCAGGAATTTCTGCAGAAAGTGGTATAAATACTTTTAGAGATGCTGATGGATTATGGGAAGGACATGATGTTATGGAAGTTGCTACTCCAGAAGGTTTAAAGCGAACCCGGAATTAGTTTTAAAATTTTATAATGAACGTAGAAAGCAATTGTTTGAGGTAGAACCCAATAAAGCACATTTTAATTTAGCAAAATTAGAAACTGATTTTGATGTAGAAATTATCACTCAAAATGTAGATGATTTACATGAAAGAGCAAACAGTTCTAAAATTACACATTTACATGGCGAGCTTTTAAAAATTAGAAGTTCTGTTGATGAGAATGATATTTTAGAATGGCGTAAAGATTTAGTTTTAGGAGATTTGTGTAAGAAAAATAGCCAATTAAGACCGCATATTGTTTGGTTTGGAGAAATGGTTCCGTTATTAGATACTGCGATTGATATTACTAAAACTGCAGATATTTTAGTAATTATAGGTACTTCTATGCAAGTGTATCCTGCTGCGAGTTTAATTGATTTTGTAAAACCAAATACACCCATTTATTTTATAGATCCTAAACCGTCTGTTTCTGAAAGTAATTTTAATAATTTAACTATAATTAAGGATGTAGCGAGTTCTGGAACTGATAAATTGATTCGTATGTTAGTGATATAAATGAATTTGTCTTTCCTACGAAGTAAAAACCTGTAGTAAGTAATTTGAAAATCTAAAAATTTATTTATGGATTCCTGCCCTTGCAGGAATGACAAGTACTATTTTCTAGTTTAGCCCTGATTGAAACGACATCCTTTTTATGCTAACTTCGTTTCAGTATTCTTTCTTAAAAAGCAAACTTTTTGTGAATATTGACAAATGTTGAAAATAAATTCAACATAAAAAGATATAGTGGAAAGCAGGAAATAGCTTCAAAAAACAAATTAGTTGTATTTTTATGTCAATTGATTAAAATACTCAAAGATTTCTCCTTTAGAAATTGAGCTTCCTTTTTCAATTAAATCGAAAACTTCTGCATTTCTTTCGTCGTTATTATATGGTTTGGTTCCTTTAAAAATCTCTACAGAATTGTCCATAGGGTTTTGCATTAACCACTCAAAACCTTTTTGTTCTAATAAATTAATATCCCAATCTATTTTTATTGCAATTCTATGAATTTCATCTTTATCGCATTTAAATAAGTTTGCAGACGTTTCTGAAAAATGTTCTACATAGTTTGTTTTTGTAAGCACGTCATCCCAAACTACATCAGAAAAAACATTCATTTCTTCTTCTGCAACTTCTGGAGTTTCTGCTTTAATTTCGTTCCATTCTTTTACATCGATACTTTGCGTTGCTAAAAAACGTGCAAAATCTTCGTGTAAACTTTCGAATTGTTCTTTGGTAAGTTGTCTGTATTTCATAAGTTTTCAAAAGTAAAAAAGCTCGTTATTTCTAACGAGCTTTTTGTGTAATAATTAAAGTTAAATTACTATTCAGCAATAACTTCAAAAGTGATATCTACAACTACTGCTCTGTGTAATCTTACAGCAGCTTCGTATTTACCTAATCTTTTAACAGAACCACCAACAACTTTTATAAACTTCTTGTCTAATTCTGTACCAGCTTTAGCAAGTGCTGCAGCTAAATCTATATTGTTTACAGAACCAAATAATTTGTCTCCTGAACCAACTTTAGATGTAATTTTAATTTCATATCCTTTAACTGCTTCTGCTATTTCATTAGCGTCTGCAATTAATTTAGCTTCTTTGTAAGCTCTTTGCTTTAAATTCTCTGCTAATACTTTTCTAGCAGATGAAGTAGCCAAAGATGCTTTTCCTGTAGGGATTAAATAGTTTCTACCATAACCGTTTTTTACAGCTACAACATCATCTTTAAATCCTAAATTTTCTACGTCTTGTCTTAATATAAGTTCCATGTTCTACGTATTTTTTATTTTAGTAAATCTCCAACGTAAGGCATTAATGCCAAATGACGACATCTTTTAATTGCTTGCGCAACTTTACGTTGATATTTTAATGAAGTTCCTGTTAAACGTCTTGGCAAAATTTTACCTTGTTCGTTTACTAAATACATTAAAAAGTCTGCATCTTTATAATCGATATACTTGATACCTTTCTTCTTAAATCTACAGTATTTTGCTTCTTTTTTAGTGTCTATATCTAATGGAGTTAAATATCTAACTTCAGCAGATTTACCACCTTTTGATTGTTGTTCTATTGTTGCCATTTGTTATTTTTTAGAAGATTTAGCACGTTCAGTTCTCACTTTTGCCCAAGCAGCAGCATGTTTGTCTAATCTAACAGAAAGATAACGCATAACGCTATCATCTCTTCTAAATTCTAGTTCAAACGCTGTAATTTCTTCTCCAGCAATTTTGTACTCTAATAAGTGATAAAAACCACTTTTCTTTTTTTGAATTGGGTAAGCTAGTTTCTTTAAGCCCCAATCTTCTTTTGAGATCATTTCAGCTCCTTTGGAAACTAAATAATCTTCGAACTTTTGTACTGTCTCCTTTATCTGAGTATCAGATAAAACGGGATTCAAAATGAAAACAGTTTCGTAATGATTCATAAATTAAATATTTTTTGTTTATTTTTAAGGCTGCAAATATAGTGACTTTTTTATATTTAAAAGAATCTTTTTTACATTAATATTTATTCGTTTTTAGAATAACAATAACTCTATAAAATACTGATATGCAAATACCTGAAACACCTAATTTAATTCATTATGCAATTCCCTTTTTTGTGATTACAGTTATTCTAGAAGTTATTTTGACTGTAAAAGTAAAATTAGACGAATATGAGTTTAAAGATGCTGGTACTTCTATTGCTATGGGATTAGGAAATGTAGCTATTGGTTTATTTACAAAAGGAGTTGTATTAAGTATATTCTATATCATTTATAACTTTTACCATTTGTTTGAAATCTCATTTGTTTGGTGGGCTTGGATTCTTCTTTTATTTGCTGAAGACTTCTGTTATTACTGGTTTCATAGAATTAGTCATGAAAGTAGATTGTTTTGGGCGAGCCATGTTGTACACCATTCTTCTAAAAAATACAATTTAAGTACTGCATTAAGACAAACTTGGTCTGGTAGTTTTTATACTTTTATCTTTTGGTTTCCATTGATTTTAATAGGGTTTCACCCAGTTATGGTTTTGGTACAAATGTCTATTAGTTTAATTTATCAATATTGGATTCACACAGAAATGATTGATAAAATGCCAAAATGGTTTGAAGCAATTTTTAATACACCAAGTCATCATAGAGTGCATCATGCAACAAATCCGCAATATTTAGATAGAAATCATGCAGGAGTGTTTATTATCTGGGATCGTCTTTTTGGATCATTTGAACCCGAAGTTGAAAAACCAGTTTATGGTTTGGTTTCTAATATTGAAACTTACAACCCAATAAAAGTTGCTTTTATTGAATGGTACAATCTATTAAAAGACTTTTTTACTACTAAAACATCCATTATAAATAGGTTTAAATACTTGATAAAACCTCCAGGTTGGAAACATGATGGAACAAGCATTTTATCTGGTGATTTAAGAAAAGAATGGGAAGTAAAGAAAAAAGCTGATGTTTAAAAAACATCAGCTTTAATAATTAACTCAAATTTATTTTTAATCGAAATCGAAACGAAGTCCCAAAGAAACATTTCTAGTTTCTGTGTTTTGGAATAACGGATTCAAGTCATATTTTACATAAAAACTAGTAGATTTGTAACCTAAATAAGCACTTAAACCGTAATTAATAGTATTCATATTAAAGTTATCTTTTTGCACTTCTTTTACGTCTACTCCATTAATATCTTTATATTCTAAATACTGTCTTGTTCCTAATTTAAAACCTACAAAACCACCAACTCCTAAACGAACAGACTTGTTTGTTCTATCTCTTTTAGCACCATCTTTATAAGTTTTGTTTTTTGAAAAATCCCATTCTAAATGTACAGGAAAGTTCATTTGTACATGACGTAATCTACTTTCTGATAAAACCTCATCAATTCTAGTTTCTATATTTGTTATATCACCAACCTTTACGTGTTGTTGATTGTTTTTTAGACGTAAATTATTCCAAAGAAAAGAAACTCCGTATTTAAAATATAAATTTGATGGTTCTTTAGAGAAACGTGTTTTCCATGTCCAACCTAATTCATAAAAATGAGATTGCCAAAACTTGTATTCAGAACTATTTAAAGAGTTTAAATTGTCATTATTCAATACATTATTTACTCCCATTGCAAATACAAACTGTGTTGTTGTACTTCTATGCTTCTTATTTTTGTTTTTCCATCTTTCATTTCTCCTTCTTTCTCTTTCGTTTTTGTTTTCATCACCAACTTTAAAACGAAATGTTTTGTTGCCAATTGTAAAGGTATTGTCATCATCATCAAAATCATTAGAATCATCTGAACTAGCTATTTTACCATTCGTTTTATCTTGCACCAATAATTGTAACAAGCGTTCTTGCTCTCCAACCAATTTTTCTATTCTTCTTGCATGGTAAGAAGCTACTTCCTTTTTTAACGTATCTGCAGTTGTTTTAGTTATTTCATTTTTCTCTAGTCTTTTATCAATAGCAATTACTTTTTCCTTTAAAGAATCTTTTTGTTGCTTGGTAATATTTTCTATTCTTTTAGATATTTTACTTACTTCTTTCTCAAATGTTTTTTCTTGAGATATGGCAATAGTTGTACTTAACAACACTAATATTAGTAGTATTCTTTTCATTTTTGAATGTTTTTAAAATTTATGTTTTTTTTGATATAAACCTTTCAGCAGCGCTCAAGGTGACATTTTTAATTATTTCTACTGGCAATGGCTGTAGCAATAACTGACACTTTTTTCTTTACTAATTTCATGAAATTATTCTGAAAATCATCATCATCTATTGTACGTTCAACTTCTGCTAGAATAGTTTCAGGATTTACTTTTAAATTAGATTTTTTTAATTGATTCTGAATCGTCTTTAAAATAGCATCCCTATCAATATTATACTTTGCATAATAGGTTTTTACTTCTTGTGGCGAGTGTGTTACCGCGAATAACAAATCGTCACTATTAATCTTAATTTTACTATTTGAGTCTGGTTTTAATAATTTTATTTTTATTGATTCCTCATTTTTTGGAATTAAATTTTGGTTGTCTTCAACTTTAGCAATGATTGTTTTATTTTTATTCGGAACTATGGTTGTTTTATACTTATGTGATTCCTCATTCTTCGGAATGACATACGTTTTTTTAGTTGAAAGAGGTTGCTTTACTTTGTTCGCAATGACATTCTTTTTAATTTTATTTTTTAATTCTTGCTTCTTTTCTCTATTTTCTATTTTCTTATTTTCTACAATTGTTTCTTCAACAGGAATTTCATTTATAAATTGCTCTATTTTTTCATCAATACTATTTGTGTCAATAGGTGTATCAACAATAATATCATTTGGAAAAGCAACCTCATCATCAGAAGAAAAAATCTGAATTCCTATGGAAACCAATAACAAAATACTTGCTGCTGCTCCTATATAAAAAAACCAATCTCTTTTCTTTTGCTTTGGTTCTTCGTCTAATTGTGTAGACAAACGCTCCCAAGCAGAAGCTGATGGCTCAAAAGATCTTTTTGCAAACTTTTCTTTTATGTTATTATCTAACTTATTTGTTTTCATGAATTGTTTTATTCATTTTAATATAATTTTGTTGCAATAATTTACGTGCTTTAAACAATTGCGATTTTGATGTACTTTCTGAAACGCCTAATTTTGCTGCAATTTCTGAATGTTTATAACCTTCTATGGCGAATAAATTAAACACCATTTTGTAACCTTCTGGCAATTTATCTATCAGTTTTTGAATGTCTTCTACAGAAGTATTTTCTAAACTCTCTGTGGCTGCATCGTTAAAAACATAACCTTCGTCAGATAAATCGACTAAATTCTTTTTACGGAGATAAGAAATACTAGTATTCACCATTATTCTGCGAATCCAACCTTCAAAACTACCTTCGTGTTTAAATCTGTGTAAGTTTTTAAAAACCTTTAAGAAACCTTGCAATAGTAAATCTTCTGCATGATGTAAATCTTTAACATATTGCCTGCAAACTCCCAACATTTTAGGCGAATGCTGCTCAAACAATTGTTGTTGCGCTTCCCTATTGTTGTCTATCGCTTTTTTAATGAGCGATTTCTCGTTATGCATTTTAATAATTTTCAAGCCTCTTGTTTCAATTTTAATTGCCTTACAAATATATAGACTACAAATGTTTTAAAAAGGTTGCTTGAGATAAAAAAGTTTTTTGAAGTTTTTCAATAACTACCTTGTAACAGAAACATTTAGGTTGCGTCCTATAGATATGAAGATTAAATTATTCTTTAAAAGATTATTACAATTAGGATTTATAATTTTAATTGGGTTTATCATTTATTCTAATTTAAGATTAAATGGAACTTGGGTCATAAGCAATCAAAAATGGCAAGAACCTATATCTATAATAAGTTTTGAAGTTTTTAAAAAAAATGAATATTTCTCATTATATTCCTATGAAGACAGGAAAGATGAATTTAATATAGCTTTTGGTGATGTTATTTATAATAAAAATGATAAATTTTACTCCAAAAACGTTATCGCAGTAAAACATATTAATAAAGACAATTTGGTTCTAAATCTTGATTATGGCGATGAATATAAGACACATTTAAAAATACCAGACTCTTTAAAATATTCAGGAAAAATTGATTTTTTTTATAAATTTTTAGAGTTTAGATTAAATTATAATAAACAAACCTGTTGTGCATTATAAAAAAGCTGTTCATTGATTAAGAGAATCGTATATTTAATTGAATTTCAAACATTTAAATAGATGAACAGCTTTAGAGCAAATTACGAGAAAATTTTAGAGGTATTAA
>NZ_JAZGGG010000024.1:0-50624 GCF_036480315.1 Polaribacter sp.
TAATACCTCTAAAATTTTCTCGTAATTTGCTCTAAAGCTGTTCATCTATTTAAATGTTTGAAATTCAATTAAATATACGATTCTCTTAATCAATGAACAGCTTTTTTATAATGCACAACAGGTAAATGTTATATCTTAAGAGTAATCCTAAACGGGTTACTCTTTTTTTGTTTTATCAATATGGTTTAATAATAGTATGCCGAAAAGTGTGCCTTTTATTAAATATATTAAGGTAATTATAGATAAAATAAAAAACTTACCAGAACCTCTAGAAAACCTACAAACAACAAAAAAGCCTCACATTTCTGTGAAGCTTTAAGTGAGCCCTGCAGGATTCGAACCTGCGACCGCCTCCTTAGAAGGGAGGTGCTCTATCCAGCTGAGCTAAGAGCCCGTAGTTTTTTAAGTTGCTACGACAACTTTGTCGGGGTGGCAGGATTCGAACCTGCGACCTCCTCGTCCCAAACGAGGCGCGATGACCGGGCTACGCTACACCCCGAGAATACTTTGCGGAGAGACAGGGACTCGAACCCTGGCGACAGTTACCCGTCGACAGATTAGCAATCTGCTCCATTACCACTCTGGCACCTCTCCAGTTTTACTTAGAACTTAATAACATTTCTTTAAAAATGCGAGTGCAAATGTAATATTACAATTACAATATAACAAGTAGTTTTTAACTTTTTTTTATTTTTTTTTACTCTGGATATTCTACTCTTAAATGATAGATATTCATCAACTTCTTTTTGATTACTTTACTGATAATTTCTATCTCTCTAAATGTAATATCTGAGTTTAAAAACTGATTATCTGCTTTCTGTTTGTCTATAATTTTTTCTATTAAATCATCAATAGATTGCGCTGTTGGTTTCTTTAAACTTTTTGAAGCTGCTTCTGCGGCATCACACATCATTAATATTGCAGTTTCTTTAGAAAACGGAATAGGGCCTTGATATTGAAACTTCTTTATATCTACTTCTCCATCTATATTTATTTCTTTTTCCTTGGCATAAAAATAATAAGTTGTACTTGTACCATGATGTGTTCTAATAAAGTCTATAATTCTGTCGGGTAATTTGTGTTTTTTAGCCAACTCTACTCCTTTTATAACATGATCTGTAATTATTTTAGAACTATCTCTGGGCGACAAATCGTTATGTGGATTTACACCCGTAGATTGGTTTTCAATAAAATATTGTGGATTTACCATTTTTCCAATATCATGATACAAAGCCCCCGTTCTTACCAACATTGAATTTGCACCAATCTCATTTGCTGCAGCTTCTGCTAAATTAGCCACTTGCATTGAGTGCTGAAATGTTCCTGGTGCTTTTTCATTCAATTCTCTTAATAGTTTTGTATTTGTATTTGACAATTCTAACAAGGTAACATCAGACACTAAACCAAATATTTTTTCATACATATAAATTAATATAATTGACAAAAATGACAACAAACCATTTGCAGCAAAAAGCATAAAATAATTCCAGTTTATTTGTGATGCACTTCCCATTTTAATAATTGAAAATGCAAAATAAGTAATCATGTAAATTAATGTTATTTGCGCTACAGAAATAAAGAGATTTGCTCTTTTATACAATTCAGAAACGGTTAAAATCGTTACAATACCTGCAATAATATGTAAGTAAATAAACTCAAAACTATTGGGTACAATATAACCAAGAAGTAACACCGTTAAAACATGCGTAAATAAACCCAAACGAGCATCAAAAAAGGCTTTTAAAATAATAGGAAGCACACTTAAAGGAACTACATATAAATAGTCTGAATTGTATTTTATAACTAATGTTTGTATAAAAATCATTGAAAATACGTTAAAGAAAATAAATGTAACCTTGTTGTTGTTATTATATATCTCTACTCTATATTTTTGAAGAAATAAAAGCAACATCAACAAAGCTAGAGCTACTAAAATAGTATAGCCAAAAACAATCCAATTGTAATTGTATTCTGTCCAAACTTTTGATTCAGATTCGCTTTTTAGAGAATTTAATATTGCTAACTTCTCACCCTCAACAATATCCCCTTTTAAGATGATTAATTTGTCTTTTGAAACCTTTCCTTTTGTGTAAGAAATATTATTAATATCATTATCTATTATTTTTTGAGTAAAATTATCATCATAAGAGATATTAGGTTTTATAATTTCTGATAAAAGATTTAATAACGTTTTTTGAGCATAATCAAAAGGTTTTACTCCAACATTTTTCTCTATTTCTAATAGAACTTTTCTAGAATTAAATAGGTTTTTAAAAAGAAGGTCTTGTACTTCATTTTCTTTTCGAAGCGCAATCATTTCGTCTTTATTAGAAGCTCTATCCTCACTAATTACTTCTAAAAACCCATTAGCATAAACTTTATCAATGACTCTTCTACCAGTCTTTTCTAATTTTCTAATAACATCTAAACCTAAAGAATCTGAAGGAATTAAAGCATCTACTCTTCTTTTTAAAGTAGCTTTTACCCCAGTAATAACATCAAAATCATATAAAAAATAAAGTTTTGAATTTACATCTATCTCCTTTTTTTCTATCTTAATTTCTTCCTCCGTTTTCTGAATTGCAAAATCAAAAGGAGCATATAAATTATCATATTTCCAAAGCTGACCATTATTAAAATCGTACTGAAACTGTGTTCCTTTTGGAAACAAGTATACAATAGCTACCGTGGTAATTAAAAACAGTATTACCTTATAAATTGTAGTGTTATTTTGATATAGTTTATTAACTATTTTACTCATAATATTTTTCTTCTAACTACAAACTTACAGTAAAATTTTTAAGGTCAAAAATTCCGATTGCATAATCAAAGTAAAATTCATTAAAATTGGCTATTTTTGTAGGATAAAACTTAAAACATTTAATTATTAATTTTATCATAATAAAAAGAACATTTTATTGCATAAAATTTAATTTCACAAAAGATATTATACATGAAAGAAGTAGTAATAGTTTCAGTAGCAAGAACTCCTATTGGGAGTTTTATGGGAAGTTTATCAAAAATTTCTGCTCCAAAATTAGGCGCTGCCGCCATAAAAGGAGCTATAGAAAAGATTAATTTAAACCCTAATTTAATTGAAGAGGTTTTTATGGGTAATGTTGTTTCTGCTGGTTTAGGACAAGCTCCAGCTAGACAAGCTGCTATTTATGCAGGAATTCCTGACACCGTTCCTTGTACAACTGTAAACAAAGTATGTGCTTCTGGTATGAAATCTATTATGTTAGCTGCTCAAACAATTGCTCTAGGAGATGCTGATATTGTAGTTGCTGGGGGAATGGAAAACATGAGTTTAATCCCTCATTATCAACACGCAAGAACTGGTTCTAAATTTGGACCAATTACCATGGAAGATGGTCTGCAAAAAGATGGTTTGGTAGATGCATACGGAAAAGTTGCTATGGGTGTTTGTGCAGACGAATGTGCTACTGAATATGAGTTTTCTAGAGAAGACCAAGACAATTTTGCAATACAATCTTATAAAAGATCTGCAAATGCTTGGAGTGAAGGAAAATATAGTGATGAAATTGTACCTGTTGAAATTCCACAAAGACGAGGAGAGCCAATCATTTTTTCTGAAGATGAAGAGTACAAAAATGTAAAAATGGAAAAAATCCCAGCCTTAAGAGCTGCTTTTACAAAAGATGGAACCGTAACTGCTGCAAATGCTTCTACTATTAATGATGGTGGAGCTGCATTAGTTTTAATGTCTGCAGATAAAGCCAAGGAACTAAATTTAACTCCGCTTGCAAAAATAAAAAGTTATGCAGATGCTGCGCATGAACCTAAATGGTTTACAACCGCACCTGCAAAAGCATTACCAAAAGCATTATCTAAAGCAAATATCTCTATAGATGATGTAGATTATTTTGAATTGAACGAAGCTTTTTCTATTGTAGGTTTAGCAAACATGAAAATATTAGGCATTACAGACGATAAAGTAAACGTAAATGGTGGTGCAGTTTCTTTAGGACATCCTTTAGGAGTTTCTGGGGCAAGAATTGTTATTGCATTAACTTCTATTTTAAAACAAAATAACGCTAAAATTGGTGCTGCCGCAATTTGTAATGGTGGTGGTGGTGCTAGTGCAATTGTTATTGAAAGAATTTAATTTATAAATGTTCGGAATTTGTAATTTAAGTATTGTTCCTCTAAGAGCAGAAAAGTCTGATAAATCTGAAATGATTAGTCAGGTGCTTTTTGGTGAGCACTTTATAATTATAGAAAAACAAAAAAACTGGAGTAAAATTAAATTAACTTTTGATGATTATGAAGGTTTTATTGATAACAAACAATATGTAGAAACTTCTGAAGAATTTTATTCTCAATTAACAAATCAGAAATTATACTATTCAGGAGAAATTATAGATTTTATTACAAATGCTAAAAACGAATTAACAACCATTCCTTTAGGTTCTAACTTGCCTTTTTACAATAGTAACAAACTTCATATTAATTCAGAATTCTATATCTATGAAGGAAGTGTTTTATCAGAAAAAAAAGCTAAAAGTGAAATTTTAAATACTGCTTTTACTTATTTGAATTCTCCTTTTTTATGGGGCGGAAAAACTCCATTTGGAATAGATTGTTCCGGTTTTACACAAATGGTTTATAAATTGTGTGGCTACTCTTTGTTAAGAGATGCCAAACAACAAGCTACACAAGGTGAAGTTTTAAGTTTTATTGAAGAAAGTGAACCCGGTGATTTGGCCTTTTTTGATGATGACGAAGGGAATATCACTCATGTTGGTATCATATTAAATGATTACAACATTATTCATGTTCACGGTAAAGTACGTATAGATACATTAGACCATAGTGGTATTTTTAATGCTGATTTACAAAAACATACACACAAATTAAGAGTCATTAAAAAAGTGATATAAAAAAATCCGAAACTTTTAAGTTTCGGATTTTTTTTATACTTAAGACTTAAGGTTCTATTGACCTTTCATTTCTTTATAAATTGCTCTTAATTTATCTCCTTTAGCTTCCATTTCTAAATTATCGTAGATATTTAAAAGTACTCTAACTGTATCCACAGTTCTTTTTAAATCATCTGCTTTTTCTAAATAAGGCAATGCTTTATTATAAATTTCTTTTTGTTTTTTCTGTAATTCATTATATTTTTTCTCGTTGTTGAAGTTTTCATTCATTTCATCAACAATTTGCTTATCACCTGCTAAAATTGCAATAGATAAATTTAAATATGCATCTGAATAATCTGGTTTTAATTCAATTGCCTTTTTATAAAACTCTTCAGCTTCAACAATCTTTCCTTGATTTTGATTAACAACACCAAGGTTAAAAAATAAATTAGGATTTGTAGGATCTAATTTTACAGCCTCTTCCATCAACTCACCAAACTTGTCCATTTTATCAAGTTTAATATACATTTGAGCTTGATTCAAAATTAAATTCACATCCTTAGGATTTGCTTTTCTTGCTTCATCTAAAGCTGTAATTGCTAGTTCTGGTTTTCCTTGATTTACATAAATATAGCCAATATTCTTAACAATATCTGCTTGTTTAGATTCAGACGTTTTTTGTGTTGGTTTTATATATTGCCCCAACTTAACCATAGTATCTCTATTCGCTTTGGTACCTAAACTTTCTTCTTTACCCGTTTCTTTATTTACAGCAAAATATTGTGTAGTAATACCGGTATAACCTACTTCTTTAGCTTCTTTATAATACTTTAAAGAAGTATCATACTCTTTTGCTTGAGAAGCACTAATAGCTGCATTATATAAGAAAGAAGTATCTTTTGGACTTAACTTATACGTTAAATAAAAGCTTTTTGCTGCTTCAGAAAAATTCTTGTCATCGTTATACAATTTAACCGCTTTATTAGATACTTTTTGAATAATTCCATCCAACATTGGTTTTGCGTATTTAGTATATTTTTGCTTGCCAATTTCTTCTTCAAAAGCAAATAAGTTATTAAAAGCTTCTGAAGCTCCTTCAAAATTATTCGAACCAGCCAAAGTTTGCCCTTTTAGATAGTAATATTTCGCTTTGTATTTAGCATCCATAGATCCCACAGAAGACTCTAAAGAAGTAATTGCTGAAAGTGCAGCTGCAAATTGTGATTTCTTTACTGCTTTTTCAACTATTTTTAATTCACTTTTTTGGGCATAAGCTCCAATGGTCATCAATCCTAAAGCTAATGTTAATAATTGTTTTTTCATTTTAATGAGTTTTTAATTTATTGTTATTCTTGATTATCGTTTGAATCATTTTCAATTTCCGTGCCATTTTCTGTTTCGTCTTCAGAACCTTCAACTTCAAGCTCATCTTCCTCTTCTTCATGCATTACTTTTGCAACAGCGGCAATACTATCAGAATCTTTAATGTTAATTAAACGAACACCTTGTGTTGCACGTCCCATAACTCTTAAATCTTGAACAGCCATTCTTATTGTTAATCCAGATTTGTTAATAATCATTAAGTCATTAGAATCATCAACATTTTTAATCGCAACTAGATTACCCGTTTTTTCAGAAATATTTAAAGTCTTAACACCTTTTCCTCCTCTATTTGTAACTCTATAATCTTCTAATTTAGAACGTTTACCATATCCTTTTTCAGAAACAACTAATATGTTACTTTCCATATCATTTACAGCAACCATACCGATTACTTCATCATTTTCATGTTTTAAAGTAATTCCTCTTACACCAGAAGCAGTTCTTCCCATTGGTCGTGTTTTAGCTTCCTCAAAACGAATTGATTTACCAGATGCTAATGCTAACATTACTTGACTGTCTCCAGTTGTTAACTTCGCTTCTAATAATTCATCTCCTTCTTTAATAGTAATTGCATTAATACCGTTTGTTCTTGGACGAGAATATTGCTCTAGAGAAGTCTTTTTTACTTGACCCTTCTTTGTTGCCATAATCACATAATGACTATTGATATACTCTTCGTCTTTTAAATCTTGCGTTACCAAAAATGCTTTTACGCTATCATCTTGTTCAATATTAATAAGGTTTTGCATTGCTCTACCTTTTGTGTTTTTACCACCTTCAGGGATTTCATAAACACGCATCCAGAATACTTTTCCTTTTTGAGTAAAGAACATCATATATTGATGGTTTGTACCAACAAATAAGTGTTCTAGGAAATCTTCATTTCTGGTAGTTGCCCCCTTTTGACCTCTTCCTCCTCTATTCTGAACTTTATATTCATCTAGATTTGTACGTTTTAAATATCCTGCATTAGATATAGTAACCACTACTTTAGTATCAGGAATCATGTCTTCAATTCGCATATCTCCACCTGCATATTCTATTACAGATCTACGCTCATCACCATACTTATCCTTAATATGTAATAACTCCTCTTTTATAATTTCATAACGTCTTGGTTCATTTGCTAAAATATCCTTTAAATCAGTTATTGTTAACATAATCTCATCAAACTCTGCACGTAACTTGTTTTGTTCTAAACCTGTTAATTGACGCAAACGCATTTCTACAATTGCTTTTGCCTGAATTTCAGATAATTCAAAACGCGCTATTAATGCCTCTCTAGCTTCATCAGCATTAGAAGATGCTCTAATAATTTTTATTACTTCATCAATATTATCTGAAGCAATAATTAATCCTTCTAAAATATGAGCTCTAGCTTCTGCTTTCTTTAATAAAAATTCTGTTCTTCGAACAACAACTTCATGTCTATGTTCAACAAAATAATGAATTAATTGTTTTAAATTTAATTGCTCTGGTCTTCCTTTTACCAAGGCAATATTATTTACACTAAATGAAGTTTGAAGTTGTGTGTATTTAAATAATTTATTTAAAACAATATTAGGAATTGCATCACGTTTTAAAATGTACACAATACGCATTCCGTTTCTATCAGACTCATCTCTAATATTAGAAATACCTGATATTTTTTTATCATTAACCAAGTCAGCAGTTTTCTTAATCATGTCTGCTTTATTCACTTGGTAAGGAATTTCAGTAACAATAATGCACTCACGTCCTTTTACCTCCTCAATAATCGCTTTAGCACGCATAACAATACGCCCTCGACCAGTATGAAAAGCATCTCTTACACCATCATAACCATAAATAATTCCACCAGTAGGAAAATCTGGCGCTGTTATGTGTTGCATTAACTCATCAATCTCTATATCTCTATTATCAATATATGCCATCGTACCATTAATAACTTCTGTTAAGTTATGTGGTGCCATATTTGTTGCCATACCTACTGCAATACCAGAAGCTCCATTAACTAATAAGTTAGGAATTCTTGTTGGTAAAACTGTTGGTTCTTGTAAAGTATCATCAAAATTTAAACGGTGATCTACAGTATCCTTTTCAATATCAGCTAACATGTCTTCTGATATTTTTTGCATTCTAACCTCTGTATAACGCATTGCTGCTGGCGAATCTCCATCAACAGAACCAAAATTCCCTTGACCATCTACCATCATATAACGTACACTCCAGTTCTGTGCCATACGTACCATAGAATCGTAAACAGAAGTATCTCCGTGTGGGTGATACTTACCTAAAACTTCCCCAACAATTCTTGCTGATTTTTTATACGATCCAGTTGCTTTAATTCCTAATTCGTGCATACCAAATAAAACTCTTCTGTGAACTGGTTTTAAACCATCTCTTACATCTGGTAATGCTCTTGAAACAATTACTGACATCGAGTAATCGATGTACGCAGCTTTCATCTGATCTTCAATGTTAATTGGAATTAACTTTTCTCCGTCTGCCATATATATTCTATTAATATTTTAGTCATTTTTTTAAAACAAGGCAAGATACTATTTCTTATAGTTTTTCCAAAGGTTTTACTCCTTTCTATTTAGTAGAGTTATCAACATTTTTTAATAATTTTTAACAGCTTTTTATTTGGTTGATTTTCAAGAGTTTTCTACCTTGTTCAAGAAGTCAAACTGTCAGTTTTTAGGTCTTGGCATCTTTTTTGTAATTATTCAAAAAAAAAAGGACTAAATTTACATCAATATACATTAAAATATGGACGATAATTTTTCACCAAAAGTAAGAGATGTTATAACATTCAGTAAAGAAGAAGCACTACGTTTAGGGCATGAATTTATTGGAACAGAACACCTTTTACTAGGTTTAATAAGGAAAAACGAAGGAAAAGCAATAGAAATATTAACAGCATTTGATGTTGATTTAATATTATTGCGTAAGAAATTAGAGCAATTAAATCCTGCAGACCCAACGTTTACAGAAACTTCTGAAAAGAAAAGTTTACACCTTACAAGACAAGCAGAAAAAGCACTAAAAACAACATTTTTAGAAGCAAAATTATATCAAAGTGATTCTATAGATACCGCACATTTATTGTTGTGTATTTTAAGAAATGAAAATGACCCAACAACAAAATTGATTCACAAATATCATGTAAATTATGATGAAGCAAAAGCATTATATAAACAATTGCATGTAGACGACGTAGATTTGCCTTCTAACCCAATTGCAGAAACACCTTCTGATGATGAATTTGCATCAGAAAAACCAAACCCTTTTGAGCAAACTCAAAAAGGAAAAGCCGTTAAAAAATCTAAAACTCCAGTTTTAGACAACTTTGGTAGAGATTTAACAGCAATGGCAGAACAAGGTAAGTTAGACCCTGTAGTTGGTAGACAAAAAGAAATTGAGCGTGTTTCACAAATTTTAAGTCGAAGAAAAAAGAACAACCCAATGTTAATTGGTGAACCAGGTGTTGGTAAATCTGCCATAGCCGAAGGTTTAGCATTAAGAATTGTAGAGCGTAAAGTGTCAAGGATTTTATTTGACAAACGTTTAGTTTCTTTAGATTTAGCAAGTTTAGTTGCTGGTACAAAATATCGTGGTCAATTTGAAGAGCGTATGAAAGCTTTGATGAATGAACTTGAAAAAAATGAAGATATCATCTTATTTATTGATGAAATTCATACTATTGTTGGTGCTGGTGGAGCAACTGGTTCTTTAGATGCATCTAACATGTTAAAACCTGCTTTGGCAAGAGGAGAAATACAATGTATTGGTGCAACTACATTAGATGAATTTAGAACAAATATCGAAAAAGATGGCGCTTTAGAGCGTCGTTTTCAAAAAGTAATTGTAGATCCAACTTCTGTTGAAGAAACAATACAAATATTACAAAATATAAAAAGTAAATACGAAGAACATCATCATGTAAATTATACAGATGATGCTATTGAAGCTTGTGTTAAATTAACGAACCGTTATATGACAGATCGTTATTTACCAGATAAGGCTATTGATGCTTTGGATGAAGCTGGTTCTCGAATTCATATTACAAACATTGTAGTTCCAAAACAAGTTTTAGAACTAGAGTCGCAATTAGAAATTATCCGTAATCAAAAAACAAAAGCTGTTAACGGGCAAAAATATGAAGAAGCAGCCAGGTTACGTGACGATGAAAAAAATATGGAATCTGCATTAGATTCTGCTCAAAAACAATGGGAAAACGACTCTAAATTAAATAGAGAAATTGTTACTGAAGACAATGTTGCAGAAGTAGTTTCTATGATGACAGGAATTCCTGTGAATAGAGTTGCAGAAGCAGAAACACACAGATTACATGAATTACCAGACTTAATTAAAGGAAAAGTAGTTGGTCAAGACAATGCTGTAATTAAAGTTGTTAAAGCAATTCAACGTAATAGAGTTGGTCTTAAAGACCCTAATAAACCAATTGGTTCATTTATTTTCTTGGGACAAACTGGTGTTGGAAAAACTCAATTGGCAAAGGTTTTAGCGCGTGAATTATTTGATTCTGATGATTCTTTAATTAGAATTGACATGAGTGAATACATGGAAAAATTTGCTATCTCTCGTTTAATTGGAGCACCTCCAGGCTATGTTGGTTATGAAGAAGGTGGACAGTTAACAGAAAAAGTAAGAAGAAAACCGTATTCAGTTATTTTGTTAGATGAAATAGAAAAAGCGCATCCAGATGTGTTTAATATGTTATTACAGATTTTAGATGACGGACATATTACCGATAGTTTAGGGCGTAAAATTGATTTTAGAAATACCATAATTATTATGACTTCTAATATTGGTGCACGTCAATTAAAAGACTTTGGTGGTGGCGTTGGTTTTGGAACCGCTTCTAAAAGCGCACAAGCAGATGCAAACGCAAAAAGCATTATTGAAGGTGCTTTAAAGAAATCTTTTGCGCCGGAATTTTTAAATAGAATAGATGACGTAATTGTATTTAACGCTTTAGAAAGAGAAGATATTCATAAAATTATTGATATCGAATTAGATAAATTATTAAATAGAATTTCTGATTTAGGTTATACATTAAACTTAAGCGAGAAAGCAAAAGATTACATAGCAGACAAAGGTTTTGATAAGAAATACGGAGCAAGACCACTTAAAAGAGCTATACAGAAATACATTGAAGATGCTTTAGCAGAAGAAATTGTAAATTCTAAACTCTCTGAAGGCGATACCATTTCTATGGATTTAGATGAGAAAGAAAACAAGCTCACAATTAACATAGAAAAAGGAAAGAAAAAACCTGAAACTAGAACGGAAACAGAAACAGAAACTTAAAATATTAAAGTCCTAAACTAACGTTTGGGACTTTTTTTATATAAATAGTAGCAAATTTTAACAACATTCAAAATTTTCTAAATCAAATAAAAAAAAATATTCATTATATTTGATTCTATTTAATTTCAAATGAAACATTTTTTCTTACTTTTTTTCTTACTTTTTCTTACACCAAACGATAGTTTCTCACAAAAACTAGAAGAGCCAAATTACCCAAATTGTAGCGGGCTTCGAGAAAAAAACGAGAACTATGCTTCTGCAGACGGAAACTACATAACTTGGTGTCAAATGAAAAAACAGACTGCCTATGTACGTTGCCAATGTAAGAGAGAGAAAATGAGGGCAGAATACAAAAAAGAGAGAGAGGAGATAAATGAAAAAAGAGATCGTGTTTCTGATCAAGCAAAAGGTTTTTACGATCAATTTACTGCGAGTCAAAATAAGGCAAAAGATTACGAAGGTAAACTCTATGAAGATGACAACCCAAATTTTGAAAGTGATAGAAAAAATGCTATTTCAGCCTTTAATACTGCTAGAGAGTACAGAAAACAAAATCTTATCAATTTAGAAAAAGGATATAAATTATGTTTACGAGTAGCCTCAAATGATTTTCACTGTAAATCTAGTTTAGACTATATTAAATATGCTAAAAATGATATCGAAAACATCGGTGAGAAAATAGAAGAGTTAAAGAATAAGCAAAGACAGAAAAAATTATCAATTACGTTTAACAATACTACTTCAAGTAATTCTAATTCATCTAACAAACTTAACTATTCAAGTAACAAAAACACTAATAACAACAATACAAATAACAATAAAAAAAACAGCAACTCAAACACATACAGACCTAGATATCAGAACAATACAAATAAAAGTTATAATAATTCCAGAACAGAAACCTATCAACAAAAACAAGTTCGCTTAAAACGAGAAAAAAAGAATAAAGAAATTGAAGAAAACAATAGAAGGTACAAAGCACAACTAGCGCGTATTGAGTCTAATAAAAGATTTCATGCAAAAATGGAAGCTTATAGCAGAAACGCTATGTCTAAATTTGACCAAGCAGCACAAGGAGATTTAATGGCTGCAGGAATTATGAAAGGTACTTATGCAATTGCAATGGCTTCGCAAGGTTATACAGACAAAACAGCAATTATTGGAGCAGCAACCAATATTATTGGTGGACTTATGCAAAATGCTGAAAGAAAAAGAAAAGAGGAAGCCAGACTTGCAGCTATTGCTACTGCTAAAAGAAAAAGAGAAGCTGCTAAACGTAAATTTATTGCAAAATTAGTAAGAAACAGAAAGGTTGCTTTAGCAAGAATGCCTGCTTACAAATATCCTAGTTTTTTAACAGAAGAATCAGCTAATTCAGTTTTTTTCTTTGCGATGTTAGCTGATGAAGAAAAATTAAAAAAAGATTTACCAGAAATTAAGATCACAGATTTAATTGAAGTTGCAAGATATTCAGATGGAACCTGGCCATCTGAAAACGTTTTTAAACAAAAGCTTACAAAATACGGTAGTTATGATGTTAAAATAATAGGTGCTTTTACCAATTATTCTATTGCAAGTAGAAAACTAGAACAGTTAATCAAGGGATTTGCAGAAAATGGAGTAAAAATAAAACTAATAAACGCTGCAAAGGATTTTATTGTTGAGAAAAGAGAAAATAGTACAACTAAAAACTCTTCAGGTAAAAATGACTTCTGGGGAACTTCTATTTCTGAAAAAGGAAAAGAAATTAAAAAACCAGTAACAAAAAAAGAAACTTCAAAAACTAAAAAAGAAGTATCAATTGCAAATGAAAATGGTTTATGGGGAAAATCTATAACGTTAGAGAAAAAGAAAGAACCTATATTAGCCGTTAAGAAAAAAGTGTCGAAAAAGAAGAAAAAAGATTTGTGGGGTAAAACTATTAAAGTGGAGAAGAAGAAAGACACCACAGCTAAAAAGAAAAAAATTAAAAAATTAAAAAAGGATTTTAAAAAATTAAATTAAACAAAAATTACAATTTTCATATGAAATTATTTACCCTAGTTAGCTTTTTTATATTATTTACTTCTATTTCAACAGCCCAAAGTTCTTTAGCAAAAATAGAATACAGTTATGCAGAAGAAGCATATCGTGCTAAAAACTACATAAAAACAATTAAACATTTAGAAGAAGTAAAATCTTTACTTGGTGGTGAAACCAATGGCTTGGTTATGTATTTAGAAATTATGTCTCGAAACCACCAACGTGTTTCATTATACCAAATTTTACAAAACTCTGTAGGTGTAGATTTAGGTGATATTTCTGATAAAAATGCAGATTTAGAAGATGTAAACCTTATAAATAAAGCTAGTTCTGGAGACAGCGAAGCTAAATTTCAATTAATAATAAAACTTACAAGAGCACAATACAATAAGCAAGGTTTAAAATTTGATGAAAACATGTTAAAGAATGAAGTCTTTGTAAAACATGTTAAGAAAATAGCAGATACAATGAATTTTGAACGTTTAAAACAAACGTCTAATCTTATTAAAAAAGGAAATGAGAGTTCTATAAATAAATGGTTAGCATCTAATATAAAAATTGACGAATTATGTGCTTCTTATTTAAAAAACTTTGAAAATGATGTTCCTTTAGAAAAATTAAAACAAATTTATGAAATTAAAAAAGAGATTCGTCCGTTTATAGAAAATAAAGACTTGCTTACAAAAGCATGGTCTTTAATTGCAGAAAAAAAATACGAAATAGCTTATATTAAATTTAATGAACTAAACGCAATTGGCATTAATAGCAAAACCGTTTTAAATAAATTAAAACCTGTAATTGAAAAAAATAAAGTTAAAGAAGAAGCATTAAAAGCTCAAGAAAAAGCAATAAAAAATATTGAAGAAAATATGGTTTTGGTAAAGGGTGAAGCCAGTGTTTCTGAAGCAATAGATGTTAATGGAAATACTGTTTTAGAATCTATTCCAGATTTACATGTAAGTAAATTTGAGCTAACACAGTTAGCTTATTGGTCTGTTATAGACGTAAATAGGTTAAAAGTTTCTACTTGTAAAACGTGTCCTATCACTTTTCCTTCTAGAAACTACATAGATACTTTTCTTGAAAAATTAAATAAAGCAACAGGAAAAAAATACAGGCTACCAACCAAAGAAGAATGGTATTGGTTTGCTACTGGTGGAAGAAAAACTACCGATGAAAAAAGAGGTATTAATGAAGAAAAAGCAGACAATATAAGTAAATACGCTTGGCATAGTAAAAACAGTAATGGAAAACGACAAAAAGTTGGTTTAAAAGAACCTAACGAATTAGGCTTATACGATGTTTGGGGTAATCTATCTGAATACACAACTACAAGTGCTGTTGGTGGCGCTTTTAATACCTTAAAAAAACGTTTTAATTCTGGTGATGATTATACAGATTTGTATAAAGTAAATAATGAAAAAAAATCTTTAGGAAAACGCAAAGTATTCAGTTTAAGTATTATTGGTGTTGGAGAAAATAAGGATGATAAAAAACTAGGAATTCGTTTGGTTAGAGATATAGAATAGATATTTTTATTTTCTGATATATAAAACCTAATTATGCAAACTACAAGTTATAAAATTTAACTAATTTCAATTCTTGTATATTGCATTTATAAATACATATTATGAAATTAAACCTATTATCTTGCGACGCTCAAAGCCCCAATAAAAGAGCAATTGCCAATTGTATTGCAGAGATTTCAACTAATATGAGCTCTTCTTTATCAAATGAGCTTACAGAAATCCTTTTAGAAGGTGATGCTGTAGATATTGAACTGGAAGATAAAAATGCTGGCTCTGGCTTAAGAGCTTTGCGAAAATTAAGTATTGACTACCAGATTATTGAATAACCTTAAGGACTTCAGGTTTTAAAACATCTTCTTAAATTAGTTTAACCCAGATTAACTCTACTTTTTTATTTTATGGAGTCGTTGAATGTTTTACATTTGAAACCGCATCCTTTTTGTCTTTACAGCAAAATATATAGTGAAAAAGCAGGAAATAGCTTCAAAAAAATCAATTTCTAATGCTATCTGCTTCTGTAATTAAAACAGTTTTTGCAGCAGTAGCTTCCTAGATAAAATACTACCAATTAAACTAGAGCTTTCATAAGCATCAGTAGAAAGTTTATATAATTCCTCTGTTCCATTATCGTTTTTATATACTTATAAGCAACATTCCTAACAATGTACGCATTCTCTTTTTCTGAATAAACAAAAGATCTTTTTGTTACATTCTCATCTGTAAGTAAATTATTAAAACTTGTACTATTATGAATTTCTGTGGTAGAGACTCTTGCATAATAATCTACACCCATTGTTATTGGATCATCTGCATTATTAGACAAATGCCATTTCCCTATAATTGCAGTTGCATACGCATTACTTGTGTTAACGTTTATATATTTTTGAAGTGAAGTTTCTGATGTAGAAATAACATCACCTACTTCTAAAACACCCGTTTTAATTCCGTATTTCCCTGTAATAATAGAGGCTCTTGTTGACGAACAAACTGAATATGCTCAAGTAATATCAAACGTAATTCCATTAGTCATTAAACTTTGTAAGTTTAGCATGTTTCTTTAGTATTCCCTTCAGTATAATTAGGAATTGCATCTTTACTTACATCGTATGCAATCACAAATAGAATGTTTGGTTTAGTGTTTGATGTAGGGTTTTCTATCTCTTCTTCCGATGCCGCTTCAATAATTGATGTGAACTACAATTCATAAAAAAAGACACAGTAAAATAATTGTAAAAGAAGATAGCTTCATAATTGTTAGATTGTTCTTGGACTTAAATATAGTTGAATGGTTTAATATATAAATTTAAAGATAATATTGAATCCTAAAAAAAATGCTATTTTTGAACTTAAGAACCTATCGTGCAAAAAAGAAAATCAACATGAATTTAGAAGAACTTAAATACCCAATAGGACATGAAAATATTCCCAAAAAAATAACTTCTAAAAACATCGAAGATTGGATTTTCGTTTTAGAAAAGTTTCCTCAAAATTTAGAGCTTTTAGTAAAAGACTTATCAGACAACCAAATAGACACACCTTATAGAGATGGCGGTTGGACTATTAGGCAAGTTGTACATCATTGTTATGATAGTCATCATAATTCTTACACACGTTTTAAATGGTCATTAACAGAAGATAAACCTGTTATAAAAGTATATTTTGAAGAACGTTGGGCAGAATTACACGATTCTAAATTTGCCCCAGTTTTTTTATCTATAGACGCATTAAAAGCTTTACATAATAAATGGGTTTATTTATTAAAAGGTTTGTCTAAAAGTGATTTAGAAAATATTTTTGTGCACCCTTCTAATAATGAAGAAATCTCTTTAAAGGAAAATATTTGCATTTATGCTTGGCATTGTAATCATCATTTTGCACATATAGAACAATTAATGACTCGTAAAGGTTGGCAAAAATAGATCTAATCTGTTTTAGTTTTTCTATTTTTAAATTATCCATATCTTTAAATTTTTAATATTTATACATGAAAACCGCAAAACAATGGTTTGATGATTATGCTGTTAGTCATCAAAATGAAACCAACCAATTAGTACATTACATCTGTGTACCCTTAATTTTCTTTAGTGTAATTGGGCTTTTAATGTGCATACCAAATACTTTTTTAGAAAACAATATTGGTTTATACAATCCATTATTAGAAAATTGGGCTGCAGTAATTGGTGTTATTATTTCTGTATTTTATCTAAGACTAGGTTTCTGGTATTTTCTAGAAATGCTATTTGTAATATTGCTATGTATTGTTGGTAATTTCTGGTTAGGAAATAACCTTAACTTATTATATACTTCTATAATTATCTTTGTTGTGGCTTGGATTGGTCAGTTTTGGGGACATAAAGTTGAAGGAAAAAAACCGTCGTTTGCAAAAGATTTACAATTTTTATTGATTGGCCCACTTTGGGTAATTCAAAAATTAGGAAAGAAGAAATAATATGCAAGAAGAAATTACTTTTGAAGACTTTTTAAAAGTTGA
The DNA here is from genome assembly GCF_036480315.1 of Polaribacter sp. GTDB lineage: Bacteria > Bacteroidota > Bacteroidia > Flavobacteriales > Flavobacteriaceae > Polaribacter. The sequence continues at coordinate 17,631 of NZ_JAZGGG010000024.1, forward strand.
TTTTAGAATTGGAACTGTAATTGAAGTGAACGACTTTCCGAAGGCAAAAAAACCTGCCTATCAATTAAAAATAGATTTTGGAGGATTGGGAATCAAAAAGACAAGTGCACAAATAACAGGTTTATATTCTAAAGAAGATTTATTAAACAAACAAGTTTCTGCAATTGTAAATTTTAAACCTAGACAAATTGCTAATTTTATGAGCGAAATTTTGATCATTGGTGTTTATAATACGGATGGAAAAGTCGTTTTATTACAAGCTTCTAAAGAAATTAAAAACGGAGAGCAAATTAATTAGTCTTTGCAATTTCGATTAAAAAATGAGAAATAATCTCATAAAAAAAAGCAATGTTAAAAGAAAAACTACAAAACTATCATGTAATTCTAGCCTCTAAATCGCCAAGAAGACAACAATTCTTTAAAGATTTAGATATCGATTTTACCATTCAATTAAAGGAAGTAGAAGAAATTTATTCGAAGGAATTAAAAGAAACTGAAATCACAGATTTTTTAGCCGACTTAAAATCGAAAGCTTTTACAGATTTACAAGAAAACGATTTACTAATAACTTCAGATACTATTGTTTGGCTGAAAGGAAAAGCTTTAGGAAAGCCTAAAAATCATGAAGATGCTTTTGACATGTTACGTAATTTATCTGGTAATACACATAAGGTAATTACCTCTATTTCTATAAAAAATAAGTCTTTTCAAAAAATTATAAATGATGTAACTACAGTTTCTTTTAAAGAATTATCTGGTGAAGAAATTAATTATTATATCAATAATTACAAACCTTTTGACAAAGCAGGTGCTTACGGAATTCAAGAATGGATTGGTTTTATAGCAATCGATAACATACAAGGAAGTTATTTTAATGTAGTTGGCTTGCCCGTGCATAAACTTTACAAAGAACTAATGGAATTATAAATACTTTTAAACGTCTAAAAAACAATAAATTACATACAAAAAAATCTACAAACTATTGCAGAGGTAATATACCATATAAACTCATTAAATCTGTTGTTTTCTAACACTCATAAACCTTCTAAATTTGCACTTGTAAATATTAAAGATTATGAAAATAAGAAATCAAAAAGTAAAAGTAGAGAACAAAATTGCTACACCAGTATTAACCTTAAGTAACACAAATTCTAATGTTTGGAATTCTAAAAGAAGATACAGATAAATAAAATTCAACAAAAAATCATCAATAAGCTCTTTTAAAAAAAAGAGCTTATTTTTTTGCTTAAAAATGAATAAAAAGAAATCATAATTTCTGTAAAAAAAATTGATAAACAAAGAATATAGATATACATTTTATAACGTTTTGAAATACTTTATCACAAACTGTTAAAAAATCTTTTCTCTATTCTCGCTTTTCTTTTCTCTAAAGAGAAATAAAAGTTTATTTTTACGAAAATTTTACAACACAACATTTTTATAATGAAAAAATATACGTACACAGAAAAAAAAGATACTCGTTCTGGTTTTGGTGATGGTTTAACTGAACTTGGTAGAACAAATCCTAACGTAGTTGCTTTATGTGCAGATTTAATTGGTTCTTTAAAAATGGATCAATTTATAAAAGAAAACCCAGAAAGATTTTTCCAAATTGGTATTGCAGAAGCAAATATGATTAGTATTGCTGCTGGATTAACAATTGGAGGTAAAATTCCTTTTACAGGTACTTTTGCTAACTTTTCTACAGGTAGAGTTTATGATCAAATTCGTCAATCTGTTGCATACTCTGGTAAAAACGTAAAAATTTGTGCATCTCACGCAGGTGTTACTTTAGGTGAAGATGGCGCAACACATCAAATATTAGAAGATATTGGTTTAATGAAAATGTTACCAGGAATGACGGTAATTAATCCTTGTGATTACAACCAAACAAAAGCGGCAACTATTGCAATTGCAGATTTTGATGGTCCTGTTTATTTACGTTTCGGTAGACCAAAAGTGCCGGTATTTATGCCAGCAGACGAAGAATTTGTTATTGGTAAAGGAATTCAATTAACAGAAGGAACAGATGTAACTATTGTTGCAACAGGTCATTTAGTTTGGGAATCTTTACAAGCAGCAGAGCAACTAGAAGCAGAAGGAATTTCTGTTGAAGTTATAAACATACACACTATTAAGCCATTAGACGAAGACATTATCTTAAAGTCTGTAGCTAAAACGGGGTGTATTGTTACTGCTGAAGAGCATAATAAATTAGGTGGTTTAGGTGAAAGTGTTTCAAGAACTTTAGCATTAAACGCTCCTACTCCACAAGAATTTGTAGCAACTAACGATACTTTTGGTGAGTCAGGTACACCAGAACAATTAATGGCAAAATATGGTTTAGATGCTGCTGCTGTTGTAAAAGCTGTTAAAAAAGTAATTTCTAGAAAATAATAACGTTTTAAGATTATAAGACGTCTTTATATTAACTTTAAAAATAAAAATGATGAAAAAAATAATTTTAGTAATGTGTTTGGCATTTGCTTTTAGTCAAACTTCAAATGCACAAATAGCTTTTGGTGTAAAAGCTGGTGTAAACTACAATTCTAATTCAATTAAAGCAGTTGGAACCGATCTTTTTGAAGGAGCTGAAAGTAAAACAGGTTACCATGCTGGTATTTGGTTACGTTTTAAAATTCCGGTTGTTGGTTTGTATATAAGACCAGAATTGGTCTACACAAATTTAGAAAATGATGTTAAATACAAATCTACTGGAAATACATCTTCTTATAATTTTCAAAAAATTGATATTCCTGTTTTATTAGGAAAAAAGATTTTTGGTGTTGGTAATATATTTATTGGCCCTTCTTTTCAATATATTTTAGATTCTGATTTTAGTTTTGATGACATAAAAGATGTGGACACAAAAGGGTTTACCGTTGGTTTACAATTTGGTGGTGGCGTTGAAATTGGTAAATTTGGAATTGATGTACGTTGGGAAAGAGCTTTTTCTGGAATTGAATCTACTTTTCTTTCAGGAACTGTACCACAAACTTTTGATACTAGAGTTAACCAGATAATTATTGGGGTTTCTTTAAAATTATAAATAAATTTCAAATATAAAAAGAGGGAAAATATGTATATATTTTCCCTCTTTTTATGCGCTATAATCTACTCTTTTAACAAAACATAAAAACTTATAAGAAATTCATTTTTTGTAGTAACAAATACAGCTGTAATAGCTAATTTTTCTTACATATACTCGATGGATTTAGCTTTTCGGGAATTTTGACAAATTTATTTTTTTCTTTGTCAAGGCAAAATTTTCAATCATAGCCGTAGCTACGATTTAAAATTTTAACGCTGAAAAAGGGAAAAAGAAAGAGTAAAAAAACCGTAAAGCTATGTGCATTGAGTATATAATAATCTATATAAATAGTTTCTGAAGAGATAATAAAAAACTAGCAATAATCCCTGCACTCTATTGCATAAAAAAAACTCTTGATTTCTCAAGAGCTTTTTTATATACTTAAAATAAATATTATTTATTTCACATCCGGATTTAAATAATCTGGTAACGTTTTATCAGTTCCACTAAAATCGTTTGCAGGGTTTCCATCTCCATTAGCATCTTCATCTTTCGTTAAAACACCATCACCATCATCATCAATATCTAAATAGTTAGGAGTAAAATCCCCATCTGTATCATCATTTCTTGGGTCACCATCACCATTTGGGTCTTCAAAAATTGAAGCAACTCCATCATTATCAGCATCTGTATTTTCTACGATATCAAATAAGTTAATATAAAACAATAAGTTCTGATTAGGGTTAATTGAAGTTGTTCCTGTATTTCTATAGGCTAAACCAGAAGGAATAAATAAAATACCTTTTCCTCCTTTTTCATAAGTAATTGGTCCATTATTCGTAATATTTTTACCTCCTTTAAAGTTAGTAAAACCATGTGTCCATCCTCTAACTACGTTGTTTAATGTAAACCAAATTCCATTATTTCTATCAAAAGCAACACTACCTATACTATCTGTATTCACAATTCTTTGCCCAGAATATTTCACTAAAACAGAATCCATCACTGTAGGAAAACCTTTTACTGGATCAGGATCGCCAACATTATTCAAGTAATAATATAAAATGTAATCGATCTCATTTTCAGATACATCCATAGATTTTAAGTTAGAATCGTCAAATAATGCAGTTTTTCCACTTGTTATTGGTTTTACAGAATCTAGAGTTGCATCATAATAATGTTTCTTAAAAAAAGAGGCTAAAGAATCCTGGTCAATTAAAGCTTGTGCTTCATGATCAAAGTTATCTACAACAATATTATTATTGTCTCCGCAAGAATAGATTATGGTCGCAAAAATTGCAAAAGCAATTATATTTTTTATTTTATTCATTTTAATGGTAAAATTTTGAAGGCGCAATTTACCATTTTTATACCTTTGTAAAAAGACAAACGTTACATTTTAACTTTTTTTATGAGAATTGATAAATATTTATGGTGCATTCGAGTTTTTAAAACAAGAACTATAGCAACTACAGCCTGTAAAAAAGGGCAAATAAAGATAGATAGTAAGAATATTAAGCCTTCTAAAGAAGTGTTTGGTAACGAGTTGCTTGTTATAAGAAAAAACCAAATAAATTATCAAATAAAAGTTTTAGATTTACCAGAAAGTAGAGTTGGCGCAAAATTGGTAGACCAATACAGAAAAGATGTTACCCCAAAAGAGGAATTCGAAAAAACAGAATTACTTAAATTTGCAAAAGATTACTATAGAAAGAAAGGAACAGGAAGGCCTACCAAAAAAGACAGACGAGATATAGACGATTATCAAGAAGATACAACAGAAGACATATGACAACTACTAATAATGTAATTTTAGACGCCACAGAGATTGAGCAAAAAATTAAAAGAATTGCTTATCAAATATATGAAGCTAATAGTAACGAAAAGGAAGTTATAATTGCTGGTATTATTGGTAATGGATATGTTTTTGCTGAAATGTTGGTAGAAGCACTTCATAAAATATCAACCCTAAAAGTAACTATTTGTGAAGTTAAAATTGATAAAAAGAACCCTTTGAAGAAAGTTTCTACTTCTATAGAAGTAAATGATTATAAAAATAAACCATTGGTTTTAGTTGATGATGTTTTAAATTCTGGTACTACATTAATATACGGAATTAAACATTTTTTAGATGTTCCATTAAAAAGGTTTAAAACGGCTGTTTTAGTTAATAGAAATCATAAAAAATATCCTGTAAAGGCAGATTTTAAAGGAATTTCTCTATCAACTTCAATAAAAGAACATGTACAAGTTGAGTTTTCAAAAAATAAATCTATAGCTTATCTAATGTAATAGAATTCTAATTTCAGTTACAACTTCATTACTAGTTTTATCATCGATTGAAAGTAAGAACTTTGCTTGTTCATAATAAAATCTTCTTTCAAAAAGATGTTTTGCTACAAATTCCGTTATTTTCTCATCCTCTAAATTTGCCACTAGAGGTCTTTTACTTTTTTCGTTTAAAAGCCTTTCTACTAAAGTTTTTATACTTGTTTTTAAATAAATCGAAATTGCTTTAGAATTATTAATCAATTCCATATTATTAGCATAACAAGGTGTTCCACCACCTAACGATAGGACACATTTTTCATCCGAATTTAAAATTTCTTTTAAATATTTATGTTCAATTAGTCTAAAATAAATTTCTCCTTTCACCTTAAAAATAGTAGAAATCGTCATTTTCTCCTTATCCTCAATATAATTATCTAAATCTATAAAATTGAGATACAGCTTTTTAGCCAACTTTTTTCCAATTGTTGATTTACCAGAAGCCATATAGCCTAATAAAACTATTTTCATATTTTTTAGGTTTTGTACAAATATCTAAAAAAAATAATCATTTTTATGCTTCTATTTTGAATGATTGATAGTATATTTGCAACCGATTTAAGAAATTGACCTGGTAGCTCAGTTGGTAGAGCATCTCCCTTTTAAGGAGAGGGTCCTGGGTTCGAGCCCCAGCCCGGTCACTAAAAAAAGTTAAGCATCTGCTTAACTTTTTTGTTTTATTATTTGCGCACGTGGCGAAATTGGTAGACGCGCAGCCTTGAGGGGGCTGTGAACGCAAGTTCGTGGAAGTTCGACTCTTCTCGTGCGCACTTTTTACTTTAAAAATCATTTTATTTACTTCTTCACAAATAATTAACCTTTTTAAGACCTATTATTGTTAATTTTGCAGAATGCAAAAATTAATATTCATTTTATGCTTACTGGTTTCATTAAGCGTTTTTTCTCAAAAAGACTCACTTCGTGTTAATAATTTAAAAGGGCAAATTATACATGCAGAAAACAAACGTGCTTTAAGTGCTGCACATATTTTAAACTTAAACTCTGTACACGGAACTATAACTAACGACAGAGGTTTTTTTGAATTACCTACTAAAGTAAATGATACTATTTTGGTTTCTTATCTAGGTTATGCATCTATAAAACTAAAAGTTACCAACGATTTATTAAAAGGTAATGAACTTTTAATTGCTTTATATGAAAAACCAGAAGAAATAAAAGAAGTTATTATAAGATCTACCAAACTAATTGGTGTTTTAGAAATTGATGTAAAACAAGTCCCAAAAGATAGGTTTACAAGAATTAAAATTAATGGTTTACCACAAACATATGAAGTAGGGAAACCTAAAGGAAAAGACTTCTCCTCCCCTATTGCAGCAATATTTCAACCTGTAGATTTCTTATATAACCTCTTCGGAAAAAAGCCAATGCAGCTTAAAAAGCTTCAGAAATTAAAGAAAGAAGATAATTTACGTAAAATGTTAGCAGGTAAATTTGATAGAGAAGTAATGATGGAATACCTAGAGATGGACAGACAAGAACTTTCTGAACTTTTAACAGACTGTAATTACTCTGAATATTTTATTAAAAAAGCTTCTGACCTTCAAATGATTGAAGCCGTTTTAGACTGTTACGAGAATTACAAAGCACTTAAAAAAGGTAAAATAGAACGTTATAAAATACCAGTAAAAAACTAGTTTTATAAAATGGAAAGGGCCTAAAGCAATGCTTTAGACCCTAATCAACTATTAAAAACTAACTAATTACTAACTAAAATACAGTTGTTATGTATTTGTAGTTATACTTTCTTCTTGAGTTCCAAGAATATCTTTTAGATTGAATAATTTCTGTTGAATTATTTTTATTTTCCGGTTTTGATTCTTTATTATTTGTTGTCATTATTTATTGTTTTGTTTACATCTATATGACGACAACTAATTACTTATGTTACGTAATAATATGAGTTTAACAGAACTTTAAGAAATACCCTTTTACTTGTTTAAACTTAAAAAAAAAATACAAATGCTGCCTACTACTCTTTTTTATATTCTAATTTCAATATTGGTTGTTAGCTTTATTATTGATAAAATATTAGACACTTTAAATGCAAAACATTTTAATGATAAAATACCCGCAAGACTTGCAGATGTTTATGATGAAGATGAATACAAAAAATCGCAAGCTTATAAAAAGACCAATGATAAATTTTCTAATTTAACTTCTTATTTTTCTATAGGTTTAACATTGTTTTTCTTTTTTGCTGATGGTTTTAAATATTTAGATATTTATGCTAGAGGCTATACAAACAATCCTATTTTGGTTGCTTTAATATTTTTTGGAGTAATTATGTTGGGTTCAGATATATTGACAACGCCTTTTTCATACTACAAAACATTTGTGATTGAAGAAAAATTCGGATTTAACAAATCCACAAAAAAAACTTTCTGGCTAGATAAAATTAAAGGTTGGTTGATGAGTATACTTTTGGGTGGTGGGATTTTATCACTTATAATATGGTTTCACCAACTTACAGGAACAAATTTTTGGATCTATGCTTGGGTTTTAGTTGCTGTATTTTCATTATTTATGAACCTATTTTATGCAAAATTGATTGTTCCTTTATTCAACAAACAAACTCCTTTAGAAGATGGCGAATTAAAATTTTCTATAGAAGAATATGCGCAAAAAGTTGGCTTTAAGTTAAATAATATTTTTGTTATAGATGGTTCTAAACGTTCTACAAAAGCAAATGCTTATTTTTCTGGTTTTGGTTCTCAAAAAAGAATTACACTTTATGATACGTTGATAAACGATTTAGAAATTGATGAAATTGTTGCTGTTTTAGCTCATGAAGTTGGGCATTACAAAAGAAAACACATCATTTTTAATTTAACAGCAGCTATACTTCTTACAGGTTTTACCTTATTTATTTTATCCCTTTTTATTAATTCTTCAATTTTATCTGAAGCATTAGGCGTTGCTATACCAAGTTTTCATATTGGTTTAATTGCATTCGGAATTTTATATTCTCCAATTTCAGAAATTACAGGTTTATTTATGAACTATATTTCTAGAGTTTTTGAATACCAAGCAGATAATTTTGCCAAAGAAACATTTGCTGCTAAACCATTAATTACATCTCTTAAAAAATTATCAAAAAATAGTTTGAGTAATTTAACTCCACATCCTGCATATGTTTTTATGCATTACTCGCATCCAACTTTGTTGGAAAGAATTAAAAATTTAGAAAAGTAATTCTTGGCTGTTAAAATTCTTATTCCTAAATTCACTTTAGATTAATTTATAATCTTTATACCAGTTAATGGAATACACAGCAACCATAGAAGAGGAAAATAAGGAGATTGCAAATCGCTACAAAGATTTATTAAAAGGTACTTATGAAGTATTATCTAAAGAAGATAAAGTACTCATAAGAAAAGCTTTCGATATTGCTGTAGACGCACATTCATCACAGCGAAGAAAAACTGGTGAACCATATATTTATCATCCAATTGCAGTAGCAAAAATTGTTGCTATGGAAATTGGTTTAGGAGCTACTTCTATTGCCGCTGCTTTATTACATGATGTTGTTGAAGACACTGAATACACATTAGATGACATGGAGCAATTGTTTGACGAAACAATTGCAAGAATTGTAAATGGTTTAACCAAGATTTCTCGTTTAAATAAAAGTCAAGATGCTTCTATTCAAGCAGAAAATTTTAGAAAAATGCTATTAACATTAAATGATGATGTTAGAGTTATTTTAATAAAAATTGCAGATAGATTGCATAACATGCAAACTATGGATGCAATGCCTGCACATAAACAAGTGAAAATTGCTTCAGAAACCTTATATATTTATGCTCCTTTAGCGCATAGATTAGGTTTGTATAACATTAAAACAGAGCTTGAAGATTTAGGTTTAAAATATACAGAACCAGAAGTTTACACAGATATTGTAGCAAAAATAAAAGAAAGCAAAGAAGAGCAACAAAATTATTTAGAAACTTTTGCTGAAACTTTAAAAAAAGGACTTGACAAAGAGAATTTTACTTATGATATAAAAGGGCGTTTTAAGTCTATTTATTCTATCAGAAGAAAAATGAGAAGTCAGAATGTAACTTTTGATGAAGTTTATGACAAATATGCCATTCGTATTATTTACTCTCCTACTTCTGATGACGATAAATTTGATGCTTGGAAAATTTACACAATAGTAACAGATTACTTCAAACCAAACCCAACTCGTTTAAGAGATTGGATTTCTCAACCGAAATCTACTGGTTATGAAGCTTTACATATTACGGTTGTTGGGCCAAAAGCACAATGGGTAGAAGTTCAAATTCGTTCTAATAGAATGAATGAAATTGCAGAAAAAGGATACGCTGCACATTTTAAATACAAACAAGGATCAGAAACAGAATCTGGTTTAGAATCTTGGTTAAATAAACTTAAGGAAACTTTAGAGAACCAGAGTCTGAATGCTGTTGATTTTGTTGAGGATTTTAAATTAAATCTATATGCAAAAGAAATTTATGTTTTTACCCCAAAAGGAGATTTAAAATCGTTACCAAAAGATGCATCTGCTTTAGATTTTGCATTTTCTATTCACACAGACGTAGGTTTAAAATGTAGAGGAGCAAAAGTAAATGGTAAACTAGTTCCTTTAAGTTACACGTTAAAAAGTGGAGATCAAATAGAAGTTATTACAACTTCTTCAAAAAAACCAAATGCTAGATGGTTAGATTTTGTAATTACAGCAAGAGCAAAAACAAAGATTAGAGCAGCACTTAAAGAGGAAGAAAAAGCAATTTCAGAAGAGGGAAAAGCAGTCTTAATGCGTAAACTACGTCATTTAAAAATTCCTTTTAATGAAAAAACAATCAACGAACTTGTAAACTATTACAAACTAAAAACGAGTTTCGATTTATTTTATAGATTTGGTAACGGTGCAATAGATAATACACAATTAAAAGCCTTTGTATCTCAAAGAAATAGTGCTATTTTAAATTTCTTTAAAACTACATTAAGAAGAAGTCCATCTAACAAAGCTCTTATAGATACAGAGGAAGTTACTAACAAATATGATGCGTTAGTTTTTGGTAAAGAAGAAGAGAAATTAGACTATAAATTATCTAAATGTTGTAACCCTATTGCTGGTGATAAAGTATTTGGTTTTTTAACCATTAATGATGGTATAAAAATTCATAAAATGAATTGTCCAAACGCAATTTCTTTGCAGTCTAACTATGCATATAGAATTATGCAAACAAAGTGGATAGACTCAACAAAGCAAGATTTTAAAGCAATTTTAAAAATAAGTGGTGTAGATAATAAAGGTATAATAAACAACGTAACTAAAATTATTTCTAACAATATGGGCGTTTTTATCAACAGTATTAATATTGCTGGTGATTATGGTATATTTGAAGGAAAAATAAGCTTGAGTGTAAAGAATAGCGCTCAATTAAACAAAGTTTTACAAAGTTTACAAAAAGTAGATGGAGTTAAAAAAGTAGAACGTGTTAATAGTTTGTAAATATCATTCTTTTAAAAAAGCTTTTTTATTAAGAAATAACTGTAAATTTGCTTTTTGGCAAAAATAAAAACCATGAGTAATTCTCTTGAAAATCAAGAAATAGTAAAAAAAGTTTTTACTACTTATTTAGAAGAAAACAAACACAGAAAAACTCCTGAACGTTATGCTATACTTCAAGAAATCTATGTAGCAGAAGAACATTTTGATATAGAATCTCTTTATATTAAAATGAAAAACAAAAATTATCGTGTCAGTAGAGCTACTTTATACAATACTATAGATTTATTACAAGATTGTGGTTTAGTTAGAAAACATCAATTTGATGGACAATCTATGGCTCGCTATGAAAAAAGTTATTTTGATAAAAACCACGATCATGTTATTTTTACAGATTCTGGTGAAGTAAAAGAATTTTGCGACCCAAGAATACAAATTATAAAAAAAACCATAGAAGAAGTTTTTGATATTGATATCCATAATCATTCACTTTATTTTTACGGAACAAAGAAGAACAAATCTTAATTAACAATACAACACAACAAACAACTAATTAAACAACTAATGGCTGTAGATTTATTACTCGGATTACAATGGGGAGATGAAGGAAAAGGTAAAATTGTAGACGTACTTACATCAAATTATGACATCATTGCTCGCTTTCAAGGTGGACCAAATGCTGGACATACTTTAATTTTTGATGGATTTAAACACGTTTTACATACAATTCCTTCAGGAATTTTTCATAAAACAGCATTAAATGTTGTTGGAAATGGAGTTGTAATAGATCCTGTTATTTTTAAAAAAGAACTAGAAAATTTAGATAAGCATAATGTAGATTATACTTCTAAATTATTAATTTCTAGAAAAGCACATTTAATTTTACCAACACATAGACTTTTAGATGCAGCCTCAGAAACGTCTAAAGGAAAAGCTAAAATTGGTTCTACTTTAAAAGGAATTGGCCCAACTTATATGGACAAAACTGGTAGAAACGGTATGCGAGTTGGTGATTTAGAATTAGAAAACTGGAAAGAAAAATACCACGCTTTAACTGCGAAACATTTAGGAATGTTAGATTATTTTAACATTGAAATTGAATATGATTTAGATGAGTTAGAAGCAGAATTCGATAGAGGAATCGAAAAATTAAAAACGTTACAATTTATTGACAGTGAAGAGTTTTTAAACCAAGCTATAAAAGATAAAAAGACAATTTTAGCTGAAGGAGCACAAGGATCTTTACTAGATATTGATTTTGGCACCTATCCTTTTGTAACATCTTCTAACACAACAGCAGCAGGAGCTTGTACTGGTTTAGGGGTTGCACCAAACAGAATTGGTGATGTCTTCGGAATTTTTAAAGCCTACACTACACGTGTTGGTTCTGGTCCTTTTCCTACAGAATTGTTTGATAAAGATGGAGAGGATATGGCAAGAATTGGTCATGAATTTGGAGCAACTACAGGAAGACCAAGAAGATGTGGATGGTTAGATTTAGTAGCCTTAAAATACGCAGTAGATGTTAATGGAGTTACTCAATTAATGATGATGAAAGGTGATGTTCTTTCTGGTTTTAATACTTTAAAAATATGTACTTCATACAATTATAAAGGAGAAAAAATTTCTCATTTCCCTTATAATATTGAACCCGAAAATGTTTCTGTAAACTATACAGAATTTAAAGGTTGGGAAGATGATTTAACAAAAATGACTTCTGCAGATCAATTACCAAAGAACTTAATGGATTATGTTGCTTTTATTGAAAAAGAAACTGGAGTTCCTGTATCTATTGTTTCTGTTGGTCCAGATAGAAAACAAACAATAAACAGATAACCTTTATCTGTATTATAAATATCAAAAAAGCATCTTTCAGTATTTGAAAGATGCTTTTTCTATTAAAAAACTAACTAAAAATTATTTTGAAGAAAATAATGTTGGTTTAAAGGTTACCATTAACCAAGTCCACGAATTATCAGAATCATTATTTCCATTCTTTAATATCTCTAAAGAATTTGTACCATACATTTTAGAGAAACCTCCATTTAATGTTACATTATTAGATATTTTATACCCTAAAACTACATCAATTTCTGTACCTAAACTATTACTCATTTTAGAGTTTACATTGTAAATATCTGCCGTAGAAGAAAAAACATGTGGAATTAATTTTGCTGAAAACTTATTTTTAGAATATGCTAAAGTTGCATTAATATCTAACAAACCAACGGAATTAATATGATTACCTACATAGAAATAATCCATAAAACCATTAAATTTATGATTGGTTCCAAACACAGGATTAAAAGATTTTATTTTAGAACTTGTATCATTCATATCCTTTCCAGATAAGTACTCTATTCCTAAACCTATATTAAATTCTTCTGAAGTTTTGTGTTTTATATTTCCACCAAAATAACTTGAACTCACAGAGTTTTCGAAAATTTTACCAGTTTGAAAATAAATTGAACCATTAAAAGATAAGTTACCAGTTTTGTAAGTTGCTCTAGAACCAAAAGTTTGCGAATAATTAAGTTCTTCTTCAGAATTTGAATTTAAAAATTCAACCCCGTTATTCAACGCTAATAAACTTAAGCCAAAATTCTCAATTTCTGTGTGATACCATGCATATTGAAACGTTTTATAACCAGCTACGTTTGTATATAATGAATTTGTAAGTTGTCTAGAATCATTATTCAAAGAATAACCAATATCTAATTTTCCTTTTTTTGATGTTTTTATTTTTGCAACAACAGCATCAAAACTTCTTGCTTGTTGCGCCCAACCAACATTTCCAAAAATTCTACTATCGTCATAAATAATTTCTTGTCGTCCAAACTTTAGAGACAACTTTTCCGAAAGCTGATATGCTGCCCATGCTTGATGAAACGAATTTGCATTGTCATTAGAAGCTAGTGTACTTATATCTCCCCAAACTCTAACGTTTTGTAAAGAAATGCCAAGAGTTAATTTTTCTTGTTTAAAATTAAAATTTAAACGTGTTCTTTGTGATATAAAACTAGCGCCTTCTTCTCCAGTTTTTATTAATGTTTTATAACCATGTCTGTTTTCAAAACGAGGCCTAATTTCTGATGACAACTTAAATGATTGTGCATTTATAGAAAATATTGTCATAAAAATAATAGTACTAAAAAATATTCTTTTTTTCATTTTTGTCTCTTTATAATTGAGTTATTGTTTCAATGATTTTTGTAATTGTTTCTTTATTGTCAATACCTAAACCTTGTTGTTGATGTACTAATTCACCATGCGGATTAAAAACACTTATAATATTAGAATGTGAAAAATCTAATGGTGAAATTTGTTTATATTTTACTGCTAAAACATTTGCAAACTCTCTAACACCATCTTCTGTTCCTTGTAATAGAGTCCAATATTTAGAGTCTAAATAATTCTCATTAGCAAACTCTTTTAACCTTTTTGGGGTGTCGTTTTCAGGGTCTATACTTACTAAAACATAATTCACATCCTTTTTTAATTCAGTAGGAATTTTAGCTTCTATATTTCTCATATCTGCTGTTAATCTAGGGCAAGCAGCTTTACAAGTTGTATAAACCATTACCATTACCAAAGTTTTTCCTTTTAGTTCTTCTAATACTATTTCTTTACTTTCTTGCGTATTCCATTTAGATGTTAAATTAAAAATAGATGCTTCAGAAATTTTATCACTTAAAACTTTTGCTGTTTTTTTTGAATTTGATCTTAAATCCATTTTACAAACAGGACAAGTACCTTTTTCTAAATATACTTTTTCGGCTTCACATTTCATGGGACATTGATAACCTACTTTAGCCGTTACTTTGGTAGTTTTTTTATCACAAGAACCTAATATTGTAATAGTTACAATAAATAATATATATGTTAGTTGTTTCATTTTAATTAGTTTTATCATCTTTAACACACCTAAAACCAAGGTTTTTCATCGTGTATTTTGCTTTTAAGCTTCCTCTAATTGCATATCGCATAAATGCTGCATAATTCATTAAATCGGTTGCGTTTACAGCTGCACTACCGCAAAATAAATTATTATCGGTGTCAACATCTTTCCTTGATTCTCCCGAAATTAAAACCGAATTAAAATCCGAAGCCCATTCCCAAACCAAACCATGTAAATCATACACTCGCCAGTAATTTTTAAAAGTTGAACCAATTGTTTGATTAAATGTTTTTGGTTTTTCGTACCAGCTTAAAATAAAAGCATTATACTCTTTAAGTGTTCTAGCGTCTGGCATTGTTTTATTTGCCATCGCAACGTATTCCCACTCATCTACTGTTGGTAATCTTTTACCTTGTATCTCACAATAGTTTTTAGCAGCAAACCATGAAATATTTGTTATGGGTGAATTTAATTTCTGATTATTATTTAAAATTGTATCAGATTTCCATTCTCGTAAGTAACTACCATCAACAAATAACTTAATAGCTTTACTTCTTTGCCATTTTTGATATTTTTTTACAAATGCTAAATACTCTTTATTGGTAACTGGGTAAACATCCATGGAAAAATCATCAATAGAAACCTTCATTGAATCTCTACCATATAAAGGAATATATTCTCCACCTTTAATTTGTACCATTTTAGATTGACAATTTGTACCAATTGAATTTAGAAATAATAGACAAATTGCCAATCTTAAAAGAGTTTTCATTGAATTTGAATTGAACTTATTAATGACTACTTTTTACTTCTTTAACTTTATTTATACTTACATTGGTTTTATTATTTCCCCAAGAATTATAAACATAAGTCATAACATCAGCAACTTCTTCTTCAGTTAAAGTCTGTTTAGTCATTACACTATTGTATTTCTTTCCATTTACAGTAATCTCACCAGTTTTACCATTTAAGACAACACCAATTGCTCTTTTTACATCATCATTTAAATAATCTGATTTTGCTAAAGGAGGAAACGCGTTTGGTATTCCTTGACCTTCTGCTTGATGACAAGCAAAACAAGTGTTCATATAGACTTGTTTACCATCTTTAAGTTTTTGAGCCAATGTTTTCTCTTTAGTAGAAGTAACTTTTTTCTTTTTATCTTCAGAATCTGGCATTGTTTGAATTGTACTTCCTTCTGGATGATAAATTCCTTCTTGTTTTATACCAGAATACAAATCCTTTTTTTCTTCTCCTGTTACCTTTAACATTCCTAAAGCACCTTTATTAAATGCTCTAAAAATAGCGTGATCTACAATAATAAAAGTTCCAGGAACATCTACTTTAAAATCTACAATTGCTGCACCACCTGCAGGAATTGAAGTGGTCTGTACATTTTTATTAATTAAATCTCCTCCTTCAACGTGTACGTTGTCAAAAATTTCTCCAATAACATGAAAAGAAGATGTTAAATTTGGCCCACCATTACCAACATACAAACGCACCGTTTCACCAACATTTGCAGTAATTGCATTATCACCTGTTAAAGCACCAACTTTTCCATTAAAAACTACATAATCTGCATCTTCTTTAATTGCTTTTGTCATATCAAAAGGTTGTAACCCTCTTTCGCCGGTAGCTCCTTTTGTATAAAAATCTCCTTGCATAATGTAGTATTCTTTGTCTACTTTAGGTAAACCTCCTTCTGGTTCTACTAAAATTAAACCATACATTCCGTTTGCAATATGCATTCCTACAGGTGCTGTTGCACAGTGATATACGTATAAACCCGGATTTAATGTTTTGAAAGAAAATGTTTTTTTATGACCTGGAGCAACAAAAGACGATGTTGCACCACCACCCGGACCAGTAACTGCATGTAAATCTATATTATGAGGTAATTTATTATCTGGGTGATTAGATAATGTGAATTCTACTAAATCTCCTACTCTTGTTCTTATAAAACTTCCAGGAACAGAACCTCCAAAAGTCCAATAGACATATTTTACACCATCAGTCATGGTTCCTTCTTGTTCAAGAATTTCCATATTTACCAATAACTTTTTAGCAGACCTATTTCCTACCGGAGCAGGCACAAAAGGAGGGGAAGTTAACTCTGCATCCATAGTTCCTTTAACATAGATTTTTGAAGTATCTACAATTGCTAACTCTTTTTTTTCATCATTTTTACAACTTGTTAGCAGCAAGCTTGCAATAAATAATAAACACACTGTTTTTAAAAGTTTCATTATATTTAGTTTTAGTTAATACATTCTCAATATTAAAAGACATTAATATCTTTTATAAGACAAAATTAATGCACTTTTAAAATAAGAAATATGACAATTATCATAAAAAGATGTTTTTATCTTTTTATTTTTGTGTGTAATTATAAATCAATAGAATCGACATTATTAAAACTGATAAACAACTAATAATAAGATGTTTATTTAATTATCGAAAAATAAAAAAAGAATATTTTTATTAAAAGAATAAAATGATATCCGTAAAAAAACAAGTTTTAATTAGTCTTTTTTACTTTCTGTTAGCGGCAAGTTTAGGCATTTTATTACGTTTGTTCCCTGTTACTGATGTTAATGTAACATATAAATATATTGTACATACACATTCGCATATTGCTTTATTAGGTTGGGTTTATGTTTCTTTAACTTCATTAATATTTCATCTATTTATTAAGAAGGAAGCTTCAAAAAGATATGCTCGTGTTTTTTGGTGTACACAATTTACAATTATTGGTATGTTAGTTAGTTTTCCAATAACTGGTTATGCATTATTTTCAATAATTTTTTCAACACTTTTTTTAATTTGCACATATTGGTTCTATGCAATTTTCAGAAATAACTATAGTGGCAACAAAGCAAATTATTCTTATAAATTTATATATACTTCCCTCCTATTTATGGTGTTTTCTAGCATTGGACCCTGGGCTTTAGGTATAATAATGACTACTTTAGGAAACACTTCTCATTGGTACAAAAATGCCATTTACTTCTACTTACATTTTCAATATAATGGTTGGTTTATTTTTTGTCTTTTAGGAATATTCTTTTTTGTTATAGAAAAAAACAAAATATATTTTGATGAAAAAATAATTTCTTCTTTTTATAAATGGATGGTTTTAAGTTGCATATTCACTGTATTTTTATCAGTTCTTTGGATAAAACCACCAACTTACATTTATGTTTTTGCTTTAACAGGAAGCACTTTACAACTATTAGCTGCATTCAAATTTCAAAAAATTATTACTCATATTAAATTTGATATATCAAAAGAACTATCGCCCTTTATTTATCGATTAATACAATTTGTTTACCTACTTTTTATCTTTAAAATTTTACTTCAGTTTATTAGTTCAATTCCTTATTTTGCTGAATTAGTATCACAGGTTGTAGATTTTGTTATTGGTTATTTACATCTTATCTTTTTAGGATTGGTAAGTTTGTGTTTATTTGTTTTCTTATATTATTTTAAACTACTAAAACTCTCAAAAATTTATCTAAAAATTTATCTTTCAGGGTTCATTGTTTCTGAAGTTTTAATTATTTACAAAGGTTTTTGCAATTGGCAACAAATATCAATTTTCGAAAATTATTATCTTACTTTGGTAATCGTTAGTGGATTGATTCCTATCAGTCTTTTGGGAATATTCATTCAGAATTTACCAAAAATCACTTTTTTAAGTAAAAAATAATAAATTCAACTTTCACTTTTCTTTAGTAAACATAAACATTCTTTTCATTATTTTTGCGTAAAACATATCTCTTGAAAAGAACCACTTTTTTATTTTTTCTATGTATTACATCTATTGCTTTTTCGCAAACAAAAAAAATTGTGATTGAAAATGCAGAAATTCAGTATGCTGAAGAAGATAAGTACGATGGCGCAACTGTATTGTTAGGTGATGTTAGGATTTCTCATGACGGAATTAAGTTATCTTGTCAAAAAGCTTTTTTCTTTAAAGAACAAAATTTCTTTAAAGCTATCGGAAAAGTATTGATAAAACAAGGAGATTCTATTACACAAAATAGCGATTATACAGATTACGATGCCAATTCTAAACAAGCGCTTTCTTGGGGAAATGTAGTTTTAAAAGACCCAACAATGACGTTGACTTCTGATACTTTACATTTCGATCGTTTAAATCAGAAATTATATTACAGAAGTTTTGCGACTATAAAGGATCAAACCAATACTTTAAAAAGTAAAAACGGTAATTATTATTTAGAAAACAAAAAGTTTACAGCAACTACAAGAGTAACTGTAGTAAATCCAGAACACAATTTAGAATCGAATCATTTAGATTATTATACAAATTCTGGCTTAACGTATTTGTACGGACCATCAACCATAACAAACACACAAAATGAGAATAGAATTTATTGTGAAAGAGGTTTTTACAATACAAAAACAGATATTTCTCATTTTGTGAAAAATGCAAAACTTTATTTAAAAGAAAGAACTGTTGAAGGTGATAGTTTGTATTATGATAAAAAGAGAGGTTTTGCTTCAGCAACTAATAACATTAGAGTTATTGATACAGTTAAGAATTTTGTAACCAAAGGTAACTATGCAGAAATTTTTGAACTAAAAGATTCGCTTTTTATTATAAAAAGAGCGGTTGCAATTTCTATTGTAGATAAAGACTCTACTTTTATTCATGGAGATACTCTATTAGTAACAGGCAAACCAGAAAAACGTATTGTTAGAACCTACCATAATGTAAAAATTTTTAAATCTAATTTACAAGGAAAATGTGATTCTATACACACAGATCAATCAACTGGATTAACAAAAATGTTTAGAAAACCTGTTTTATGGTCAGATAGAAACCAGATTACTGGTGATACAATTCACTTAATCTCTAATGTAGATACACAAAAATTAGATTCACTAAAAGTATTAAATAACGCATTTATTGTTTCTAAAGATTCTTTATCTATAGGTGATTTCAACCAAATAAAAGGTAGAAATATGTTTGGCAAGTTTAAAGAGAATAAACTTCATTTATTATTGGTAAAAGGAAATGCAGAATCTGTGTATTATAACAGAAATGAAGAAACTAATAAATTGGAAACCATTACCAAAGAAATTTCTAGTAATATTGAATTTACATTAGCAAAAGGGCAAATAGAAACCATTAAATATTTAAAAAAATCTGAAGGAAAAACGTATCCTCCATCAAAATTCCCTGAAGAATCTCGAGAATTAAAAGGTTTTATTTGGCGAGAAACCGAACAACCAAAAACAAAAAATGATATTTTTATTAAAGATGATAAAAATAATGAACCACCCTCAAAAAAAGATACTTTAAAAAAGGGTTCTGCTGTATTAGAAAAAAAATCGAAAACAAAAAAGAAACCTAATAAAAGACGCTCTAATTCAAATAATAATTTAGAATTATCTGTTAAAAAACAATAATTATGAAGTCTGATTTTTTTAAATATCAAGCACAGACTTCTCCGCATCCACTTGCCATAGAAGTTTCTCATGCAAAAGGAAGTTATATTTACGATACCTCAAATAAAAAATATTTAGATTTTGTTGCAGGTGTTTCAGCAAACAGTCTTGGACATTCTCATCCTAAAGTAATTAATGCTGTAAAAAAACAGTTAGACACTTATGCACATGTTATGGTTTATGGTGAGTTTATTCAAAAACCACAAGTAGATTTATGCAAATTACTGGTGGAAAATTCTCCTAAAAACTTGGATGCTGTTTATATAACAAATTCAGGCACAGAAGCAACCGAAGGCGCTTTAAAATTAGCTAAAAGAGTTACAGGAAGAGCAGAAATTATTGCCGCAAAACAGTCATATCACGGAAATACCCAAGGAGCAATGAGTGTTTCTGGTGTAGAGAGACAAAACCAAGCTTTTAGACCTTTAGTTCCAGGAGTAAGATTTATTGAATATAATAATGAAATTGAAATTGAAAAAATTACAAATAAAACTGCCGCAGTAATTTTAGAAACAATACAAGGTGGAGCAGGTTTTATACAACCTAAAAATGATTATTTATCAAAAGTTAAAAAACGATGTGAAAAAGTTGGAGCATTATTAATTTTGGATGAAATTCAAACAGGAATAGGAAGAACTGGTACTTTTTGGGGTTTTGAAAACTATAATGTTGTTCCTGATATAATTATCACAGGAAAAGGTTTAGGTGGTGGAATGCCAATTGGTGCTTTTATTGCTTCTTTCGAAAACATGAGTTTATTAAAAGACAATCCTAAATTGGGTCATATTTCTACATTTGCAGGCAATCCCGTAATTGCAGCTGCGAGTTTAGCAACCGTTAAAGAAATAACTACATCTAATTTAATTGCTGAAAGTTTAAGGAAAGAAGAATTGATAAAAAAACATTTACAACATTCTAAAATAAAAGAAATTAGAGGAAAAGGTTTAATGTTAGCTGCAATTGTAGAAACTCCAGAATTGGCAGCCCAAATTATTCATAAATGTTTAGAAAACGGATTGATTCTTTTCTTTTTACTTTTTGAAGAAAGAGCTATGAGAATAACACCTCCATTAACAATCTCTGATGAAGAAATTAAATTAGGTTGTACTATTTTATTAAAATCTATTGATGAAGTTTTAGTTTAAAATATATGCACAATTCAATATTTATAAAAGCATTTTTTTCAAAATTGTAAACACTTTCTTTTCTAAAAAATCTACAGAGCCATCAGCAAAAAAAACATTTTTAACTTCTCTAATTAAATTTTCTTTTTCTTCTTGATTCAATTCGTTTTCTGATATATACTGCTGAATTTTATTCAAATTTAATTCATCTGAATCTACGACAACTTCTGTATGAATTCTATGAAATGTTTTTTCGTCTACTTTAGTTCTAATATATTTTTGTTCTGCTATATCTTCTATATGATTGCAATGCGCAGCATACAAAAGTACATAAGCTTCAAATTCTTTTTTTGTCCAATCTAAATTCATAATTATAATGCTATTGGTAAATTAGTACTACTTCCCCATTCTGTCCAAGAACCGTCGTAAACAGCAACGTTTCTTAAACCAGAAATTTCTGCTCCTAAAGCTAAAATAGATGCTGTAATTCCTGAACCACAAGTGAAAATTATTTCTTTTTTATTATTAAAATCTTTAAAAATATTTTTCAATTCTTCATCAGACTTCATCTTTCCGTTTTCTAAAATGGCTGTAAAAGGCAAACTCACAGAATTAGGAATATGTCCGCTTTTTAAATCGTTTCTTGGTTCTGGTGCTATTCCAATGAAACGCCCGTTAGAACGAGCATCAGCAATTAAAATGGTTTTATTTTCTATGGAATTTAAAACGTCTTTTGTAAATTTTAATTTCCTTGGTTGATAATCAACTTTAAAACTTCCTTTTTTAGGTTGATGAATTTTGGGTTTTTCAATAGGATAATTATTCCCTTTCCATTCTGGTAAACCTCCATCTAATACTGCAATATTCTTAAAACCCATTAATTGAAACATCCACCAAACCCTAGGTGAAGAATAGATTCCTAAATCGTCATAACAAACTAGAAGTGAATCTTCATAGATTCCTAATTCTTGTGCGTTAATTTCAAACTCATTTGGAGTTAAAACCGTATTGGGAAAAAGTGCTTTTTTATCAGAAAAAACATTTTTTATATCAAAAAAGACAGCTCCTTTAATTTGTGATTTACCTTCAGTAATTATAGAATTCGCTGTTACTTTAGGAATGGTACAATCTAAAACAATGAGGTTATCGTTATTTAAATTATTGTGTAACCAATTTACAGAAACTAACGGCTTGCTTATTTTTAAAGACATTTTATATATAAAAGCATCAATAGTTTTGTAACTATTGATGCTTATAAATGTACCGTTTTTTTTATAATTGTAAAATATTTTTATTTTACTTCATCATAATTATCATCCCAGTTCTTTACTACCGGATTATCATGTAGTTTACCAACAGATTTTGCAACTAATGCGGCTACAGTAGCATCACCAGTAACGTTAATTACTGTTCTACACATATCTAAAGGTCTATCAACTGCGAAAATTAAAGCTAAACCAATTGCTAATTTATCTGCAGGAAAACCTACAGATTCTAATACAATTACTAGCATAACCATACCTGCTCCAGGTACAGCAGCAGAACCAATTGACGCTAATAGAGCTGTTACAATAATAGTTAATTGATCTGCAAAGGTTAAATCGAAGCCTAAAGCTTGTGCAATAAATACTGCTGCTACTGCTTGGTATAAACTTGTACCATCCATATTTATAGTAGCACCAACTGGTAAAACAAAACTAGAAACTTCTTTATCTACACCAATATGCTCTTCTACTCTTTCCATAGTAACAGGAAGTGTTGCAGCACTTGAGCTGGTTGAAAAAGCTAATAATTGTGCTGGACTTAATTGTTTTAAAAACCAAAGTGGATTTTTCTTTGTAAAAACACTCACTAATATCATATAAAACACAACCATTAATAACAATCCACCAACAACTGTCAGTGCATATTTTAATAAGGCTAATAACAAATCGGGATCATTGGAAGAAACCACAACATTTGCTAATAGTGCAAAAACTGCATAGGGAGCAAATAGCATAATTAAATCTACCATTTTTAAAACTACTTCATTTAAAGAATCAAAGAATTTTTTTAAAGGTTTTGATCTTTTTTCGCCAACAAGTAACATAGAAATTCCAAGAAAAATAGTAAAGAAAATAACTTGCAACATAGACTTATTGTTACCCATTGCATTAATTGCATTTTCAGGAACCATGTCTACCATAAACTGTAATGGGCCACTACTAATTTGTTTTGAAGCTTCTGCAATTTTTGATTGAACTCCTCCACTATTAGCATACGTTTCTGTTAGTTTCTTAATTGTTTCATCAGAAATACCTTCTCCAGGTTGCACAATGTTTACTAACAATAATCCAATAGTAATTGCAATTACTGTTGTACCTATATAGATAGATATTGTTTTTAAACCAATATTTTTAAATTTAGAAATATCTTTTAAATCTGAAATTCCTTTTACTAATGAAGCGATAATTAAAGGAACTGCTATTAGTTTTAGCATTTTTACAAAAATATTTCCAAATGGATTAATCCAATTAGAAACAAAATTAGCACCACCATCTAAAAAGGTCATTCCTAACCCAAAGAGGATTCCTCCAATCATTCCTATTAAAATTTTCCAATGTAATGCTAGTTTCTTCATATTATATAGTTAGTTATTTAATATTTAAGTGGAAAGATAAAAAAAGTAAAGAACATTCTTCTCTACTTTAAAATAAATTTAAAAACGAATAACTTTTTTTAATGCTAAACCATCGTTTTTTTTAATTTTTAAAAAATAAATTCCGCTAGATTCTTTACTTAAATCTATAGAAGGATTATTCTCGTTATTTATCTTTTTAACCCTAATTCTCTGTCCATACAGGTTATATACTTCTATTTGATTAACATTTTTTCCACGGATTATAATTCTTCCTAAAGTTGGGTTTGGTGAAATAGAAATACTCGTATTTAAGTTAAAATATTTTAAAGATAAAGTACTTGAAAATACACTTGTTAAAGCATTACTCATTTTTGTCCAACCAGAAGAATTATTTCTTAATTTAATTTTTTCTTGTTCTATATGTATAAATCTTCCTGATGTGTTTGTGGCAGAAGAACTGCAATGATTAGAAGAATTATTAATTAATCTTCCTTGAGTGTTTGTAAATCCTATAAGTCTTGTCCAACTGGTATTAATATGTGCTAATTGAAATGTTAATGAACTATCTTCATTTAAAAGTGCATTCTTTATTAATGTTGCATAATCTGTAGTTGGTGTTTGGCGAGTACCATTACTCATAATTACATAAGGATCCGTTGATTTTTTACCAAAACCATGTAATTGAATAAAAACCGAATTAGAAATATTAGTAAATAAATTCTCTGTAGTTTTTTGAAACATGGTTGTTACATTATGTGCCATATCTGATACTCTATAAGATTGAGAACCTGAATTACAAGTACTAGTTGTTCCTGAACAAGAAGAAAAACTATTACTATTACAACGATGTGTTCCGCTTATAAAAACAGCTCTAGCCAATGTGTTTTTAAAACAATGCACAGCTTGTTGCCCTGTATTTGTATCATTTTTTATATGTGGAGCTTGTATAATTAAGTTATTTCTAATTGGTGTTTTACTAAACACATAAGTCCCCCAATAATTAGAAGATGAACTTTGTTTTTCTAACACATAAAAAAATTGATTTGGGGAAATAGAGGTATCTGTAAACTCTGTTACTTGATAATCAAGTCCGTTTGCGTTAGATCTAGCATTTGTTAAATCATTTGCTAATAAAAAATCAATAATTATGTTCCAATTATTTAATTGTGTACTATTTGGTACTTCATAATCTTCTCCAAAACTACTAGGCACATTATCAATAATAGTGTCTATGTATGTTTCAATATCTCCTGTTGCAGTTTGTGAAAACAGCGGAATTGAGAGAAATAGAATAAAGGCTAAAATTAATTTCTTCAATAATTTTATATTTTATCTTCTTTAGAAAGTTCCTTCGTTTTTGAATTTGTGTTATTAAAATTCTGCATTAATTGATACACATAAGGTATTTGTTTTTGAAATCTGGTTAAAATATCATACGAAATATTTTTGCGACTAAAAGGTACAACTTTTACATATTCTTGAATCTCATTCGCATTTCTACCATATTTATAATCGTAAGGAAAACGACCATCTTTATCAATAGAATTATTAGAGTTGTCTTTATTAGTAACACTAATATAAAACTCGCTGTTTTTAATATTTCCGTTAGGGTTGAATAATTTTTCTGCTTTTAAATATTCATGTAACTCTTTTGCAGTATCAACTGCAGGGTCAACTAATTTTATGTCTTCAACCATAAAATTACGATATAAAGACTTTCCATCTTTCCCCTTATAATTGTATAATTCTTTTAAAATTATTGATAATTCATCCATTAAATAAGGATAATGCGTGCAACCTAAAATAATTGATTTTAATTTATTTTTAGTTTTTGATAACCTAATTTGCTCCATTAAAGTTACTAAATGATAGCGTACATAATTCTCTGCATCATTAATTTGAAGAATAGAACAATCATCCGATTTTTCGGTATCACATAGCATTTTACTGTTATTAAAATCGAAATTATACACATCGAATAATGTTTTATCAATTTGTACATCACCTTTTAATCCAGGTCCTTTATAATCTTTACGTGGTTTTTGTAGGTTTTTATTGAAGTAATTTGGATCTTCATCAACTGCTTCCGCAATTCCAATTCCACCTTGAGAAAATACTTCAATGTTTCCTGTATAGTTTAATTCATTTTTAAACTTCACAATCGTATTATGATACCCTTTAGAAGAAACTGTTCCTGCAGTTGCCAAAACTCCAATAATTGCATCTTCATCTTTCTTTATAGTCGCTAAAGTTCCACGAACACCAGCGTCAATAACACCAATAACTTTAATGTTCGAATTTGCTTTTTTAATGAACTCTTCAATATATTCTTTACCATAAGCAGTTGCTGTGTTACAAGCAATTACCAAGACTTTTACAGGTTTTTTGTTTGTATTTACTGATGTATCATTTACGTTCGAATAATATTTATTACCCATTAAAAACT
The DNA here is from genome assembly GCF_036480315.1 of Polaribacter sp. Taxonomy (GTDB): domain Bacteria; phylum Bacteroidota; class Bacteroidia; order Flavobacteriales; family Flavobacteriaceae; genus Polaribacter. Next base: position 44,053 of record NZ_JAZGGG010000024.1, read on the forward strand.
GCGCATCTTTAATAATATGTTCTTTTAATAAATCTACTTTATTCTCTTTTGAATAATTACCATAAGGCATGTTTGCTTGATCTCCTAAATAAATAAAAGCTTCTTTATTAAAATCTAAATTTCCATCACTTCCATTTTTATGAGAAGTATTCTGGTTTTGATCATAATTAACAATTGCTTTTAAAACAGTTAATCCTCCAGTTCCAGAATCGAAAACTCCAATAGGCAAAGAAGTATCTGAAGTTGGATAGTTTGCCATATCAATATGGTAAAAATTATCTTTATCATTAATAATTGTATTGATAATATCATTGCTTTTAGCAAGTGCTGTTTTCTTCGGAGTTTCTTTACAACTAACTATAAAAAGTAGCATAAAAACTGAAATATATAAACTTATTTTTTTCATGTTTTTTTATTTTTTGATGTAGATACCTTAAACTATATGAAAATATAATTCTAACTACCTGTATGTGAGTTTGTTTACTTTTTTAAGACTTTTCCGTTAAGTTTATTGGTAAATTGTCCTTTATCAACAGCTAATTGTCCATTAATTATACTGTATTCCAGTCCTTCCGATAGCTTAAAAGCATCGGTATAATCTGCTTTATCTTTAAATGTTTTTGGATTAAAGATGATAATGTCTGCAAAGTAATTTTCTTGTAATTTTCCTCTATTTTTAATTTTGAAAATTTCGGCTGTTATAGAAGTACTACCATTAATAAAAGAAGCAATATCAATCACTTTTTCTTGCTGAACATATTTATGAAATTTCCTTGGAAAAGAACCATATTTTCTTGGATGACCTGTATTTCCATCAGAACCAGTAACTACCCAATCTTGCTTCATAAACGTATGAATATCATCTGAATTCATATTGAAAGATGCAACTCTTATATAACCCGTTTTTAAGGTTTCAAAAACAGCAACCTCTGGTGAAACATTCAGCATTATAGAAATTTCTAATAAATTTTTTCCTACAAATTTTGGTTCAACAGATTTTACAATTAATAGCTTATCTGGTCCACCCCTTCGTGTTATATTCTGTTTAGTTTCTTTTAATATTTTTTGAGTAAATTTTGGGTTTTTATAACGAATAAATAAAGAATCTTTACCTCCACTTTCTGCCCAACGTGGCACAACAGCAGCTTTTAACCCTGTTGCAGAAGCATCATAAGGATATTGATTTGCTGTCACTTTAATTCCTTCTTTTTGAGCGTTTTCAATAACTGAAACAATTGTTTTACTTTGATGCCAAACATCAACGCCTAAACATTTTATATGAGAAATATGAATTGGTAATTTTGCTTGTCGTCCAATTTCAATTGCTTCTTCTATTGCAGGAATTAAACCTACTGTGTATGAACTTTCATCACGTAAATGTGTATCGTAAATTCCATCGTTTTTAGAAACTGTTTTTGCCAATGCAATTACTTCTTCAGTATTTGAATAACTTCCTGGAGAATAGAACAAACCTGTTGAAATTCCAAAAGCACCAGCATCCATTTCTTGCTGAATTAAGTATTGCATTTTGATGATTTCTTCAGTTGTAGCTTTCCGATCGCTTTTGCCCATTACTTGCTCACGAATTGTTCCATGACCAACTAAAGGAACTGCATTTGTACCAATTCCGTGAGATTTATATAGATCTATATATTTAGAAGTTGGATAAAAACTATCGCCATCATTACCAGTAATAACAGTTGTTATTCCTTGAAAAAGAAATGGTTTATTATGTGAGTTTTTGGGAAGTTTTAAATCTCTATCTGCATGTGTATGAGGATCTATAAACCCTGGAGAAACAATCATTCCTGTTACATCAATTATTTTGTTTGCTTTTATTGAGACAGAATTTTCATCACCAATAAAAACAATTTTATCATCTTTTATAGCAATAGAATTATTTGTTGATTGAGTATCAATTCCATTATAAACAATTCCGTTTTGTATTAAAATATCTGCTTCAATTTTCTTTTTTGAACAAGAATAAAGTGTGATTATTATAATTAGAAAGATTGAATTTAATTGTTTCATTTTTTTTAAGGTCTCGACTTTACTCAACCTGAAATTTAATTTATAAATCCTGGAACTGCAATAGTTGCCATTGTTTGTAAGCCAGCAGGAGCTTTTAAAACACTATTAATACAATTTATGGTAATTGCACAAGTGGCTATGTCACCGTTAATTCCTCCATCAATTTCTGAAGTAAAACTTGGTACGCCTTTTATAGTAACTTTATCAAAAGAACGAGGTTCTCCAATTGCAGCTTTAAAATGCATTTTAATTTTACAAATTCCATTTTTATAACCATGAGCAATTTGTTCAACACCTCTAGCTTCTCCCTTTTGTACTTTTATTGCTTCAGATGCAACTGATGTTTCTGCTATTACTGGTTCTAAACTTTCTGTAACTTCATCTAATTCTAGACCTATGCTATTGGCTAATAAATACACGGACTCTTGTAACCCAACATGACGTAAAGTTCCTGTTGCTTCTTTAGTTTTAAATGCTTCTAAAGATAAACCTGCTCCAATTTTTTGTTGAAAGGGAACTCTTCTTGGTGTAGCATCTTGCACACGCTCAACATAAATATGTTCTATTTCTTTAGAGATTGATGTAAAAACGGAAGGCAAATAATCCATTAAAAAACCGGGGTTTACTCCTGTTCCTAAACAGGAAATATTGTGTTTTTTACAAATTTCATCAAGCTGTTTACTCAATTCTGGTTGTAATTTCCACGGATAAGATAATTCTTCGCAAGTAGAAATTACTGGAATACCAAATTTTGCGACTTCCTCTATTTGTGGAATTAGTTTTTCTAAACTAGAAACTGTAGTTATAATTGCTACATCTGGTTTTATTGTAAGAGAATTAAGTGCTTCTTTTACTGAAGAAAAAACAATAACGTCATTTGATAAGTTAGTACCTATATCTGATAGTAATTTTCCTTTTAAATCTGGGTTAATATCAACTCCTACAACTGTTTTTATAGTTGATTTTTGAGCAATATATTTCCCTATCTGAATCCCTAAAGGACCAAATCCTATTTGTAAAATATTAATCATTTAAGTAAGTTATTAAAAATTTATCTTGCCAAAAAAAAAAAAAAAGAGACTGTTTTAAAAGGATAAACAGCCTCTTTTCGAAAACAAAATTCAAATTATTGGTTTACTTCAGTTTTATCAAATATTGTTGTTCCAATTGGTGCATTGGAATTTGAGTCTAATTCTTTTTGTGACAAAAGAAATCTCTCTGGATGAGCAGTTGCTGCACCAGTATTTAATGGAAAAGGTACAGAAACATCCATGTCTGCTTTTCGTAATCTACGTGCATCATTCCATGGCATAAAAGTTCCATAACCACTAACATAACGTTCCTCAACAATCTCTCTTAACAATGCTCTTGTATCATTAATACCATCAGTATTTTCAATTCCACCATTTGCAAAATCTGCAGTTACGTAAGCATCATACTTTAAAACATCTGTACCGTTAACAACATTAAACGCATTACCTGAAGCTAAAAAGCTTCTTAATGTATTTAAATGACCAAGTGCAGTAGCAAATGTTGTTGTTCTAGCTGCTGCCTCTGCTAGAGTTAACAAGTTTTCCTCATAAGTAACCATAGGCATTGGCGCTGTTACAGCAGCAACACCTGCAGTATTTCCACCATTTCTATCAAAATAATAGTATTTACCTCTTGCATCTTCATCAGTTTTTGCATTATTTCTAGAAGTAGCACTTCCATCTAATATGCCAGCTAAAAAAGTACCATCTGTACTAATATCTCCAGCTCTTGAGCCTGACAAAAATTCATATAATAAATTTTGACGTCCACTTGATGCTCCTGAAGCGTTATACTTCATAGATGCTGAACCTGAAGATATTCCACTTTGAGCTGCTGTATATGCAGAAGGGTAATCCTTCATTAACATATAGTATCTTGCCTTTAAAGTATATGCTGTTTGTATCCATTTAGATTTATCTCCATTAAAGAATATATCTTGTGATAAAGAATAACTAGTAGCACTATTTAAATTTGAAATTGCTTCATCTAAAAGTGTTTGTAATTGTGAGTATACTTCAGCTTGAGTATCATATTTTGGGTCATCTATACCAACAGTTACAGCTTCAGAATATGGAATATTACCCCAATTTGAACAAGCTGTACCAACAGATTGCGCTTCAATAACTTTTGTTATTCCAATAATTAGTAAATCACTTGATAAACCTTTTTGAATAACATCATTTTGAGCAACAATACCATTATAAATATATCCCCAAGAACTATTAGATTCTTCGGTAGATATACCATATGTAAAAATATTACCATATAAATTTTGCTCTCCTTTGTATTGGCCAGACCACATGCCTGCAATACGATTTATATGACTTGAGTTTACGGCTACATTTGCAAGCATTATACCTTCTACTAATAAAATTTCTGGCACTTGAGTTGGCGAATTTGGATTTTCATTTAAATCTCCATATTCACACCCAGAAAAAACAATACTGAAAATTACTATTATATATTTAATTTTTTTCATGATTCTATCTCTTAAGATTTAATAATTTATTTTAACTGAAAACACAAAAGATCTAGTTGTTGGATTCGTAAAGTAATCGATACCAAATCCGTTTGCAACTCCACTTTGATTTATTTCTGGATCTACTCCTACAACATCTGTCCATAATGCTAAATTTCTACCTGTTAAAGTAAAATCTATAGATGATAGTTTAGTAGCACTTCTAAATTTTTCTGAACTTAAAGAATATCCAACAGAAATTTCTCTTAATCGAACCCAAGAAGCATCTGCAATGGCTAATTCATTAATTGGTGAAGAACCAAATCCTCCTCCTCTACTTGTATACCATGCTTGGTTAAGTAAAACTGGACCAGCTCCAAAATCTTTGATATTACCCCTAACTGGAGTTCCTGCTGGATGTACATTACCATTAAGGTCTTTAACATCTACACTTGGTGTTACTTCATTACCAACATCTGCATGGGTACCAAAGTTTCCTAAAATAAAACGAGTACGTTCTGCGTAGTCATTTCCTTGAGAGGTTTCGAATAAAATATTAAAGTTAAACTTTTTATAATTCGCATTAATACCTAAACCACCTCTCCAATCAGCATTCGGGTCTCCGATAACTCCTTGTTGAGAATCTTTTTGTAAAAACCCATTTGCATCTAAATCATAAGATCCATCAGTATTTCTTTTTATTTTTGATCCATACAAAACACTCATAGGATGACCTACAGTAGCAACTGAACTAATTGAACCTCCAACTAAAGAAACAACTTCTGTTCCTACTAAATCTAAAACTTCACTCTTGTTATTATTAAAATTACCAAAAAGAGAAATATTATAGTCTTCATGTTGTAGCAATTTTGCATTAAAATCAAATTCTAATCCTCTATTAGATAGTTTTGCACCATTCTTATACTGTTGATTAAAACCTGAACTTGGAGACAAAGTAACATTTAATAGAACGTCATTTATTTCATTTTTATAATATGTAAAGTTTAAACCTAATCTATTATTAAAAAATTTTAAATCTGCTCCAACTTCAAATTCAGTCTTAATTTCTGGTTTTAAGTTTGGGTTTCCTAACGTACTACTTAATTTAAAACCATCACCTTCTAGAGGGTCACTATAATCGCTATAACCTACACCTACAAAACTTGTATTAAATCTATGCCTTCCTGGAGCAACTCCTACTTGACCAAATGAAGCTCTTAATTTACCAAAAGATAACACAGAATCTTCAAACGTTTCTATATTCGAAAAACTCCAAGAAGCATCTATTGCTGGATAAAAAACACCGCCAACTACACTAGAAAATGTTTCATAAGCACCACTTAAATTAACAAAAACATCTTTATAAGAAAGCCCTGCTGTTGCAAAAACTCTATCTGACTTGAAGAATGATTTAGAATTAACTGATCTAATATCCTCATTAGCAGATAATGAAGATAAGTCTCTTAATCTTGTATTAAAAAGAAAATTTCGAGCACTTGAAAAAGTTGAATGTCTTTCTTTATTATTATGACCATAACCTAATACTACAGCTAAATTTAAATCTTCTTTTAAATCGAAGTTTGTTCTCCCTATTAAATCAAAAGACAAGTTTTTTAAGTCTCTATTTTCTATAGAATAAAAACCACCACTAGGTACAGAACCAGATGAAAACTTTGGGAAGAAAGAATCTCTAAAATCGACGAAATTATCAACTCCACCTCTTGCTAGTAATGTTATTTTACCTGTTGGCTTATAAGTAGTTTCTAAATTTAAAATATACCTATCTACATTATTTAAATTTTGTAATTCATTTACAGTCCATAAAGGATTATTATATGCCGAATTAGTTTTACTCCCGTAGTTATTTCTATATGAACGTTGTTTTAATGGTGTAGGTGTACCTGCATTATTATAATACGTTCCAATACCTGTTGTGCATTATAAAAAAGCTGTTCATTGATTAAGAGAATCGTATATTTAATTGAATTTCAAACATTTAAATAGATGAACAGCTTTAGAGCAAATTACGAGAAAATTTTAGAGGTATTAA
>NZ_JAZGGG010000025.1:0-9634 GCF_036480315.1 Polaribacter sp.
TAATACCTCTAAAATTTTCTCGTAATTTGCTCTAAAGCTGTTCATCTATTTAAATGTTTGAAATTCAATTAAATATACGATTCTCTTAATCAATGAACAGCTTTTTTATAATGCACAACAGGTAAAGTCGTATTCGAATTATTCATACTGTAAAATTAGAAAAATAAATTTTCTTTTTTTATGATAAATGTTACCTATTTTTTTATTACTTTAAGTTATAAATATCATTCATTTTAATACATATATAAATTTTGTCACGATAATTCATCTTTTCATAACAATTACTATTTTTTACCAAAGATTTATACTTTATAAGTATAACTTTACTGTTAAATAATTTATTATAAGGAAGACTGTTTAATTGCGCTTAATAACCAGTTACTTTTGTGTTATGAAAAAAATAACTTACATTTTATTTTTATCTTTTTCAATTGTTAGTTTTAGTCAAAATATTACGATTAATAAAATGATAGATAGCGCTTACTATTTTAAAAATTCAAACCCAGAAAAAGCTTTTTTTTACCTAAATAAAATTACATTATCAAACTTATCAAAAGAAGAACGTATAAAATTTATCAAAATAAAATACAGTCTTTTAGATTTTGTTGGCGAATACCAAAAACAATTAGAATTTATAGAAAATATACTTATAAACTCTTCTTATTCTAAAAATTTACGAATAGATTTATTAGCAAGTACCTATTATAATTTAGGCGAATACCAAAAGCAACTTGCTTATTATAAAGAAGGTTTAGTCTTAAATAAAGAAAATATTAATCTAAAAATTAAGTATTTAAATAATTTAGGTTGGGCTTATAAACTTTTAAATAACACTAATAAAGCTTTAGAACATTATAATAAAGGACTAAAATTATTAAAAGAAAAAAAGTTAGATACGCTTACAAAAATTTATGCAACCTTATTAGGTAACAGTGGTTTAATATACACTAAAAAAGGAAATTTTAAAGAAGCTTTAAAACGATTTACGATTTCAAAAAAAATACGAAAAAACTTAAATAATAAAGGTTATTTAGCGGGTTCTTATTTAGATATTGCAGAGTTATATGCAGCACAAAATCAATTAAATAAAGCGATAAATTTTAATAAAAAAGCATTAGAAATTGTATTACCCATTAATGGTAGAGAATGGATTTTAAGAAGTTTTAAAAACTTATATGTTTTAAAAGAAAAACAACACAACTATAAAGATGCTTTGTTCTATAAAAAAGAGTATGATAGTTTAAATACTCTTTTGTTTAATAAAAAAACACTCAAAAAACAATCGTATTTAAAAGCAAAAATAGAATATGAACATTCTTTAATAGCCCTAGAAAAAGAAAATAAAGTAATAGAAAAAACAGCTTTTATCAGGTTGATTATCATTTTGTCTTCAGTTTTATTTTTCTGCATATTTATAATTGTAATTTATATTTTAAGTAAGAAAAATAAAAAGATAGACTCTATAAATAACCAACTTTTTAATAGAAATAAAGAAAAAGAAATTTTACTAAAAGAAATACATCATAGAGTAAAAAATAATTTACAGCTTATTTCTAGTTTATTAAATATACAGTCTAGGTATACAGATAAAGAAGAGGTTAAAAGTATGTTTTTAGATGGTAAAAGTAGAATAAAGTCGATGGCTTTGGTGCATCAAAAATTATATGAAAATGAGCAATTAGATTCTGTAGATTTTAAAGATTATTTAACACAAATAGTTAAAAATTTACTAATAAGTTATGGTTCTAAAACCAAAGTAAACTTTACAATAGATTCTATAGAAAATTTAGATATCGATTTATCCATCACTTTAGGTTTAATTTTTAATGAAATAATTACCAACTCTTTAAAATATAATAATGAATTAGGCTCTTTAAAAATTACAATATCATTAAAAAAAGAAAAAGAAGCGTATGTTTTTATCATTTCTGATGATGGAATAGGTTTTGATATAAATAAAGTAAAGAAAATAAAAACATTAGGGCTGCAATTAATTGCAATTTTAGTAAAACAATTAGAAGCAGAAAAAACAATAACTTCTTCTAAAAATAGTGGTGTTTTATACACAATAAAAATACCTGTTTAGTTATGAAAAGAATATTAATAGTAGAAGATAATTTATTAATAGCAGAAGATATTAAATTAATTATTGAAGATTTAAATTATAAGGTTGTAGACACTGTTATTAAAGCAGAACAAGCTATAGAAGTATTAAAAAAAGAAACAATAGATTTAGTATTAATAGACATTGTTTTAAAAGGAGAAATGAGTGGTATAGAATTAGCACACATTATAAATACAAATTTCAAAGTACCTTTTATATATTTAACCTCTCATTCTGACCCAAAAACGGTAGAAAAAGCAATAAAAACGCAACCAAATGGATATATTGTAAAACCATTTAATCAGTCAGATTTATTTACAAGTATTTCTTTAGCATTTAATGCATCAAAAGAAAATACAGAAACCTTAAGTTTTTCAAATAAATTAAAAGAGTATTGTTTTTTTAAAGTAGATGGCATACATAAAAAAATAATTTTTTCTGACATAAAATACATTCGCTCTACAGGTAATTATATAGAGGTTTATACACTATCTTCTCAATACTTAATAAGAGCAACCTTTAAAGAAATTGCAGTTTCATTGCCCGATAGTGTTTTTTTACAAATTCATAGATCATATATTATCAACATACATAATATTACAGGCTACACCTCTAATTTTGTTGAGTTTAATGACACCACAATTAATGTTGGTAAAAAGTTTTTAGAAAGCTTTTCAAAAGTTAAAGAGAGTCTTTAAAGGTTTCTTCTTTTTATTAAATGTGATTTTGTCACAAAAATCATCAGTTTCATCACAAAAAAAAAAACAGCATTACATCAAAATTTATTTTTGAAAAATATTAACCTAAATAATATTAATTCAAAAATAAAAAAATGAAAAAAACAATTACTTTTTTTTCCCTCCTTTTTTTTAGTGCCCTTTCTTTTTCACAAGGTACAATTAATGACACTTTTACAGTTGGAGATTATGAGTATAAAATAACATCAAACACTCCTTATAAGGCACAAGTTATTACTTACACAGGTGCTGGTGGTAGTATTACCATACCAACATCAGAAACACATATGGGTGTTTCATATAATATTACAAGTATTAAAGCCCTTACTTTTCGTATTAAAAATCTAACAGCAGTAATTTTTCCGTCTTTTTTAGAAAAAATAGGGGGTGATGCTTTCAAACAAAATGATTTAGTAACTGTAACTTTTCCAGCAACATTAACAAGAATTGATAATTACGCTTTTACACGAAATAAATTTACAACTATAACCATTCCTTCTACTATAACCACTCTTGGTTATGGGGTTTTTTGTAGTAATACTAGTCTTACTGAAATTATTATTTCTGCTGGTTTTACAGGTGCGCTTAATAGAACTTTTTGTGATACAAATTCAATAACAAAAGTAACGTCACATCTTGTTACACCTATGAGCCTTTCATCAAATGCTTTTTCAACTACTGGTGATACAGTAGATACTAGAGGTAGTATAGATTTAATTATTCCTGCAGGAACTATTGATGCTTATATAGCAGCAAGTTGGACAGGTTTTAAAAGTATTCAATTTACAGACGGAGATTATACGTATGAAGCTACTTCAACAACGGCTCCTTATAAAGTGAAGATTATTGGTTATTCAGGAATGGGAGGAAATATTACAATCCCTTCTTCTATACTTGACAATGGTAATACCTATAATGTAACTAGTATTGGCGATTATTCTTTTCCTGGCAAAAGCTTAACAAGTGTTACAATTCCTTTAAATGTAATAAATATTGGAGAAGGAGCTTTTGCTTCTAACAGCCTAACAAGTGTTGTAATTCCTTTAAATGTAGGAACTCTTGGAGGTGGAGTATTTAATGGTAATTCTTTAACAAAAGTAATTTCAGAAAGCGTTTCACCAGCAACTTTACAGCCAGGTGTTTTTAGTAATATAAATACCATAGATTTAGTAATTCCTGCAGGAACAACAGCAGCTTATACAACAGCATCTTGGACTGGTTTTCAAACCACAAGTTTTAGTTATCAATGGACAGGAACTACAAATACTGATTGGGCTACAGGTTCTAATTGGGTAAATGGAACAACAGGTCCATCAAATATAACAGATTATATTACTATACCTAATGGATTAACCAATTACCCAACAATAACAAGTGCTACTACTGTAAATTCTATAGAAATAGCGTCAGGAGCTAGTTTTATAGCGAGTGGTGTTTTTACAGGAGAGGTAACCTATAATAGAAACCTTCCTTCGAGTGATTGGCATTTAATTTCATCGCCAGTAATTGGGCAAGATGTAGATGATTTTGTGGCCGCTTCTGGTTTAGCAACTAATGGAACAAATATTGGTTTAGGTACGTATGCTACCGCTAGTGATAGTTGGTCTTATTATCAAAGCGGAACTTCTAATGCAGACACTTTTTCTGCAGGAACAGCACATAGTATCAATTTAGCGGGTGCAGCTGCGGATGTTTCATTTGTGGGAAGTTTAAAAACCGATGACACTTCTGTCGTTTTAGATGTAACTGGTGCTGGTTTTAACTTGATAGGAAATCCCTATACAGCTTTTGTAAAAAGTGCTAATGTGTTAACAACAAACACAGTTTTATTAGATTCACAAACATTATGGATTTGGGATCCATCAGCAAATGGAGGGTTAGGAACCTATCAAACAAAAATAACAGTAGATGATTTTAAAGTTGCTCCAGGACAAGCATTTTTTGTAGAATCTAATGGAACAGCAGGAAATTTAACAATTGATGCATCAACAGATAGAAGTCATCAAACTTCAGATACTTTTTTAAGAAGTAGTTTATCAGAAATACATATTAATTTAACAAATGGGTTGTATTCATCAGCAGCAAAAGTATATTATATTGATGGTACTACAACAGGTTTTGATAATGGTTTTGATGGAAAAATGTTTGGAGGAGCTTCTAATGAATCAGAAATTTACACTCATTTATTAGCTGACAATATTGGTGATAAATATGTAATTCAATCATTACCAAATAGCAATATTGAGCAAATGATAATTCCTGTAGGAATAAAAGCAAGCCAAGGAGATAACATTACCATTAATACAAGTTTACTTAATATGGCAACCAACATAAATGTGTACTTAGAAGACAAACAAGAAGGTACGTTTACGTTATTAAATAACAACGTATATAGTGTTACTCTTACAGAAAATGTAGATAGTGTAGGACGTTTTTACGTACATACAACAACTCAAACGTTAAGTGTTTCATCAGAAAATTTAACAAATATTGGTTTTTATAAAACAGCTGATAATAATTTAAGAATTACGGGTTTACAAAACGGAAACGTTTCTTTAACGATGTTTGATGTATTAGGAAAAAGAACTTTTTCTACATCTTTTAAAGCAAGTTCTGTTAACAATATTTCTTTACCTGTATTAAAAACAGGGATTTATATTGTTCAATTAATTACAGAGCAAGGAAAAACAAGTAAGAAAATTATTCTCGAGTAATATTATTAAATTTAGACAACCATGAACAACGATATAAAAAATACAGCAGATAAAAAACAAGAAATCACTCGTAAAGACGCTCTTAAAAAGATTGGTAATTACGGTAAGTATGCAGCTTTAACAGCTCTTGGAACTTATATGATATTAAACCCACAAAAAGCACAAGCTGCTAGTCCAGAAGCTCCTGGAGCAGGGTTTTAAAAAAAGAGGTAAAGAATATATTAAAAAAGCTTTCAAATTAATTTTTGAAAGCTTTTTTTAGTTTTAAAATTATATTATGAGATTTCTACAGTTCATAAAAAAGTAAATTTTACAATGACACTTGTTATTACGAGGAAGTATGATTTATTCCTTGTCTTTTTTAGTCATCTTGTGAATTAAAAACCCAAAACCAACTAGAAAGTGTAAAATTATTACTGCAGCTACTATATATAAAGTAGTATTCGAATTACCCATACAGCAAAATTAGAAAGATAAACTTTCTTTTTTTGTGATAAATGTTACATTATTTAATAAATTAATACTTGCCAGAAAAAGAACTAATTTCGAAATAAACATTTATTTCTTTTCCTTTATATTTTATTTTTAACACATCAAAAGGTTTCTTATTTTTATAAGATAAAGATTGTTGAATCATTTTCCAATCAATACCTCTTCTGCCGTATTTTTGATCTAGATATTTATATTCTGCACCAATTCCTTTACTAGAATTTTTAGTTTTTATAATAATTGCTTTTTCAAAACTAAAACCATCTCCACCAGAAAACTCTACATTTTCTATTTTAGTTATTTTATATTTTTTTTTAACCACATTCTTATTACTTCCGCAAGCAGAAAAGATAATTAATAAACAAAGAATAATTTTTTTCATAATTTAATTTTACTGTAAGATATAAAAACTATAAAAAACTTTCAACCTCAATAACACCATTAATATCCAAACCATCTAATTCTATTTCTCCTATTCTTACACGAATTAATCGTAAAGTAGGCAAACCTACAGCAGCGGTCATTTTACGTACTTGCCTAAACTTACCTTCTCTAATAATAATAGAAACCCAACTTGTAGGTCCGTGGCGTTCATCTCTAATTTTCATAGTTCTTAACGGAAATTTAGGATCTTCTATTATGGAAGCTTTTCCTGGTTTTGTAATATATTTTTTTCCGTTGAAACCAATTTCTACACCGTTTTTTAATTGTTCAATTTCTTTTTTGGTGATAATTCCATCAACCTGAACATAGTATTCTTTTTCATATTTATTAGATCTAATTTCTGCAGAAATTTTGCCATCTGTTGTTAATAAAAGTAAACCTTCCGAAGGAACATCTAAACGACCAATTGCCATTGTTCCTTCAGGAAAATCATATAAATCCCCTAATAATTTTTTTTTTCTTTTTGCAGGGTTTACAAATTGAGAAATCATTCCCCAAGGTTTATGAATGATAAAATGACGGTGCTTTTTTATCAAACTATAAAATTTTAATTGCTATAGAAAAAGTGTTTTTTCCTTCGGATAAACGCATATTTTTTTCAGAAAACTTTTGATCTGTATAAGAAGTATATTGTGTTATTGGCTCTATACAAAGCATATTGTCAACCTCTGTCCACAACATAAAATTATTAAAGTTCTTTGTGGTAATTTCTAAATATTTTCTATCAATATTTTTTAAAATAATTTTATCAGAATTTAAAATAGGAAAAGCGTTTGAACCCGCTTTATAAACATCATCTAAAGTAAAAGTTTTAGAATTAGCTTCTAAAGTTTCATCACCAGAATTAGACAACATAAATGCAGGATGATAACCTAACATAAAAGGCATTCCTTCATTAGAATTGATAATAAATTCAATTTTTAAAACATCATTTTCTAGGGTGAAATTCTTTTCGAAAGTAAAATTAAAAGGCCAAGAAAGTTCTTTTTCGGTTGATTTTACAGGATATTTACTATTATTTATTTGTGTATTTTTTTTATATTTTTTGATGAATTTCGCAGATTTTTCATCCGAAGAAATTAAAACGTATTCTAACTCACGTAACAAACCATGTTGATCTTGAATTGCATCACCATTTTTGGTATGTACTCTAAAGTTATTTTTAGAAGTTGGGCCAATTACAGGAAACATTTCATCATCAGAATTACGCCAACCTTTATTTCCTTTTTGATGAATATATTCTAGATTGTCTTTTGTAAAACTAATTAGTTCACCTTTTTCAATTGCAACTTTACATGCTTTATTTTCTAATAATACTCTTGAACTCATTAACTGTAGACTTTGTGTAAAAATAGTACAAATTTGAATGTAAATTGTTAGGAAATTAGTCTTAGTTTTTTGTAACTTGTGGCACTTATTTAAAAATAAAATAGCAAGATTAATGGCGACAGATAAAGAAAAAACAGCAAAATTAAAAGCACTCCAACTTACATTAGATAAGTTAGATAAAACATATGGTAAAGGTGCTGTAATGAAGTTAGGTGATGTAGTTACTGAAGATATAGATGCAATTTCATCTGGTTCTTTAGGGTTAGATTTAGCTTTAGGCGTTGGTGGTTACCCAAGAGGTAGAGTAATTGAAATTTACGGACCAGAATCTTCTGGTAAAACTACTTTAACTTTACATGCAATTGCAGAAGCCCAAAAAGCTGGTGGAATTGCTGCTTTTATTGATGCAGAACACGCGTTCGATAAATTTTATGCAGAAAATTTAGGAGTAGACATAGATAATTTAATTATTTCTCAACCAGATCATGGAGAGCAAGCATTAGAAATTGCAGAAAACTTAATTCGTTCTGGCGCAATAGATATTGTTGTTATTGATTCTGTTGCAGCTTTAACTCCAAAAGCTGAAATTGAAGGAGAAATGGGAGATTCTAAAATGGGTTTACATGCTCGTTTAATGTCTCAAGCATTACGTAAATTAACAGGTACAATTTCTAAAACAAAATGTACAGTTATTTTTATTAATCAATTACGTGAAAAGATTGGTGTAATGTTCGGTAACCCAGAAACGACAACTGGTGGTAACGCATTAAAATTTTATGCTTCTGTACGTTTAGACATTAGAAGAAGAACACAAATTAAAGACGGAGACAGAGTTATTGGAAACAGTACCAAAGTTAAAGTTGTAAAAAATAAAGTAGCACCGCCGTTTCAAATTGCAGAATTTGATATTATGTACGGACAAGGAATTTCTAAAGTTGGTGAGATTTTAGATATTGGTGTAGAATTAGGTATTGTAAAGAAAAGTGGTTCTTGGTTTAGTTATGGTGAAACAAAACTAGGACAAGGAAGAGATGCTGTTAAGGGATTGATTAAAGACAATCCGGAATTGGCAGAAGAGTTAGAAGGAAAAATAAAAGTTGCTATTGAAAATCTAGAATAAACATTAAAAGTTCTAACTATTATTATCAACTGCTGTAGAAGTAATCAATCTACAGCAGTTTTTTTATGTTGTCAATTTAAGACAAAAGGTATTAAAAAAGAGCAACCTACATTTGTACTATGGAAAAAAAAGAGTTTTATAATAACCGATTACAACAAGTAGTTTCTTACGTTAGAACCCAATACCATAAAAAGATTCTGGTAGAAGATTTAGAGGCGCTATCTAATTTTTCATACAGAAACCTTCAACGTATTTTTAAAGCACAATATCAAGAGACTATTGGTGGTTATGTTACAAGAGTAAAAGTAGAAAATAGTGCAAAGATGTTAGTTTTTACTTCGGATGAAATTAAATAAGTAGCCGAAAAAGTTGGTTATTCAGATGTGCAATCTTATAGTAAAGCATTTAAAAAACATTTCGGAATTACACCTGCTGTTTACAGAAATAAAAAAGAAGAACTATTTTAGAAAAGAAACAAAAGAAAACGAAATTATGCCTTTTTGTGAAGATAGAATTATTTGTTTAGATTCTAAAAAAGTAATTTACAAAACAGTAAAAGGAGATTATTATAACCCGTTTTGCATTTAAATAATACTAATTTTTAAGTTGTTAATATTTCTATCAAAAGTAAACTTATTAATGAATTGAATAATTGTTAATGAGGTTAATTTTGAGAGTATTCTAGTCTTAAAACCTT
>NZ_JAZGGG010000026.1:0-76312 GCF_036480315.1 Polaribacter sp.
TAATACCTCTAAAATTTTCTCGTAATTTGCTCTAAAGCTGTTCATCTATTTAAATGTTTGAAATTCAATTAAATATACGATTCTCTTAATCAATGAACAGCTTTTTTATAATGCACAACAGGTAAAGAACTATATGAAATTATGATACTAATAAAAATTTTAGAATATTACAATAGATATAATAATATGTAGTTTTTAAGGAATTTATAGTTACATATTTTGTGTGTAAAAGTTATAATCTTTTAAAACCGCGTCTATAAATTCTTTGTCGGTTTTATGTTTAGAAGTAATACCTGTTACTTCTAATATTTTAGAGCGGAGTTTTATAAGGGTTTTATAATCATTAAATTTTGATGCATTTCTAAAGGTTTCTTTAATAATACGTGCATCATTATCAGATAATTTAATAACGTTAGGATATGTTGGTATATATTTATTAGAAATATTCTCAAGAATGGTTTCAGAGAATTTTACTTCATCTTTTATAGCAATAACAACAGTATTTGCAATAATATCACCAAATCTTTGACTCTTATTTGTGGATAGAATCAATAAAAAACCTAACATTTTTCCAAATAAAAACAACAACCACAATAACTCTTCTCTACCATCTAAACCTAAAGAAGCAACATAAACAAAAATTAATATAAAGAGGTTAAAATCTATAATACGTAAAAACCAACGCATAATATAATCGGTTATTGAAGGCTTAAAACCATCAATATTTATCACTTTTATTTTCATTAATTTTTTACCAACAGTTTGTCCGTCCATTAAAATTTCTGAATACAAAGAATAGAATGTTATGGGCAGAAATATAAGAATATCTATGGCTTTTAAAGTCCAATTATCATCACCAAATGCAGCTTGAATTAATGTAAAGTCGAATACTTTTATTGAAAAATAAATATAGGCAAACTTTAAAAGGTTATCAATACTAAATGCCAAGAGCCTTTGACCAACATTTGCCAAGGCAAAATTGATGTTTACATTTTGTGCAGTTTTTATTTGCAGTCTTTTCATACAATGTTTAAATTCGCTCTTAATGAGAGAGGTCGCTTTTATAAAGCAAAATAAAGAAAAATGGCTCGAATTCGAACAAGGATTTTCAAATAAAGAGAAAAAAAGTCCAGATGACATTGCCAACCTGCATATCAAGATCATGAATGACCTTGTATATGCGCAAACATATTATCCAAAAAGTAAAGTTACATTATATCTTAATAAGCTTGCCAAGACTAGCTTTGACAAAGTTTATCACTCCAAAAGAAAAGATAAAAACCCACTACTCTACTTCTTTTTTGATAAAGTACCACTACTCTCTTATAAATACAGAAAATACATTTACCTCTCATTTATTATTTTCTTTTGTTGTTTTTTCATCGGATTACTATCTACTTTTAATGATGATAGTTTTGCAAGACAGATTTTAGGAAATAATTATGTAGATACCACTTTAGAAAACATAGAAAGTGGCGATGCTATGGCAATTTATAAAGGCGGAAGCAATTGGGGAACTTTTATAGGTATTTACGATAACAACCAAAGAGTTGGTTTAAATATGTTTCTTTCTGGTTTGTTTTTAGGTATAGGAACTGCTTTTTATATTATTTATAATGCCATTATGGTGGCCGTTTTTCAAGCTTTTTTCTATCAACATAATAGTTTTTTTGATAGTATTAAAGGAATCTGGATTCATGGAACTTATGAAATTTTTAGTATGATTATTGAATCTGCTGCAGGTTATATTATTGGCGCAAGTATTTTGTTTCCGGGAACATTAAAACGTTTCGAATCTTTTAAAATAGGAATTAGAGAAGCTTTTTACATCTTTATTAGTACTATTCCATTTACATTAGTTGCTGCAATTTTAGAAGGTTATATTACAAGATATTCTAATATAATGCCAACAATTCTTTGTTTTCTAATAATAGGAATTAGTTTGGTGTCTATCAGTTATTATTATTTAATATTACCATTTAAAGTGGCCAGAAAACATCAAATCTATTAATGAAGCAAAGAATCCTCTTTTTATTTTTGATGGCCTTCTGTGTTTTTACACATGCACAAATACAAGAAATAGACTCTACTGCTGTTATTAAAGACACCATTATCTATGCTAAAAATATAGATTTTACTTCAAAAAGAGAATTCAAAGACAACTTAAAAGAAAAGTATACTGATGAAGATTTCATCTATACAGAAGTTAAAGAAGAAAAAAAAGCGGCTACTCCTAACCTAGGTTTTATGCGTGCATTTATGTCTTTTATGACGAATGTTTTTCCATATTTATTAGGTGGAATTATCATATTTATCATTCTAAAAACATTTTTAGGATCAGAAGTTAGTTTTTGGAACTTCAAAAAAAATAAAAAAATCGTTTCAGAAAAATTAATTTTTGAAGATGAAGACATTCATGAAATAGATATTGAAGCTTTATTAAAGGATGCAATTTCTAAACAAGAATACAGATTGGCTATTCGCTATTATTATTTATCGGTTTTAAAAGGATTGTCTTCTAAAAAAATAATAGACTATCATAAAGACAAGACCAATTCAGAATATCTTTTCGAAATTGAGAACCAAGAAACTAGAAGGCAATTCTCTTATTTATCATATGTGTATTCTTATGTTTGGTATGGAGAATTTCCAATAGATGAAATTAAATTTAAATCTGTGGAAAGTAAGTATAAATCATTTTTAAAATCAAACATTTGAAAGGATTTACACACATAAATAAATATGCCTTTTTGTTAATTTTACTACAGCTAATGAGTTGTAATAAAACTAATTGGCAAGAAAATTTTAAAGAGAAAGAAAAAAGCCCGTTTGGTAATTATATTGTTTATAATGAAGCAAAAAATCTTTTTAAGACAGAAGAAGTAACACTTTTAAAGGAGAATTTTTACGATTATTTATTTCACAATTATAGTGAAAGAGGAGATTTTGGAACTTATGTCTGTATTAAAAATAGTGCTTACAAATTAACAGATAGCGGAATTGACAATTTATTAGAATTTGTAAAAAATGGGAATGATGCTTTTATTGCTCTTAATTATTTTAATGAAGACTTAAAAGAAAAGCTAGGTTTTACGACCAATAATTTAGACAAAAAGGCAAATTCTGTTGCTGCTTTAAGGGATCTAAAAGGAGAATTCTATCTAGAAAACGACCATTTTACAAAAGAGGTTTATGAGTTTGATAGA
Organism: Polaribacter sp.; assembly: GCF_036480315.1. Taxonomy (GTDB): domain Bacteria; phylum Bacteroidota; class Bacteroidia; order Flavobacteriales; family Flavobacteriaceae; genus Polaribacter. The sequence goes on from NZ_JAZGGG010000026.1 coordinate 3,207, forward strand.
AATATTCGCAGAAATTATTTTTTAGAATACAAAGAAAATAGCACTATTGTACTAGGAGTCACAAAAATTGATGGTGAGAAAGTACCTAATTTTATCAAAATTTATCATGGTAAAGGTGCTTTTTATTTACATACAAATCCGGTTGTATTTACCAATTACAATATGCTAAACGGTAAAGAAGACTATGCAGAAAATGTACTTTCTTATGTGCCTAATAATACACTTTTGTGGGATCCACATATTAAATCGAGTAAGTTTGAGAATAAAAAAAACGATAACACTTCCGTTTTTAAATTCTTTCTAGAGCATAAAACATTAACCTGGTTTTTATTTGTTTCTTTAGCAGGAACTTTACTGTTTATGCTTTTTAACGCAAGAAGAAAACAACGACCAATTCCTATAAAGGATCCTTTAAAAAATACAACAGTTGCTTTTACACAAACCATTGCCAATTTGTATTTAAAAGAACAAGATCATAAGAATTTAATAGATAAGAAAATTGCTTTTTTTCTAGAGAAAGTAAGAACAAAATACTTGATTGATACTGGGAACTTAAATACTATTTTTATGGAGAAATTAGCAGCAAAATCAGGTAATGACAGTCAAAAAACAAAATATTTAATAAATACAATTATTGCTTTAAATAAAAAGCCAGAATGTTCTGAAGAAGAACTGATTGGGTTGTATAAAATGATAGAAAATTTCTTTAATAAGTAAGATATGGAAACAGAAAAAAACGAACAAACATCAGAAAATATAGCTTTTGAAAACAGAATAGATTTGTCTGAATTACAGGAAAGTGTGTTCAAAATAAAACAACAGTTACAAAAAGTAATTGTGGGTCAAAAAGACATGATGGATTTGCTAATTGTCTCACTCCTAGCAAACGGACATGTACTTATAGAAGGTGTTCCAGGAGTTGCTAAAACAATTACTGCTAAACTGTTATCTAGAACTATTGATGTCGATTTTAGTAGAATTCAGTTTACGCCAGATTTAATGCCTTCAGATATTTTAGGAACTTCAGTTTATAACTTGCAAACATCTGAATTTGAGTTTAAAAAAGGACCAATTTTCTCTAACATGATATTAATTGATGAAATTAATAGAGCGCCTGCAAAAACGCAAGCTGCCATGTTTGAAGTAATGGAAGAAAAGCAAGTTACAATCGATGGTTCTACGTATAAAATGGACGAACCTTTTGTAGTTTTAGCTACGCAAAACCCAATTGAACAAGAAGGAACCTATCGTTTACCAGAAGCGCAATTAGATCGTTTTTTATTCAAAATAAACATCGATTATCCGAATGCTGAAGAAGAGTTAGAAATCATTACAAGAGAACAATCTTTAAAAGATAAAACTAAAATAGATCAAATAGAAAAAGTAGTTTCTGGAGTAAAAATAATGGAGTTTAGAAGTTTGATAAAGAAAATTAGTATAGAACAAAACTTACTGAAATATATTGCTAATATTGTTGTGAACACACGTTCAAATTCCTTTTTATATTTAGGTGCTTCGCCAAGAGCAAGTATTGCTATTTTAGGCGCTTCAAAAGCATTTGCAGCTATTGAAGGACGCGATTTTGTAACGCCAGAAGATATTAAACGAGCAACAATTCCGGTTTTACAACACAGAGTAATTGTAACTCCAGAAAGAGAAATGGAAGGTTTAACAAGCAAACAGATTATTGAACAGATTATTGAAGCGGTTGAAATACCTAGATAGATAATTTTTTCTGTCATTTCGAAAAGAAAAACGATTAAGAAATCTCATTAATAAAATAAATAAAAAGTTCTCGATACAATTTCGCTAAAAAAGCGAAATCACTCGAACAGACAGAATGCATTCAAAACGAATAAACATATCAACAATTAAACTAATAAACAGTTACACAGAACATTGAAACACTTTTACAACACATTATTCTTAAATAATAGATTTTTCTATGCAATAGCTGTTATATCGCTACTATTTGTAGTTGGTTTCTTTGTACCTATATTTTTTGAAGTTTCAAAAGTATTATTATTCATCTTGGTCATTTTAGTTTTTGTAGATGTTTTTATTCTATATAATTTAAAAAAAGCAATTGATGTAGAACGTATATTACCAGAAAGACTGTCTAACGGAGATGAAAATAAAATCACCTTACTTCTATCTAATTTATATGGTTTTAATGCACATGTATCTATTATTGAAGAATTCCCATATCAGTTTCAAAAACGCGATTTTAATTACAACCTTGTTTTAGCTTCCAAAGAAAATAAAACAATTCACTACAACTTAAAACCAACAGAAAGAGGTGTTTATAATTTTGGGAATATTAATGTATTTGCAAGTTCTCCTTTACAACTAGCAACTAAAAAATATGTTTTAGGAGAAGGAAAAGAAGTAAAATGTTATCCATCATTTTTAAAATTAAGAGAATTCGATTTTAAGGCATTTACGAATAAATCTACCGCATACGGAACCAAGAAAATAAGAAGAATTGGGCATTCTTTGGAGTTTGAACAAATTAAAGAATATGTTTCTGGTGATGATATTAGAACTTTAAATTGGAAAGCTACTGCAAAGAGAAATCAGTTAATGATCAATCAATATGTAGAAGAAAAATCGCAACCTGTTTATTCAATTATTGATAAAGGTCGTGCCATGCAAATGCAATTTAACGATTTAACCTTGTTAGATTATGCTGTAAATGCAACTTTAGCAATTAGTAATGTTATCTTAAGAAAGCAAGACAAAGCGGGTATGTTGTCTTTTTCTACCAAATTAGAAGATTGGGTTGTTGCTGAAAAAAGAAACTCACAAATGAGTTTAATTTCTGAAGCTTTACACAATATAAAAACCGATTTTTCAGAATCAGATTTTAGTGCATTGTACGCTGTGGTTAAAAGAAAAATCACACATAGAAGTTTATTGATTTTATATACAAACTTTGAAACTATGGATGGTTTAAATAGACAACTCTCCTATTTACGTGCATTGGCAAAAAATCACTTAGTATTGGTAGTTTTCTTTAATAATACGGAGTTAGATAGTTTAATAAATCTAAAAGCAGAAAATATAGAAGATGTTTACGATACCATAATCGCAGAAAAATTCATGTATGAAAAAAAACGAATTGTAAACGAATTAAAAAAATACGGAATTCAATCTGTACTTACAAAACCAGAAGATTTAACAGGCGATACTATCAATAAATATTTAGAGTTAAAATCTAGAGGTTTGTTTTAGTTTTTTATCTAAATTAGCCTTTATAAAAAAAAACTATGGATTGGTATTTAAAAGTATTAAAGCAGTATGCAGATTTTTCTGGAAGAGCAAGACGTAAAGAATTTTGGATGTTTATGCTTTTTCACTTTATAATCGTTTTATTAATTGTTTTCTTAATGATTTTTTCAACTGGATATTTAGATTCTAACGAAGAACCAAATTTTGTAGTTTTAATCGTTCTTCTTATTTATTTTTTAGGAACTATAGTTCCAACATTAGCTGTAACGGTTAGAAGATTACACGATATAGGAAAAAGTGGGACATGGTATTTTATTAGTTTTATACCTTATATAGGTAGCTTTTGGTTGCTAATTTTAAATTGTATGGACGGTGAAAGCAAATCAAACAAATGGGGTCAAAACCCGAAAGGATTAGGAAACGATATTGTAATAGATCAAATTGGGAAGGAATAATAAATTTCAATTTAAGTTATATAAAAGAGCTGCACTTTGCAGCTCTTTTTTTGTCGTAAAAAGGATAGAAACTACTGCAAATATCATCCTTAAAAAACTACTTTTGTAGCCATGGAAATTAAGCAAAAATCAGAACAAGAATTTATAATTGTAATGGCGTCTTTAATGTCTTTAGTAGCATTATCTATAGACGCTTTACTACCTGCATTAAATGATATTGGTTTTTCTGTTGGAATTACAGATTCTAAAGATAATCAGTTATTAATTACAATGATTTTTTTAGGATTAGGTTTTGGTCAATTAATTTCTGGACCTTTATCAGATAGTTTTGGACGAAAACCAATTATATATGTTGGTTTTATCGTTTTTGCACTTGCAAGTTTAGTTTGTATTTTTGCAACCAGTTTAGAAATGATGGTTTTTGGTAGAATTCTTCAAGGAATTGGTCTTTCTGCTCCAAGAACTATAAGTATAGCAATGGTTAGAGATCGTTTTAGTGGTAATCACATGGCGAGAATTATGTCTTTTGTTGTAGTAATTTTCATATTAGTCCCTGTTGTTGCTCCGGCTATTGGAAAAGTGATGTTAGACTTATATGGTTGGAGATTCATTTTTTACAGTCAGTTATTATTTGGTTTTTTTGTGATGATATGGGTTTGGAAACGACAACCAGAAACATTAAAAATTGAAAATAGAAAGAAAGTAACACCTTCACTTTTTATAGGCGGTATAAAAGAATTTCTAAAACATAAAAATGCAGTAGTTTTTACTATTTTTTCTGGGTTTGTTACTGGCTCTTTCATGGTTTATTTAAGTGCTAGCCAACAAATTTTTCAAGAACAATATGATTTAGTTGAAGAGTTTCCCTTTATTTTTGCAGGTTTAGCAATTGGTGTAGGTTTAGCTACATTTTTAAACGGAACATTTGTAATGAAATTAGGTATGTTTAAACTAGTGTCTATATTTACAGTTGTGTTTACAATAATTCCACTTGTTTATATTATTTTGTTTTATGGAGAACCAAACCCTTCTAGTACTATTTTAATTACATTTTTTGTTTTAGAATTTTTTGCTTTAGGTTTTCTATTTGGAAACACAAGAGCTTTGGCAATGGAGCCTATTGGGCATATTGCAGGAATTGGTGCAGCAATAAATGGATTTGTATCTACCGTTATGGCAGTTCCTATTGCTACATATATAGGTAGTTTTATAGATACTACAGCTTTACCACTTTTTATAGGTTTCTTTATCTGTGGTACGTTCGCTATTTTATTAATTCAGTATTTAAAATTTTCTGATAAAAAATGAGTTTAGAAATAATTTTTGAAGATGAATATATTATCTGTGTAAATAAACCTAATAATATGTTGGTACATCATGCGCATCATTCTAGAAATGTTGCTGATGAAACTTCTCTTTTACAATTAATTTTAGAGGAAACTGGCTTAAAAGTATATCCTATTCATAGATTAGATAGAAAAACTTCTGGAATTATTTTATTAGCAAAAGAAACGGTTCATGTTTCTAAATTTCAAGATTTATTTACAAATGATGCAATTCAGAAAACTTATTACGGAATTGTTAGAGGCTACTCACCTACTTATAAAATTATAGATTCACCTGTAAAAGGGCGTGATGCAAATGTACATAAAAAAGCGTTAACACATTTAAAAACACTAGCGCAAATTACATTAGATATTCCTGTAAAACCGTATGATTCTTCTCGTTATAGTATGTTAGAATTATCGCCTAAAACAGGAAGAATGCATCAATTAAGAGTGCATACAAATAAAATTAGTCATCCATTAATTGGAGACCCAAAATATGGAGATAAAAACCATAATATTATGTTTGAAGAAAATTTTAAATGCGTAAATATGTTTTTGCATGCTGGTAAATTAGAATTCAAACATCCTTTTACTGCAGAAGAGTTGATTTTAAAAGCTCCTTTTCCAACAGATTGGATTGCTCTTTTTGAAGAGTTTAAATGGAAGAATCCTTTATATTAATGATTTAATAGAAGTATTTTGAAACTTGTTATTCCTGCGTAGACAAGAATCTATACAAGCATTATAAATTAAAACTACCGTTTTTCTATTTCTGCATATTGTTAGAAAGTTTTCTTTTTATTACTATTTATGGGTTCCTGCTTTCGCAGGAATGACAAAATCTAGTAGTTTTTTTACAATTCAATATTTTTTAATAATTCTATAAAATTAACAAACAAGTTTAGCCCTGATTGCAGCATTTGTTTGAGCTCTTTTTTAGTGTCAGTTCGTGTAAATTTTGAAGTATGAAAAATTTGTTTCGAGAACAAACTAAAAAAAGCGAGTGCGGAAAGCAGGAAATAGCTTCAAAAAAAAATCTACAAAAACAGGATTTCAATTTATTGTTCTATTGATTGAGTATTAAACTCAATTAATTCATTACCTTCAAAAATTGGAGTAACTTCTATGGGATTACAACAAACTTCACAATCTTCAATATAGGTTTGTTGACGAATACTTGTGTCAAAAAGCATCGAAATTTCCTCCCAACAATGTGGACACTGAAAAAAGTGTTCCACTACTCTATAACTTTAAGAACTAATTTTCCATTTTTATCTCCAGAAAACAATCGATTATAGGTTTCTTGGAAATTCTCAATTCCTTCATAAACATCTTCTCTAGATTTTAGTTTTCCTTCTTTCATCCAAACTCCCATTTGTTTTGCAGCTATGGCATAATCTTTAGCGTAATCCATAACCACCATTCCTTGCATGGTAGAGCGTGTAACTAGTAAAGATAAATAGTTACTTGGGCCATCTATTTTAGATTTGTTATTGTATTGAGAAATTGCACCACAAATTACAACTCTAGCATGCATTCTTAATTTACTTAAAGCTGCATTTAAAATTAGACCGCCTACATTGTCAAAAAAGACATCTACTCCTTTTGGGCATTTCTTTTTTAATGCGGTATAAATATTTTCGGATTTATAATCGATTGCATCATCAAAACCTAATTCGTTTTTAATATAGTCGCATTTTTCTTTTCCCCCCGCAATACCAATTACGGTACACCCTTTAATTTTTGCAATTTGACCTACAATAGAACCAACTGCACCTGCAGCTCCAGAAACTAACACAATATCTCCTTCTTTAATTTTACCAACTTCTTGAATACCGAAATAGGCAGTCATTCCTGGCATTCCTAAAGTACCAATATACATTGGCATTGGTGCTAAACGTTCGTCTACTTTATACCAACCATCTCCGTTTGTAACCACATATTGTTGTACGCCTCCCCAACTTGTAACACAATCTCCAATTTCAAATTTTGGATTATTATTGTTTTGTATAACCTTTCCTATAGAACCGGCTCTCATAACTGAATCAATTGCCATTGGAGGAATGTAAGATTTTGTATCATTCATCCAGCCACGCATTGCGGGATCTAAAGAAACATAATGTTGTTGAATTAAAATTTCTCCTTCTTCTAATTCTGGTATTGCATTGTTCTGTAATTCAAAAACATCAGCTTCAACATTACCAATTGGGCGTTTTTTAAAAATAACTTGTTTGTTCATCTATAATATTAAATTTGTAGAGTCTAAATATAAAAAAAAATGCAGTTTTATGCTAATAATAACAAAAATACAATTGGAAATAGTAATCCTGCCAAAGCTAGTTTCCATCCACGTTTCTTAAATGTATTCTTTCCTGCAGAAATAAACATTCCAGTAAATGAGAGCACTAACATTGCAATTCCAAAAATATCTGAATACCAAATCCAAAAACTATTTGTAGTTTGATGTAATAATATTGTTTGTCCAACAAACGGAACTAATCTTTTAAATTCTAAAATACCTTCTCCAGTTTTTAAATCTGTATCTAAAATTGCTTTTCCTTCAAAATAAACTCTTAAAGAACCATTTCTAACTCTATGACTTTCATAGGTTAATTCTAAATCTTTTGTTGCATTAATTATGAAATCTTTATTTATATCTTTTGTGTTTCCTGGTAAGGTAATATTCACTTCTTTAGAATCTATAACGTATTCTTTTGGGTACCAGTCTTGTCTATGGTTTAAAATAATTCCAGAAAATGAAAATGCAATTAATAATCCTACATAAAAATAGGCAATATCTCTATGTAAGCCTCTATTTGTAATCTTTTCCATAATTTTATTTTAGTAATCTATTAGCTCTTTTAAAGCTAATTCAAATTGATTTTTTGCTAAATATTGTTTTTCTAAATTGGGTTCAAACGGAATTGGTGTTTCTAAACTACCAACTCTTTTTACAGGAGCATCTAATTGATGAAAACAGTTTTCTGTAATTAATGCAGAAACATCACTTGCAATTCCTCCAAAGAGTGAGTCTTCTTGCAAAACAATAGCTTTTCCTGTCTTTCTTACAGATGAATATATAGTTTCAACATCTAAAGGTTGAAGCGTTCTTAAATCGATTAAATCTGCATGTATGTTGGAATTATTAACTAAAGTATCTAAAGCCCAATGAACTCCTGCTCCGTAGGTGATAATTGTAACTTCATTTCCTTCTTTTAATAGTACTGCTTTACCAATTGGAAGCGTAAAATATTCTTCTGAAACTTCTTGATAAACAGAACGATAAAGTGCTTTATGCTCAAAAAACAACACAGGGTTTGGGTCATTAATAGCTTCTATTAATAAGCCTTTTGCATCTTGTGGAAATGCAGGATATACTACTTTTAAACCAGGAGTTTTAGTAAACCAAGCTTCATTTGTTTGGCTGTGAAAAGGGCCAGCACCAACGCCAGCACCACAAGGCATTCTAATTACAATATCTGCATTTTGATTCCATCTATAATGAGATTTAGCCAACAAGTTTACAACTGGATTAAAACCAGAAGAAACAAAATCTGCAAATTGCATTTCCATTACTGATTTTATTCCGTTTACTGACAAACCATATGCCGCAGAAACAATTGCCGATTCACAAATTGGCGTATTTCTAACGCGTTCTTTTCCAAATTTTTCTACAAATCCATCAGTAATTTTAAAAACGCCACCGTATTCAGCAACATCTTGCCCCATAATAACTAAATCATCATATTTTTCCATAGATTGATTCAATCCTTCAGAAATAGCATCAATTAAACGAATTTTATTCTTATTATTTGATGGTTTTATTTCTTGATATTTATGGTTTCTATAAACATCATTTAATTCTATTTCTAAATTCGGAATTATCTTTTCTTCATCAGAAGCAATTTTTAAATGCTCATTTATTTCCTGTATGATTTCTTTTTTTAAAGAAACTTCAATTTCTTCCGTTAAAATTCCTTCCTTTTTCAAAAACTCTTGATAGTTTTCCAAAGGATCTTTTGCTCCCCAAAAATCTAATAAATCTTGCGGAACATATTTTGTACCACTCGCCTCTTCATGACCACGCATTCTAAAGGTTTTAAACTCTAGTAATATTGGTCTTGGGTTTTTACGAATACTTTTTGCAATTTCAGAAACTTTAGCATACACTTCAAGAATATTATTTCCATCAATAATATGAGATTCCATTCCGTATCCTATTCCTTTATCAGCAATATTTACACAATTAAATTGCTCTGAACTTGGTGTAGACAAACCGTAGCCATTATTTTCAACACAAAACAAAACAGGTAAACTCCAAACTGAAGCAACGTTTAAGGCTTCATGAAAATCACCTTCACTTGTTCCTCCTTCACCCGTAAAAACAGCACAAATTTTATTATTATTCTTTAACTTATTGGCAAGAGCAATACCATCTGCAATACCCAATTGTGGTCCTAAATGAGAAATCATCCCTACAATGTTGTATTCTTGGGTACCAAAATGAAAGCTTCGGTCTCTACCTTTTGTAAAACCATTCATTTTACCTTGCCATTGAGAAAATAATCTGTGTAATGGAATTTCTCTTGTTGTAAATACACCAAGATTTCTATGCATTGGCAATATGTATTCATCTTTTTCTAAAACAGATGCTACACCTACAGAAATTGCTTCTTGTCCAATACCAGAAAACCATTTAGAAATTTTTCCTTGACGTAAAAGGATTAACATTTTCTCCTCGATTAAACGAGGTTTAAGCATGTTTTTATATAATTGAAAAAGAATTTCCTTATTTATAGAATTTGCATTAAACTCAATTTTAGTACTCATAAATTGTAAATTTCGTAATAACAAACATAGTCATAAAGAAGTATATCGCATAAAAAAATCCTTATCATTTTACTGATAAGGATTTTTTTAAATATTAAAATAAATGTAAGTCTACAATTCCTTAAAGATTGCGTGCATCATTCTCTTTTTATCATTAATGCTTTCTTCTAAAGCAATCATTGTTTCGGTTCTATTTACACCAGGTACATCATCTATTGCATAAATAATATTTTTGGCGTCGTTGGTTCCTTTTGCTCTTACTTTACAGAAAATGTTATATTTTCCTGCAGTTACATAAGCAACAGTTACGTTAGATATTTTTCTTAAATTGTCTATAACGTTCTGTGTCATAGATGTTTTTTCTAAAAATATACCAACATGTGCTATAAATGAATAGCCCATTTTTTCGTAATTTAAAGTTAAAGTAGAACCTTGAATAATACCTTCATCTTCCATCTTTTTAACACGAACGTGAATTGTTCCTGCAGAAACTAATAATTGTTTGGCAATATCTGTAAAAGGTGTTCTTGCATTTTCAATTAAAATGTCTAAAATCTGATGATCAATTTCGTCTAATATAAATTTTTTCATTTTTTTTGCGTATTATTCATTTAACTCTACAAATTTATGAATAAAATTTAGTTAATCAATCGAAAATATGAGAAATATCTAAAAATTAGAGCCTTCGAAAACGATTTCGTTGTGTCCAATATGTAATTTTAACACTTTTTCGTCAATTTTCTTCAATTTTGAAACTAATTGATTATCAATTATTTTATCTTCATATTGATATGCTTTATCATTTTTTGAGTCCGCATATCTATGAATTACATCATAGAAAATCTTGTCATTATTCGGGATATTAAAGTATTCTTCATAATCATCAAAATTTGATGAATTTGCAATATGACAAATTCCTTGAAGCAAAGAATAAAAAGTATATTTTCTAGACTCTTCTCTATTATAATCATTCGGGTAATGCCCAGATTCGATTAAAATTGTATTGTAACCTAGTTTTTGGAAGTTATCTCCTGTTGCAGTTGGGTAAAATTCGTCTGTATATCTACCAACAAAATTAGGAATAATCTTTTGTAGCATTTTATTCATAGCTACAATAACATTCATGGTTTGTTTTCTACCTGTTGTAATTTCTCTTGTAATTTCTTCTGAAGGTGCTAAAAAAGAAATAGTAGCTGGGTTTTTAGTTCCTTCAACACTAAATATGGTTCTTTGATCGTGAAGGTTAAAACAAAACTGCGGATTAAATTCTTCTAGAATACTTCTTAAGAGTACACTTTCTTTAGCAACTCTATCTACAACATCTCTATTTAAATCTACATTATTAGCATTTACTCTTGTGTACGCTTGCGAACCATCTGGATTTAACATTGGTATAAAAACTAACGTGCATTCCTTTAAAAGGATTGAAAATTCTTTTTTATCAGCATTTAAGAAACAATTAAAAAGATCAAAAACTGCTTTTGTGCCCGTACTTTCATTTCCGTGCATTTGAGACCAAATTAAAATCTTCTTTTTTCCGTTACCAATTTTCAATCGCATAATTGGTCTGTTTTCTTCAGAAGTTCCTATTTCTGAAACTTGAAATACAGATTGATATTTAGTAAATATTTTTTTAATATCATTAAAAGTAATCCACTTTCCGTAAAGTGAAGTCTCTTTTTGTTCTTTATAAATGTTCTCTAAAAATTCTTCAGTAAGTATTTTCATTTTTTTATTGCTAATAATATTTGTCAAAAATACAGCATTCACATTTGTTAACAAACGAAAAAGTTACAATTGTAAATTGTAGAATTATTACAAATGTAATCTGTAGATGTTTGTAGGTCTGTTACTTTTGTAAACAACCTACTTATTTAATGTTACAAATAGACATTTATAAGATTACTTGAATTGATTTTCACTATACATAAACATTAGTTAATTCTTTTTTAAGTGTTTATGGGGTTTACATAAAGTTTTACTTTAATTTATTACGACGCTTTTTTATATTTAAAGTTAATTCCTTTTGTAGCTAATCACAGAAGGTTTACATTTGTAAAATATTAAACAATTACAATGGTAAACACTTCTGAATTCACTGCTCGCTTAAAAAAAGTAATGGATTTCCATCAACTTTCTGCTTCTTTATTCGCAGATAAAGTTGGTGTACAACGTTCTAGTATTTCACATATTCTATCTGGAAGAAATAAACCAAGTTTAGATTTCATTCTAAAAGTAACATCAGAGTTTATAGATGTTGATATTCAATGGCTGTTAAATGGAAAAGGTGTTTTTCCTAAAAATACAGAAAACCCTGCTCCTATTCTTCCTTCTTTATTTAATGAAACTTCTAAAAGTGATGGAAAAAAAATACAACGTATTGTCGTTTTTTATAATGATGGTACTTTTGATGAATATAAAAAGTAGAATTTTAATATGGATGGTTGGGGTTCTTTAACAATGTTAATCAAAAGACAAGAAGCTTCTAAAAATAGAAAAGCGGCTTTAAGATATGAACTTCAAAAAAAGAAAGAAAATTATTTTAATAATAATACTTATGAATTAGAGTTTCCAAAAATTTCTAATTCTGAAATGAAAGTATTGAAACAAGAAATCAGAAAAAAATACAGAAACAATAAAATTAAAACGATTATCTTAAACATCTTAATTCTCGCTTTTGTATTATTTCTTTTTTATTATATTTTCAACAATAAAAAATAATTCTTAATAATCTAAAAAATTGGCTACCAAATTATTTTCTAAAGTTATTTTAGGAACCTTAAAATTAAAATAATCTTCTAAAGGAATCTCAAATCCCTTATAATTTAAATACTTATTTAAAGCCAAATTTAAACCTTCGCTATACAAGTGATGCTTTGCTCCTGTTGGATCTTCATGATACAAATCATTCTCTGCAAAACCTTTAAATTCTGGACCAATAATCTTTATTTGAAATTCATTTGGATTTTTACCAACCGGACTATGACTTGTACAGGCAAATTGATGCCAAAATGCAGATTGAATACAATTGTTGTAGAACAATTGACGCACAACTTCTAAAGAGTCAATCGTTTCTTGGGCAGTTTCTGTTGGAAAACCAAACATTAAATAGGCATGTACCATAATGTTTTCATCAGAAAAAGCTTTGGTAACTCTCGCAACTTGACCGATATCTACTCCTTTTTTCATTTTTGCCAATAACCTGTCAGACGCAACCTCCAAGCCTCCAGTAATCGCAATACAACCAGATTTTGATAATAAAGCACACAATTCTGTAGTAAATGTTTTCTCAAAACGGATGTTGGTCCACCAAGTAATGTAAACTTTACGTTCTATGAGTTTGTTTGCCAACGCTCTTAACATTTTTGGTGGCGCTGCTTCATCTACAAAATGAAAACCTGTAATACCTGTTTCTGATATTATTTTTTCAATTTTATCAACCAAATCGTCAGCAGTTGTATTTTGGTAATTGCTAATATAATCTAGATTAACATCGCAAAAAGAACATTTTTTCCAATAACAACCATGAGAAATAGTGAGTTTATTCCACTTTCCGTCTGACCACATTCTGTGCATCGGATTCATAACATCTAAAAAAGACAAATACTTTTCTGTTGGCAAACCAATATAACTTGGCGCTGGTAAATTTTTATGATGAAAAATAGTATTCGGTTTCTTATCTGCATATATAACTTTGTTCTCTCTACAGATATAAGTTCTTTCTAAAGACTCCTCGCCTATTTTACCTTCAATAAATTCAGTGATTCTTAACAACGGACCTTCGCCATCATCTAAAGTAATAAAATCTACAAAATCAAAAATACGTGGATCCGACAAACGTCTTAATTCGGTGTTGCAATAACCGCCACCCATTCCTATTTTAATAGTAAGATATTTTTGTTTTATAAATTGCGCACATCGCAAAGCGGAAAATAAATTACCAGGAAAAGGGACTGTAAAACAAACTAAATCATACGTATCTTGCTGTAATTTCTCGTCTAACAAATACAACATTTCATCTTCGATTAACGTAGTTTCGTATTGTAAACATTCGTCTAAAGTATTAAAACTAGAAGCTGCTCTACTAATTTGTTCTGCATACCTCGTAAAAGAGAAAAACTCATCTACATTGGCATTTATAAAATCGCCCAATTCTTCTACAAACAAAGTAGCAATGTGCTTTGCTTTGTCTAAAATACCTAGTTTACCGAATTCTACACTTAAATCTTTGTCTAATTTAATACGTCTGTGTCCGTGTGGTAAATAATCTTTATGCATAATTTGATACGCTGCCGTAACTTCTTGCACACGTAAATAATTCATTACAGAATCTACTTTATTTATATAGTCTTCTTTTTGCTGCCAAACTAAAGGCAATTCTTTATTACCAAGCATTTGTGCTTGTTTAAAAATTGCGTCTATAAATTCTTTGGTAAACACTGCGGTAAACAACTCGATACTTAAATCTATCTGTGTTGTTTTTACATCTTTAGAATCTAAAAAACCTTTAATATACGCGGTTGCAGGATACGCGGTATTTAATTGTGTAAAAGGTGGTGTTATTAAAAGTGTGTTTATAGACATGTATTCTTGTAAAATGCAAAGATACTATCTGATATGGTTAGTTTTACTTGAAATTTAAAAATACTTATTCTAAAATAAAATACAGTGATTAACAAACTGGTATTTTTCCTCTTGATATTCTGCTTAAAAAAAACGAACTTCGCTACCTACGAATAATAAGTCATTAACATAACGTCAAATTCATATTTACGACTAACAATAAGAAAACCTAAACAAGTAATGAAAATTAGAATATTAATTTTAATACTAGGAATTATCACATTTAATTCTTGTCAATTTAATAAATCTGCAAATACTGACTTAATTACTGGAGCTTATTCAAGAGGAAATGGAATTGAAAGTGATGATGTTATCATAGAAATAAATGGACAAATTGAGAAAAGAAATGAATTTGTTTTTGGCGAAAAAGTAAATCTTGTTTTTAATAATATTACTGGTTTAACTAATTTAGAAAATAAAACCTTTCCAGGAATTTCAATGTATATTGTAAAGAATAAAAAAGACACTGTTCTTTCAAACCCTAACTTATTGGAAAGTTTAGAAAACGGAACTGAACATTTTCCTCTAAAATTATACGCAAATTTTGTATCTACTTTTCCGTATCAAAATAATGAAAAGTATAAAGTTTTTGTTAACATCTGGGATAATAAAGGCAAAGGAGAATTCACATATGAATTACCATTCACAATAAAAGAAAATAATTTACTAAAAATAGAAAACAAAGGAATTGAGTATTCAAAAATATACTTGTGGAATGAAACTAAAAAACAACCAGTTATTAACCAAAATGTTAATTTCGAAGATTTATTAATATTAATACTTGATGATATTGAAGGTCTGGAATTAAGCAATAAAAAAGTTTTTCCGATTTTCTCAATCGATCTTGTAGATAGTGAAGGAATTAAAATCATTTCAAATAAGAATTTATTGAGTGATTATGAAAAAGAGGGAGTAAACCCTAAGGATTTAAAGAATCAATTAACAGCAAAACTCACTTTTACGGAAGGAACTATTAATAATCCTTGCAAATTAATTGTAAAATTAAAAGACAAAAATTCATCAAAAGAAATTAACATAAGCACTGAATTAAAAATAAATTAAAGTTGCTATTACCATTTATAATTAATTGCATCTATAAACACTGCGGTGACAACTCGATACTATCTTAATTAGGAAAAGTAGCTAAAAATTTGGTTGACTTTACATACAGATTCAAAAGTTTTCTTATTTAAAAAAGATAATAAAAACAGGTGTTTTCCCCTTTGATTTTCTGCTGAAAAAAACCGAACTTCGTTAACTATGAATATAAGTCATTAAAACGACGTCATATTCGTGTAATCGTTACCTGCAAGCACCACAGACGAAAAATCGTGCTAAAAAGAAAGAGCCAACCGCACAAATTGCACATTTGGTTTTTGCCAACGCTAAAAGTCAAAACACAAAAAACCAAAAGAGCAATTTTTCTCCGACACTCACCAACAAATAATTAATCCAAAGATTTCAATAACTTTTTCAGTAAAATTGAAAGTGCCATATTTTCAGTTTTATTTAAAATTTTTATAGCATCACTCGCCTCAACAAATCGTGTTTCAATGGCTTTATCTATTAATTTAAATCCCTTTTTAGTTAAACCGACTAATTTTATCCGACCATCTTTTGGATCTGGAGAACGATAAATTAAGTCTAATTTAGTCAATCTATTTAATAAGGCTGTCATTGCACCTGAAGTTATCAAAACCGACTTCATTAATTGTGATGGTGTTAATTCATAAGGTTTACCTGAACGTCTAATGGTTGCTAAAACATCTAAATCCGTATAATGAATGTTATAAATAGATAACGATTTACTTGCTCTTTTTTCAAGTACTTTGCTTAACTTTAATATACGTCCAACCACTTCCATAGCAGATGTATCTAACTCAGGTCGCTCTTCTTTCCATCCACTAATTAATGAATCTATTAAGTCTTTTTCATTCATATCTTATAAATTTAAAAACAAACAAACATACAAATAATATCTTTACGTAAAGATATTATTTGTATGTTTGTAAAGTATCTTTATATAAAGATATTATTTAAAACTAAAATTATGATAACAAAACCGACACTTATTTTAGACAAGAAAAAATGTAAAGAAAATATCATTACTATGTTTTCAAAAGCAAAAAAACATAATCTAGAATTTAGACCACATTTTAAAACACATCAATCATTAGAAGTTGGATCTTGGTTTAAAGATGCTGGAGTAGAGAAAATTACCGTTTCTTCAGTATCAATGGCTGAATATTTTTCTACGCAATGGAATGATATCACAATTGCTTTCCCAACAAATATTTTAGAAATTGAACCAATTAATGCATTGGCAAAAAGCATCACTTTAAACCTCTGTATAGAAAATAAAGAAAGTATATCATTTCTAAGTGAGCATTTAAAATTCAAAGCAAATATTTTATTGAAAATGGATGTAGGCTATCATCGAACAGGAATAAGCCCAGATAATAGCGATTTAATCAAAATAATTTTAGAAAAAATAGGTGAAAATCCATTACTAAATTTTATTGGTTTTTTGGGTCACGCTGGTCATACCTACAAATGCAGAACACACGAAACAATTAAAGAAGAACATTCTAAAAGTTTAATGATTATGGCTAAACTAAAAAGTGAGTATAAAATCCGTTATCCGAACCTAATCATTTCATTAGGTGATACACCAAGTTGCAGTGTTGCTGAAGATTTTTCAGGAGTTGATGAAATTAGGCCAGGAAATTTTGTTTTTTACGACCTCACTCAAAATCTAATTGGTTCAAATTCAATTGCACAAATTGCAGTTGCCTTGGCTTGCCCAATAGTTGCAATACATAAAGAACGTTCTGAAATTATCGTTTACGGTGGTGGTGTTCACTTTTCCAAAGATAGATTGGAAGATAAAGAAGGTTTGGTATTTGGAAGAGTGGTTGAAAAAGGAACTAATTCTTGGGGAGATTTAATTCCAAATACGTATGTAAAAAGTTTGTCACAAGAACACGGAACTATCGCTGTCCCAAAAGAGGATATGGATAATTATAAAATTGGTGATTATTTAATGGTTTTACCTGTACATTCTTGTATGGCAGGAAACACAATGAAAAGTTATACCACTTTTGAAGGTGAGGTAATATCGAGACTATAATAAAAAACAATAAAATGAAAATAATAGACACTCCAAAAATGCCTAAAGCCAACGGACATTATTCGCAATGTATTGAACATAACGGACTATTATATCTTTCTGGGCAACTTCCAATTGATCAAAAAACAAAAACTATTCCTTTATCCATTGAAGAGCAAACAGATTTAGTGCTAAAAAATATTGAAAGCGTATTAACCGAAGCAGGAAGTTCTAAAAAGCAGATATTACAAGTACGAGTTTATATCTCGAACATTGAACTATGGGATAAAGTCAATGAACGATATAGTTTTTTCTTTCAAGAACATAAACCTACAAGATGTATCATTCCCACTCGTGAATTACATTTTGGTTGTTTGATAGAAATTGAAATTACGGCAATAGTTGGACAATAAAAATCATAAACTATGGAAATGGAGTTACTCATATCATTTTTATTGGCATCCATAACACTATCGTTAATGCCTGGCCCTGACAATGTTTTTGTACTAAACGAAAGCATTACCAAAGGTAAAAGAAATGGAATTATCATTTTCCGCAGGTTTAGCATCAGGTATCATTATACACACCATTGTAATAGCAACAGCTTTATCAGTTCTCGTACAACAATCGCCTTATGTATTTAATGGCATAAAAATATTTGGAGCAATATACTTACTCTATTTGGCCTATTTAACATACAATGAAGAAACGACTACGGTAAATATATCCAATCAAGCAATCGGTTTATACATCAATGAAAAATGGTTTCCGTTATACAAAAAAGGGTTTATTATGAATGTATTAAACCCTAAAGTAACCTTATTTTTTATTGCCTTTCTACCTCAATTTGTCAGTAAAGATGGATTTCTTTTTTCCGTACAAATAATTATTTTAGGAATACTATTTATGATACAAACATTTTTAGTTTTTAGCATTATTGCGATTGTTTCAGGGAAATTAAGGCAATTTTTAAACTCAAATATCTTCTGGAAAAAAGTAAAATGGATTAAGATTACAATACTTATACTTTTAACAGGACTCTTGGTGCTAATACCGTAAATTTCAAACAACAAAAGAACATAATTATGAAAAAAAGTAAAGCATATTGGAACCGATTAATTCACAGAGATTTAGCCTGTTTTTTCTTAGGTTTAATTATTGCTTTCTCGGCATCTGGGATTATTTTGAATCACAGAGTAGATATAGATCCTCAAGAATATACAGTTCAAACAGACGCTATTTAGTTTGATTTACCCAAAGATGAATTATTGATTACAGATGATTTTTTTAGAAAGGCTTTAACTGATAAAAACATCAATGAAAATTATAAAATAGAGATAATGATATACGGCTATATCTTAATGATGCATTTGTAAATATTGATGCAAAAACAGGGGTTGGCGAAATTGATTATGTAAAAACCATTCCTGTTTTAGGGCAAATGACAATACTACATAAATCAACGAGTAAATGGTGGATTTGGTTTACAGATAGATATCTTTGGAATTGCAATGTTAATCATTGCAATAACAGGAATGTTTATTTCTAAAGGCAAGTATAGTTTTAAGAAAAGAGAATGGATATTAACATTAATTGGTCTTATTTTTCCCTTTATTTTCTTATTTTTAATTCAGTAATAAACATAAGAGAAAAGTATAAATTGTTTAGTTCAATAATCGTATAAAGTTGTGAGCAAAAAAACACCAAAATATAAATTTAATAGTAGTCAGAATTTAGATTTTGAACTAACATCAATGCCTGCTATTTATAAAAAAAGCAAATCAAAACTATCGCTACCACATAGGCAGGAGTTTTATGGTATTTTCTATTTTACAAACTCGTACGGGAAATATTTTATTGATTTTAAAGAATATGACATCAAAAAAGGTAGTATTTTTTTTATTTCAAACGAGCAAATTCATTATTTTAAAAACATTGAAAAAACTGAAGGAAATGTAATTCTGTTCACAAATTCATTTCTTGAAAACGATTTTTTAATCGAACAAGTATTTGAGCAAAATATTGGCAATCCAACCCTTTCTTTAAATGCTGAGTTATTAAATGAAATTGATTTATTAATTTCACAAATTAAATCTACTATCATTTCTACCAAGAAAATGAAATCCGATATTTTAAAAAAATATTTAGAAATCATTTTATTAGAAATAGTTCAATCCAAACAGGAAAATTTACTTTTACAAAACATCTATTATCAACGTTTTATTCAGTTTAAAAAAGACCTTAAAGAGCATTATAGAGAGCAGAAAAGCGTTAAATTTTATGCTGACAAACAGTCTATAAGTCCCAAGACATTAAATTTAGCAATAAGAAAAATTATTGACAAAAGTGCTAAGCAGTTTATAAGTGAATACATTATTTTGTTGGCAAAACGAATGTTAATTAACTCAAAATATTCAATATCTGAAATCACATATGATTTAGGTTTTGATGAACCTACCAATTTTATCAAATTCTTTAAAAATAAAGAAAAGATAACACCTTCAGTGTTTCAAAAGAAACACAAACACCCCCTTTTTACACTACATTAAACTATAATTGTTCCATTTTCACCATTATTTGTAAATTTTACACCTTTTCAGTTTTCTGCTTTCATTCTACTTTTGTACTCTAATTTAAAAACAAATAATTATGGTAAAAAATATTTTAATGGGCGTTGCACTATCTACAGTAATTTGGTCTTGTTCTACTTCGCAGAAAAAAGATTCAGTAACAAATAAAAAGGAAATAAAAATGGTAACAAAAAGTAACAAACAAAAAGTAAAAGTAGTTGAACTACTTAACAGTATCGAAAATGGTGATACAAAACCAGTATCATATATTAACCCAAATAAATATACACAACACAATTTAGCAGTTGGCGATGGATTGGCAGGTTTTGGACAAGTTTTAAGTCAATTGCCAAAAGGAAGTGCAAAGGTAGAAGTAATAAGAGTATTTGAAGATGGCAACTATGTATTTGCACACACAAAGTATAATTTTTTTGGACCAAAAGCAGGATTTGATGTATTCAAATTTGAAGATGGTTTAATTGTAGAACATTGGGATAATTTACAGGAAATTGTTGATAAAACTGTTTCAGGGAGAACTCAATTTGATGGTACAACCGATATTATTGATTTAGATAAAACGAAAGCAAACAAAATATTGGTAAAAAACTTTGTAGTAGATGTTTTAATGGGTGCAAATCCATCAAAAATTACTGATTACATTTCAACTGAAACCTATTTACAACACAATCCTAATGTTGGAGATGGATTAGACGGTTTAGGCAAAGCATTAGAAGAATTAGCCAAAGCAGGAATGCCAATGAAATTTACGAATAACCATAAAATACTTGGAGAAGGAAATTTTGTTTTATCAATTTCGGAAGGTGAATTCTTAAAAAAACACGTATCATTTTATGATTTATTCAGAATAGAAAACGGAAAAATTGTAGAGCATTGGGATACAATAGAAGAAATTCCTACTAAAGAAAATCGTAAAAATAATAATGGGAAGTTTAACTATTAAAGTTTAAAAAACTACAAAGTATCTTTACGTAATGGTATGTGATTTAAAAATGAAAAAATTAATTAAAAATTCGATAGCAATATTAGTAATGACGTTTATTACTTTATCGTTCACCACAATAAACAACGAGAAAAAAGCAATTAAAACGGAAGACAGTAAGGTAACCTGGAAAGGTTATAAAGTAACTGGTTCTCATCAAGGAACTATTGCTATTCAGTCAGGTTCTTTAACATTTTCTGAAGATAAATTATCTGGCGGAGAGATTGTAATAGATATGAAGTCTATTAAAAATACCGAAATGGAAGGTGAATACAAAGGGAAGTTAGAAGGTCACTTAAAATCGAATGATTTTTTTGGAGTGGAGAAATTTCCAACGGCAACTTTAGTGTTTAATGATATTAAATTAGTAGGTAAAAATTCATATACTGCAACAGGTAATCTAACCATTAAAGGAAAAACAAATGCTATCACATTTTGTATATCAGTCTATGGAAACAAAGCAACGGCTAATCTTAAAATAGATAGAAGTAAATTTGATGTTAAGTATGGTTCTACGAGTTTTTTCGAGAATCTAAAAGATAAGGCTATATATGACGAATTTGATTTAATTGCTGATTTAGAGTTCTAAAATCAATTAAATAATCAATAACTAAAGGAGATCATTTAAAATAGATACTTTTGATGATCTCTTTTTTTATTTTAGATTGCATTATTTTTCTCAAGAAAATGATTATTTTTAAAACAAAATTTTAAGACTTCAATTATGAATACAACATTAAAAATTATACGAACCTGGAAAGGTTGGACTACTATAGAAAATGCACCTATCTACGAAGATATGCTTATTAATGAAATATTTCCTGCGTTAAAAAAGAAAGGAGTTATTGGATTAGAAAAGGTCAGTATTTCTACCCAAAACAAAAAGGATGAAGTAGAATTCTTTGTCATTATTCAATTCGAATCTCTTGATGCTGTCAAGACTTTTGCTGGTGAAAATTATAAAAAAGCCTATATACCTGAAAATGCACAGAAAGTATTATTGAAATATGATGAAACAGTAGAATATTATGAATTAAGAAAGGAATTAATCCTAAAATAATAACAAAATTCTACTTTTATTTGAAATAACACATCTACTTATATAGATATGTATATATTTACAGTATGGATATTATAGAAATCAGCAAAGCACTTTCCAATCAAACCAGATTGAACATATTAGAATGGTTGAAAAAACCTGAAGATAATTTTCCTTATCAGTTACTTGCAGATGGTTTTCAAATTGGTGTTTGTGTTGGTAATATACAAGAAAAGGCTGCATTATCACAATCTACAATCTCTACCTATTTATCACAAATGGAAAAAGCAAATTTAATTATCTCAACAAGAAAAGGTAAATGGACGTATTATAAAAGAGACGAGAAAATGATTGAAGCGTATATTGATTTCTTAAAAATAGAACTCTAATTTTTTTATATAATACATCTATAATTCTAGAAATATAAATATTGAAACAATCCAATGATATGAAATACAGTTTTTTAAATGATTACAGCGAAGGCGCACACCCAAAAGTATTAGATGCTTTGGTAAGTTCTAATATGGCACAACAAACGCCTTATGGAGATGATGATTATTCCAATACAGCAAAAAAACTAATTAAAGACAAAATAGGTAATCAAAACCTTGATGTCTTTTTTGTTTCTGGCGGCACACAAGCAAATTTAATTATCATTTCAGCAGCATTAAAATCTCACGAATCGGTTATTTCGGCAAATACAGGGCATATTACCTTGAGAGAAGCAGGAGCAATTGAAGCGACAGGGCATAAAATAAATTCGGTAATTTCAAGTGACGGAAAACTAACCAAAGAGGACATTGTAGAAGTACTGAAAGAACACGATTTTGGTGCTCACGTTGTAAAACCTAAAATGGTCTATATTTCTAATGCTACAGAAATTGGTACTATTTACACAAAATCTGAATTAACCAATTTATCCGATTTCTGTAAAAAAAACAATCTATACCTTTTTTTAGATGGAGCAAGATTAGGTTCTGCATTAACAGCATCTAATAATGATATTTCGTTATCAGATATTGCTAATCTTACCGATATTTTTACTATAGGAGGTACTAAAAACGGTGCTTTGATTGGTGAAGTCATCATTATTACCAATGATAAACTGAAAGAAGATTTTCCATTTCACATCAAGCAAAGAGGTGCAATGCTATCTAAAGGACGAATATTAGGTATTCAGTTTTTAGAATTATTTAAAGATGATTTATTTTTTGATTTGGCAAAGCATTCTAATATTATGGCATCAAAACTTTCAGAATCAATACAAGCAAACGGGTATAAAATGTCATCAGCATCTACATCCAATCAAATATTTCCGATACTACCAAACCAATTAATTACAGAATTAGAAAAGAATTTTGAATTTTACAGATGGAGTAAAATAAATGATGAGTTTACAATACTACGTTTAGTAACATCTTGGGCAACTGAAGAATCTAAAGTAGATGAATTTATAGATGTAATCAATATAAATAACTAAAACAATAAAATTATGATAACCTGTTACCTAAATTACAAAATTGACCCTTATAAATTGAAAGAATTTGAAATCTATGCTAAAAAATGGATTCCATTAGTAAATAAATTTGGAGGAACACATCACGGCTATTTTCTACCTCATGAAGGAACAAATGATATGGCAGTTGCACTATTTAGTTTTCCTTCATTGGCAACCTACGAAAAGTATAGAAAGGATAGTTTTAAAGATGCAGAATGCATTGAGGCTTTTGAATATGCTGCTAAAACTAGATGTATCATCAATTATGAACGTAGTTTTATGCGACCTGTTTTTAAATAAACACTTGAACGGATTATCTAAATATAATAATGAAATTTAAAAACAATACTTGGTTAATTATAGCATCCTTTTTTGCTATCTATATTTTTTGGGGAGCAACCTACTTATTCAATAAAGTAGGTGTAATGCAGGAAATTCCGCCATTTTTATGGGTCGGAATTCGATTTGTAATAGCAGGAATACTATTATTTATTATTGCTCATTTTTCTAAAAATACGTTACCTTCTCGGTCTGAAATTAAAAACGCAATAATAGCAGGAATCCTTTTAATAACCCTTGGAAACGGCTTGCTTGTTTGGGTATTAAAATATGTTGATAGTGGTTTTGTGGCAATGGCATTTGCATCACAACCATTAATTATATTGTTGCTTATGCGATTACTCTATAGAAAAAGAATTCAAACAAAATCTTGGGTTGGTATCTTTTTAGGAGTCTTGGGAATGTATCTACTCATTAATCAAGGATCGCTAAACATACTTCATCAACAAAAATGGGTTTTAGCAGTATTACTATGTTCCATAACGGCTTGGAGTTTAGGGCTTATATTTGTTTCGAGAACAAAATCAAAAAATAGTCATAACACCTTTTATTGGGTTTCGGGTGTACAGATGTTCTCCGCAGGTAGTATCCTTTTACTGATTAGTTTACTTATTGAGAAACCTAATTTTAACGAACTTAATATAAATACCGATGTAATTGTATCAATGCTATTTCTAATAATTTTCGGTAGTTTAATTGCCTATTTGGCTTTTAATTATTTACTAAAATATGTTGCACCACATAAAGTATCTACTCAAGCATTAGTGAATCCGATTGTTGCGGTACTATTAGGTGCTATTTTTCTAAAGGAAGAGTTTACGATGCAATCTGTAATTGCTTCTACCATATTACTAACAGGCTCATATTTTATCAATTCAACTAAAAATGAACCAGATTATAAAGAAAAATGATGAAAACAACAATAAAAGAATTAAATAATTCTGAACCCGACTTTTTGATTGGACTTACTCCAGTTAGTACAGTTCCTTTCAAAAATGTACTCGAATTTGCAAATCTTCTGGGAGACACACAATGGATTCATACTGATAAAGATAAGTGTCAAAAAGAATCTCAGTATGGAACTCCAATAGTTCACGGATTTTTATTGTTAGGAATGATTCCGAATATTATAAATAAGTTGTTTAATGTTACTGATGCAAAAGCACGTATAAACTACGGACTTAATAATGTCCGATTTCCTCAAGCACTTAAAGTAGATCAAGAATTTCAAGTCCGTTTAGTTTTTCTTTCCTCATTTAACAAACAGAATCATTCTGGAGCAAAATTTAAAATAACTTTTGAACCACTTGATGATGGCAAACCATTTTGTGTGGCAGAATTACTATATATTTGGGTTGGCGTAAATAAAGCCAACGCATAAGCCATACACATTTTCAATTACTCACGTCTTTTATATTTTTACTTTAAGGTGTTCGTGAACTTACGTTTCGTTCAAAAAAGCCAACAGCACAAGGCAAAACTGCAAAAGAGTATGGCTTGCCAACGCTATCAGTAGAACGGAAAAACAGAATAGCCAGCACGTAACACGGTATAAAAATAATAGCGGTTTTAGTGCTAAATTGAAAGATTCGTGCCTTGAAATTCGCTACTATTCTTATACTAACCGTTAGCTAATTATACAGATTCTACGTTTTTTCTTTTGCTCAATTGCCACATTAAAATTCCTCCCGTAATAAACATCCAAATAGAATATGCTCCTGTAGGAATTCCCATTTCTACATTGTTTAGAATAGTTGTTGCTATAACAAATGCAAGTGTTCCGTTTTGAATACCACTTTCAATAGTAATTGAAATGGAATTTTTTAAATCTAATTTAAATAGTCTAGCAGTTAAGTAACCAATTGCCATCGTTATTAAATTTAAGAACAATGTAACCATACCTACTTCTTTCATTGCGGTTCCTATTAACTTATAGTTTGCTGCCAACACCGCAATAAAAACTAAAATAAAAATTACGGTTGATGCAATACGCATTGTCTTTTCCATTCTTTTTGCAAAACTGGTTTTAAACTTACGAATAAGCATTCCTAAAGAAATAGGAATAACTGTAATTACCATAATTTGTAAAATGGTGTCTAAAATTGGTAATTTAATAGCAATATTGGTATTTGAACCAAAATAAGCCAATGCATAAGATAAAATAAACGGTATTGTAAGTACGCTAATAATACTAGCAATAGCAGTTAATGTAACAGATAAAGCAATGTTTCCTTTACAAATTTGTGTAATTAGGTTACTTGTTGGTCCTCCTGGACAAGTTGCTAAAATCATTAATCCTACAGCCATAATTGGATTTAAATCAAAAGCTACTGCTAAAGAAAAACCAATAATTGGTAAAATTATAAGTTGATTTGTAAGTCCAATTAAAATTGCTTTTGGGTATTTTATAATTCTTGTAAAATCCGCAGGAATTAAAGTCATTCCCATTCCAAACATAATTATTGCAAGAGATAATGGTAAAAAAATAGTACTTATAAGTTGGGCAGCTGTCATAGATTATAATTTAGTAGAAATAAATTTAATAAAAACCTACAATAACTTCGCCATCGCTTCTTTAATGATTTCTGTATTCCTAGGTCTGTTTTTTGTTTCTTTAATACGCTGGTATTCAATCATTTTTCGCATTAAATTAATAACTACTTTATCGAAATTGAAACCTTTAAATTGGTTTCCTTTTACCACCATATCATCTACTAAATTCTGTATGGCTTCTGTATTATTGCTTTCAGAAATTTGTTTAAATGCTTTTTTAAAAATTACTTTTGTTGCATCATCTCCAGTCAAAAACATACCAGACAATACGTTTTTTGCGATAAAAGGTAGTTCTGTTACATCATTTTCTTCAATAAAAATACGTGTTAAAGGTGTTGCTAAAATCTGTCTTACTTCGTCTGGCAATTCTTTAGATTTTGCAATTGCCAAAGGTTTGTCTACATAATACAATGCAACCAAGGCTTTACCTAAAACTGCATAAGATTTACTATCTAACTCCTTAACAAAAACAGATTTCAGTATAGGATCCGTTAATTTACCCAACGTTTCTATAGCTGCAGCTTGTACCAAAGTTTTTGAATCGTTATTTGCAATTCGTATTATTTTTTGAATGTCTTTCTTTTTAGAAAACTTGTTAATTAAGTCAATATTTTCTAATGCTAAAATTCTAATTTTATAGGAAGTATCATTCATAGCATTAGAAACTGCGTTAAATGCAACTTTTTCTTCTTGCTTTTTTATTACTTCTAACAAAGCTTCTTTTCTGTGTGCAAAGTTTTCTGCGTTTTTCAGTTGAAAAATATAATCGCTTAATACTTTATTCTCATTAATTTCACATAACACAACGCCATCTGCATTTACTTGAATAAATGTAGGTTGTTTTATATAGGGAAATGTAAAGGATGCATCTTTTCCGTCTACAAAAACAGTATGACGCGTTCTTTTTCCGTTTTCGAAAATATCGATTGCAAAAGGAAACTTAAAAGAAGCTGCTTGCATTTGAATAATGTTAACAGTTACCTTCTTTTGTATGGTATTGTAATCGTAAGAAATTTCAATTTTTGGATGACCAGCACCAAAATACCACTGATTAAAAAACCAGTTTAAATCTTTACCTGTTACTTCTTCAAAAACCAAACGCAATTGATGTACTTCTGCAGATTTGTATTTGTATTGGTTTAAATAGGTTTTTAAGCCTTCAAAAAATGCTTGGTCTCCTAAATAATTTCGCAACATGTGTAAAATAGCGCCACCTTTATTGTAGCTCACCAAATCGAACATATCTTCTTTGTCATCGTAATTAAAACGCACCAAATGTTTGTCGAAATTCTGACCATTCATATACATTTCTGTATCTTCATTTAAATGCATGTTTGCATCTAATTTTCCGTATTTATGTTCTCGCCAAAGATATTCGCTATAATTAGCAAAAGATTCATTTAAGGTAAGATTAGACCAACTTTCTGATGTTACTAAATCGCCAAACCAATGATGAAACAATTCGTGCGCAATGGTGTTTTCTTGTACGTTTTCATCAATTAATTGCCCTGGTTTTTGATATGCTTTTTCTGAATGAATTACAGCGGTTGTGTTTTCCATAGCTCCAGAAACGTAATCTCTACCAACAATCTGACTGTATTTGTTCCAAGGGTATTCTACACCTAAAATATTTGAGAAAAACCCCATCATTTCTGGCGTTTTTCCGAAGATATCTTTTGCATACGGCGCGTATTCCTTTTCTACATAATAATCTACCGGAATATTTTTGTACGAATCTTTAATGATTTCATATTCCCCAATTCCCATAAAAAATAAATACGGTGCATGTTTTTGATCAAATTTCCAATAATCTGTACGGTTGGCTCCGTTTTTAGTTTGATTGACTAGTTTTCCGTTAGAAAGTGTTTTGTATTTATCTGGAACCGTAATATAAATTTCTTGAGAAGTTTTCTGATTTGGAGAATCTATGGTTGGAAACCAGCAACTGCTTGCTTCAGTTTCTCCTTGTGTCCAGATTTGTGTGGGTTTGTTTTTGTCTGCGCCATCTGCATTTATAAAGTACAAACCTTTGGCAGATGTAATTGCTTTACTCCCTTTCTGTTTTATTTTTTCTGGGCGTGCAGTATATTTTATATATAATGTAAATTCTTCGTTTCTACTGTATTCTTTAGGTAAATCGATAACTAACTCAAAATGATTATAAAAATATTCTAATTTTTTATTTTCTAAAGAAACTTGATGAATGATCATTCCTTTTGCATCTAAAGTAATTTTGTTAGTTGCGTAAAAATGTGGTTTTGCTGTTACCCAAGCTTCACCATTTAGCTGTTTTTTAGCAAAATTAAAATCGACTTTTAATTTTGTATGTACTAAACTATGGACTTTATCATTTTCTGCTCTATATGAGTTTTGCGAGTAACCAAAAGTTGTAAGTAACACAAAAACAAATAACAGTATTTTTTGAATCTTCATAAATATCATTTTCTTCAAGCTTCAAAAATAAGAAATAAATAGGTTGAAGCTGTTAATGACTAGTTAATTTCAAAAAGTATACCAAAACAAATAATAAAAGCCACAATCTAAATAAGATTGTGGCTTTTATAAATATGTGAAAGCGTTTATTTTACATTGAACATTTTAGCAAATTGTTCGATTGAAGAATTGTCTCCATCTACATTTACACTGTTCATCATTTCTATAATTTTTGCAGGATTCATGTTTTCTCCTAATAATCTTGCAACTCCTACTCCAGCTTCTTTTCCGTAACCAAAAGCAATTACTTCATCTATAGATTCAGTATCTCCCGAATAATAAACTTTTACATTCATACCTTTTGCCTTCATAGACATTAGTGTTTTATAAGTGTCATTATCTGCAAAAATGCTTTTCAGTTTTGCTTTTTCAGTTTCGTATGCTGCATCATTATCTGCTGTTTTCTTTAAGAAAGCAACATTAATTTTCTTGATACTTTTAATGGTTTCTTTTACATCATCAGAAACATCTGCTTTAGTTGTTAACATAGAGCCAACAGGTAAATCGCCTGTCATAAAATCTTCTTTAGCACTAGAGTCTACCAAGTAACTTTGTAATGATTTTTCATTCTTACAAGAACTTACCATTAAGACTAAAAATACTAAAGATAATATGGTGGTTAATTTTTTCATTGTATATATTTTGATTAAATATAAAGTCGAGCTATAAAAACCCGGCTTTAAAATCTAGGTTATTACTTTTTATCCTTTGAGAATGTGTCTGCTAAATCAGATAATTTATTAATATCTATGTTACCAGTTAAAGAAATAATTACAGAATCTACATTCTCTTTCGTTTTCTTATTAATCCCTTTTACAAACATTAATACTTCACTTACATAATCTTTATTCTTACCCGTTTTCATGTAAATTTTAACTCTAGAACCATCGCTTTTTACACGCATAAACTCTGTTAAGTTGCTTTTTTTAATGGCAGTTTTTACCATTCCATCCATTTTATCTGCAATACCTGCATCGTTTGTAGAGAAAACTTTTAATTCTTTCAATTCTTGAATCATTTGAAAAACCTTAAGCGTTTCATTATCTTCAATTTTTACATTTTTGAATTTAGATATCATTTCAAAAGCATCTTTGGTAACTACTACCACATCTACTCCGTCCATATCTTCTAATTTATCAAAAAATGACTGTGCGTTGGTTATCATTGGTGCAATTACTAACGCTATTAATACTATTATTTTTTTCATAATTTCTGTGTTTACTTGGTTTTATTATTTTTACTTGGTTTATTTTAATATTTTATTTACTGTGTTTTCATACGTATATAAAGTTGCTACCGCTTGTTCTCCTTTTTGAAGATTATTAGATAACATTTTTAACGCGTTGCTTACTTGCGCAAACTGTTTTTCTGCTTGGTGTTTTTTGTATTGATTATTACCAATAAATACACTAAACAATAGTACTACTGATGCAACTACAGATAACCATTTTAAGTTTCTTCTTTTAGATTTCTTTGGTTCTAACTGAATGGTTTTTGTAAAAGTTTCATCTTTAGATACTGCAAAATAATTAAACATATATTCGTATTCTTGCAAGTGTGGTGCTACATTACCTTCTGTAAAATAGTTTTTTAAGGTTGCTTCTTCTTGCAAAGAAGTTTCTGCGTTTAAATATTTTTCTACTAATCTTTCTATGTTAGCTAACTCCATAGTTGTGTTTTTTAATTAATTGTTCCCTTATTGTTTTTCTTGCTCTAGATAACGCTACTCTTACTGCTGTTGGTTTCATATCCACCATTTTACAGATTTCTTCAAAATCATATTGCTCAATATCTCTTAATTGAATAATAATTTTTTGTTGTTCTGGTAAATCTTCTATCAATTTGTGTACTTGGTTTACACTATCTTGATGTTCAATTTTTTTATCTAAAGACGTTTCTTTTTCTTTATAATTACTGTGTACAAGCGTTAAATTACTTGCTTGTTTAGATTTTAACCTGTCATAACAATAATTCTTTGTCATGGTCATTGCAAATGCTTCAACATTCTTGTAATCAGCTATTTTTTCTTTGCTTTTCCATAATTTAAAAATCAATTCTTGCGTAGCATCTTCAGCTTCTTCTCTAGAAACTAAAAGCCTTTTCGCTAATCGGAAGACTTTGTCTTTAAACGGTAAAACAACTTTTAAAAAGTCTGACTGGTTCATTTCGTTTTGGTTGATTTTTGTTTGCAAACCTATAATTGTTACCTTTCTTATTATTGGGTTTACATCTTTACGACGAGTAACTATTTAATTTGTTACAATAGAATCGAAAATAATACTAATTCTCTTTATATTGCGTTAGTTTTACGATAACTTATTATAAAAACTTGAATGAAAAATTTCTTTAAAATAGTTTCAATACTGTTTATAACCTCATTATTCTTTAATTGTTCTAAAGATTATCAGGTACCTGATAATTTAATAGTACAAGATTTTGTTTGGAAAGGTTTAAACGCTTATTACTTACATCAAAATGAAATAGCAGATTTATCTGACAGGCGTTTTAATTCTGATCAACAATTAAATGCTTTTTTAAGTGGTTTTACAGATTACAATTCACTTTTTTCAAGTTTATTAATTACTTCCGACACAAAATCGACCTTAATTGAAGATTATACAAATTTAGATGTTGTTCCTTTAAGAACTGCAGATACTAACGGAATGGAGTTTGGCCTTACAGCAGAACCTGGAAATACAGAAAATGTTTTAGGTTATGTTTCTCATATTTTACCAAATTCTGATGCTTCAACAAAAAACATTGAAAGAGGTGAGTTTTTTAACGCTGTTGATGGTATTCAATTAACAAGAGATAATTATTTAAATTTACTTTTTCCAACAACTTCAACCATCATTTTAGAAATGGTAGATTTTGATGGAATTATAATTACACCAAATACAAAACAAGTTACTTTAGAAAGACTTACTTATAATTACGCTCCAATTTCTTTAGAAAAAACGTTTGCTATAAATACAGACAATATTGGTTATTTAATGTATAATAATGACTTCTCTACCAATTACATCAACGATTTAAATAACACGTTTTTAAGTTTTAAAAATCAATCTGTTAACGAATTAATTTTAGACTTAAGGTATAATGTTGGTGGCGGAAGTTTTGCTAAAAACGTATCGGAAATTGCAGCCATGATAACTGGGCAATTTACAGGTGAAACAATTATAAAAGAAGAATGGAATTCTAAAGCTCAACCTTGGTTTTTGGCAAATCAACCAGATTCTTTAATTACCAAGTTTCCATTAAAATTAAACCCAACTACAAATATTAATAGTTTAAATTTAACAGACGTTTATATTGTATTAAATGGAAATAATTTTACAGGTTCATCTGCAATTGAATTATTAATTAATAGTTTAAAATCACATATTACGGTACATGTAATTGGGAATCAAACTGCAGGAAATAATACAGGTGCTATTACTTTGTATAATTCTGAAGATTATGATTTTATTAATAGAAATGAAACACATACAGTGGCTTTACAGCCTATAGTGTTAAGTTTTCTGAATAAAAACGACGAAACATATACAAACGGATTTACACCTACAATAGATCTTTGTACAAATGAAGATATTTTAAATTTAGGTGTTTTAGGTGAAACATCAGATCCTATTTTAGACCGTGTTTTAAATTACGTTTCTTCAGGAACTATTGGTACTTCTAATTGTAACCCCAATAATTTTGAATTTATTTACAATAGTATTGATACGCAAAGAGTAACAGATAACGGAGTTTTTATAAAACAGAATTTACCAAATACAAATTAGAATGAAAAAAATTATATAGTTCAGTTTATTGGCAATCATCCTTTTATTAGCAGCTTGTACAAATAGAGAAGCTGAAGATACTATAAAACCAGGCGTAAGTGATGACGCGAATTACTTCATTTGGAAAGGTATGAATGCTTATTACTTTTGGCAGAAAGACATACCAAATTTAGCAGATAACAGATTTACTACTTTTAGTGATTTGTACACACATTTTAGAGGATATTCTTCTCAAGGAAGTGTATTTGAAAGCTTATTAAAGAAACCAAATGATCGTTTTTCTTGGATTGTTGATGATTATGTTGAATTAGAAAACTCTTTTCAAGGAATAAACTTAAGCAATGGAATGGAGTTTGGCCTAAAAAGGTACGAGAATAGTGCTGTAAATATCTATGGTTATGTACGTTATGTTGTTCCTAATTCTGATGCAGATAACAAAGGTGTTAAACGTGGAATGATTTTTAACGGTATAAACGGAACACAACTTACAGATACCAATTACACAGGTTTACTATTTAGTAGTAACACCAATTACACTGCTAATTTTGCTGACTATAATGCAGGAAACCCAAGTTCAAATGGAGGTTCTGCTGATTTAAATAAAGTACAAATTCAAGAAAACCCGATAGCAGTTTCTAAAATAATTACTGATGGAAGTAAAAAAATAGGTTATTTGCTATACAATCAATTTGCAAGTTCTTATGATGGCGAATTAAATGCAGCTTTTAGCACTTTTAAATCTTCAAATGTAGATGAGTTAATTATAGATTTACGCTACAATGGTGGTGGTTCTGTTAGAACCGCAACTTATTTAGGATCTATGATTACCGGTCAATTTAACGGGCAATTGTATTCTAAAGAAGTTTGGAACGAAAAAGTACAAGCTGCAGTTTCTGCAGATAGGTTTATAAATAACTTTACAAATGAAATAGAAAATGGTTCTATAAAACAAACTATAAATAATTTGAATTTAACAAGTGTTTATTTTATTGTTTCTGGAAGTACAGCTTCTGCTTCAGAATTAGTAATTAATGCTTTAAGTCCTTATATAGATGTAAAAATAGTAGGTACTACAACTGTTGGTAAACAAGTTGGCTCTATTACTTTATATGATTCTGAAAATCTACAAAGAACTGGTGATAATTTAAATCCAGATCATAAATATGCTATTCAGCCAATTGTGTTAGAAATTTCTAATAAAAACAATCAAAATTATCCAGAAGGTTTTATACCTGGTTTAACTTTACCTGGAATTAAATTGGCAGAAAATTATGGTAATTTAGGTGTTTTAGGAGAACGTTCAGATCCTTTATTAGATAGAACGTTAGTTTATATTTCTACAGGCGCAAAAACAAGCCTTAAAGAAGATATTCTAGAATATAAAGAGATTTATAATTCTAAATTAGCAACACCTTCTAGCAATAATATGTATGTAGAGCTTAAGGAATAGTAAATTTTTCTTTTTCAAAATAATAAAATCCAGCGATAAGCTGGATTTTTTCTTTACAATAAATTAAAAACGTTTAACTTAATAAAGTTAGCAAACAATTTTAGCCCAGATTAAAACGACATCCTTTTTGCTTTTTCAGCAAAAAGATATAGTGGAAAGCTGGAAATAGCTTCTAAAAAAATTAAATATTTAAGTTATCTACATCATCAATTCCTTCTTCAATTTCTTGATCTGTAAGAATATCTGGTCTAAACTCACTCATTAATTCTTCTTGCTTGGTTTTTGCATATTTATAACCAGATTTCCACCATTTTGTCATTAATTTTTCATCAAAAACCAATGAATTTGTAGTTAAAACTGTAGGTGTGTAATATAAATTTAGTTTAATATCTTTATTAGTAGCAGCTAATTTACCAATTGTAATATTGTGTCTTTCTACGTGAGTTAGCATAAAATCAAAAACATCAAAAAGTAATGAAAACGGATTTTTAGAATGTAATCTATTTATTTGAGTTACTTCCGTTTCTAAAATAATTGCATCTATTTCTGTTGCACCACGTAAAATTGCTTCTCTAATTGGTACTAAAGAACCAAAACCGCCATCTGCATATTGACAATGATCTTTTTCCAACAAACTCATAAAAGGTACGTAGTTACAAGAACCCCAAATCCAATCGCAAAAGTCATCATACGTGCAATCTTGTATCGATTTATATTCAATTTGATTGGCTGTTAAATTAGAAACCGTAATAACAACTTCTTTGTTTTTTGCTCTAATTTTGTCATACATTTTTTTGGTGATCTTTCTTTTAATTAAACTTCGTAGATTTTTACTTTCTCCAAAAGTTTTTCTACCGTTTAAAAGATTCCAAAGTGTATTTAAGTGATTGATACTAATTACTTTTTCTCCTGCAACCTTTTTAATATTAAAAGGATTGTTACTAAAAATTGTTTCTTGATTAACGTTAGTATACAACTCTTTTAACTCATCTAACATACCTAAAGCCAAATGAGACACCATTAAACTACCTGTAGAAGTCCCTAAAAATAAATCATATTCTTTACCTTCATTCTTCATTAAGTATTGTGCAACTCCACCTGCAAATGCTCCTTTACTTCCACCACCAGAAATTACCAACGCTTTTTTCATTATCTATAAATGATTTGTTTAATTTAGTCGCATAAAAATATCAAAAATGATAAGAATAACCGTATTTATTTTCGCTTTACTTTTTTATAGTTCTAGTACTAAAGAATATGAACCAAGAAATATTGAAAATATAACCATTCAAGAATTTAAAATAGATAGTACAAGTATTAGAGCTATTCATGCTATAAATTCAGAAACAGTGCACTATGCAGGTTCTAAAGGTGATGTTGGTTTTACAACTAATAAAGGCATTATATGGAATAAATTAAATATAAAACACCAAGATTCTATTGTACCGCATTTTAGAAGTTTGGCATATAATAATGCTGATTATTTTGCACTTTCTATTGGAAATCCTGCTTTATTGTATAAAATTTCTGAAGGAAAACATGAATTAGTTTATAAGGAAACTCATGAAAAAGTGTTTTATGATGCCATTAAATTCTTTGATGATAATAAACACGGAATTGCAGTTGGAGATCCTACTGATAATTGTGCCTCAATTATTGTTACTTCGGATGGTGGAGATTCTTGGCAAAAAATAGCTTGTGATAATTTACCAAAATTTGAAGAAGGTGAAGCCTTTTTTGCAGCAAGTAATACCAATATAAAAACAATTGGTAGCACTGTTTGGATTGCTTCTGGAGGAAAAAAAACACGTATTCTAAAATCTGATAATTTTGGTAAAACTTGGCAAGTTTATAATACACCAATCATACAAGGAAATGGACCACAAGGAATTTATTCTATTGATTTTTCTGATAAAAATAACGGGATTGTTATTGGTGGCGATTATTCTAAACCATTAGAGAACCAAGCTAACAAAGCAATTACCAAAGATGGGGGAAAAACTTGGACATTAGTTTCTAACGGACAAAACCCTAATTATAAAAGTGGTGTTCAATACGTACCAAACACCAACGGAAAAGAAGTTTTTGCTGTTGGTAAAACTGGAGTTTCTTTTTCTAATGATGGTGGAAATACATGGAAAGACGTTTCTAAAGATGGCTATTATGCAATTCAGTTTGTTGATAAAAATAATGCCTGGTTATCTGGAAATAATAAAATTGGAAAATTGGTTTTAAAATAATTTTATGAAGTACGTAATTATTTTTGTCACTTCGCTCCTATTTTTTTCGTGTCAAAATTCATCAGAAATAAATAAAGATTTTGATTGTAAAGTAGAAAACTATCAAAATTTAGAAGAAGTAAAAGATGTAAAAAACCTTTTTTCTGTAGAAATTCCAAAAAACTGGAAAACAAATTTATATTATGATGCGCTTCAATCTTCAATTTATACTGCAGATACTACAAAACAATTAACAGAAACGCTACTTTTAGATGTTACTTATATTAAAAAAGAAATAAATTTTGATGAAGATTTCAAACTTAAAAAAGAACAAGAAAACCTGGTTAAAAAGTTAATCCAAGTTAAAACTAAAGAAATAATTGTTCTTAATAAACCTTCTTATTACACCATTTCTAAAGGAACCAAAAGCGGGTTTAATTATCAAGTTTGTGAGATTTTTATGAAAGTCAATAATCAAAATTTTATATTAGCAAAAGCAGAAGTTTATGGAGGTTCTTTGGTAAATGAAAGAATGTGTAAAGCTATAAACCTTATTAAAAAAATTAAAACAAATCAATAAAAATGATTGATAAACAACACATTATAGACCGTTTTATAAAATACGTTACTATTGATACAGAATCAGATCTAAACAACCCAGCTTTCCCAAGTACAGAAAATCAATGGGATTTGGCTAAAGTTTTAGTAGCTGATTTAAAGGAAATTGGTTTAAAAGAGGTTGATTTAGATGATAATTGCTATATAATGGCAACATTACCTAGTAATTTAGATTATGAGGTACCAACTATTGGTTTTGTTGCTCATATTGATACAAGTCCAGATTTTACAGGCAAAAATGTAAAACCACAAATTGTAGAAAATTATGATGGAAAAGATATTGTTTTAAATAAAAAACAGAACATCATTTTATCTCCAGATTATTTTGATGATTTATTACAATATAAAGGTCAAACTATAATAACTACTGATGGTACAACACTTTTAGGAGCAGATGACAAAGCAGGTGTTACAGAAATTGTTTCTGCTATGGAATACTTAATTCAGCATCCAGAAATAAAACACGGTAAAATAAGAATTTGTTTTACACCAGACGAAGAAGTTGGCAAAGGAGCACATTTATTTGATGTAGAAAAATTTGGCGCAAAATGGGCATACACAATGGATGGAAGTCAGATTGGAGAATTAGAATACGAAAATTTTAATGCTGCAAGTGCAAAAATTACAATTACCGGTAAAATTGTTCATCCTGGTTATGCTAAAGGAAAAATGATAAATTCTATGTTAATTGCAAATGAATTTATTGCAGCACTTCCGGCAGAAGAAGTTCCAGAAAAAACCACAGGTTATGAAGGATTTTTTCATTTACACGATTTAAACGGAAATGTAGAAGAAACTGTTTTAGAATATATTATTAGAGATCATGATTTAGATTTGTTTGAAAAACGTAAAGATCTAGTTCAGAAAATAGCGTTCGACTTTAATGAACGTTTACAACAAAATTTAATTAAAGTTGAAATTAAGAACCAGTATTTTAATATGAAACAGAAAGTAATACCTGTTATGTATATTGTAGATTTAGTAGAGGAAGTTATGACAGATATTGGTATTACTCCTTTAATTAAACCAATTCGTGGCGGAACAGACGGTTCTCAACTTTCTTATAAAGGTTTGCCTTGCCCTAATATTTTTGCTGGCGGACATAATTTCCATGGTCGTTATGAATATGTTCCTGTAGAATCTATGGTTAAAGCTACTGAAGTTATTGTTGGAATTGCGAATAAAGTATCAGAAAAATTTAAATAAGCATAAAAAAAAGTCTTCAGTAAACTGAAGACTTTAGTATCATAGCGTATGCTATTCAGCAAACTCATCAATAATAAAGCCCCTAATCTCTATTAAAAAGTATTGTTTACATTTACAAACTTAATCATTTTATCTATATTTTTTTGCTAAAAATTAAAATAATTCAGGATTTTTACCATTTACATCTTTATAAAAAGAATGAAACGCCTCAAAATCCTTATCCTTATTGGCTGTAGTGTAATATGGAGCAGAAATTTTAATTTGTTTATTTTCAAAATCTAATGTTGCCATTACTACAGGAACATTTGCTCCTTTTGCAATATAATAGAAACCAGTCTTCCATTTGTCTACTTTTTTTCTAGTTCCTTCAGGAGACAAACCCAATCTAAATTCTTCTTTGTTATTAAATATTTCAACAATAGCATCCACCAAGTTATTACTTTGAGTTCTGTCTACTGGAGTTCCGCCTAATGATCTAAAGAAAAAACC
Organism: Polaribacter sp.; assembly: GCF_036480315.1. Lineage (GTDB taxonomy): Bacteria > Bacteroidota > Bacteroidia > Flavobacteriales > Flavobacteriaceae > Polaribacter. The sequence goes on from NZ_JAZGGG010000026.1 coordinate 42,042, forward strand.
AAAAGGACCATTAAAAAGTGAATTCTTACCTATAAAGTTAATCATAACACCAGAAGCCATTCTAGATAGTATAGCTATAGGAAAATCTACCCAACTTGTATGCGGAGCAGCAATAACTACATATTTTTTGATGTCTTTTGGAAAATCACCTACTAATTTCCAACCTAAAATTGTAAATAATATAAATCTTGCAAATCGTTTCATGTTGTCTATTAAAAGTGATAAATTTAAGGACTTAATTTGATATGATGACCGAAATAATTATTTACTTATTAATTGCCATAGTTTTTACTGTAATTGGCTTGTTTATAGGAAGATTACTTGCTAATCTAAATTTTGAAAAAGAGAAAGGAAGTTCAGAAAAAGAAAAAACGATGTTAGAACTACAAAAGTCTTCGTTACAAGAAGGTCTTAAAAATTCGGATAATAAAATAAATGACTTACAAAGTGAATTAAAATTCATTCAAAAAGAAAAAGAGAATTTAATTTCTGATAATACACGTTTAGAAACAGAATATAAAAACACCGAAATTAAGTTAGCTGAAAATAAAGATGAAGTAAATAAACTTCAAGAAAAATTTACCAAAGAGTTTGAAAACTTGGCAAATAAAATATTAGATGAAAAATCTACAAAGTTCACGCAACAAAACAGAGAAAACATTAAAAATATTTTAGAACCTTTAGAAAAGAAAATTCAGGTTTTTGAAAAGAAAGTTACCGATAGTGATGAGAAAAGAGCTGGTTTTCAATCTGCTTTAAAAACGCAATTAGACAATTTAAAAGAGTTAAACGCGCAGATGAGTAAAGATACCATAAACCTTACAAAAGCCCTAAAAGGTGATAATAAAATGCAAGGAAATTGGGGTGAATTGGTTTTAGAAAGAGTTTTAGAGAAGTCTGGTTTAGAGAAAGATAGGGAGTATTTTGTTCAGCAAAGCTTTACAAATGATGAAGGCAAACGTGTTTTACCAGATGTTGTTATTCATTTGCCAGATAATAAGAAAATGATTGTAGATTCTAAAGTTTCTTTAGTGGCTTATGAGCAATTTGTTAATGAAGAAGATGATCTTTTAAAAGCACGTTTTTTAAAGGAACATATAGCTTCTTTAAAAAGACATGTAGAACAATTAAGTGAAAAAAAATACGAAGATATTTACAAAATTGAATCTCCAGATTTTGTTTTATTATTTATACCTATAGAACCTGCATTTGCTGTTGCCATAAATTTTGATAATAATATTTATAATAAAGCATTCGAAAAAAATATTGTAATTGTTACACCTACTACCTTATTAGCTACTCTACGTACTATTGATACTATGTGGAATAATGAAAAGCAACAAAAAAATGCACTTGAAATTGCAAGGCAAGCTGGTGCGTTGTATGATAAATTTCAAGGATTATTAACCGATTTAATTACCATTGGTAAACGTATTGACGACAGTAAAAAAGAATACTCTAGCGCAATGAATAAATTAGTTGATGGTAGAGGGAATTTAATAGTTAGTGTAGAAAAACTAAAGAAAATGGGTGCAAAAGCAAAGAAATCTCTTCCAGAGAAAATTATTGAACGCGCTAGTGAAGAGTAAATAAAAAAATAAAAGGTTTAGATAAAAAAAGCATCAAGTTAATTCTTGATGCTTTTTTTATAGTAATATTATTGTGAAATTAATTCTTAACTATTTTAATTACCTTTTGTTTATTATCAATACTAATCTTTACAAAATAAATACCCGAAACATTCTTTGTTAAATCTAAATTTGTCTTGCTTCCTGAAACCTCCTTTACAAGTATTTGTCTTCCAGAGACATCAAAAATTTGAATACTACTATTTTTATTTCCAGATAAGTTTACACTATATATACCTGTAGAACTTGGGTTTGGAGAAATACTTATGTTTAATTTTTCAAAAGAACTCGTATTTAAAACGCCATTTCCTTCTTCAATTATAATAGAATTATTTATAGAAACATTATTTATAGTTTCTACAATTCCTGTTTTGTTCCAAGTAACTTTTATGGTTTCTATTGCTGTTGCATCTGCTAATCCAAAAAATTCGTAATTAGAATTCTGTGCCAAATAACCTTCTCCACAAAGTGTATATCTAAATTGAGATTTTCCATTAGCAATAACTTCAATTCTATTCCCTACTCCATCTTTATTACTATTTGTACCAACTAATTTAATTTTCAACCAATTATTTGTATCCGTAGATTCATTTTTCCATAAAAAATTAGAATCATTTTCATTGATAACAAAAATTTCTGGAAAACCATCATTATCAACATCACCAATAGCATTAGAAAAACTTCTTCTTTTATCATTTTCAAGCCCTATATTTTCTGGAATTAAAAATCCTAAATTTGCGTTGTTCTTATAAAAAGCCGATGGTAATAAGTTATCTGTACCATTTTCTTGTCCGCTAACATATAAATCTAAATAAGAATCATTATCAGCATCTAAAAAAACAGAGCCCCAAGAAACATTAGAGAATTTTGTTCCCATATCTTCTTCTACTCTAGTAAATGTATCATTTCCATTATTTTTTAAATGAAAATTTCCTGCGGCAGAATTTGTTACATAAATATCAAACCAACCATCATTATTATAATCACCTATTGTTGAAGACATACCATCTGCTAAAATATCTGCTCCGGTTGATGCACTTACATCACTAAATGTCTCATTTCCATTATTTTTATAAAGATAACTTTGATCATATTTATGATTTGTTACAAATATATCTTGTAAACCGTCATTATTATAATCAAAAAAAGCGGAACAAAAAGTAGGGTCATTTATTTGATTAATTCCTGCACTAGCGCTAATATTTGTAAAAGTTCCATCTCCATTGTTTTTAAGCAATGCATTTGGTTGTGTGTTTCCTGTTTTTAAGAATGCTAAAAAAATATCTAAATAACCATCATTATTAATATCTCCCCATGAAGCTCCCCAAGTTGAATCTGCAAAAGAAGTTAAACCTGCCTGGTAAGAAATATCTTCAAAAATAAGACTACCATTGTTTCTAAATAATTTTATGACTCCCTCTCTACTTGTTAAAAATAAATCTTTGTCATTGTCATTATCAAAATCTACCCAAATAATTTGTTTGGTTTCTATATTTCCATCATTAATTGAAATTGAAGAATCTTCTGTATATGTGCCAGCATTATTTTTAAAAAAACGAACAGAACTACCAGTTTCTGTTGCAATTGTTAAATCGTCCCAACCATCATTATTATAATCTACAAAAGAAATTCCACCTCCATAAACACCTGCACCAAAAGAAAAATCTAAACTTGTACCAGTTGCCATGTCTGAAAATTGCAATTGAGACCAACAAAAGTTAGAAAATAATAAGAGGAAAATTAAAACTTTACGCATTGTTAAATATTTGTTAAAAAACAAATATAAACCAAATATTTTAATCTTTAACAAGCTTATAAAATTAGTGTATAAATAAAAAAACATCAAGAATTAACTTGATGCTTTTTAAATTTTAGACTCACAAGAGTGAGATAATAAAAACTACAATGTGGTTTACATAACGAATAATCTTCTTGCACTCATCATATGAGAAACACGTTCGCTTATTTCATGTAAAGCTTCTTCATTTTCTGCATTCTGTATTGCTTCATCAATAAAGTTTACAACAGCTTTCATATCTTGTTCTTCTAAACCACGAGTAGTTATAGCAGCAGTTCCAATACGGATTCCTGAAGTTACAAATGGACTTTTATCATCAAAAGGAACCATGTTTTTGTTTACAGTAATATCTGCTTTTCCTAATGCAATTTCTGCATCTTTTCCAGAAATATCTTTATTACGTAAATCAATTAACATACAATGGTTGTCTGTACCACCAGAAATAATATTATACCCTTTAGCAACAAATTCTTTTGCCATTTCAGCAGCATTTGCTTTTACTTGTAATTGATACTCTAAAAACTCATCTGTTAAAGCCTCACCAAAAGCAACAGCTTTAGCAGCAATAACATGCTCTAAAGGTCCACCTTGGTTTCCTGGAAAAACTGAAGAATTAATTAAAGTAGACATTTTCTTTAATTTACCAGATTTTAATTTTAATCCAAAAGGATTTTCAAAATCTTTACCAATCATAATCATTCCACCTCTTGGTCCACGTAAAGTTTTGTGAGTTGTAGTAGTAACAATATGACAATGAGGTAAAGGATCGTTTAAAATACCTTTGGCAATTAAACCTGCAGGATGAGATATATCTGCCATTAAAATAGCACCAACTTCATCTGCAATTTCCCTGAATTTTTCAAAATCGATATCTCTAGAATATGCAGAAGCACCAGCAATAATTAATTTTGGCTTGTGCTCTCTTGCTTGTGCAGCAACATGATCATAATCAATAATCCCTGTTTCTCTAACTACTCCATAAAAAACTGGATTGTATAATTTACCAGAAAAATTTACCGGAGAACCATGCGTTAAATGCCCACCATGAGATAAATCGAAACCTAAAACAGTTTCACCTGGTTTTAAACAAGCTGCAAAAACAGCTGTATTTGCTTGAGAACCAGAATGTGGTTGCACATTTACATATTCAGCACCAAATAATTCTTTAGCTCTATCAATAGCAATTTGTTCAATAACATCTACTACTTCACAACCTCCGTAATATCTTTTACCAGGATATCCTTCAGCATATTTATTGGTTAAAATAGAACCTTGAGCTCTCATTACATCATCACTTACAAAGTTTTCTGAAGCGATTAATTCTAATCCATTTAACTGTCTTTCTTTCTCTTCCTGAATAAGGTCAAAAATTTGATTGTCTAATTGCATTGTTATCGTTTTAAAAATAAGAATCAAAAGTAACTAAAAACCAAATTGTATTAAATATCTTTTCCGTAAACTTTCAACAAGTTATTAAGATTTATATTATTCTAAAAAAAGGTGTGTTAAAAATAAGTTATTCGTGAAATTTCATTTTAAAAATGAAAAAAAAATGCATAGATTTGATAAAAATTAAAGATTTATTATTATGATAATAACAGCAAATAATCCCAATAGAAAATCATGGTTAAAAGTAGAAGAAAATTCAGATTTTTCGATACAAAATATTCCATTTGGCGTTTTTATTACAAGAGATGATATAATTACAATAGGAAGTAGAATTGGTGATTTTGCAATTGATTTAGGTGCATTTCATCAATTAGGTTATTTTGAAGGAATTCCTTTAACAGACGATATTTTTTTACAAGATAACTTAAATGATTTTATTGCAGATGGTAGAAAAACTTGGCGTTTAGTAAGAAATAAAATTGCCGAAGTTTTTGATGTAACCAACGGAAGTTTAAGAGACAATGCAAACCATAAAGATAAAATTATCTTTAGAATGGATGAAGTTGAAATGTTATTACCTGTTTCTGTAGGAGATTATACAGATTTCTACGCAAGTAAAGAACATGCAACTAATGTTGGTTCTTTATTTAGAGACCCAGAAAATGCATTATTTCCAAACTGGCTTCAAATTCCTATTGGTTATCATGGAAGAAGTTCTTCAATTATTCCTTCTGGAACACCAATTAGAAGACCTTATGGACAAACAAAACCTAATGAAGGAGAAACAACACCTAATTTTGGACCCAGTAAATTATTGGATTTTGAATTAGAAATGGCATTTATTACTACAGATTCTAATATTTTAGGCGAAAGAATCCCTATTGGTGAAACTGAAGAACATATTTTTGGTTTGGTACAATTTAACGATTGGTCTGCAAGAGATATACAAGGTTGGGAATATGTACCGTTAGGACCTTTTTTAGGTAAAAACTTTGCATCTACAATTTCTCCTTGGATTGTAACTTTAGATGCTTTAGAACCTTTTAGAACAGACAACCCAAAACAAGTTCATGAACCACTACCTTATTTAAAACAAGAAGGAAAAGGAAGTTATGATATTCATTTGCAAGTAGGTATTCAACCAGAAAACGGTGAAGAAACAGTAGTTGCAAATTCTAACTTTAAATATATGTATTGGACCATGGCGCAACAATTAGCGCACCATACAGTAAACGGATGTAATGTTCGTTCTGGTGATATGATGGGTTCTGGTACTATTTCTGGACCAACAAAAGATAGTTATGGTTCTATGTTAGAATTAACTTGGCGCGGACAAAACCCTATTACTTTAAAAGATGGTACAACACGTAAGTTTATTAATGATAACGATACTGTAATTATGCGTGCGCATTGTAAAAACGATAAGGTACGTATTGGTTTTGGTGAATGTATTGGTAAAGTTTTACCTGCTAAATAAAATTAATATTAAAAAATATTAATTGCAATTCCTGTGTAAACAGGAATCTACAAATTTTATAAATTTTAAAACCTCACTTTTAGTGGGGTTTTAATTTTTGATTTTCTACTAAATAAAACCGAACTTCGCTAACTACGAATATAAGTCATTAAAATGACGTCATATTCGTGTTAATGTTATGAGCAATTAAAAAACCATTCCCTTGAAATAAAATGACAAAAAAACAAACAAAACGAATACTCAGATTAGTGTTTATTATTGCAAGTATATCTTCTTTGTGGTTCGTACCATGGATTTTGGTAAAAGCTTGGATATTACCACTACCTGATACTGTTGAAGAACAAGTAAATAAGGCAATTGATTATGGGTTTGATGGAGTGATTGTTTATGTGGACGAAGCTGGTAAACCGCCAGCATTTTATACAAGTGGTTGGAAAGACCGAAAAAACAAAACACCTACCGACCCGCAAGCTTTATTCAATATTGGCAGTATCAGCAAGCTATATGTCGCTGTTGCTATCACAAAATTAGTTAAAGACAAACATTTATCTTTAGATAAAACGCTCGCTGATTACTTCCCAGAACTTGTGGGTAGAATTGAAAATGCAGAAAAAATTACTCTGAGGTTGATGATACAACATCGGAGTGGTATTCCAAATTATACGGATTATGGTTATTGGGATAATCCACCGAGAAGCCGTAAAGAAACTCTTGAATTGGCACTTGATTTGCCAGCCAATTTTGAACCAGGTGAAGATTATGGTTATTCAAACACGAATTATTTATTGCTTCGGGAACTCATGGACAAGGTCTTAGGTTATAGCCGTAACCAATATATTAAGGAGAAAATTTTGACACCACTCGAACTAAACAATACATTCAATTCCCTTAATGAAGTAAATATAGACGATATTATGAGTGGCTATCATGTTGGCCATGAATCCGATTTAAAAGCGGAATATGGTGGAATGTTTGCTACAGCAGAAGATGTTGGCATTTTTTTAAGAGCACTAAACAATGGTTCAGTGTTTGATAAAGGCGAACAAGAAATCTATTCTTCAATCTATGTGTACAAACATTCGGGGTGGGTTCTTGGATATCAGAGTTTTTCCGAATATCATGAAGATATTGATACTGTTGTTGTTCAGTTTAATAACACAACCGATTCTAAACTATATATGTGGAATTTGGCAGAAATAGTATATACCCGAATAATAAAAATAATTAGAAATAAAAAAAACTCATAACAAAATGCATAATTCATTGCTAGTTCTCGCCTACTTGGAAATTTCTTCGGAATTCCCTCTGGTTCGTTTTTGTTTACTAAGTTAGTTGCTGAAACACGCAACGAAATCATACACAAACACGTTAGCGAAAAACATAAAATAGCTCTGAAATTTCAGAGTTATTTTTTTATTTTAAAGATGTTTCTTTATAAATTTCTTAATTTCATTTATAACTTCAGCAAAAAGTTCTTTTTCCACATTAAAAATGGAACCATCTGCAAATCTAGGGTCTGTTCCTGGTCCGTCTGGGCTGCAATGATCTACATCAATAGATCTTCGCCAAACATCTGCATGATTTTCCCATTCTTTTCTATTCACGATACTTGGTGCATCAAACCAAACATTCCAAGCCAATATGTTTCCTTGTTGCAACATATTACCAGAACCAATATTAAAAGCTTTCATCATTATGGTATTAAATTCATTTACCAAATCGCTATGATTTAAATCAATTTCACCAATTTCAACTTCCACATTTGCATGACTCCACGCTTCTTTATGTATAGTAAAAGGTGGTAAATCTCCTTCCATAAATAAACCATCTCGTAAAGTAATAGTAGTCGTTTTTTGGCTAGTAGTTTGGTATGTATTTAACTCAATCGCTTTCGTTTTTTCTGAAGGAAAACAATATCCTAGATTATTTAATTCGAAAATAGACCATAATAATTTACCATACGCAGATTCATTTGCAGCAGGACTAAACCAAATTTTAGGTTTTACAATCATATCTACAGCCAAAGATTTGTTAGCTTCGTCTACCCAACCTTTTTGTCCTTTTACTGTAACTTCTACATTAAAAGTACCAACACCAGGAATAAAAGTTCCTTGTTGCGGACAAATAATAGACCAAGATTGCCCCGTATTATCATACCCTACTCTAGAAATATCTGGAGCAAACATTTGAAAACATCTTTTTGGGTCTTTTTGCCCTTTTTTAGTTTCCCAAGTAAACTCTGGCCATAACACACGCTGCTGCCTTTTTATATTTTGTATTTTATGTAAATTATCATTAAAATCTAAACTACCTAAATTAGGTGTTGTATAGTTCATTTCAGGATTCTTTTTTAAAAATCCACCTTTCCAACCTTTAGCAGGAATATGATTTGGTTTTAACTTTTGCATACGTTTTTTGTTTAAAATTAAGATTTAAACAAAACTAAATACAATCTAACTTTTATAAAACAGTATAAATTCGTTTTATAAAAAACAGGTATTTGTACATGTTTTTAAAAGTATTTGGAAAGAAAGTAAATTATCAACTAAACAAAAAAAAGCTCTGAAAATTCAGAGCTTTTTAATTAATATTTTATTCTTCAATTGGTGGATGACCATTAATGTCTTCAAAATCATCATCGAAGTTTTCTCTTAAATAAGCATTTAATTTTTTACGATAATCGTCTTTTAACCAAGTGATAAAGTTGTGTGTACTTTTAGAAATACATTTTCCGTATCTGTTAATTCTATCATCTATCTCCTCACCTAGCATTTTTGCTAAAATTAACGCATCAAAAACATCTTCACTATTTTCAATACACATTTTTGCATGATGTACAATAGACTTCTCTAAAACTCTTTTAGAAGACTCTCCTGCTTTAATTGTATCTATATATACTTTTTTCATATCGAAATAAGTATCCGTAGATTTTTCAAATTCTTTTTTAACGTTTGCAGGCAACTCATATCTAAACGTACTTTCTATTTCTTCATCAGAAAGAATAGCGTCTAAATAATAATCTGGCGCTCTAAACATTTTTTGCCAATCTAAATCTGCTCCCCAAGGACCAAATCTGTGGAAATTGTTTCCTAGATCTATTACTTCAAACGTATTTTTTTGGCCAAAAATACGAGAACCACGACCAATCATTTGGTAATAAAGAGTCAAAGATTTTGTAGCTCTATTTAAGATAATAGCCTCAATACTAGGCTCATCAAAACCAGTAGTTAAAATACTTACTGAAGAAATGATGGCATTTGGTGTTTTATGAAACCATCTTAAAATTAGCTCACGCTCTTTTTTAGTGTTGGTATTATCTAAATGTGCAATTGGGTAACCTGCTTTTTTAAACGCATGAAATACTTGTATAGAAGTATTAATACCGTTATTAAAAATTAGTGTTTTTTTACCTTTTGCTGTTTCTTCATACGCACTTACCAATTTGGTTAGCATGTCTGAATTCATATATAAATCTTCAGAAGACTTTACTGTATAATCACCATTTGCTCCAACTTCAAGAGAAGTTAAACCTACATTGTAAGAGTACATATTAGCTTGTGCTAAATAACCACTTTCTATTAAATGATGAATTGGTTCACCTACGTATAATTCTTGATAGTTCTCATACATTGGTAATTTAATGTTAGAACTTAAAGGAGTTGCAGTTACACCAAGAATAAAAGATTGATCAAAAAATTTAAAAATTTTAGTAAAAGAATTGTAATGTGCCTCATCGACAATTACTAAACCGATATCAGAAATATCTAACTTATCGTCATTCAACCTATTTTTTAAGGTTTCTACCATTGCTACAAAACAATGATAATCTTCTTGGTCGTCTAACTTTGCAGTACTGTTAATAATTTTATTATCAACACCAAACTCGCTAATCATTTTAGAAGTTTGCTTGCTCAATTCAATTCTGTGCGTTAACACTAAAACTTTCTTTTTAAAAGTTTCTATATAACGTCTAACAATTTCAGAAAAAATAACTGTTTTTCCACCACCAGTAGGCAACTGATATAATAAGTGATAATCTTGGGGCGCAGTTTCAAAACGATTAAAAATCTCCTGAAGTGCATCTTTCTGATACCCGTATAATTCTTTACCTACTTTTACTTGTGAAGTATTTGTCTCTGCCAAGGTTATTATTTTTGATAAGCTACAAAAATAAGACTTAAAATAGGTTTATCCCAAATTTATACTATATAAATCTTGTTAAATTCGCCTGAGTGATATCATATTGTGCTGCATCGTGAACCGAAACACCATTTTTAACAACAATTAACTGCGGAGATTGATGCATTACTTGAAATTTATAACCAACTTCATCAGATACATCTCGGTAGTTTAATAAATCTAAATAATACACTTTTAATTTTTGATGTTCTTCTGTAAATAATTTTTCAAACTGTTTAATTACCATACTACTAATTCCGCATCTTGTAGAGTGTTTAAAAATTAAAACAGCTTCTGTATTAGAAACATTTTTAATTTCTTCTAACTGCTCTATAGTTGTTAGTGGAAGCCAATTTAAATATGATTTTTTTTCTGGTTTTGTCTCTTTATTACTTTTATCGCCAAACATCTTGTTCAATATACCCATTTCGTTTTTTTTATTGGTCGCTGCAAATGTAAGAAACTTTCAGTTGTCAAAAAGTCAGTAAAAACAATACTTTACAAGTCAATTTGACTTGTTTTTGTTTTAGAAATTAGATGGTATTAAATTTGATTATATCATCTTGAAAAAGTGAAACCCTAAAAATAAAAGAAAATGAATTTTAATAATTATACAACAAAATCACAAGAGACTATACAAATGGCGCAGCAAATTGCGCAAGGTTTTGGTCATAATCAAATAGAAAATGAACACATTTTTAAAGCATTAACACAAGTAGATGAAAATGTATTGCCTTTTTTATTGAAGAAACTGAACATTAATATAGAAGTAGTAAATCAAATTTTAGATAAACAGTTAGAGAGTTTTCCTAAAGTTTCTAGAGCTGAATTAATGATTTCTAGAGAAGCAAATAAAACATTAACAGAAGCATTTGTGATTGCTAAAAAAATGAAAGATGATTATGTTTCTATTGAACATTTAATTCTAGCAATCTTTAAGTCGAAATCTAATATTTCTCAAATTTTAAAAGACCAAGGAGTTACAGAAAAACATTTACAAACTGCTATAGATGAGTTAAGAAAAGGAGAAAGGGTAACTTCTCAATCTCAAGAAGAAACCTATAATTCGTTGAATAAGTTTGCTAATAATTTAAATGAATTAGCCAAAAACGGTAAACTAGATCCAGTAATTGGTAGAGATGAAGAGATTCGTAGACTTTTACAGATTTTATCTCGTAGAACAAAGAATAATCCAATTTTAGTTGGTGAACCAGGAACTGGTAAAACGGCAATTGCAGAAGGTTTAGCACACAGAATTGTAGATGGAGATGTACCAGAAAATCTAAAAGATAAATTAATTTTCTCTTTAGATATGGGGGCATTAATTGCAGGCGCAAAATACAAAGGAGAATTTGAAGAACGCTTAAAAGCCGTTATTAAAGAAGTAACAACTTCAGATGGAGATATTGTACTCTTTATTGATGAAATTCACACATTAGTTGGTGCTGGTGGTGGAAATGGTGCTATGGATGCTGCAAATATTTTAAAACCTGCTTTAGCTCGTGGAGAATTGCGCGCAATTGGTGCAACAACCTTAGATGAATATCAAAAATATTTTGAAAAAGACAAAGCTTTAGAAAGACGTTTTCAAAAAGTACAAGTAAATGAGCCAGATACCGAAAGTGCGATTTCTATTTTAAGAGGAATTAAAGATAAATATGAAACGCATCATAAAGTTAGAATTAAAGATGAAGCAATAATTGGAGCTGTAGAATTGTCTCAACGCTACATTACCAATCGTTTTTTACCAGATAAAGCTATTGATTTAATGGATGAAGCCATGGCAAAACTGCGTATGGAAATCAACTCTAAACCAGAAGAACTAGATGTTTTAGACAGAAAAGTTATGCAATTAGAGATTGAAATTGAAGCCATTAAGCGTGAAAAAGATGAAACGAAATTAAAGTCTTTACGTTCAGATTTAGCAAATTTGAAGGAAGAACGAAATGAGATGAATGCAAAATGGAAATCTGAAAAAGAAATTGTAGATAATATTCAGAATGCAAAAGCAACTATTGAAGATTTAAAAATTGAAGCAGAAAGAGCAGAACGAGATGGTAATTATGGAAAAGTTGCTGAAATTAGATATGGAAAAATAAAGCAAGCGCAAGAAGATTTAGAAGGTTTTCAGAAAGTATTGGAAGATAATCAATCAGAAAAAACGTTGATAAAAGAAGAAGTAACTTATGATGATATTGCTGAAGTTGTTGCGAAATGGACGGGAGTTCCTGTTACAAAATTGATTCAATCTGAACGTGAAAAGCTACTAAAATTAGAAGATCAAATACATAAAAGAGTTGTTGGACAAGAAGAAGCAATTGTTGCAATTTCTGATGCTGTAAGACGTTCTAAAGCTGGTTTACAAAACCCTAATAAACCAATTGGTAGCTTCTTATTTTTAGGAACCACTGGAATTGGAAAAACAGAATTAGCAAAAGCATTGGCAGAATATTTATTTGATGATGAAAACGCTATGACACGTATTGATATGAGTGAATATCAAGAAAAACATGCTGTAAGTAGATTGGTTGGTGCGCCTCCAGGTTATGTTGGTTATGATGAAGGTGGTCAATTAACAGAAGCTGTTAGAAGAAGGCCTTATTCTGTAGTTTTATTAGATGAAATTGAAAAAGCTCATCCAGATACTTTTAACGTATTGTTACAAGTTTTAGATGAAGGAAGATTAACAGATAATAAAGGCCGTGTAGCTGATTTTAAAAACACAATAATTATTATGACTTCTAACATTGGAAGTCATATAATTCAGGAAAAATTCAGTGATCCAAAAGCAGATTTTGATGTTGTTACTGAGTTAGCAAAAATTGAAGTTCTTGGATTGTTAAAACAATCTGTAAGACCAGAATTTTTAAATAGAATTGATGATGTAATTATGTTTACACCGTTAAAACAAAGCGATATTTTTAAAATTGTGAAATTACAAATAGCGCTGTTAAAGAAAATGATTGGTAAACAAGAAATAACTTTAGACGCAACAGATGAGGCAATTACATACCTAGCAAAAAAAGGGTATCAACCAGAATTTGGTGCAAGACCTGTAAAAAGAGTAATTCAGAAAGAAATTTTAAATCAACTTTCTAAAGAAATTTTATCAGGAAAAATAACAACAGATAGTATAATTTTAATTGATGCTTTTGATGATAAATTGGTTTTTAGAAATCAGTCTGATTTGGTAGAGAATTCTTGAAAATAAAGTTTGGTTTGTTTGATTAGTTTGGAAAAAGTGATGTCTTAAAAATATCACTTTTTCTTTTTTGTTTATATTCGTTGTTTAAATCATATATTATGAAAAAATATTTTTTTGTTTTTGCTCTTAGTTTATTAAGTTCTTGTACGTCAGATAATACAACTAAGTATTATTTAATTCGACATGCAGAAAAAGACAGAACAGATAAAACAAACAGAAATCCTGATTTGAATGAAAACGGACAAGAAAGAGCAAAAAAATGGACAGAAAGATTTAAAGAGGTACAATTTGATGCTGTTTACTCTACAAAGTATAACAGAACAATGCAAACTGCAACACCAACCGCAAAGAGTAAAGGTTTAGAAATTCTGAATTATAACCCTAGTAAAATGTACGATTCTATTTTTCAAATAAATACAAAAGGAAAAACAGTTTTAGTAGTTGGACATAGTAATACTACTCCGGTTTTTGTAAATAAAATTTTAAGAGAAAAAAAGTATGAAAATATGGACGATCATGACAATGCTAGCCTATATATTGTTACTATTTCTAATGATAAAAAAACGAGTTTAATTGAGAAAGTAAATTAATTTATAAGTTTAACTTCAATATCTTTTAAAACGATTTCAGATACTTTTTTAAGCTGATTTTCTTCAAATGCTTTGTCAATATTTGATAAAGTAATTTCTTTAGTTAAAGGCTTGTAATTATGATAATCTACAAAACGAATTCCGTTTTTTACACATTGTTCTTTTAATACTCTAAAGCGTTTTCCACCACCATTTGTGTGGTAAGAATATGCTAAATAATCAATTAAAAAATCTTCTTTACCAATCCAATAAATAAAAACGTCTTCAAAATCTTCTCCTCCACCATTTTCAGAAAAAGTAATTTCTACTTTATAATACTCTTTTCCTTTAATTGCTGAAGGTTTTAGTAGTTTTTTATTGACAGCTTTATCATTCAAGCCAAAAGGCAAAACCGAGAAATAATGAACAGAATTTATTGAATTGCTATATTTTGAAATAAAACCATCGTTAACAGAAAAAGGTTGTCCATTTATATATCTTTCAAAACCATTATTATCTAAAATATCCTTGATAGAATCAAAATTTCTGGTTAAAATAAATTTTCCAGCTTCCCTAACTGCAGTATACTCTTTATCTCTAAATTGAAAAGAAACTTCAGAATTTGAAACCTTATCAGCTCCAGAATACACAATGGTTTTATCTATAATTTGTTGTACTGTTAATTTTGTTTCTGATGGTTTGCAAGAAATTAAAAGAACTAATAAAAAGAATGATAAATATCTCATTGGTTTTTGTTTTGTTTGGTCGGTAATAGATTTCAAAATTACATTTCTTTGACCAAAGTAAAAATGTATCTTTGTTAAAATTATTAAAATAAAAATCAGTCTATGGCTGTTCAGAAAAAGATAAACATACAGAATAAAAAAGCACGTTTCGAATTTGAAATTCTAGACAAATATGTGGCTGGAATTCAATTAACTGGTACAGAAATAAAATCGATTCGTTTAAGTCAAGCAAGAATTACAGAAAGTTTTTGTGAGTTTAATGATCGTGGAGAATTATTTATTGTAAACATGTATATACAAGAATATTTGTTTGGTCATCATTTTAATCATAAGCCTAAAAGTGAGCGTAGATTGTTAATGAATAAACGCGAATTACGTTCTTTAAGAAAAGATGTTGAAGCGAAAGGAAATACAATTGTTCCTTTACGTTTGTTTATTAATGATAACGGTTTTGCTAAACTAGAACTTGCGCTAGCAAAAGGAAAACAGACGCATGATAAACGAGAAACGATGAAAGACCGAGATAATAAACGAGACTTGGCTAGAATTAAAAAAAGTTTTAATTCGTAAACTTATTTTATGATTTCTTTTTTAAAACTCATTCGCTATAAAAACCTTCTAATGGTTTTATTAACAATGATTTTAACCAAGTATGCGTTGTTAGAACCCATAGTACACCCTAAATTTCTTACAAATTATCAATTTCTTTTTTTTTCAATAAGTATTCTTTTCATAACTGCTGGAGGTTATATTATAAACGATATTTTTGATGTTAAAACTGATAAAATTAATAAACCAGATAAAGTTTTTATTACAAGTAAATTTTCAAAGAAACAAGGTTGGATATTTTATATATTATTAAGCCTAATTGGTTTAGTTATTGGAATTTATCTATCAATTAATAGAAATTCTGAACCTTCAATTTATATTTATATATTATGTGTTATAGGTATATTTTTTTACTCTTATTACTTTAAAAAACACTCTATTTTGGGAAATTTAATCGTTTCTTTTTTATGTGGAATAACTATTTTTCTTAATTTCTTATTTCATTCTGAATATACTTCAAGAGGAGTTGGTTCTGGGATTCTAGTTTATTATTCTATTTTATTTTATTCTTCTTTCGCATTTCTCACAACACTAATAAGAGAAATTATAAAAGATATTGAAGATATAGATGGAGATTTAAAAATAAAAGCAAAAACATTACCCATTTTATTTGGTAGAAAAAGAGCTTCTAAAATCGTTTTTTTCTTTAGTGCAGTATTATTAATTTCTCTTGTTTTCGTGCTTAAACAACTTATAATTGAACCTTTATTTTTAGGATACGGAGTTATTTTTATCTTACTACCACTAGGCTATTTTATGTACAAATTATTGTCCGCAGAAAAGAAGAAAGATTTTTCTAAACTGAGTAGTTTAATGAAAATAATTATGTTGTTCGGAATTTTATCTATGTTACTTTTTACAATACCTAGTTAATTTTTAGGATTATTTAAAATTACCAAAGCACCAATTACTCCAGGAATCCAGCCACAAAGCGTTAAAATAAAAATAATAAAGAAAGATCCACAACCTTTATCAATTACTGAAAGTGGTGGAAAAATAATAGCAAATAAAACTCTAAAAAAACTCATAATACAATTTGGGTTGGTGTATTAATAAGACGAGTTAAAAGTGATTTTGTTACTCATTTAAGTAAAAAAAAGTAACAAAGTCGCAGAGTTACAAACTAAAATATTAAACTTCGCTACTTCGCTACTTCGCTACTTCGCTACTTCGCTACTTCGCTACTTCGCTACTTTGAAACTTAAAAAAACCTACATCTTATCACCAAAGAAAATAGCATTCATCAACAGTTTGTTTGTACCGTACCAGAAAGCTCTAAAGTTGGTGTTATCTGTAAAAACAATTACTCTTCCTCTTCCCATTATTTGTACTTTAAACGGAACTGTATTCTTAATTATCTTTGCATTTTCCTTTGAAATATAACCACTTAATAAAGGATTAGAAGTATACTGAATTGGATTATTATAACTCTTTTTATCCGCTTTAATAAACATCGTTGAATTTCTAAATAACGCTAATTTATCATTCTTATAACCAAAATTAATTGGATGAGATCTGTCTACTTTTGCTTCAAAAATTGCACCACCAATATATTGTGCACCAGATTGTAAAGACTTGTTTTCAAAAGAAACGTTTTGTATGGTATCAATTTTTGAACTCTCAAATTGTAAATTGATAAATTTTGCACTATTTAACCATCTTGCAGTGTTTTTATAGCCAATTAAAGTTCCCCCATTTTTAACCCAAACTTTTAATTTTTCTTGAGAAGCTTTATCTAAACGACTACTAGGAATAACAATTGCAGTGTATTTACTTAAATCTACTCTATTAAAATAACGCATATCTAAACGTGTTAATGCCATATTAAAACGTTGATCTAATAGATGCCAAATTTCACCAGAATCATTTCCTGCAATTCCATCACCAACCAACATTGCCACTTTTTGTTTTTTAATATTGCTAAAATTATTAGAACCCAAATCAATTCCGTCATTTAAACCTGTTGAAACTCCGTTTATAGAAATATTACTTTCAGAAGCTATTTTTTGTAAGAATTGAAATAATTCTAACGTATTTAATTCTTGATTCTGAACAGGAATAAAAACAGTTCCATAATCATATGAATTTCCACCATTTTTAAAGTTTTTCATGGAAACTTTTACACGAATTCCTTTTTGTTGAATAGCATTTAATGCTTTTGGCGCATAATACTCATTCCAAGGTATTAAATAACCATAATCACTTTTAAATGAGACTGTTCCTGTTTTCATTTTTAATTCAGAAATCTCATTTCCTGCTTTAGATAGTGAAACATTTTCTGCATAATCAACTCCAAAAGAATGGTTAAAAGTCCAAGCAGAAACATCATAAAACAAGCTATCTTTAAATGTTTTCCGAACATCAAACATTGCTTTTACCAAACGCTGGTTTTTCTGATTCATAGGAACTACATAACTATATCCTTTTTTGAAAGTCTTTCCATTTTCTGTAAAATTAGCTTTTACTTCATGAATTTTTATTTGATGACGTTTTAAAACTTCTGCCAAATGATAACTTGTAGCCGCATCTTTTTCATCACCAAAAACAATTGCTTTATTTGAACCTGTATTTCTAGATTCTTTATAAAAATCTTGTTGATACTTCAATATTTGAGTTCTCATACTTTTAGCCGCTTCTAATGTTGATAAAGCTGCCGTAAATTGATTTCTAATTGTAAACGGGAATGTTAGAACTCCGTTTACAGTTTCTTGTGCATGACCTCTAGAACTTGCTTGTTCAAACAAAATACCAATACTTCCATTAATGTCAGGAAACGTAGAACCTTTACCATAGTAAAAATCATCAAAACTTTCTTCAGAATAATAAAGAGAACCCATTTTATCGAACGCTTTTGCATGGTACGTCGCAATTTCTTTGGTTAAATCCTGATTCATTTGTGGTGTTAAAGGATTTGTTCTACTCGGAATTCCTGGTTGAAAAAAGAAACTAGAATTGCTTCCCATTTCATGATGATCCGTTAAAACATTTGGTAACCATTTATGAAAACTTGCAATTCTTGCTCTACTTTCTGGCAATTGAACTGGCAACCAATCTCTGTTCATATCAAACTGATAATGATTGGTTCTTCCTCTTGGCCAAATCTCTGAATATTCTCTATCGTTAGGATCTGGATTTATATTTTTACTTCTGTTCGTATTTGCCCAATATGCAAAACGTTGCAAACCATCAGGATTAAAAGAAGGGTCAAATAAAATAACAGTATTGTTTAACAAATCATCAATTCCTTCTGCTGCTGCTAAATAATAAGCAACAGCCAAAGCAGCATTAGAACCACTTGGTTCGTTACCATGAATAGAAAATCCTTGATAAACTACAATTGGGTTTTTAGAAATATCTACAGTATTATTGTTTGTTGCTTCAATATGTTTATTTCTAATATTTTCTATATCTCCATGATTTTTAGGCGAAGTAATTGTTAATAATAACAAAGGCCTGTCTTCAAAAGTTTTCCCTCTATTTTCAATAGAAATTCTATCTGAAGAAGCTGCTAAAACTTTCATATACTCGACTAGTTTATCATGAGTAATGTGCCACTCACCTACTTCATGACCAATTACAGATTCAGGAGTTGGTATGTTTTTATTATAGGTAACATCTTTTGGTAAATAATAAGATAAATCAACTTTTTGTGCTGAAACTGAAAAAGTTACAAATAAGAGAAGTAATATTATTTTTTTCATCTGAAGAATGTTTGGTTATCTAACAAATATATGAATTCAAAAATGTTATATTTACTACTTTAACATTGATTTAATAATTAGTATGTATACTAAAAGAATTTTCCCTGTAAAAGGCGTTATAAAATGGACACGTAGACACATTTTTTTATTTTTATTAATAGCTACAATACCCGTTTTTCTATTTGATATTGTTGGTTTAAAATGGTTGCATGTACCATGGTTGCCATTAGGAGTATTGGGTACAGCAATTTCTTTTTTAATTAGTTTTAAAAATAATGCATCTTATGATAGACTTTGGGAAGCTAGAAAAATTTGGGGAGGAATTGTAAATACCTCTAGATCATGGACTATTATGGTTAAAGATTTTATAGACAATACACATGCAAAAAATGCTTTTTCAGAAGATGAGTTAAAAAATATAAAGAAAAAATTAGTGCATAGACATATTGGCTGGCTAACTGCGTTGCGTTATCAAATGCGAGCAGATAAACCTTGGGAATCTCATCTAAAAAGTGATAAAGGAAATGCTGAATTTAGAGAAAATTATTATCTAGTTTGTGAAGACACAATAACAATTAAAGAAGCTATAGAACCTTATCTTTCAGAAAAAGAATATAATACAGTTTTTGCTAAAGGAAACCAAGCTTCACAAATTTTAGGAATACAATCTAGTCAATTAAAAGACTTAATGGATAAAGGTTTAATTGAAGATTTTAGACATATGGAAATGATGAATATTCTTGTAGAACTCTATACTTTACAAGGGAAATCTGAACGAATTAAAAACTTTCCATACCCGCGTCAATATGCAACATTAAACTATATTTTTGTTTGGATTTTTATTATCCTTTTACCTTTCGGAATTATGGAAGGTTTTGAAGGAATTGGAATACATATTTTTGAAGATTTAGCAAGCCATCAATCTCATTCTTCATTTACACATCAAATTCAAGAATTTATTGCAAAGCATTTTGTTTGGTTTTCTATTCCATTCAGTGCCTTACTTTCTTGGGTTTTTCATACCATGGAAAAAATTGGTGAGAATTCAGAAAACCCGTTTGAAGGAGGACCAAATGATGTGCCAATTACCGATTTAAGTAGAGGAATTGAAATTGATATTAGACAATTAATTGACGATACTGATATACCAGAACCTTATGTTTGGCAGAATGATATTGTAATGTAGTTTGTTTTTTATCTAAACTATAGAAAATAATCCATTGAACAAAATATTACAATAATAACAACTGGAATATCTTATAAGGCTATTTGCATACTTCTATTCAGTTTATAAAAAATTGCTACATTTTTTTTAACATAAAATCAACAATTTTTTAATTCAATTTTTATCGATTTAATAAAAATACACAAACTCTTTTTCTAACTTCTATAATTACTTTTATTATTCGGATATTTGTTTTTAATATGCTTTTCAATTTCAATAAATGATTGATACTTCTACTTTAGAAACATTACACAACGCACTTTCTGGTGATGTTCTTTTTGATAATTTACACAAAACATTATATGCTACAGATGCTTCTGTGTATAAAAAAATTCCTTTAGCAGTCGCTTTTCCAAAGGATGAAAAAGACATAATTACTTTAATTAATTTTGCAACCAAAAATAACATTACATTAATACCTAGAACTGCCGGAACTTCTTTGGCAGGACAATGTGTTGGAGACGGAGTTGTTGTAGATGTTTCTAAACATTTTACAGAGATTATTTCTTTTGATGAACAAGCAAAAACAATTACATTACAACCAGGTATTGTAAGAGATTCTTTAAATGTATATTTAAAATCATACGGTTTATTTTTTGGGCCCAATACATCAACTTCAAACAGATGTATGATTGGCGGTATGGTAGGTAACAATTCTTCTGGAAGTACTTCTATAAAATACGGAGTTACCCGTGATAAAGTATTAGAAATTGACGCTATTTTAAGTGATGGAAGCACAGCAATATTCAACGAAATTTCATCAGAAGAATTCATCAAAAAAACAAAAAAAAATACACAAGAAGGAAAAATTTATAAATCGATTTTTAACGAACTTTCCTCTGTAGAAAACCAACAAGAAATAAGAAATGAGTTTCCAAAACCAGAAATTCACAGAAGATGTACAGGTTATGCTGTTGATGAATTTTTAAAATCAGATTTATTTGGAGGAACAGAACCAACAATAAATGTTGCAAAATTATTATCTGGTAGTGAAGGAACTTTAGCTTTTTCAACATCTATAACTTTACAATTAGATGATGTTGCTCCAAAACAAAGCATCATGGTTTGTACTCATTTTAAGAGTATAAATGAAAGTTTAAAAGCGACAGTAATTGCCATGAATCACAATTTATATAATTGTGAATTAATGGATAAAACCATTTTAGATTGTACAAAAAATCATCCAGATTTAGCAAAAAACAGGTTCTTTTTGCAAGGAGATCCAGAAGCGGTTTTAATGTTAGAAGTTTCAGCAAATACTATTGAAGAAGCAGAAATTTTTGCAGATAAGTTAATTGCCGATTTAGAAAAGAACGAATTTGGGTATCATCATCCAAAAGTGTACGGAGCAGATATTGCAAAAGTGCATTATTTACGTAAAGCTGGTTTAGGTGCTTTGGCAAATATTGTTGGCGATAAGAAAGCTGTTGCTTGTATAGAAGATACAGCTGTAGCTTTAGAAGATTTACCAAGTTATATTGAAGAGTTCACTAAAATAATGGATAAATACCAGCAAAACGCTGTGTATTATGCGCATGCTGGAGCTGGTGAATTGCACTTACGTCCTATTTTAAACATTAAGGAAAAAGAAGATGTAGTTTTATTTAGAAAAATCACAACTGAAACTGCTCAATTAGTTAAGAAATATAAAGGTTCTTTTTCTGGAGAACATGGAGACGGAATTGTACGTGCAGAGTTTATTCCTTTAATGATTGGTGATAAAAATTATCAACTTTTAAGACGAATTAAAAAAGCATTTGACCCAAACAACGTTTTTAACCAAGGAAAAATCACAGATGCTTTTGCAATGGATGAAAACTTACGTTATGAAATTGACAGAAAAGAACCTGTTATTAAAACATTGCAAGATTTTTCTAAAGATGAAGGAATTTTAAAACTCGCAGAAAAATGTAATGGTTCTGGAGATTGTAGAAAACCTGTAGAAGCTGGTGGAACTTTGTGTCCAAGTTACAGAGCTACAAAAGACGAAAAAGATACCACAAGAGCTAGAGCAAATACTTTGCGTGATGTTTTAACAAATAATACTGCAGTAAATAAGTTTGATTCTAAAGAACTAAAAAAGGTTTTAGACCTTTGTTTAAGTTGTAAAGCTTGTGCAACAGAATGTCCTAGTAATGTTGATATTGCAAGTATGAAAGCAGAATTTTTATTTCAATATCAAGAAACAAATGGGTATACATTTAGAAATAAAATGTTTGCAAATAATGCCAAGTATAATAAATTAGGAAGTAAGTTACCTACAATTACAAACTTCTTTATAAACTCATTATTGGCCAAAAAAGTTTTAGGTATTGCTGTTGAACGTTCTGTTCCTAAATTAGCAAAACAAACATTAGA
Source organism: Polaribacter sp. (assembly GCF_036480315.1). GTDB lineage: Bacteria > Bacteroidota > Bacteroidia > Flavobacteriales > Flavobacteriaceae > Polaribacter. The sequence continues at coordinate 64,926 of NZ_JAZGGG010000026.1, forward strand.
AAATTGGTTAAAGAAACGTCAACCAAAAAAATCTAAAAAAGCTGTTTACATATTTAATGATGAATTTACTAATTATTACGATGCAGAAATTGGAAAAGATGCTGTATTTTTATTAGAAAAATTAGGCTACGAAGTTAAAAACATTTCTCATGATGAAAGTGGAAGAAGTCATATTTCTAAAGGATTTTTAAACGAAGCCAAAACAATTAGTAACAATAACGTTTCTATTTTTAAAGATTTAATTACAGATAAAACTCCTTTAATAGGTGTAGAACCATCAGCAATATTAACTTTTAGAGATGAATATATTCGTTTGGCAGATGATAAAACATCCGCAGAAAAAATTGCAAAAAATACTTTTACTTTTGAAGAGTTTTTATCGAAAGAATTAGAAAATAAAAAAATAGATACTTCACTTTTTTCATCAGAAAAAAAAGATGTAAAAATCCATGGACATTGTCATCAAAAGGCATTAACAGGTACTTTTGCAAGTTTTCAAATATTAAACATTCCTGAAAATTATACTGTTGCAATTATGAATACAGGTTGTTGTGGAATGGCAGGTTCTTTTGGTTATGAAAAAGAACATTATAAAGTTTCTATGCAAGTTGGAGAAGACACACTATTTCCTAAAGTGAGAAATTGTAGTGAATACACAGAAATTGCAGCAGCAGGAACAAGTTGTAGACATCAAATTTTTGATGGGACACAAAGAATAGCTAAACATCCTATTACAATTCTAAAAGAAGCCTTAATTTAGGCAAATGCAAAACAAAAATAAAGTAACTACTATGTTTGCTCTAATTATTGCAGGGGAAGCAATTTTTCTATTACCATTTATTTTAATGCGAGTTTTTAAACCTGTAATTAGAGAAGCATTTCTTATTTCTGATGCTCAAATAGGAGAAGCACAAGCTTTATATGGAATTACAGCAGTTCTCTCCTACTTCTTTGGTGGATTTATTGCAGACAAATGGGAGGCAAAAAAATTATTATCAATTTCTTTATTTTTAACGGCAATTTGAGGTTTTTGGATGACACTAATTCCTTCAATTTTTACTTTAAAGGTTTTATATGCTTTTTGGGGAGTTTCTACAATTTTATTGTTTTGGTCTTCTTTAATAAAAGCAACTAGACAATGGGGAAATAAAAATAATCAAGGTTTGTCTTTTGGTTTACTTGATGGAGGACGAGGCTTTTTTGCAGCTACAATAGCTTTATCTGGTGCAGGAATTTTAACTTACTTTTTTCCTGAAAAAGGAATAGAAATTACTTTTGAAAATAAAGTAGAAACGCTACAATACATTATTGGATCTATCACTTTTATAGTCTTTTTAGTTTCATTATTAGTTTGGAAGGTAATCCCAAAAGAAGAAACTAAATTCGAAGTTGGTAAAGAGTTTCAATTCAATTTTAAGAAAGCATTTTCTTTAATGAAACAACAAAAAGTAATCTTTCATTCATTGATTATATTTTGTGCATATTGTTCTTATAAATTAACCGGAGTTTATGGAACTTATGCCAAAGATGTTTGGAATTATTCTTTAGAAGAAGCTACTTATTTTGCAGTTTTTATTCAATATTTAAGACCAATTGCAGCAATTTCTATTGGTTGGATTGCAGATAAATTTATTCCTTCAAAAATAATAATTCCAAGTTTTACAATTTTGATTTTAGCTTCTGCAATATTAGGTTTTGGTTTTTTTAATGAGCAACCCATCTATTTATCAGCAACAGTTTTTATCTTTATGGCTCTAGGAACCTATTCTTTAAGAGGTTTGTATTTCGCCATTATAGAAGAGACAAAAACTCCTATACAAATGACTGGAACTTTAGTCGGTATCATTTCTGTGGTAGGTTTTACTCCAGACATTTTTATGTCATTATTTGTAGGCTATATGTTAGGTGAAAATCCTACAATAATAGAATATCAACAGTTATTTACAACATTTACAATAATCCCTATTATTGGTTTGTTAGCCGCTTTAGGGTTTAGAAAAAGTATATCAAAATTATAAGTAAACAGAAAATATTGTATTACCCTCAATTTTCTTTAGGACTATGACACAGTTTCAGGAGAAAATAACATTTATAAAATGTGCTTTCAATAAAGGAATAACATATTTCGATTTTGCAAATAATTATAGTCCGACTTATTTTGAAAAATTATTTAAAACAGCTTTTAAAAAACAATAAACACCCATTTATCATTTTATAAATGGGTGTTTATGAATAGATTAATTCTTTAAAAACTATTATTTAACCTTCTTCTCTTCTTCTGCTAATAAAGCAAAAAATTTATTTAAATTTGGTAAAATAACAATACGGATTCTTCTATTTTTTGATCTATTTTCTTTGGTTGTATTTGGGTATAATGGCATTGTATCTCCTCTTGAAGAAGCAATTAGTCTACTTCCATCAATACCAAATTGATTTTGTAAAAGTCTTACCATTGAAGTTGCTCTTTTAGCACTTAAATCCCAATTATCTTCAATACTTTCAGTTTTAGCAGTAACTTTATTCGTATCAGAATGACCTTCAATCATTACATCCATACTTGGTTCAGACTCTATAATATCTGCCAATTTAGTTATCAATGTTAAAGCGCTCTTTTTTATTTTATAACTACCTGAATTAAATAATAATTTTTCAGAAACAGTAATCATAACTACTGTTTGATCGATGTCTATATCAATGTCTTCCGAACTATTAAATTCTGATTTTCCTAAAGTTTTTCTTATAATATTATAAGAGACAGCTAAATTAATTGAGTCTTTTAGCGTTTTTGCCGCTGCTAATTTTTCAGGAGAAATTTTAGATAATGTTTTATTCATCATTGCTCTTCCTTCTTTAGACATAGCAACTTTACCATTAATCATATCTAACTTTAAAGAGTTTTCCTTTTCTAAAGTTACATTATCGCCTTTTAAAGAATTAATCTTATCATTATAGATTTGAACTCTTTTATCAATTTTTGCAAACTTAAGTTTTAAACCATTTAAATTTGTTTTAGTATCTAAATATTGAGTTTCTAATTCAGCATACTTCTTTTTTGATACACAAGAAGTCGCTATTAAAACTAATATTGACAATGGTAAGATGAATTTTTTCATTTTAATTTTTGGTTAGTTAATTATAACTCTAAATATAATTATAATTTAATACTTATAAATTAAATGTAGATTATTTTTATAAAAAACTTATTACTAGCAATATAAGTCAAAAAAAAAGTCCTTCAAATTAAAACCTGAAGGACTAAAATTATATTCTAATTACTTTTACTTTAAACTTGCCAAACTACTTTTAATAGTTTCAATTTTAGCCAATGTATCTGCTTCTTTCTTACGTTCTAAAGCTAACACTTGTTCTGGTGCATTAGAAACAAAACGTTCGTTAGAAAGTTTCTTTGAAATTCCGAAAAGGAAACCTTCAGCTCTTTTAAGTTCGCCTTCTAGTTTTTTAATTTCAGCTTCAACATCAATATTCTCTATAGAAATAGGTACAAAATATTCATTTGATTTTACTCTAAATGAAGCACCTTCTACTTTTTCTGAAACCGTCTTTATACTTGAAGTATTTGTTAACTTCTGAATAACAGCATCAAATTCATTTGAACTCTTGTCATTATCAATCACAAATAACTCAATAGCGTCTTTAAAAGAAATGTTTTTATCTTTTCTAATGGTTCTAATTCCAGAAACAACCCCTGTTGCGAATTCAAAATCAGTAATAATTTTAGAATCGAAATCTTTAATTACGGGGTATTTCGCAATAATTAACGCTTCTTCTGGCGTTCTATCTGTAATATATTGCCAAATATCTTCCGATAAAAATGGCATAAATGGATGTAATACTTTTAAGTTATTTTCTAAAACCTCAATAATAGCATCAAATGTTGTTTTGTCAATTGGTTGTTGATATGCAGGCTTCACAATCTCTAATAACCATGAAGAAAAATCGTCATTAATTAGTTTATAAATTGCCATTAAAGCATCAGATAAACGATATTTAGAAAAGTGATCTTCAATTTCTGCTAATGTTTTTTGAAACTTAGCTTCATACCAAACCAAACCAACTTTAGAAGTTTCTGGTTGTGGTAAACTTGCATCAACTTCCCAACCTTTTATCAAACGGAAAGCATTCCAAATTTTATTTGCGAACCCTTTTCCTTGCTGACATAAATCTTCTTCAAACATTAAATCGTTACCAGCTGCAGAACTCAATAAAAGTCCAACTCTTACTCCATCTGCTCCATACGTTTCAATTAATTTTAAAGCATCAGGAGAATTCCCTAAAGATTTAGACATTTTACGTCTTTGTTTATCTCTAACTAAACCCGTTAAATAAACATTCTGAAAAGGTTTTTCATCTTTATATTCATATCCAGCTACAATCATTCTTGCCACCCAGAAAAATAAAATATCTGGACCAGTAACTAAATCGTTTGTTGGATAGTAGTATTTAATTTCTTCGTTTTCAGGATTTCTAATTCCGTCAAAAACAGACATTGGCCATAACCAAGAAGAAAACCATGTATCAAGTGCGTCAGTATCCTGGCGCAAGTCGTTAGTTGTTAGTTTATAGTTTTTAATCTTCTCTTGTGCAAGAATTAATGCATCATCAATATTTTCTGCTACAACAAAATCTTCTTTTCCATCTCCGTAGAAATATGCAGGTATTTGTTGTCCCCACCAAAGTTGACGCGAAATATTCCAATCACGAACATTCTCCATCCAATGACGGTACGTGTTTTCAAATTTCTTTGGATATAAGTTGATTTCCGCATCTTCACCTAAAACAGCATCAATAGCAGGTTTTGCTAAATCTTTCATTTTTAAAAACCATTGATCAGATAATCTAGGTTCTATAACTGCTTTTGTTCTTTCTGATGTACCTACTTTATTTGTGTGTACTTCAGTTTTTACTAAAATTCCTTTTTCTTCTAATTCTTTCGCAATTTCTTTACGAACTACAAATCTGTCTTTTCCTTGATAATGTAATCCGAAGGAATTTAAAGAGGCATCGTCATTAAAAATATCAATTACTTCTAACTTGTGCTTGTCTCCTAAATTTTTATCATTTTCATCGTGTGCAGGCGTTACTTTTAAACAACCTGTACCAAATTCTAAATCAACATATTCATCTTCAATAATAGGAATTACTCTATTTGATAAAGGAACAATTGCTTTTTTTCCTTTTAAATGTGTAAAACGTTCATCATTTGGGTTGATACAAATTGCAGTATCTCCAAAAATAGTTTCAGGACGCGTAGTTGCAATTGTTAATGTATCGTTAGAACCTTCAATTTTATATTCTAAATAGTACAAGTTTCCTTGTCTTTCTTCGTGAATTACTTCTTCATCAGAAAGTGTTGTTTTTGCTTCAGGATCCCAGTTTACCATTCTGTAACCTCTATAAATTAAACCTTTGTTGTATAAATCAACAAAAACTTTAATTACAGATTCAGACATTTCTGGATCCATTGTAAAAGCCGTTCTTTCCCAATCGCAAGAAGCACCTAACTTCTTTAATTGTTCTAAAATTTTACCTCCATATTCATCTTTCCAATCAAAAGCATGTTGTAAGAATTCTTCACGAGTTAAATCGCTTTTAGAAATCCCTTGTTCTTTTAACTTGGCAACCACTTTTGCTTCTGTAGCAATAGATGCATGATCTGTACCAGGAACCCAACAAGCATTTTTACCTAATAAACGTGCACGTCTAATTAATACATCTTGAATTGTATTATTCAACATATGTCCCATATGTAATACTCCTGTTACATTTGGTGGCGGAATTACAATGGTGTAAGGTTCTCTTTCATCTGGCGTAGAATGAAAATAATTGTTTTTCAGCCAGTAGTCATACCACTTATCTTCTACTTCGCTTGAGTTATATTTAGATGGAATTGTCATACTTTGGTATCCTTTTTGATATTTAATTGACAAAAATACAAAACTCTATTTTCAAGAGAAAATTAGTAGTTAATTATTTTATCATTTTAAAACCGTAAATTTGTAGTATGAATAAAGGCCTAATATTTACTTTGATTTTGTTTTTTTCTATAGCTATTTCAGCTCAAGAGTTTAAATTTGAAATGGAAACTATTAATTATGGGAAAATTGCAAAAGGCTCTAATGGAGAACGAACTTTTGTTTTTACAAATATTGGCGATGGTCCAATAATCATACAAAAGGTTCAAACTTCTTGTGATTGTGCTGTACCCAAAAAGCCAGAAAAACCAATTATGCCAGGTGAGAAAGCTGAAATTAAAGTTTCTTATGATACTAAAAAACTTGGCGGTTTCTCTAAACAAATCACCATTTTTTCAAATGCAAAAAAAACTAGAAAAATTATTAAAATAAAAGGTTATGTTACTAAAGAAATCTCTTTAGAGAAAAAGAACAGCATACTTTCTGATAATTAAATTTTCTTTTCTAAACGAAATTCAAATTTCATTTTTATTCCATTTCTAAGTATTGTCATTCTAATTCTCTTTTTATCTCTTTCTTGAAATCGATTAATAATGTCGCTTAAAGTGAATTCATAAGCCGGTACACCATTAATTTTTAAAATGATATCATCATTTAATAAACCTGCTTTGTAGGCCGCAGAATTTTTTACAACTTTTCTAATAATAAAAGAAGATTTAAAATTAAAAGAATAATTGGTAACAAAAGAAATAGAACTTTTTCCATCCATTTCTTGGTCATAACTATTAGAGTAACTCTGTGTAACTATCTCTTTAACAATTTGTTTTCCATTATAAGCAACATCTAGTCCGCTCATATCATAATTAAACTCACTTTTAAAAGAACCATTCTTTTTAAGTGTAATTTTTTTATTCGGATAATCAACCCAAACTTTAAACCGCTTTAAAATATTACCTCCAATACTACCATTTCTTTGCTTAAATTTCCTTGCATTATGTGTAGATGCAGAATCTAAAAAAGAAACTGTTGGGTTTTCTATTTCAAACTTTCCTATTTTAAATTTAGGAATTCTACTTCTATTTCCAAAAATGGGGCCACTTAAACCTTCGCCCAAAATATCATTAAAAAAACGTTTTGGCGTTTTAATGTTTTCTTTAGAATTTTCAAATAACCATATAGCATCACTCCCTCCAGAGTCAATTAACATTTTTACTTCTGTTTCTGTATCTCCAACGGTATCTAATTGAACCTTTGCTATAACAAATGGTTTCCTTCTATAAAATTGAAAAGGAATTGTTTCGCACTTTCTACATTTAGGATATTTGTACGTTTTAGGATTGTAAAAATCAATTTTCTTTGTTTTATAATTTATTTTAAGTATAAAATCTTTAAATAAATTATAGCCAATAATTCCATGAATGGTAATTCCCATTTTACTAGACAAATCAAAATAATCTTTTAAAATTACGTAAACAGTTTCATTTTTACTTACTACTGATTTTATTTTAAATGTATTATTTCTTGATAATATAGCATCAACTGCCTTACCTTTTCCTAAACCACGAAGGCTTACTTTTTTGGTATTTAAAAGACCAATACTATCGTTTTTTGATAAATTAAAAATAATAGTTTTATTTACACCTGTATCTAGTATGAAGGAGAGTTTATCACCATTTATTTCAATAGGAATTATTACTAAATTATTTATTAATTGAAAACTAATTTGTTCCCTATTCTGGTTAGAACCTTCAATTTGAAAACCAAATTGTGCGTTTGTTTTATGGAACAAACAAAGCAATACAATAAGAATACTTATTTTTTTCAAAAAAAAATTATTTTATAAATTCAATATACTAATTAAGAAGAAGAAGAATTAATTTTTAGGAAAATTTTAACCATTAAAGAATTCTTATTAAATATAAAGAAGTGAAATTAATTTCGCAAATTTGCATAGATAAATTTTAGAAAAAAAATATTATGCCATCAATATCTTTAAAAGGAATAAAAATGCCAGAATCACCAATTAGAAAATTGGTGCCTTATGCAGAAGATGCTAAAAAAAGAGGAATTAACGTTTTTCATTTAAACATTGGTCAGCCAGATATTAAAACACCACAAGTTGCTTTAGATGCTGTTAAAAACAATAATGTAGAAACATTGGCCTATGCTCGTTCTGAAGGTTCTGAAGAATACAGAACAAAACTTGCCAAATACTATGTTAGCAATAATATTAATGTAACTGCAAATAATATTGTGGTTACAACTGGTGGTTCTGAAGCGTTACTTTTTACAATTGGTAGTATTACAGATCCAGGAGATGAAATTATAATTCCTGAACCTTTTTACGCAAATTATAACGGATTTTCTACAGCTTCTGGAGTTTCAGTTGTACCTGTAATTTCTAAAATTGAAGATAATTTTGCGTTACCTAAAATTGAAGAGTTTGAAAAATTAATTACCAATAAAACAAAAGCAATTTTAATTTGTAATCCAGGAAATCCTACCGGATATTTATATTCGGAAGCCGAAATGGAAAAACTAAAGCAAATTGTTTTAAAACACGATTTATTTTTAATTGCTGATGAAGTATACAGAGAATTCGCCTACGACGGATTAAAACATACTTCTGTTATGTCTTTAGATGGTTTAGATAATAATGCAATTGTAATCGATTCTGTTTCTAAACGTTACAGTATGTGTGGCGCAAGAATTGGTTGTATTGTTTCTAAAAACGAAGAATTTATTAAAACTTCTATTAAATTTGCCCAAGTAAGGTTAAGCCCTCCAACGTATGCATTAATTGCTAGTGAAGCTGCTTTAGATACACCACAATCTTATTTTGATGATGTTATTGAAGAATATGTAGAAAGAAGAAATACATTAATTTCTGAATTAGAAAAAATTGAAGGCGTAAAAGTAGCCAAACCAAAAGGTGCTTTTTATTGTGTTGCAGAATTACCAGTAAAGGATTCCGATCATTTTGCACAATGGATTTTAGAAAGTTTTCATCATAACAATGAAACAGTTATGGTTGCACCCGCAAGTGGTTTTTATTCAACCCCTGGAGAAGGAAAAAACCAAATAAGAATGGCGTATGTTTTAAATAAAACAGATTTAATAAAATCTGTGGAAATTCTAGCAGCAGCTTTAAAACAATATAAAAACTAGTTGAATATCCAAGAAAACATATCTCTTAAAAATTATAACACGTTTGGTATTTCTGTAAATGCCAAACGTTTTATTTCTGTTGATTCAGTTTATGAATTACAACAGCTTTTAAAAATTGAAAAAGATATTTTTTTAATCTCTGGCGGATCAAATATGTTACTTACCAATAATATTGATAAATTGGTTGTACATATAGATATTAAAGGAATTTCTATTGATAGAGAAGATGATAGTTTTGTCTATTTAACAGTAAATGCTGGTGAAAACTGGCATGAATTTGTTTTGTATTGTATTTCTCAAAATTATGGCGGAATTGAAAATTTATCTTTAATTCCGGGTCTTGTTGGTACTTGCCCTATTCAGAACATTGGTGCTTATGGTGTTGAGGTAAAAGATGTAATTACCAAAGTTGAAGGTTTAGAAATTGAAACTAGTAAATTTGTTACGTTTTCTAATGAAGATTGTCAATTCGGATATCGAAATTCAATTTTTAAAAATTCTCATAAAGGAAAAATTATTTTGACTTCTGTTTGTTTTAAATTAACAAAGAAAAGTCATCATTTAAATACTTCTTACGGAGCAATTGAAACAGAATTGGTTTCAAAAAATATTACAAAACCTACTTTAAAAAATGTTTCTGATGCAGTAATTGAAATTAGAAAATCGAAATTACCAGATCCAAAAAAAATTGGTAATAGCGGTAGTTTTTTTAAAAACCCCGTAATTTCAAAAAAACAATTTGTAGAGCTTCAGAAAGAGAATCCTACTATTCCTAATTATCCTGTTAATGAAACTGAAGTTAAAGTTCCTGCAGGTTGGTTAGTAGAACAATCTGGTTTTAAAGGAAAACGTTTTGGTGATGCAGGTATACATGAAAAACAAGCATTAGTTTTAGTAAATTATGGCAATGCTTCTGGTAAAGAAATTTACCAACTCGCAAAAAAAATACGAGAAACTGTTTTTAAAAACTTCGAAATTTCTTTAGAAATTGAAGTAAATGTGATTCTTTAAAATATAATTTGTCTTTAGATTGATTATATATATAATTGAAGGAGATAATATAGAATGAAAAACTTGCTTTAGTAATACCTTGCTATAACGAAGAAAAAAGACTTAAAGAAAACTCTATTTTAGAATTAATTAATTTTAAAGAACCTATTGATGTTTTTTTAATTAATGATGGTAGTACAGACAATACTTTAGATTTTATTACTAATTTATCAGAATTAAATACCAATATTAAGGTTATTCATTTTAAAAAAAAACGAAGGTAAAACTGCCGCTATCTATAAAAGTCTAATAAAATTAAATAAGATAGAATGTTATACTCATTATGGGTATTTAGATGCGGATTTCTCTACAGAAAGCAGTGAATTCCTTAAAATGTATCAAATACTTTTGTCTTCTAAAAAAGAATATATTTTTGGTTCTAGAATCTTAACACTCAATAATAAAATTGAAAGAAAAACATATAGGCATTTAATAGGTAGATGCATTATTACATTTATTAATTTCTTTTTTAAGCTAGGTGTTTATGACACACAATGTGGTGCTAAAATTTTTAATAAAGTAATTTTACAAACTGCTATTAGTAAACCTTTTGCAACAAATTGGTTGTTTGATATAGAGATATTTATAAGACTTTCTAAAACTCAATTATTAAATTCTGGTATAGAATATCCTTTAAATAAATGGAAAGATATAAACGGCTCTAAAATAAAAAAAAACAGATTCGTTTAGAATAATTTCTGATATTTTTAAATTAGTAAGAATCTATAAATGAAAAATAAAATAAACAACTATTTTAATATTATAGTTTCAACTATTATTTCAGTAATTGTTTTTCAATTAAGATATGGTTTAGACAAAATTATACCCACAAATATAAATTGGCTTTTAAGTGCTAGGCATGATTGGGGACAACATTATTTAGGTTGGGCTTATTTTAGAAAAGAAGATTGGTCTTTTCCGCTAGGAACCATTAATGATTTTTATTATCCAATATCTACAAATATAGGTTTTACAGATTCCATTCCACTTTTTGCATTACCTTTTAAGTTATTCTCAAGTATTTTACCTGAAGATTTTCAATATATTGGTCTTTGGTTATTTTTATGTTTTTTTCTTACCTCCTATTTTACCATAAAAATATTAAAACAACCCGTTGTGCATTTAAATAATACTAATTTTTAAGTTGTTAATATTTCTATCAAAAGTAAACTTATTAATGAATTGAATAATTGTTAATGAGGTTAATTTTGAGAGTATTCTAGTCTTAAAACCTTG
>NZ_JAZGGG010000027.1:0-13908 GCF_036480315.1 Polaribacter sp.
TTAATACCTCTAAAATTTTCTCGTAATTTGCTCTAAAGCTGTTCATCTATTTAAATGTTTGAAATTCAATTAAATATACGATTCTCTTAATCAATGAACAGCTTTTTTATAATGCACAACAGGTAGAGTTAATAAGCTAACAGACTTAAAAATGCAGCCATTAAAGGGTTCACAATTAATGGCATTAAGAAAGTATTACCTAGTTTTTCAAAATTAAATTCTGAACCAATTGCCATAACACCTGCACCAAATAAGCCTCCAACTAAACTATGCGTTGTAGAAATTGGCATCCCTATTTTAGTCGCTGTAAAAACAGTAATTGCTGCACCAAGGGCAATTGCAATAGCAAATATTGGTGTTTGTATTAATTCGTTTGGGGCTAAACTTTTTCCTGAAAAATTTTTCACTAATTTTTCTGCTAAAAAAATAGCTGCTACTGAACCAGAAAATGTAGTAATTGTTGCCCAGTTAATTGCTTTTTTATAGTTAGTAGTTCCATATACAAACAAAGTTGCGACTCCTTTAAAATTATCATTAGCACCATTACTAAATGCTAAAAAACAAGCGGCAACAAAAAGAAGAATTAAGATCATAAAAGTAAGTTTAAGTTTTACATGTTTTGACGTAACTAGCTACTATTACTTACTATCTATTATATAAAAGACTTAAATCTATATTATTTTTAGAACTTCCTTAAAAAGTGTAATCATTTTAGGTTCTGCTTTACCAGCAATTGCAATAATTTCTGCTATGTCTACAGGTTGTAGGTTTTTAGGATCACATTCATCTGTTAATACAGAAATAGCAGCACAAGGTAAGTTAAGTTGTTTTGCAACAATAACTTCTGGTACAGTACTCATACCTACAGCATCAGTTTCAAAAATTTGTAACATTCTGTATTCTGCTCTAGTTTCTAGTTGAGGCCCTAAAACACTTGTATAAACACCTTTGTGTAATAAAATGTTTTGCTTTTTAGCAATATCACTAATTTTAGCATTTAATTCTTTAGAATATGGTTCTAACATATCAGCAAAAATATTACCAAATTTGTTTGCTCCTCGAAAAGCTAAAGGAGAACTTCCTTGTAAATTAATATGGTCTTCAATGAGCATTAAATCACCTTTTTTATAAGATAAATTAATTGCCCCAGCTGCATTTGAAACTAATAAATTCTTAATTCCTAAACCATGCATTGTTCTAATTCCGTAAGTAACTTCCCAAGCATTATAACCTTCATATAAATGAAAACGACCCGCCATTACAAGAACTTTTTTTCCAGATAATTTACCATAAATTAATTTACCAGAATGAAACTCTACGGTTGCCACAGGGAAATTAGGAATATCTGAATAAGAAATTTCTTTTTCTATAGAAATTTCATCGACAAGTTTGCCTAAACCTGTTCCTAAAACAATTCCTATTTTTGGACTTGTAATTCCTGCTGATTTTAAAAAATCTATAGTTTCTGTAAGTTGTTGTTGTTGTTGTTGTTGCTTCATTATCTTAAAAATTGTTGAAATGCAGGGTGATGCTCAATATCTTCAAATACATCTACATCATTTAATTCCTTTAACAAATGTACTTTTTTATCTTGTAAATCTGCTAAAGTATCTTTTCTAACAGTTGCTGTTCCCCAATCTTTATTTTTGAAGATGTTTTCTTCTAAAGAATTCATTCCTAATAAATAATAACCACCATCTTCTGCTGGTCCAATAACCAAATCGTTTGTGTCTAACTGGTGAAAAGCGTTTTCTATATTTTGGGTTGTTAAATCATATAAATCGCTACCAATAATTATTACTTTTTCATAACCAGCATTGTAACCGTTTTTAAAAGCGTTTAACATTCTAATACCTAAATCTTCTCCAACTTGTTGGTGTTTTTGATAAATAGTTCCATCCCAAATATCATGTGTTCTGATTTTTACAGAATAATATACTGCTTTATCTGATGTTACTTTTGAAGATGCGTCACGTGTTTTTTGTAGCAAAAATTTGTAGATTTCTAAAGCAGTTTCATCGCCAACAGTTTTTGCTAATCGAGTTTTTGCTTTTCCTAATTCGGGGTTTCTTGTAAAGATTAAGAGTAGATTTTTATTCATATACTTTTTTACCTTTTTTAAGCCATTTGCTCCAATCCTTATTAAAAGTATGGACTTTTTCTGTCTCGTTTCCTAAAGTATCTATGACTTGGAAGTTGTTGTTTTTCCATTCAAAAATTCCTCCGTATAAATTATAGACATTCGTATAGCCTTCTTTTATTAATTTATCTGCAACAATTTCAGAACGAATCCCTAAAGAACAATACACCACTATTTTTGCGTTTTTATCTTCAGGAAGCTTTTCTAAAGTTTTGTTCACGTCAAAATAATCATAACCAACACAAATAGCATTTTTTAAATGACTGATTTTGTATTCTTTTGTTTCCCTTGCGTCTAACAAAACAGCTTTTGTGTTAGCTAAACTATCTACAGAAATATAGGGTACATTTCTTTTGTTCCATTTATTTAATAGTTTGTCAAGTTTTTTTTGCCCAAAAGAAGTTGAACTAACAATTAAAAAAAGGATAAGAATTTTCTTCATATTTAATTTTTAATGAAATGTTCTCGATACAATTTTTCTTTCTCCGTTAGAAAAATTACTCGAACTGAGATCACGTATTATCAATTTAAATAGATACAATGTCACATCGAGTAATTTTGCTTTTTTGCAAAATTGTATCGAGATGCTTTTTAGTTCTTTTTACAAAAAGCATTTGCGATGCTTAACAACATCCACCACCATCATAATGAAAAGTAGATTCTGAAAAATAAATATCATCTCTACTTAATGCTTGTAAAGCAGCAGTCGTTTTATCGCAAATTGCTAACGGTTGGTTTTTTAATAAAGTATGACCTAAACCATCATCAAAATAATCTTCATCACCATAATAAATAGCAGCTCTACCTGTAAAAATACAAGGTCCATCTGCTGGCATTGGATCTTTAATTGCAGCAACCTCTATAGATTCTATATAAATTAATTCGTCGGTTGGATAACTTTTTGGATCTAAAATTCTATATGGTTTTCTTGCTCTAATTTCAATAGTACCAAAACCAGCATCAGTTAACGCTTTTACATAATCTGCAATTGTTAAACTTCCGCTTAAACATAAAGCGCGTAAACGTTCGTCGTTTCGTAATTCATCATTCATTGGTTGCTCACAAGTAGGGTCACTCATTACCAATTTACCATGAGGTTTTAAAACTCTGTACATTTCTTCAATTGCTTTTTTCAAATCATCAGATTTAAAAATATTGAATAAACAATTTTGAGCAGCGACATCGATAGAATTATCCTCTACAGGCAAATCCATTGCGTCACCTTTACGTAAATCAACAAAATCAGATCTAAACCAATCGTTTTGTTCTTCAGCAATTTTAAAGTTTTTGCGAGAAGCTTCTAGCATTTCATCAACAACATCTAAACCTATTACGCCTCCTTTATTTCTGTTGAAATAGGCGAATTGTAACAATTCCATTCCACCTCCAACACCAACATATAGCATTTTAGGATTGTTAGTTAAATCTCTTGCATGCACAGTAGAGCCACAACCGTAATTCATTTCCTGCATAATTCTTGGAATTTTTAAACCTGGTAATTCCCAAATAGGATTTGTAGTACAACATAAGCCAACATCTGGTGTTAATGCTGCTTCTTTATATACATTATGTGTAGTTTCTAAATAACTCATATTCTTATTTTTTATGCTAAAATGAATTCACTTTAACTTTTTTTTATTGATAAATTAAGCAACAACTCCTTGGCAACTACTTCCTGCGCCAGCAGTACAGCCATAACAGTGTTGGTTTATAATTATATTTCGATCTTGTAATAACTCTTCATTATAATCTGAAATGTGCTTTACTTTACTAGCTACTTTCAAGTTTAGCATTTGATTGAAGTCACAATCGTACAACCAGCCATCCCAACTTACAGAAAGTGTATTTGTACACATTACATTTTCTACAGCAGTAGGATTGTATGCTTCCACTAATGAATACATATAATCTTCGTAATTTTCTGAAGCTATTAAATAATCTAAAAACCTGCTAATTGGTAAATTTGTAATTGCAAATAAGCTATGGAAGTCAATATCAAATTCTTCTTTTAATGCTTTTTTGAAATCATTTTCTAAAGCCATTTGATCTCCAGGTAAAAATGCACCTGAAGGATTATAAACCAAGTCTAATTTTAAATCTGAACCTTCTAAAGCATAACCAACCGCATTTAATTCTTGTAAAGCTTTAATTGATTTATCAAAAACTCCATCTCCACG
This sequence comes from Polaribacter sp., assembly GCF_036480315.1. GTDB lineage: Bacteria > Bacteroidota > Bacteroidia > Flavobacteriales > Flavobacteriaceae > Polaribacter. The sequence continues at coordinate 4,318 of NZ_JAZGGG010000027.1, forward strand.
TTGTTTGTCCGTTTTTCCACGCGTCCAATGAGGCATTGAAGAAACTACATGAACATTGTGTTTTTTGAAGAATTGAGGTAAATCGTGGTACTTTTTATTCGCTCTAATAATTGTTAAGTTAGAACGGACAATAAAATCTTTAATTCCTGCTTTGGATGCTTCTTCTACAAACCATCTAAAATTAGGATTCATTTCTGGAGCGCCACCAGTTAAATCTAACGTATGTGCTTCCGTTTTTTTGATGACTTCCAAACATTCGTTCATTGTCTCCAATGTCATAATTTCTTTACGATCTGGACCAGCATCTACATGGCAATGCGAACAAACTTGATTACACATGTAACCTAAATTTATTTGTAGAATTTCTAATTTTTTAGGGCGTAAAGGTAACTGATTTGTTTCTTTAATTTTTGCAGCAAAAGTGGGTAATTCTCCATTTGCAAAAATTCCTTCAGATAGAATTTCCATCTGACGAGCAGTATTTGCAATATCGTTATTTCTTGCTTTTAAAGATTTAGTAGCCATATATTTTGTCTGGTCAAGCGCAATCGAGACCTAGATATTTTAAAATTAAATAGATTTTCACTTTTGTGAGAATAAGTGATTCACACAATCTTTACTGAAATGCAAAAATTGGTTACCTGCTTACATTTCTAATTTATTTACTTTATTCATCATTTGAACGCCATGAACTAAAGTTGCGCCACTTTTAATTGCTGCACCAACATGAATTGCTTCCATCATTTGTTCTTTTGTAATTCCTCTTTGTAAACTATCTTTTGTATATGCGTCAATACAATATGGGCATTGTTCTGTATGTGCAACAGCCAGAGCAATTAAAGATTTTTCTCGAGCAGTTAATGCTCCTTCTTCAAATACTTTACCATAATAGTCGAAAAATTTGTTTCCTAGTTCTTCGCTCCATTCTGTTATTTTACCGAATTTCCTTAAATCGGCAGCGTCATAATAGTTTTTAGACATGGTTTTTGTGTTATTTCAGATGAAGAATAAAGATACTATTTTCCGTTTAAAGTCCAATCGTATTTTAGAAAACTAATTTTAGCTTTTGAGCTAATTTCAGTTTCTGAATATTTGTTTAAAAAGTTGATTACTGAACCTTTTTTGGTAAAATCATCTTTAAACCAATCGAAAATTGAAGAAATTTGAACTTTCTTTTTAGAGATTTTATTTCGAGTTGTATCGTTTACAAAATCTTTCATTAAACGAGTTAATTCTGCTTCTATGTTTTGTTCTGTAAACGCTTTGTTACCTAATTTAGGACAAGAGCCTGAAGCACAATTTACACCAACATGAATTTTAGGGTCTGAAAAGTCTTTACGTAAAATTTGATGTTCTATATGATCTAAAGTATATGTTTTTCCACCAACTTTAGCAAAAGGAATTTTCCAAGCAGTTTTTCCTTTTTCTTTGATATCCATAATGCTTTTTAGAGGGTAATTTTCTAAAATTATTTTGATTGTATAAGCGTTGTAAGCATTAATCCAAAAGGCTTTTTGTTTATTTTCTGACCAAGAAGCTGCTGGCGTTGTTTTTTCTAAATAAGAAATGTAACTATCTAACTTCGCTTCATCATTTTTGAATGATTTGTAATCTACAATTCCGGTTTTGGTAACGTGTTTTTGTAATAAATCGTTAAAAACGGATGTTTGTGCATAACCCTGCGAGAAAGTAAGTGTAATTATAAGTAATAAAAATATTTTTTTCATGATATGAATTTTCTAATTTTTTAGACGAAACCTTTTTCTATTGATTACAAAAAATACTCCAAAATTTCTTCTCCTACCTTTAAATTGATTTTTTTTCTGAAAACAAATACTAAAAGATATAAAATAGGAGTGTCTAAAACTGCGATAATTACCTAAAAAAAAAGCCACTTATTAATAATTCAGTAAATATATTCGAAGGTAAAACTTTAAATGAACATAATAAAAAAACCACTGTAAATGTGTCTATAAACTGCGAAGTAAAAGTGGAAAAATTATTACGCAACCATAAATATTGTCCGTTTGTTAGTTTTTTCCAGAAATGGAAAATTCTTATATCCACAAATTGTGCAAATAAATACGCTATCATAGATGCAAAAACAGCTAAAGGAGATAAACCAAAAACTTGATGAAAGATTTTGTCATTTATAGGAAAACTATCTATTGCAGGCGCAAAATCTGCAATAAGAATAATTAGTATTGAAAAGAAAGAAGCAAAAATTTCTGCAATTACCACTTGATTGCTTTTTTCTTACCATAAATCTCTGATAAAATGTCGGTAATTAGAAAGGTAATTGATAGGGTAGAATTCCTACAGAAATTTCAAAACGATAGATTCCAAAAGGTTTCCAATAAAAGAGTTTTTGAAAAATTAAATTTGATGCAACTAAAGAAGTTATAAATAATGCAGTTAGAATTAAATAAATACTATCTGTTAATTGTTTGTCTTTTATTGTCATTGAGCGAAGTTGGTAAATATTCATTTTCTTTTAGAGTTGCAATCTGCATGTAAATAAGTTTAGCCCAGATTGAAACGACATCCTTTTTTATTTTTCTTAAAAAAGATATAGTGAAAAGCTGGAAATAGCTTCCAATAAAAATGATTATTTTTGCTGATAATAACAAGAATAATCAACGATACAAATATACATTTTATGAAAGCATATATTTTTCCGGGTCAAGGAGCGCAATTCACAGGAATGGGATTGGATTTATACGAAAAGTCTGCATTGGCACAAGAATATTTTGAAAAAGCAAATGACATTTTAGGGTTCTCAATTACAGATATTATGTTTGAAGGAACTGCAGAACAGTTGAAAGAAACAAAGGTTACGCAACCAGCAATCTTTTTGCATTCTGTAATTTTAGCAAAGGTTTTAGGAGATGACTTTAAGCCAGAAATGGTTGCGGGACACTCTTTAGGAGAATTATCTGCTTTGGTTGCCAATGGAGTTTTAACTTTTGTAGACGGATTAATATTGGTTTCTAAACGTGCTTTGGCAATGCAAAAAGCATGTGAAGCTGCACCTTCTACAATGGCTGCAGTTTTAGGTTTAGCTGACAATATTGTTGAAGATACGTGTGCCGAAATTGATGGAGTAGTGGTTGCTGCAAATTATAATTGTCCTGGTCAATTAGTGATTTCTGGTGAAATTTCTGCGGTTGAAAGAGCATGTGAAGCTTTAACTGAAAAAGGAGCAAGAAGAGCTTTATTATTACCTGTTGGTGGCGCATTTCACTCACCAATGATGGAGCCTGCAAGAGAAGAATTAGCTGCTGCAATTGAAGCAACAGTATTTAGTGAGCCAACATGCCCAGTATATCAAAATGTGGCGGCAAAAGTAGTTACAAACCCTGAAGAAATTAAAGAAAACTTAATTGCGCAATTAACTGCGCCAGTAAAATGGACGCAATGTGTACAAGCTATGATTGCTGATGGAGGAACTGAATTTATTGAAGTTGGACCAGGAAAAGTTTTACAAGGTTTAATGCGTAAGATTGATAGAAGTGTTGCAGCAAGTGGTGCCACAATAGCTGAATAAAAAATATTTTTTAGTGTAAACAAAATAAGACTGTGGGAAACCACGGTCTTTTATTGTTTGCATAGTTATAATTACCAGTAATCGAATGAAATTAACGGCTAATGGATTTGATATATGAATCCGAGCTGAATAAAACGATTTTTGTTTTGTGCAAAATTGAAGCCTTTTTTATAAGTGAATAAACTTTTAAAAAGAAGTGTTTTTCCTTACAATGGAGAGCAGCTTATTTTGAACTTTGTAAAAAAATAAAAACAGAAATCATGAAAAGAAAGCTACTTTTATTATCAATTTTGACTTTTTTAAGTTTGTCGATTAATTCTCAAACAGCAGTGCCAGATGACGCTTTTGAAACTTATTTGGAAACGCATGATGCAACTGGACTTGTTGTTTCGGAGGGAGATGCTTCAAGTTTAGGTGATGGTACAGATGGAAATAATTTAGTTACTACAACCAAAATTAATGGTATAACAGATTTAACCCTGCAATATCTTGGAATTGAAAAGTTAGATGGTCTAGAAGATTTTGCTGCTTTAGAGAATTTAACTTTCTATGAAAATAATAGCAACCAAACAACTGTAGATTTAACAGCAAATACAAATTTAATAAACATAGTTATTAATGGTTCAGTTAGCTTAACAACTCTTAATGTAGCAGGTTTAGCAAATGTTACAAAACTCTATTTTGTTAGTTCTGGTGTAGCAAATTTAGATGTTTCATCTTTAGTAGCTTTAACAGAATTACAATTGGGTAACCATTCTTTATTAACAAGTTTAAATATTAAGAATGGTTTTAATACCAATATTACTGTAGCTTCATTTAATCAGAATCCACTTTTAAATTGTATTACTGCAGATGCAGGAATTCCTGCTTTAGGATTGCCAAATTGGAGTAATAATCTAAATATTGTTTTTGATGAATCTTGCTCATAGCAAATAACATATGTTCCAGATGATAATTTTGAAACTTTTTTAGAAGCGAATTCTATGGGAAATGGAATTGCAAACGATGATAAAGTTTTTACCAGTAATATTAATACAGTTACAAATCTTACAATTTCTAGTTTATCTATTTCTGACTTAACAGGTGTTGAAGATTTTGCAGCTTTAGAAATATTACATTGTGAAGGTAATATGCTTACAAATATTGATGTAACTCAAAACACTACTTTAAAAGAATTGTATTATTCGACAAATCAAATAACAAATATAGATGTTTCACAAAATACTTTATTAGAAAAACTATATGTTTTCTCAAATCAACTAAAAATAATAGACGTAAGTAATAACGTTTTATTAGAGAGGTTATATTGCCAGGGTAATTTAATTGAAAATATTGATGTAAGTCTGAATACCAATCTTACAGTTTTACAATGTGATAATAATAATTTAATGACGCTAAACATTGCAAATGGAAACAATTCAAATATGGCTTTATTTGCACATGCTAACTCCTTATTAACCTGTATCCAAGCAGATTCTAATGCTGGAACTCCAGTTGCTAATACACAAATAGATTCTCAAACATCTTTCAATACAAATTGTTCTTATGCGGAAACTAACGTTCCAGATAATGCTTTTGAAAACTATTTAGAAACGCATGATAGAGATGGAAATACGGTTGCATTAAATAATCCATCTAGTATGGGAAATGGTGTTGCAAATGACGCTAAAGTTTTTACGTATAGAATTAATACAGTTACATTATTAGATGTGTCTAATGTTGGCTTAACATTATTAACAGGTTTAGAAGATTTTAGAGATTTAGAAGTTTTTGGGGCTTTTGGAGGAAACTCATCTCTTACATCAGCAGATTTTTCTAATAACCTTAAGTTAAAAAGAATAACATTTACCTATAATAGCAACGCAACAAGTGTTAAGTTTGGTAATTTACAAGATGTAGAATACATCCAATTAGGGTATAACAATATTACTAATGTTGATATTTCTGGCTTACCAAAATTAGAGGAGTTTAAAGATTTCTCGGGAAAACTTACTTCTTTAGATACTTCAGGTAACCCTAACTTAAGAATTTTAGCTTTGCCAACTAATGAATTAACTTTATTAGATGTTTCTTCTAATGTAATATTAGAGCAGCTATCACTACCTAATAATCAATTAACCATCTTAAATATTGCTAATGGAAATAATTCAACAATTACAACATTTAGTACTGTAGGCAATCAAAATCTAACTTGTATAACTGCAGATGTTTCTACTCCTGTTGCTGGTTTAACAGGTTGGGATATAGATGCACAACACAATTTTAGTGGAACATTATGTACAACAGGATTAACCTACGTACCAGATGATGCTTTTGAGCAAGCCTTAATAGATTTAGGACATGATTCCGGTTCATTAGATGATTATGTACCAACAGTATATATTAATACAATTACAAATCTAGATATATCAGATCCAATAAACAATGCTAACTTACCGAATGTAACTACAAAAATTTCAGATTTAACAGGAATAGAAGATTTTGTAGCTTTAGAAGTTTTAAAAGTGCACGAAAATAATTTATCAAGCATAGATATATCATCAAATATTGCTTTAAACCAATTATTTGTCAATAGTAATAATTTGCCAAGTATAAATGTTACTTCTAATGTGTTGTTAGAGGTCTTTTATATCAATGGTAATCAAATTACTAATTTCAATTTAAGCCAAAATATAGCATTGAAAGAACTTTATTGTTCAGCTAATCTATTATCTTCTATAGATGTAAGTAAAAACATAAATTTAATAAAGTTACAATGTGCGGAAAATCAAATAAAAATATTGGATGTAAGTAAAAATTTATCATTAACACATTTAAATACACATTTAAACTTAATTGAAAATATAGATATAATTGTAAATACAAGTTTAAAACTTTTACAGTGTAATAATAATAATTTAAAGACACTAAACATTGCAAATGGAAACAACTCAAACTTGGGTTTATGGGCTTATGCAAATCCTTTGCTTACGTGTATACAAGCAGATACAAACTCGGGTCCACCATCTGCTAACACTCAAATAGATTCTCAAACTTCATTTAACACAGATTGTTCTTATCCAGAAACTAATGTGCCAGATCCTATTTTTGAAAATTACCTAGAAACTCACGATAGAGACGGAAACATAGTTGCTTTAAATAGTCCTTTAAGTATGGGGAATGGTATTGCAAATGATATGAAAGTATTTACACATAGAATTAGTGCAATTGTTCAATTGTATCCAACAAGTATAGATATTGCTGATTTAACGGGTCTTCAAGACTTTATATCACTTGAGATATTCGGAATTCTTGGAGGGAACAATAGTTTAATAACGGCAGATTTTTCGGCCAACACCAATTTAAAAAATATTAAACTAAAAAATACTCCAACATTAACTTCTATTACATTAGCTAGTTTATCAAATGTTACATTTCTTGACATATCAGGTAATGCATTAATTAATATAGACGTTTCTGGTTTGCCAAATTTAGAAGAGTTTTTTGTTGGGAATAATCCTCTTAATGTTCTTAATATCCTCCAAAACCCAAAATTAAAATTCTTGCATTGTCAGAATACACAATTTACAAATTTAGATACAAGTCAAAACCCTGATTTTGAATCTTTATTTTGTATTGATTCTCAAATAATAAATTTAGACTTTACAAATAACCAAGCTTTAACAGGTATAACGTGTTATAATAGTTCTTCGTTAGCAAGTATTAATTTACCAAACAACCCTAATTTAATATTTGTTGATGCACATCATACCGGGATTTCATCTTTAGATTTAAGTACTAGTCCATTAGTAAGTACATTAGATTTATATGATACTCAACTTACTGCTTTAAATTTAGATGCGAATCCTGCAATAGTATATCTATTAGCATATAATAATCCAATGTTAACTACCTTTAGTATAAAGAACGGTAATAATAATGGTCTTTCAGGTAGTTCATTTGCTACATTAAATAGCCCAAACTTAACTTGTATAGAAGTAAGTGATGCGAATTATGCAACTACAACTTGGACTCAAATTGATAGCCAGCAAAGATTTAGTACCAATTGTAGTTTAACACAAACAAATATTCCAGATGATAATTTTGAAGCCTATTTAGAAACTCATGATGCTAATGGAAATGTAGTTGCATTAGGAGCAAGTAATAGTATGGGTAATGGAGTTTCAAATGATAATTATGTTTTTACTAATAGAATTGATACAATAACAAATTTAGAAGTTTCAAATTTATCAATCTCTGAAATGACTGGAATAGAAGATTTTACGGCTCTTGAGAAATTGATTTGTTGGGGAAATAATCTTACTAGTTTAAATGTTTCGAATAATTTTCTACTTAAAGAACTTAATTTTTTTGCTAATTCAATAACGAGTATCAATTTAACTAACAACAATCAATTAACCATTTTAGACTGTAGTAGTAATAGTTTAAGCTCATTAGATGTGGATCCTTTAATAAATTTACAAACTTTAATTTCAGGAAATAACTCTTTTACAACATTAAATGTTTCATTAAATACAGGTTTGTTAGAGTTTTCTTGTAATGGTTTATCTACTATAGATATTTCTAATAACTTAATTTTAAAACAATTAACTTTAGGTGACGTAAATATATCTAATATAGATCTTTCTTTACATACAGATTTAAATTTAGTGTCCATTGCAAGCATGAATCAATTAACTGGGTTAGATTTATCTCAAAACCAGCAAATAACAATAGTTTCAATGTATAATAATCCTGTATTAGAAAACTTAAATATTAAAAATTCTCAAAACCAATTAATAACATCATTTACTTCTGATAATAATCCTAAATTATTTTGCATACAGGTTGATGATGTTTCATTTTCTAATACAAATTGGGGTGTAGATATAGACAGTCATTCGTCATTTAACACAGACTGTTCTTCTACTTGGGTAGTAAATACTTCTGCAGCAACAACAACAGCACTACTAACTATTGCGGGTTTAGATGCAGATAATGATGGGAATATAACATTAGCAGAAGCAGCAGCATATTCGGGACCATTAAATTTAAGTGGGCAAAGTTTAACAGATGTAGAAGGCTTGCAAGCATTTACTAATATTACTGTAATAGATATACAAAATAACAATATTGCAGACTTTTCACCACTAACTGATGCAATGATTTCGATTATTGCAAAAAGTACTGGTAAAACTAAAGTTCATGCAAGATCTGGTGCTTTTAATTTAGAAGAATTACTAATTTCTAACAATAATGCTGTAGAAACTTTAGATGTAAGTAAGTTAACAAATTTGACAAAATTAATCATAAAAGACAATCCTAATTTAGTAACACTAAGTGTTAAAAACGGAAATAACTTATTAATTACAGAATTTGATTCTACAAATTCACCAAAGTTAACCTGTATTTTAGTTGATGATATTAATGGAGGTTATTTAACTTCTTGGTCTATAGATACTACTGCAGGTTTTGCTGCAGATGAAGCAGATTGTAGAGCGAGAGTTTTAGCTATTACTGATTTTGATATTAATAATCAGATTTCTTTATACCCAAATCCTGTAAATGATATTTTAAAAATAACTATTTCTAATAATTTAGAAATAGAAAGTATTGAGGTTTTTAATGTTATTGGAAAAAGAGTTATAAAAACAACATTAAAAGAAATAAGGTTTAAAGACTATAACTCAGGTGTTTATTTTGTAAGAATTAAGACTACAAAAGGAATTATTACTAAAAAAATAATTAAGAATTAAATAAGTTTATTGTTTGTTGAATGTAAATACTACAAGTTTTATTTTAGCTTGTAGTGTTTTTAATAGTGAAGATTAATAAAGGGGAAATCTAATTGAAAAAGAGAAGTCCAACAAACCATAAACACTTGTTTATGGTTTGTTATTAAAAACAAGTATCTTTAAAAAGTGTTTAAATACTACTTACACCCGTTGTGCATTTAAATAATACTAATTTTTAAGTTGTTAATATTTCTATCAAAAGTAAACTTATTAATGAATTGAATAATTGTTAATGAGGTTAATTTTGAGAGTATTCTAGTCTTAAAACCT
>NZ_JAZGGG010000028.1:0-19320 GCF_036480315.1 Polaribacter sp.
AGGTTTTAAGACTAGAATACTCTCAAAATTAACCTCATTAACAATTATTCAATTCATTAATAAGTTTACTTTTGATAGAAATATTAACAACTTAAAAATTAGTATTATTTAAATGCACAACGGGTATTTATTATCAAAAAGTATTAATTTACTTCTTTATGGATTCCTGCCTTCGCAGGAATGACAAAAGTTGGCAAACAAGTTTAGCCCAAATTGTAGTATTTTTTTTATTCTTATTTAGGATAAAAAAGCGAGTGTGAAAGCTGAAAAATAGCTTCTAAAACTAAATTTTATCCAACAAAATTTGAAACGTAGTTCCTTTACCAATTTCAGATTTTTGCACAAATATTTTTCCTTTGTGATAATCTTTTACAATTCGTTTAGAAAGCGATAAACCTAAACCCCAACCACGTTTTTTAGTAGTAAAACCAGGTTTAAAGATTTGCTTGTAAAGTTTTTTAGACATTCCTTTTCCGGTATCTGTAACTGTAATCTTCACTTTTTTAGGTGTATTTTCTATTTTTAAACTTAAAGAACCTATACCCAACATAGCATCAATTGCATTTTTTATGAGGTTTTCTATAACCCAACCAAACAATTCTGTATTTAGATTTGTATAAATTTCTTCAACTGAACTCGAAAAAGTGAATGTAATTTGTTTAGAACTTCTAGATTCTAAATAATCGAAAGCTTGTTTTGTAATGGCAACAACATTTTCTTTTTTTAATTCTGGTGTAGAACCAATTTTAGAAAAACGATTGGCAATTGTATTTAATCTATCAACATCTTTTTCTATTTCTTCTACATATTTATCATCTACTTTTTCCATTTTTAAAATGGCAATCCAACCTAATAAAGAAGATAATGGCGTACCAATTTGATGCGCAGTTTCCTTTGCCATTCCTGTCCATAATTTATTAGTTTCTGCAACTTTATTAGAGTTATAAAACAGATAAATAACACTTAAAAACAGCATTAAAATTAGAATTAAAGCAATAGGGTAATAAGTGAGTTTATTCAATAAATCTGAATTTCTATAATAAATATATTGTTTGTTTTTACCTTCAAAACTGATTTCAATTGGTGCGTTTTCTAGCTTCATTTTTGCCAGTTGCTCTTCTATATATTCGGGCTTTAAAGATTTTATAGAATCTAGATTTTGAAAAGAATCAATATTACCGTTTTCATCAACCAAAATTAAAGGAATACTTTTATTGGTAGTAATAATTTTATCGGGCAGCGCAATGTTAGAGTTTAAATCTGCACTTGCCAATTCTTTTTGAGCGATTCCTAAAATTTCCATCTTAACGCGCTCATCTTGCTTGAACTTTTGAAAAAAAATATAGGTGTTCCAAAGAATAAGAGAAACAATTATAAATGAGACTAATATTGCAATTCGTCTAAAAAAAAATGTGTTAGTTAGAAAATTCATTAAAACAAATATAAAGGTTTCCAGTATATAACTCATTTGAAGATTTGATAGTATCTTTACAACACTAAATTTTTTAAGAATGCTTTCTATAGATCCAAAAGAAATACCTACAGCAAAATTACACGGTTATTTGTTAGGTGCTGTTGCGCCAAGACCTATTGCTTTTGCAAGTACAATTGACGAAAACGGAAATCCGAATTTATCGCCATTTAGTTTTTTTAATGTGTTTGGTGCAAATCCACCAATTATGATTTTTTCACCTGCAAGAAGAGTGAGGGATAATACCACAAAACATACTTTAGAAAATGCTTTAGCTACCAAAGAAGTTGTTATTAATATGGTTAATTATGATATTGTACAACAAATGTCTTTGAGTTCTACGGAATATCCTGAAGGTGTAAACGAATTTGAAAAAGCAGGTTTTACCATGTTAAAATCTGACAAAGTAAAACCATTTAGAGTAGCAGAATCTCCAGTACAATTTGAGTGCAAAGTAAAAGATGTTATTTTTACGGGTGATGAAGGTGGAGCAGGAAATTTAATTATTTGTGAAGTTGTAAAACTTCATATTTCTGAAGATGTTTTAGATGAAAATGGAGCAATAGATCAACATAAAATAGATTTAGTAGCAAGAGCAGGAGGAAGTTATTACTCGAGAGCAAGAGATGGTTTCTTTGAAATACCAAAACCGATTTCTACATTAGGAATTGGTGTAGATGTAATTGCAACTGAAATTAGAAATAGTAGCATTTTAACGGGTAACAATTTAGGAATGTTGGGTAATGTAGAACAATTGCCAAGTGAGATAAATGTTGATAACTTTGCAAAAGAACATCCACATTTTATTGGGTTAGAAACCACAAAAAAACATACATTTGCTCAAGAGTATTTAAAAAAGAATGATGTAGAAAGTGCTTGGAAAGTACTTTTAATTAAATAGTTAAGTTTTATATTATGGAAGTTATTGGTAAAGTAAAGTTAATTGGAGACGTACAGACATTTGGTGCTAACGGTTTTCAGAAAAGAGAATTGGTAGTTACAACAGATGATCAATACCCACAAATGATTATGATCGAATTTGTACAAGATAAATGCGATTTGTTAAATAGTTATGCTGTTGGACAAGATGTAAAAGTATCTATTAATTTAAGAGGTAGAGAGTGGATTAACCCACAAGGTGAGGCTAAATATTTTAATTCTGTACAAGGTTGGAGAATTGAAAGTTTATCTCAATCTGCAGCAGCAGGAAGTAATTTACCTCCAGTAGATCAATTTCAACCAGCATCTAATGTTTCTGATGCAGAACCAGATGATTTACCTTTTTAGTTGATAATTTAGATTACTAGAAAGTTAGATTTTTAGATAAAAATAAAAAAGAGTGTAAATTAAATTTACACTCTTTTTTGTTATAAATATTTTTCTTGTTTCCTATCTCTAAAAGCGAAACGCTCTAATAATCCAAAATCACTTCTTCTCTCCTTTTTTAGGCATTGGTCCACGTAAATGAATAACCAGACCGTTTAAGAAATTTCTTAATATTTGATCTTGACACTCTATATATTTAGGGTGCTCTTCACTTCTAAATAAAGCACCTAATTCAGATTTTGAAACTTTAAAGTCTACCAAAGCACAAATATCTACAATATCTGTATCGCGAAACTTATGTGCTACGCGTAATTTTTTTAAAATGTCATTGTTTGTTAATCCCATGCTGCAAATGTAAGTTTTTTTGTTGAAATTTATTTAGAAGAAAAATAGTAAGATTTAATCTACTACTTGAAAAATTGCCCAAGCATAAGCAGCAAATCTTGCAAAACGAAACAATCCAAAAAAGACTACGTTTCTAAAAGGATATTTTATCATTCCGGCAGCTAAACAAGCAATTGAAAATGGTAAAGGCAATAAAGCACCTACAAAAATTAAAAAACCGCCCCATTTTTTGGTGTTTTTTAAATTTGCAGCCATTTTTACTTCTAAATATTCTTTAACAGCTTTAATCTTAAGAGCAGTTTTTCCAATAAAATAAGATAATAAACCACCAAAATAAGAAAGTGTTGCTAAAAAGGATAAGTTTAATACTGGGTTTTCTGTTTTGCCAGACCAGGCAATAAATATTTCTGGCGGAATTAAACCTAACAACGTTTCTGAAATAAAGAAAGTAATTAAAATACCTGCTCTAGAAAACGTTTCTGTTATGGTTTCTAAACCTTCATTAATATCATAAACATATTTATTAAAAAGAAACAAACTAACAATTACTAAAACAATCGGTAAAATAGCTTTTTTCACACTCTCCCAAACAAACATATAAAAGCCGGTTCTACCATAATAATTATGGAGTCTTTTGCCTATAAAAGCAGTGTTTTTCTTTCTTCTTTTCTTTTTTTTCTCCAAGAGAATTTTTTGTTTTTGTGAATTTACAAAAATAGGAACAAAATTTAAATAAATAAGATGCAAATTTTAGATTAACTATTTTTTAAGAAAACTGTAAATTTGCTAAAAATTAGAATTGATTTTATAAAATGATTTGGCTCACAGAAAAAATTGAATTTCCACCGTATGAACTCACAACCGATGATGGCATTATTGCGCTTGGTGGAGATTTGTCTGAAGAGCGATTAATTTACGCATACAAAAACGGAATTTTTCCTTGGTTTTCTGAAGGTGATCCTATTGTTTGGTATTGCCCGTTTGAAAGAATGGTTTTGTTTCCTAATGAAATAAAGATCTATAAATCCATGCGAAAAGTCATCAATAAAAATGAATTCACAATTACCAAAAACACTGCTTTTGAACAAGTGATTTATAATTGTAAAAATATTGAAAGGAGTGATGGTTTTGGTACTTGGATTACAGATGATATGGAACAAGCTTACATTAATCTGCACAGAAAAGGAGTAGCAAAATCTATAGAAGTATGGAAAGGTAAAGAACTAGTTGGTGGTTTATACGGATTAGAAATAAACAATATTTTCTGCGGAGAAAGTATGTTTAGTAAAATTTCTAACGCCTCTAAATTGGCATTTATTCATTTGGTGAAAAACAAGAAGTATAAGTTGATAGATTGCCAAGTTTACAACGAACATTTAGCAAGTTTAGGTGCTAAAGAAATTGATAGAGATTTGTTTTTAGAGTTTTTAAAAGGATGATTTTTGTAGGCTCGCTAACGTTTTGTGTAAGAATAGTAAGGGATTTCGAAGGACTGAACTTTCAATTTATCACTTAGCCAAATTTACAATTTTTTCTTTTAAAAACTACACGCAAAATTGTAAATTTTGCGGACTTTGTAAAGTGCACTGAACTTTTATTTAAGCACTAAAACCCTTATTATTTTTACACTTTGTTGGCAGACGTTTTTTAATCTTCAACATCATAATATGCAGTTATTATATCTGTAAGACTTGGTTCTTGACTACCTGCATCTTTAGTTATTTTCCGTTCGATTACAACATCAAATAAGTCTGTAAAATTCAATAAAGTAATTCCGTCTTTTAATAATTTATCAAAATAGCCATTATAATGTTCATCATCAAGACCTATGAATGTAAAATAACCAGTATTACAATTAATTGCTCTAAATTTCCCTTTTACATTAAACTTGTCGTCTGTTTCTGAATGGATACTTTCAATGTTTTTGATGATATTATTTGCTTTAACAAGTGAAAAGTCCTCTATATAAGTTTCCGTTGATTTTGAATTCACCCAACTCAAATCAAGTTTCACTTCATTTTGAATGATGTTTTTTAAGAAGTGTTTATATGATTTATAAACTAAATCACTAAATTTAAGATAGTTTTCATTTAAAGTGTCTTCTTCCTTTGTGATTGAGAATAAAAAAAATAAATTCTCTGCAATTTTTTGTAATTCAGTTTTATTTTCAAATATATCAATTTGAGAACTATGTTTTGCTTTTAAAAAAACACTAAATGATGCTGCTTCATTTAAAAAAACAAGAGTTTTTGATTGTTCTAATTTTTCAGTTTTATCATTTTTCGAAATTTTAAAATCTCCCCTGTTTTTACCAAAGTGATGATCTAATGCTATTTCTTGGTATAAATTATCAAAAGACAACAGTGAATTACCTAAAACATTGGTGTCAATTGAACCAAATGAGATGTTTTTACCTTTAATCAAGTGTAAATTAAACACATCACTATGTTCACTTTTTGAAATCTCTTTTACGTGTTCAATATATGGTCTTTCGTCTAATTTAATCTCTTTCAGTTGGAAAAAATCAATTATTTTTTTAGTTTCTACTCCATCATTTATTGTAAATAAACTTGTGTCAGAAGGTAAATATTCTTCAGGAACTTGCGAAATGGATTGAATTTTAACTGAAGTTGTTTTTCCATTTTTCTCATCAACGACATATACCAAACTATCTGTCGCTCGTTTAATAAAACTTAAATGATTTAATTTACCTTCTAAAAAATGTTTTAGAACATTTTTCGAAGATTTATAAATTAGGTATCTGTCAATATCATCATTACAGTCTACCCATTCTTTTATAATTGGTATATTTTTCTCTGAATAAATTGTAGTTACAGGGAACTCGTGAAATAAAAGTACGCCTACAAAATCCATTTGGATTTGTAATTCGTTTATTGATATGCCTTTTATTTTTATCATTATAATTCTCCTAAAACATTAAATTTTTGTGACAAATCTACATCAATATATTCAATTAATGTAAAATGCCCTTCTGCATTAACTAAATCAGAAACTCCATTTTCATTTACTATATCACCTTTTGCAATATGCGTTCCTAATTTTTTATAAATATTTCGGCTTTTTGCTTTGAGTTTATTCATTCTATTAACTCCATTTTCTTTAGTGTCAAATAACGATATTCCCCAAACTGTGCAGTTATTGGTATTTGTCTTTGGATTTAAAAAAGGTCGTGGTATAAAATTCCTGCTATCTTTAATATCTTCAAAAGTCCATCTAAACGCAATTCTTTCTTGTTCAATAAATTTAGATAAATCACATATTTCCGAACCTTCTATTTCATTTTGATATTTATATTTTTGCATTCAGGTTTTGTTTTTTTTAATGGCTGCCAACGGATTTGTGTATGATTTCGTTGCGTGTTTAAGTAACTAAATTAGTAAATAAAAACCGAATAGAAAATCCGCGAGGATTTTCGTAAGTAGGCTAGAACTAGCAATGAATTATACACAGTGTTGGCAACAGTTTTTATTCGTAATATTCGTATTGGTAATCTTCGTCTCGTCTTAAAGTTCCGTATTTGTCTTTAGAAACTACTTTTCTTAATAGTCCGTTTGAATATTCATAAATAGTACTAAATATTAAATTTTCATTATTATCTGTTTTCGTAGTTTTTAGAATTTGTCCAATTTCATTTCTGTCATATTTAAATATAATTAAATCCATATTTTGATAAACAAATTCTCCGTTTTTATATTTGTATTTTAATTTTTTATCTGCGGAATAACCGAAAATAGAATCTCCTTTTTTCTTGTAATAATTTTTAAGTTCATTATCTGTTGTTTTAACCTTAAATATCCGGTTTTTACGGTAAACATAAATTAGACATTCTTCAAGCTGAAATTCGGTTGCATTTGTGCTTTTGTAATAATCGCAACTCTTAATTAGTTTATTGTCGGAATCGTATTCGTATTCAGTCAATTCTTGGTCTTTATCGTCTAACCAAGTCCATTCTGTCCGTACAGTTTGATGATTGTCATTGTATTTATAGTTAACTTCCCAACCATCTGTGGAATCTGAATCATAAAACTCACGTTCTCTTATTAAATCTCCGTTTTTAGCAAAACTCTGTATTAACTCAATGTATTTCTCTTTAAAAATTCCATTATCAAATTCTTTCGTTGTTACTTTTAATGATTTCACTTTTGCTTTACTATACAATTCATAAAATGAATTATCTAAATCATAGAAATCTTTCTCTTGTCCAAATGAAAAAAGAGGAATTAAAATCAGAATTATTAATTTAAGCGATGAGTTCATTTAAATTGTTGCCAACGTGTTTGTACAAGATTAGTTGCTGTGGTTAAGCAATAAAATTACTAAATAATTAATGACAAAGAAAATCCGCAAGGATTTTCGTATGTAAGCGAAAAGCAAGCAATTAATTTTGTACGGTGTTGGCATTTCGTTTAATTCCATTTTGTTCTTAATTCTTCTCCAATTTTTAAATCCATTTTATTTTGAAATGTATGGTCGTAAATTTTTATAAAACTTTTATTTTCTAAAACTGAATTAATTGTAAAAAGATTATATTCATTTCTTCTTTTAAAATCCAAAAACTTTCTAATTTTTTGTTTTTTACCCTTATCAATTTCAACTAACCAATATTCGTAGTCTTCTTTTTCAATAATTTCTACTTTCTTCTTAAATCCAACTATTTTAGCTTTAATTGGTTCTTCTAGAAATAAGTCTCTCCATTTTGTTGGAACTTGATTTAAATTAAGTTTTTCATTCATTTTGACACTATCTGCTCTCCTTCTCAAGTACATTCCACTATTTTCTGGTTCATAACCTGAGTTGTAATTGTTGGAAAATCTATCAAAATCATTAAGTTCTCTATAACTCCATCCTTCTGTAATATTTTCGGACAAAAGATATTCAAAATTATTCCAATTAATGATTTTAAATTTATTGTTAAGTTTTAATGAATCTGGGACGGAATTAAGTTTTAAAAAATCACTCTTTTCACTAAAATCTATTGGAAGCTTTTCAAGTTCAATTCTCTTTTCATTAAGAATTAAATCTGATTTGTCTCTCTTATAATCTCCAAAAATTTGCTTGATTTCTCCTCCTCCTGTGCAACCATAAACAAATTTTGTATGAATAAATTTTCCGTTATTTAGCAAATAAAGACTTCCTCCATTATTGAAACCTTTATAAGAGTATTTTAAAGTGTCTATTGTTTCATTAGAGTCAGAAAAAGAAGTTCGATTTTTACAACCAAATATTAGTGATATTAATAAAATTCTAAATAATATTCTCATTTTTTGTTAATGAATGCCAACGTTAGCACTGATATGATGTCGTTTTAATGACTTATATCAGTAGTTAGCGAAGTTCTGTTTTTTTAAGTTTAGAAACAAATCAAATTATTGGTTTAAAAACTATTTACTAAAATGATCCAACTGATTTTTTAAATCTTCAATAGAAGAAATAACATTTAGTTGGTTATTGTCTATTTCATATAAATCTGCAAAAGTTGTAAATGTGGTTTGGTTAGATCTTTCTCTAATGCTTCTTTTTGGGTGAAATCTTCTTTTATTAATGAAGTTTTGTTTATCAATCCAACCACAAATAGTTAATTCTTGTTTTGTCTTATGATAACTGCAAAAAATGTAGATTTATGTTGTTAAATAATCTTGGAGTTTTAAAAAATTATTGGTGTAATTGGCTCTTACATCTGTAGTTCTTCCCATAGTTTTTACATCAATTTTTAAATTGTTGTAGAGAATATCTATTCCGTTGTCAAAACCTTCATTTCCATTAATAAAACCTTTGTTAAAAAGATTCATTACCACACTTTGCCCAATAATCCCTGTTAATTGTTGGGCTTTTGTTCCGTTTGCGGTGTATCTTTTTCCAAAGTTAAATTTTTCTAATTGTTGTTTGCAATGCTGCAGGATTAAATCTGTAACTTTTAGTATAACCATTTCATAGCGAGTTTTTACTTCTCTAAAAATACGCAAAAATTACTATTTCAGAAAACTCTAAAATTCTGGTGCAACCGTAAAACTCATTTTTTTATTGGTTGATGGATGAAAAAATTCAATAAATTCTGCGTGTAAATGCAATCTATTTTCTTTTTTACCGTATAAATCATCACCAACAATTGGTGTGTTTAAACCGTCTTTATGAGCAGCATGAACTCTTAATTGATGTGTTCTTCCTGTAATCGGATAAAAATGAACTCTCGTTTTTCCATTTTCTTTGTTGATGATTTCCCAATTGGTTTCTGCAGATTTCCCGTATTCAAAATCTACCAATTGTTTTGGTCTGTCATCTAAATCTACTCGTAAAGGAAGTTTTATGGTTCCGCTATTTTTGGTTAAATCTCCATCTAATAAGGCAATGTATCTTTTTTTAATAGTTCTATTTATAAACTGACTTTGTAAAACCTTATTGGCTTCTTTGGTTTTTGTGAGTAATAGAACTCCGGATGTAGACATATCTAAACGATGTACAATTAAGGGTCCGGTTGCTTTTGGGTATTTTTCTTTGATTCTAAAATACACAGAATCTTTAATTTCTTTTCCTGGAACGGATAGAAATTCTGCAGGTTTATTAACAGCAATTAAAACATCATCTTCATAGATAATTTCTAAAGTTTGATGTTCTGCCAAATTTTCTAACAATAAATTGTCATCCATTTTTAAACCTTCTAACATGTGCGTTAAAATAGGTTTACATCTACTTTGGCAAGCAGGATAAAAGTTCTTGTGTTTTCTAATTGCTGAATTAGGTGAAATTCCCCACCAAAATTCCGCCATTGTAATTGGCGTTAAATCATTCTTAAAAGCATAATTTAATAATTTAGGAGCAGCACACTCACCAGAACCTGCTGGAGGTTTTATTGCCGGGTTATTAAAAATATCTAATAAGTTTTTTAGTTCTTTCTGTTGGTTTAAAAAAGCGTATTTGCTAAATAATGTTTGTTGTAAAAAGTTAGACTTTTCTTTTCTATCCGTTTTTAATTTTGCTATCTTTCCTTCAAATTCAATAAATGGAACACTTATTTTTTGAATTTTAGATAGATAATATTCTTGTAGTTCTTTATATAAAAATTGATCGTTATAGCTTTCTTGCATTAATTTTTTTACAAGTTCTTTTAAATCTTGTTCATTTAATTTTGCTTGGCCAATTTTCTTACGAGACTTTCTATCAACTTTAGAAAGTTTCATTTTTTTTCTTTGTAATTCTAAATTAGTATCAATTTCTAGAGTTGTTTTTTTTACTTCTTTCTTTAAAGAAAGATAATTTTCATTCTTTTTAAGAATGCTTAATTGTTCATTAATTTCATCGATTTCAGTTTCACCTATTATATAAAAACTACCTTCAGTTCTCATGTTAAATACTGGCGAAACAAACTTTTCTGGTAAGCTTTTATCAGCTAATTTCCCTGAAAAAGCTGCTAAATATCCAATTTCATTCAGCTTATTTTTAACCACTAAAACGCCAAACATTTTTCCTACAGGAAGTTCTGTATTATTTGCTTGAAGTCCAAAATTGTGTTTAAAATCTGTTTGTTTTTCTAAATAATCTTGTACTTCTTTTACAGCAATTATTGCCAAAGAACTTGGTTGATAATAAAACGGAAACGTAAATTTCTCTGGAAGTAGTTCTTTAGAAATATCAGTTTTAAAATTTATAAAATGCATCAAGCTGTAAGATTTGTATTTTAAAACAAAAGTAGTTTTTTGCATGCACTTTAAACTGAATAAGTACAGTCAACTTATTCGCAGAATAAAAAAAACCACTCAAAAGAGTGGTTTTTTTTATTTTAAATAAGCTTTTAATTATTTAGCATCTTGTTCTAACAAATCAAAAAATTGATTTAATTTAGGCATAATAATAATTTTTGTTCTTCTATTTTTAGCTCTGTTTGCATCTGTATCATTAGCAGCTAAAGGAATATATTGGCTTCTTGCAGCAGCAATTAATCTTGATGGTTTTACACCATATTTATATTGTAAAATTCTAGTTATAGAAGTTGCTCTCATTGCAGATAAATCCCAATTGTCTTGTAAGAATTCAGTTTTAATAGTTTTAGAATCTGTATGACCTTCAATCATAACTTCCATTTTTGGTTGGTCGTTAATTACTTTTGCTATTTTTTCTAATACTGAATATGCATTTTCAGTTACATTGTAACTAGCACTTTTAAATAATAATTTATCAGAAATAGAAATAAATACAACTGTTTTTTCAACATTTACTTCAATATCTTTATCTTGTATACCATCCGTTAAGTTTCTTGTTAAATGATATTTAATAGCAAGATTTAAAGAATCTTTTTGTGTCATCGCCTTTCTAACACCATTGATATACTTGTCTTTTTCGCTTAATTGAGCAATAACGGTTTTAATGTTATCTGTTGAAGACTGTGTAAGAACAGTTAAGTTTTCAACTTGTTTTAAAGCTGTTTTTTTATCATCTTTTAAAGATTTTACTTGCTCTGTTAATGCGAAAGCTTTGGTAGATTCTTTTTCATTTTCAATTAAGCACTTTTGTAAATTTGCTTTAACGTCAACTAATTCTTGTTGTGCTTTTGCATGTTTAGCTTGTAAGGCCACAAATTCTTTTTTAGAAGCACAAGAGCTTAATAAAACTACAGATAAGATAAAGAATGATATTTTTTTCATTATTCTAGGATTAAATTCAGTTGACAAATTTAACAAAATGTATCTACAAAAAGTAGCAATAATTATTATTTGTGAAAACTTTATGCACTATTTTTGTTAATAAATTGATAATTTGATGAAACCATATAAAATATTACTTCTACTTTCTATACTAGCTATTTTTTTTGGATGTCAAAAAAAAGAACAGCTTTCAAAAGATATCCGTTTAAAAGGTTTTGTATTTGGTACTACTTATAATATTGTTTATTTAGATTCAAAAGAAAATTTTCAAAAATCAATAGATAGTTTGTTCTTTTTAATGAATAAATCACTGTCTACATATATACCTACTTCAGATATTTCTAGAATTAATAAAGGGGATTCAACTGTTGTGGTAGACCATTTATTTACAGAAGTTTTTATAAAATCTAAAAGAATTTATAGAGAAACTAATGGTTATTTTGATCCAACGGTTGGTAATTTGGTTAATTCTTGGGGTTTTGGTCCAAAGAACGAAAAGAAAAACTTAACTAAAGAAGAAGTTAATGAACAAATGCAATCTGTAGGTTTAGATAAAGTAAGTCTAGAGAATGGTAAAATAATAAAACATAATCCTAAAATTTATTTAGATTTCAATTCCATAGCAAAAGGTTTAGGAATTGATGTTATTGCTCGTTTTTTAGAATCAAAAAAAACAGATAATTATTTAGTTGAGATAGGTGGAGAAATTAGAACAAAAGGTTTTAAAAAAGATAGTTTACCTTGGATTGTAAAATTAGTTGATCCAATAAAAAAAGATTCAAACAATGGGTTTAAAGAAATAAATCTATCCAATAAATCTATGGCTACTTCAGGTAATTACAGAAAATTTAGAGAAACAAAAGATGGCACAAAGTATGTTCATACAGTTAATCCTAAAACAGGTTTTGCAATAGAAAGTAATTTATTAAGTGCTTCTGTTATTGCTAATAAAGATTGTGCAGACGTAGATGCATATGCAACTGCTTTTATGGCTATGGGTTTAGAAAAAACAAAATATTTTTTAAAAACGAATAATAATATAAAGGTGATTTTGATTTTTACTAATAATAGAGGTGATTTAGAAGAATTTTCGACATATACCTATAAGTAGGTAGTAGTTTTTAATACTATAAACAGTATTTTTGCTATATTGCATTATTATAATTTTGGAGACAATTATTTGACTATGAAAAAACTACTTCTTGCACTACTGTGCTTATTAACA
Source organism: Polaribacter sp. (assembly GCF_036480315.1). Lineage (GTDB taxonomy): Bacteria > Bacteroidota > Bacteroidia > Flavobacteriales > Flavobacteriaceae > Polaribacter. The sequence goes on from NZ_JAZGGG010000028.1 coordinate 13,025, forward strand.
TTTACAATCTCAAGCGCACAATCTAATAATGACTTCGCTAAAATATATATCAAAAGGGCTAAACAGGCCATAGAAACTGATATTGATTTTAGTTTAGCTTTAGTTCATTTAAATAAAGCAATGAATCGTATGGATACTATTACTGATAGGAAAATAGCATCTTTAGCGTCGTTAATTTATTTTGAAAATCACCATAATCAAGCTAGTGTAAAGGAACAATTAGCTTTTTTAAAAAAGTCAGAAGGTTATAGTAAACAATACTTTTTACTTGCAAAAAATAAAGAATCTGAAGAATATATTAATAATTTAGAGAGCCTTATTCTAATACAAGAAACTTTAGAGGAGTTAGTCAGTAAAGAAAAAAAACAAGAAGAAGAACGTATTCGAAAAGAGGTAGAGTTAAGAAAAATAGATTCTTTAAAAACAGTTTGGAATAATAAATCTGCTACACTTTCTGTTAAAGTGGATAGTATTTATAATTTCAATAAATATAATATAGCACTTTATACTAAAAATAATAACTTCGGAATTATCAATGATAAAGCTGAAGTTATTTTAACAGCAGATGAATATAAAGCAGCTTCTAATTTTGAAGGTTTTATACTTTTAAAAAATAAAATACAAGAACCAACAAAAATTTATTGTTTTAATACTAAAACTAATACAGGTTTTTTATTACCAAATCCTTCTGATTTCAATTCTTTGTCTACACATTACGGAAAAGTAATGTTGCCTAGAGGTAATGGAAGATTAGTTATGTACCCTAACAATTCTTATAAACCGATGGTATATGATTTAAACGTTAAGAAAATGGTTAAAATTTCTAATCAGCAAGATCTTTTTAAGAATCTTAAAAAGAATGATATAATTGACAAATATAAAAAAGATGGTAAAGTTAAAGTAAATAAAGAATGGTACCAGTTTGGAGGCCATCTAGGTGGTGGAATTCATCCTTTATATAGCGAGGATAATTATCAAGTTCATTCTTTTTTATGTTCTGTAGACGGTAATGTTTTAAAATCATCTTCAGATTATCAACATATTGGTGCTTTTTATAATAATAAATTTCAAGCAATAAATGGCGATAATACCATGTGGATAAATCAAAACGGTACTAAAGTAAGTGCGGCAAAAGATGAAGCAAAAGAATACAAAGGAAATTCTAAAGTAGTTAAAATTGATTCAGGAGTATATCAAATTACTAAAGATGGAGTAATCATTCTTGGTAATGAGAAATTGGTAAAAATGAGTATTTTTTTAAGAGAATTTTCTGCTAAATAAATTAGAATTTAAAACATACTGGAAGAATTTCATTCTTCATTAAACAAAATCGTTCTAGTTCTTCTAGAGCGATTTTTTTTGTATAACCTACTTCATCAACCTTAAAACCTATAGAACGAAGTTTATCAAAATAATCTCGTCCATAAACTCTAACATGATCATATTGACCAAAAATTTTAGCTCTTTCTTTTTTATCGATAATAGAATCGTCTTCAAAAGTTTTTTCTCTTGATAAATCTTGTGGAATTTGAAAGATACCAAATCCGCCAGGTTTTAAAACTCTGTACAATTCTTGCATTGCTTTTGTATCATCTGTAATGTGTTCTAAAACATGATTACAAAATACAACATCAAACTCGTTTTCTTTAAAAGGTAAATCGCATATATCTGCTTTTACATCTGCAATTGGTGATTCCAAATCAGAAGTAGTATAGTCTAGGTTTTTTTGTTCTCTAAAAATATCTAAAAAACATTGTTCGGGTGCAATGTGTAAAACTTTTTGGGTTTTAGTTGAAGTAAAAAAATCAGTTTCATCTTTTAGAAAAAGCCACATTAAACGATGTCTTTCTAATGATAGTGTTGAAGGAGAAAGTGCATTTTTTCGCTGTTTTCCGTATCCATAAGGTAGAAACTTACGAAATGATTTGCCGTCTATTGGGTCTGTATATGTATTACCTTTTAAAGATAGTGCAATAATTGGTCTAACTAAATAACTAGCTTTTATTAACCAAGGTCTTGGTACAGTATTTAATATGGATTTGAAAATAGACACTTATTTTATGAATTTGCTCTGAATTCATCTTCTTCATTAGTAACAATGCCTAGAGCATCGTGTACGTATTTAAAAGTAGAAAGCAGTTCTGGTTTACCATTTACAATAGCAACATCATGTTCAAAATGAGCAGAAGGTTTGTTGTCTAAAGTAGTAATGGTCCAACCATCTGAATGTTGTCTTATTTTGTGAGTTCCTAAATTAGTCATTGGCTCTATGGCAACTACCATACCTTCAATGAATTTTTTCCCTCTACCTCTTTTACCATAATTTGGCATTTCTGGATCTTCGTGCATTACACGTCCTAATCCATGACCAACCAATTCTCTGACAACACCGTAACCACGATCTTCTGTAAATTTCTGAATTGCATAACCTACATCACCAACTCTGTTGCCTACTTTAAGTTCACGAATACCAACATATAAACTCTCTCTAGTAACGTCTAGTAATTTTCTAGTTTCAGTTGCAATTTCTCCAACAGCAAAAGTATAGGCATGATCTCCATAAAATCCATTCTTTTTTGCGCCACAATCTATCGAAATAATATCACCTTCTTTTAAAGGGTTTTTATTAGGAATACCATGTACAACTTGAGAATTTGGACTCATACAAAGCGTGTTTGGAAAATCATATAAACCTAAAAACCCAGGAATTGCTCCTTCCGATCTAATAAAATCTTCTGCAAGTTTATCTAAATATAAGGTAGAAACACCAGGTTTTACTTCTTTTGCAAGCATTCCTAAAGTTCTAGAAACAATTAAAGCGCTTTCGCGCATGATTTCTATTTCTTCTTGAGTTTTAGTTATAATCATGTTAAAAAAAATTGAACAGCAAAGTTACTATAATTTAAAGAATTATAAGTACAAGATTGCTACTTGAAAAATGAGAAGAATCCTTTTTTCTTTTTTGGCGTTGGTTCGTAATTAAAGATTAATCTATGAATTTCTGTCCATCCTAAAAAACCACCAACATTTCTATCATCTACAAATAAATCTGCATGTATTTTTCTACTGAATTTTTCTTCATAAACTTCTTCTGGAAAGTTTTTGTTTACGGCATAAAATTCGATGCCATTTTCTTTGCAGAAAGCTACAGCTTCATCTAGTTTTCTACCACTTCTATAAGTCCATAGAATAAGTCTATGACCTTCTGATTGTAGTTTTTTTAGAGTTTGAAATGCAAAAAGAATAGGTTCTCCAATTTTTGGATATGCATCTTCAGCAATTGTGCCATCAAAATCTACAGCAATAATTAAAGGATTTCTAGGAATCATTTATTTACTTCTATCGTATGAATGTTTGTAAGGTTTACCAGAAACAATTTTTAGAATATCTTTTTGAATAGATTCTCTAGGTCTTTCAACATAACGTCCTATCTCTTTACCATCTCTGTAAAAAATAAAAGTTGGTACTCTTATAACATTGTAACCTTCCTGTAAATTATCTGGTGTTTTTTTAGAACGATTTACGGTTACTAAATCAAAGTTTTTAAGTTTGAAACCGGCTTCATCTAAAATCTTATAAAATTGAGGAGTTTCTCTTTTAGAATCTCCACACCAAGTTCCCATAAAACCTTTTACCTTAACACCTTTTAAGTTTTCTTTAATTGCTGCTATTGTAGTTTCATCAACTTTAAAAGCATCATATTTTTGAGTAAACCAAGTAGTGTATGGTGCTTGATTAAAAGATTCTTTATTAGCAAAACCAACTAAATCTCCAGCTTCATTTTTTTTAGCTGTAATTTCTTGTTGTGCACTACCACATGCTGATAATGATATAGCAAATATGAATAAAAAGTAATATTTCATTTTTCTGAATTTTATGGTTATAATAAAGAATGTTGTGTCATTTCTTTAGGTTGTGCAACACCTATTAAATCTAAAACAGTTGGTGCAATGTCGCCCAATATACCACTTTTAATCGATTTTATTTCTTTGTCAATTAAAATGAAAGGTACAGGGTTTGTAGTATGTGCCGTATGAGGGGAACCGTCAGGATTCATCATTGTTTCACAATTACCATGATCCGCAATTAATAAAATAGTGTAACCGTTTTCTAAACCAGTTTCTATAACTTCTTTTGCACATTTGTCTACAGCTTCGCATGCCTTTATAGCAGCATCCATCATTCCTGTATGACCAACCATATCTCCGTTTGCAAAATTTAAACAAACAAAATCTGCTTTACCTTTTTTTAAGTCTTCACATAGTGCGTCTGTTAATTCATAAGCAGACATCTCTGGTTGTAAATCATAAGTAGCAACTTTTGGAGAATTTCTTAAGATTCTAGATTCACCTTCAAAAGGAGCTTCTTGTCCGCCAGAAAAGAAAAAAGTTACGTGCGGATACTTCTCTGTTTCAGCGATTCTAATTTGTTTTTTTCCTGCTTCAGATAAAACTTCACCTAAAGTATTTTTAATATTATCAGTATTATAAATTACATTTATTCCTTTAAAACTTGCATCGTATAAAGTAATTGTAGTGTAATATAAATCTAATTTTTTCATTCCAAATTCTGGAAAATCGTTTTGTGACAAAGCATTTGTTAACTCTCTTCCTCTATCTGTTCTATAGTTGAAAAATAAAACAACATCACCATCTTTAATTTTTGCTTTTACAGAACCATCTTCATTTGTAACTATGATTGGTTTGTGAAATTCATCTGTTATTCCTACTTCGTAGTTAGCTTTTACCACATCAATAACCCTAGTAGTTTTTGTACCAACTCCATTAACAACACCATCGTACGCTTCCTTTACACGTTCCCATCTGTTATCTCTATCCATAGCGTAATAACGACCTGTTATAGTTGCAATTTCACCTGTACTTTTGTTCATATGTTCTTGAACTTCGTTTAAGAAATAAGGTGCAGATTTTGGATCGCAATCTCTACCATCTGTAAATGCATGTAAATAGACATTGTCAACTTCGTTTTCTTTGGCAACATCTAAAATTCCTTTTAGATGATTTATGTGTGCGTGAATTCCTCCGTTAGAAACTAATCCTAATAAATGAACGTCTTTATTATTTTTTTTCGCGTATTTAAGAGTATCTAATAATACTTTTTCTTTACCTAAAGTTTTTTCTTCTACAGCTTTATTTATACGTGCTAAATTCTGATAAACAATTCTACCAGCACCTAAATTCATATGACCAACTTCAGAATTTCCCATTTGCCCTTCTGGTAAACCTACATGTAAACCATCGGTTCTTAATTCTGCATTAGGATATTTATGATATAAACCATTTATATATGGTGTTTTTGCATTGTAAATAGCAGATACTTTTGGGTCTTGTGTAATTCCCCATCCATCTAAAATCATTAAAATAACTTTCTTATTCATCATCTAAAATTGAACAGTAAAAATAAGAAAGTTTTTTGGCTTCTCTTAAAATTTTTACGAAACCGATAGCGTAAAAAATTGAATTAAAATTAGTAGTAATAATAGGTTTTAATGTTTGTTTATTTTTTGCTTAAAAAAAGTTAATGTTTGTTAAACCCTTGTTAAATAAGGTTTTTTCTGAAACACTTTTTAAATTGTATCGTCTTTTCTATATAACAAACAAATAATTTATAAACTCAAAAACCACTATCATGAAAAAATTAATCGCACCAATTTTCGCTTGTTTATTTGCAATTTCAACTATAAATGCAACATCATTTAGCAATCTTGTAAAATCTAATCCAACAGAGTTTACGTCATTTTCTTCGAGTGTAAATACATTCTGTAAATTAATTCAAATGGGAAATTACGAAGCAGTAGCTTCATTAATTAAAGCAGGAGAAAATGTAAATAAAAAATCGAACGGGTTAACTCCATTAATGTTTGCCGCAAGACACAATAAAGCAAAAATTGCCAAACTATTAATTGAAAACGGAGCAAAATTAAAAACTAAATCTGATAAAGGAAAGATGACTGCATTGTCAATTGCAAAAAGATCTAAAGCAGAAGATGCTGTAAAAGTTATTAAGCAAGCACTTTAATATTATTTGAATTAATTAATATGAAGTAAAAACAGACTGTCTTTTAAAGGCGGTCTGTTTTTTTGTGTAACATAATTTTTTTTATTCAATATAATTTAAACCAATTAAAATAGTTGTAATTAATACTAATAGAACCCGTTGTGCATTTAAATAATACTAATTTTTAAGTTGTTAATATTTCTATCAAAAGTAAACTTATTAATGAATTGAATAATTGTTAATGAGGTTAATTTTGAGAGTATTCTAGTCTTAAAACC
>NZ_JAZGGG010000029.1:0-2727 GCF_036480315.1 Polaribacter sp.
ACAAATTAATTAGACAATATTTACCTAAAAAAACAGATTTTAACTTAATCAGTAACCAAACTATAAATATGATTATCAGTAAATTAAACAGTAGACCTAGAAAGTTATTAGGATACAGAACTCCTAATGAAATGTTTTTAGCTAATTTTAACCAAGTTGTTGCACTTATTAATTGAATCTAGCTATCATTAAGAATAAATTAGAAATCTTTACAGATGAATAGTTACCTATATAATTTTCTACCAAACACTTTAAAATGACAGAAGGAAATGCATCAATAGTAATTTTAATCACAACCTTAACCGTTGTGCTATTAATTGTTATTATTATTGTCATTTTTAGCATCTTTCAAAATAGAAAAATCAAGTTTTTATGTGCGCAAAGAGATGCAGAACAACGTTATGAAGAAGAAATTATAAAGTCGCAATTAGAAACACAAGAACAAACGCTACAAAATATAAGTTGGGAGTTACATGATAATATTGGTCAGTTACTCTCAGTAGCACGATTACAATTAAATATGCTACAACCCAACTTAACAGAAGATCAAAAGGCATTGGTTAATGAAACTGGTCAAATTATTTCTAAAAGTTTACAAGAAATAAGAACTTTATCAAAATTACTCAATCCCGAAGTAGTTCGGAATATTGGTTTAGAAGAGGCTTTACAGCTTGAAATTGACCGCTTTAATCGCTTAAATTTTATTCGTGCTACGTTAAATGTTGTTGGTGATACAGTCTCAATCAATCAAAAAGATGAAATTATTTTATTTAGAATCTTACAGGAATTTCTAGCAAATTCTTTAAAACATTCTAAAACATCAAAACTCAATATTACTTTAACATATACTCCACAGCACTTAACTATAAAAACGCAAGATTTTGGTATTGGCTTTGACAAAAAAACTATCAAAAAAGGCTCTGGATTATTAAATATGAAAAGTAGAGCTAAACTTATTGATACAAAATTCGATTTTCAATCAGAAAAAAATAAAGGTGTCTCACTAACATTAATTTATCCATTAAACAAAGAAAATGTCTAAACATGCAATTGCCATAATCGATGATCACTTACTTTTCTCTCAGTCTCTAAAAGGGTTGATTGCTACTTTTAATGATTTTGAAGTTACCATACAAGCAGCAAATGGTAAGGAGTTTATTGAAAAACTAAATGCTACTAATTTGCCTGAAATTGCTTTAATGGATATGAATATGCCAATTATGGGTGGTGTAGAAACAACATTAGTATTACAAGAAAAATTTCCAAGCATTAAAGTTTTAGCTTTATCTATGGATGATAATGAAACATCTATTTTAAAAATGATAAGAAGCGGTGCCAAAGGATATTTATTAAAAGATATTCATCCTGATATTTTATTAGAAGCCTTGCAAGGCGTGCTACATGAAGGTTTTTATCATACCAAAAGAGTTTCCAACACTTTAGTAAACTCTCTCCATAACAAAAAAGAACCCACAATTACACTTGTAAAAAGAGAGTTGGAATTTTTAAAATTGGCTTGTACAGAAATGACTTATAAAGAAATTGCTAGTGTTATGTTTTTAAGTCCAAAAACTATTGACGGCTATCGTGAGCATCTCTTTAAAAAATTAGAAGTAAAAAATAGGGTGGGCTTGGTAATTTATGCACTAAAGAATAAACTTGTCTAGTTTATTAAAGGTGGGTTCTAAAAATTCATTTCTTTCAAAAAACAAAGATAAGGTTTTCAGTGCTTCCTTTATACTTCACAAAATTTTCTTACACTATCTCGATAGTGCATTAAAAATTTTGATTCGTCAAAGAAAAGCTCTGAAAATTTTGATGCGAATGAATTTTTAGAACCCACCTAAACCTCTAAAACTACTTCTTCACTGGCTTTCAGGTTAAACAACCTTCTAAAATAATAAACTGCCAAATACAGCATTGGTGTATCTAATAAAGCAACTAAAACTTTAAACAAAAATCCGCTCAATAATAATTTCGAAAATAAACTCCATTCAATTACACCAAAAGAACACAATAAAAATAACACTGAAAATGTATCTAAAAACTGAGAAGTAATGGTTGAAAAATTATTGCGTAACCATAAATGCTTGCCATTGGTTTTTCTTTTCCAAAAATGATAAATTTTAATATCAACAAACTGAGCTAATAAATAAGCAATCATAGAAGAAAATACGGCAATAGAAGAGAATCCAAAAACTTTAGTGTACAAAGAATCATTTACTGGAGACCATTCTGTAGCTGGGACCATATTTGATACATAAAGAATTAATAAGGAGAAAAAAGAAGCGAAAATACCCATAATAACGACCTGATTTGCTTTTTTCTTCCCATAAATTTCAGATATAATATCTGTTACTAAAAATGTAATTGGATATGGCAATATTCCTACTGAGATTTCAAAAGTATAGATTCCAAAAAAATTCCATGAAAAAAATTTCTGAAAAATTAAATTTGACACCACCAAAGAAGTAATAAATAGTGCCGCTAATACCAAATAAATTTTATAAGCTAAGAATTTTTTAGATTTTTCCATCTTCTGTAAATGTAACAAAAAAAGTGAACTCATACGCTGATGTACAAATTCACTTGATGGAACTAATAGTAAACTACCTCGATGCAAGCATACGAGGCATTAAAACAATTTCAATTGATGACTTGTTTTAAGCTGAGTATATTCCTTCTCTAAACCTTGTTCCTTTACATATTTTGCTATTAGCTTTTCTG
>NZ_JAZGGG010000030.1:0-15156 GCF_036480315.1 Polaribacter sp.
AGGTTTTAAGACTAGAATACTCTCAAAATTAACCTCATTAACAATTATTCAATTCATTAATAAGTTTACTTTTGATAGAAATATTAACAACTTAAAAATTAGTATTATTTAAATGCACAACGGGTAATAATTAGTATATTTGTTTAAATAAATGTTTTTTATTCAAAAAAAATGCTAATCAAGTTAAATTAACTTAAGAAAAATTCCCTCCCCAGAATAACTTAAGTGTAGTATTAACAAATTATAATAATATGTTAAAACAAGCACAAAAAGCAATATGTATAATTTCGTTTTTTTGGACGGTACATCTTTCTTCTCAATCTGTCTTAATCAATGAAAATTTTTCTAGTGGGTCATTACCTGCTGGATGGAATAATGTAAATAATGGAGGGGTAGCTGGAAATATTTGGGAGTTTAATGACCCAGGTACTAGGAATATAACCGCAGGAAATATTTCTGGGAATTATGCTATTTTAGATAGTGATAATTATGGCTCTGGGAATAACCAAAACGCAAGATTAATCACACCAACTTTTTCAACAGGCATATATGAAACCATAACTTTAGAGTTTGATTATCAATATAGAGATTATAATGGAGGAGAATCTTGTGTGGTTGAGGTATATAATGGTACAACATGGACGGAGGTTTTTAGAAAAGAACTTGGAGATGAAAATTATGTGAGTGTATCTTCTGGATCAAATTTAGAATCTATTGATATTACCACAGAAGCTGGAGGAGCTTCTAATGCTCAGGTACGATTTACCTATATTGGAGCTTATGATTGGTGGTGGGCTATTGACAATGTTGAAATTACTGGGACATCTCCTTCTTCAATAAATACATATTTAGGTCCTGGAGGAGTTGGTAATACCGATGGAACTTCTTCTTTAAAATTTTGGGCACGAACAGATTTAGGAGTAAGTACAACAGGGGCATTAATTGATGGTATTACCAACTCTGCGGGTGTTGGCGCATTAGATATTTCTGAAACAGGAGCACAAAGACCTACTTTAGTTAGTTCAGCTATTAATGGGTATGACGAAATTAGTTTTTCAGGCTCAAATAGGTTAAGAACAGGTTTAACTTTAACTACTAGTAATTTTGTTACCAATCAAGCGTCATCATTTGTGGTAGCAAAGGCTGATAACACTACTCAAAGCACGTCTGTTTATTTGACAGACCCATTAGTGTCTTCTACACGTTTCTCTAACCATCTACCTTGGAGCGGTACTGTTTTCTATGATTTTGGAGCTTGTTGTGGCACTTCTGCAAGAATTCAAGTAGGCTCATTAACAGGGCTTACATCTTATTCTTTATGGACTTATGATGCAAATTCTTCTACAGGAAAACAATTATATAGAAACGGAACACTATTACAGAATAGGGCAGGTGTTTCTAGCTATACAAGTCATGCAACTCAAAGATTTAATTTAGGAGGAAATACATCTGGGTCAGCTGGTTTTGTTGGCGATGTTGGAGAGGTTATTATATTTAAAGGAAAACTAAATACAACTCAACGTATTATTGTAGATAATTATTTAAGTGCTAAGTTTGGACTGACTTTAAATGTAAATGATTTTTATAATGAAGATACCTCAGGTGGAAATTTTGATCATAATGTAGCAGGAATAGGAAGAGCTTCTGATGGGTCATTACATGTAGATTCTCAAGGAACAGGAATTATTAGAATAAATACACCGTCAGATTTAAATAATGATGAGTTTTTATTTTGGGGAGAAGATGTAATTGATGCAGATTATGAATTTTCATCTTCATTAGTAACAAATTATTTAGAAAGGTTAGATACAAAATGGAGAGTTAGTAAGCGTAATAATTTAGGAACAATTTCATTGGCTATTAATGCTTCAGACATTACTTTAAGTTCTATGGATGGTTGTAACGATTTAAAACTAATCGTTAGTAGTTCATCAACATTTGCTACTAAAACAACATACGATTTAGTGCTCTCTAGTGGAGTTTATAATGCTACAGGAGTTGATTTTACAGACAATGATTATTTTACTCTAGAATACCAAGATTTAATTGTTTTAGATGGTGCAACCGCTTATAATGGAGCAGGCGCTTCTAACAAACCAAATACAAATGATGATTGTTATAAATTATTGGTAAAATCTAATACATTAACACTATCTGAAGATGCAGATGTTAGAGAAATAGAAGTAGAATCTAGTAGTATTTTAGCAGTGGATTCTGGTATAAGATTGCAAGTAACAAATGGGATTAATAATAACGGAGATATTCGATTAGTTGGAACCTCTCAATTAGTTCAAACACATACAACCGTTGCTAATTTAAATACAGGTTCTGGTAATTTACATGTAGATCAAACAGCGAGTACATCATCTGTTTATCATTCTGGTTATTGGTCTTCACCAGTTAGTGTAGGTGCATCCTATGCAATAAATGATGTTTTAAAAGATGGTTCCGTACCAACAGCAACAACAGTAACAGCAGGCGAAGCAGTAGATATTGATTTTATTGCTGGACATGATGGAAGCAGTGCTTCATCACCTATAGAAATAAGTACAAGATGGTTGGCAATTTTTAATAATGCTGCAGATTGGACACGTTTTGTTAGTCCAACAGCTACAGTTTTAACATCAGGGTTAGGTTGGAATATGAAAAGTGTAGGTTCTACATTTACATTTAAAGGCATACCAAATGATGGTGAATATAGTTTTCCAATAGCTGTTGATAATTACAGTTTATTAGGGAATCCATATCCATCTGCTTTAGACGCTGAAGCTTTTATTACCCAAAACGCAGGTGAATTTAATGGAGAGCTTTATATTTATAATAGTGCTTCAGATAATACACATGTAAGAGGAAATTATACAGGTACATATAGTACTATTGTTAGTGGTGTTTCTGTAGGTGCAGGAAGATATTTACCAATTGGTCAAGCATTTTTTGTAACCAGAGAGGTTGCAGGTACAGGAAATATAACTTTTAGAAATTCACAAAGAACTTTGACCACTCTATCTGATACTGACGGTATAGTTGCCAGAAACTCCAAAAAAAGAGAGTCCAATACAAGTAAAGGTTTACCAGTTTTAAAAATTGGTTTTGAGTTTGATTTGAGTAATACAGAAAAACGTTTACGACAAGTTGCAGTTGCATTTAGAGGATTAACAAATAATTACGATAGAGGTTTTGATGCAGAAATGTGGAGTTTACAACCAACAGATATGTACTTAAAAGTAAATGATAGAGAAAGTCCATTTATAATAACAGGGGTAGCAAATGCTGATGCATCAAATTCTATACCTATAGTTGTACAATTAGATGAGCAAAGAGAGGTTACTTTTAGTCTGGACGAAAAACAAAATATACCTTTACCTGTTTATTTATTTGATAGCCTTCTAAACATTTTTTATGATTTAAATGAAATACCACAAGTAATAAATTTATCACCTGGGGAATATACAGATCGTTTTTTTATCACCTTTACAAACAAAACATTAGATACAGAAGAAGCTATTTTATCAAAAGGGTTTACAATTTATAATAAAAGAGAAACCAAAGAGTTATTTATTAATAACAACAGCACTTCTAGTATAGAGAAAATAACAATTTATAATTTGTTAGGTCAAAAATTAATAGAAGTTGATGATGCATTAATTCTAAATAAAAAAGAGCTTATTATAAATACAAAGAAGTTAAGAAATACAGTTTATATAGTAACTATAAAAACAACTGAAGGAATTATTTCTAAAAAGGTTATTTAATTTTAAAGCCAATAAACAAATTTAATTTTACTGTATTATTTTATAAAGCATCCTAAAAAGGATGCTTTATAATTGAAACTACGGTGTTTAACGTATTGATTGTTAGTTGTTTTTTGTTCATATTTGTAGAATCAACGAAACAATATAAATTCTACCAAATATTTTTTCAATGAAATGTATCGTTAATACTTTTCTTTTTCTTCTTTTTTGCACAATAACTTATGGGCAAGAATCTAACAACAAAATTGAATTAGGTATCCCTAAAACAACAGTTTTTTTACCTAGTGATTATAATGGTGAAGCTCAAAATTTTGATTTTATTCAAGATGATAAAGGTATTCTCTATGTAGCCAATACTGTTGGTTTTTTAGAATTTAACGGTATAAGCTGGCGAGGTTTTAAGCCTGATAATGACGGAGTTCCAGTAAGTTTTTCAAAAGACAGTAAAGGAACAATTTTTGCTGGTGGAACAGGTTTTATTGGGTATTTAGATGTAAATGAAAAAGGAGAGAAATATTTTGTTTCTTTAAAAGATAAACTTCCTCAAGATTTTTCTATTGGTATTGTTTGGGACATATTTAATATAAATGATGTTTTATATTTTAAGAATGATAAAAATATAATTTCTTATGACAATAGTTCCATTGAAATTATAAAATCACCATACCCAGTTGACAGGCTTTTAAAATTTAAGAACAAAATCTATATAGATACTAATAAGGGATTATATTTATTAGTTAATAAGAAATTTATTTTTGTAGAAGGTTCAGAAAAATTAGGAAAACCTTTTGTGAGATTTCTTTTAGAGAATGACAAAAAAGAGATAGTAGCAGTAACTTTAAAAAGCGGGTTATTTACGGTCAAAAAAGGTGCTACTAAAGAATTAAAAGTTAAAATTTCTGATTTTTGTAAAAAAGAAATGCCTGCAAGTTACAGTATTTTAAATGATAATATTATAGCAATTTCTACAATTAAAGGCGGGCTTTTATTTGTCAATAAAAAATTAGAACCTGTTTACAGACTATCTACAAGAGGAGGCTTAACTAATAATAATGTAAAAAAAGTTGTACAAGACAATCAAAATAATTTATGGATTGGTTCAAATAGAGGTATTACAAAAATTAAATATCCAATAACAACAACATTTTATAACCATAACAAGCAGGAAATTGGTACTATAGAAGAAATTACTTCTTATAAAAATGATTTGTATTTAGGAGCAAGTTTAGGGACTTATAAGCTAGAATCGATTACACAAAATCAACTACTAACAGATAATCATTACCCAGAATTTAAACACCTATCTATAGACGATATCAATAATTATTCGGTTATCGAATTTGGAGGAAAGTTATTATACGGTGGTCAAGATAAAATTCATTTTACTGATGATAAAACTTTAAAAATTATACAAAAACTATATTCTAGAAAATTTTATAAATCAATTTTTAATCCAAAAATTTTATTTGTAGGACATCTTTTTGGTTGTGAAATTCTATTTTTTGATGATAATTATAATATTATAAATACCAAAAAAATTAATGAAATTGATACAGAAATTAGAGGTGTTGTAGAAGATGATGACAAGAATTTATGGTTAACCTCTGTTTCTGATGGAGTTTATAAAATTTCTTTTGATGAAGGGTTTGAAAATCAAAAAATAACTCATTTTGGTTTAGAAGATGGTTTACCATCTTTAAGAGATAATTTGGTTTATAACATTAATAATAACGATGTTGTTTTTACAACACACAAAGGTTTATTTAAGTTTGATGAAGCTTCTCAAAAGTTTGTACCAGAAACTCGTTTTGGTGAAAAATTTGCTGGAGGAAAGGAGGAATATATATATGCTTTTAATTTTGATAAAAATGAAAATGCTTGGATGCATTCTTTTAGAAATAAAACAGCAACAACAGCCATAAAAAATGAGTTAGGTAATTATATCTTATATGAAAAACCTTTAAAAGATATTGGTGAAATGCAAGCGTATGAAATTTTAAGTGAACCAGATAAAAACGTTGTTTGGTATGGAGGCTCAGATGGTTTAGCTCGCTTTGATATTAGTAAATCGATCACAAAAAAAGATACTATTTTTTATGCTGTAATTTCTAAAGTAATTGGGACTGATGAACGTGTTTTAGTTGGAGGTCATCAATTTGATAAAAGTATAAATACTACATTGCTTGCAACAGAAAGAGATATACGTTTTGAAGTTGGGGCAACAGATTTTACAAACCTTAAAGAGACAAAATATCAATATTTTTTAGAAGGTTATGACACAAAATGGTCAGATTTTACAAAAGAACCTTTTAAGATTTACACAAACTTAAATCACGGAAATTATATTTTTAAAGTAAGAGCAAAAAATTATTTAGAGAATATTTCTATACCAGATAATTACACATTTTCTATACTTCCCTTTTGGTATCAAGAAACATGGTTTAAGCTACTTTTGTTTTTATTGACAATTGCTTTTATCAGTTATATAACAAATTATTTTTCTAAAAGAAAATTTGTTAAAAAAGTTCATGAATTAGAGTTGATTCAAAAATATGAACAAGAAAAAAACCAAGCAATTATTAAACAAAAAAAACAAGGATTAAAAGCTCTTATTGAAGCTCAAGAGTCAGAAAGAGGAAAAATAGCAAGAGAATTGCACGATGGGGTTGTACAACAAATAGGTAGCGTTATTTTAAAATCTAGAAGCTTATTTGCGAAAAAGAATTTATTAGAAGAAAAGGAATCACAAGAGTTATTAGATAATTTAGAAAATTCAAATAAAGACTTACGGAATATTTCGCACCAAATGATGCCGAGAGCTTTAAAAGAATTAGGGATTATTGCAGCTTTAGATGATTTACTTGATGGTAGCTTAACGTATTCAAAAATAAAATATAGTTTAGAACATTTTAATATAGACAAAAGATTACCAAAAAGAATAGAAATTACTATTTACAGAATTACACAAGAACTTATTAATAATATTATAAAGCATAGTAAAGCCAAAGAAGTTAGTGTACAGTTATTTAAATCTAATAATGCCGTAGTTTTAATTGTTGAAGACAATGGTGTTGGTTTTTCTTCCAAAAAAAGCGAAAAAGGAATTGGTTTGTTAAACATTTCTAGCAGATTAGATATGGTAAATGGAGATGTGAATTTTGAACCAAGCCCTAAAAGTGGTACTTTAGTAACCATAAAAATTCCGTTATAAAATGCCTATTAAAATTTTAATTGCAGACGATCATCCTTTAATTGCTGAAGGAATTAAAAACACGTTTGAAAATGTGTCAGATTTTCAAGTAATTGCAGTTGTAAATAACGGTCAAGAAGCTTTAAACTTTGTAGAAAAGCATTTAGTAGATATTGTACTTTTAGATATCGATATGCCAATTATGGATGGTATAGAATGCGCAAAAAAAATTACTTCAGATTTTAAAGACGTAAAAGTAGCAATGCTTTCTATGCACCAAGAAACTTCTATTATTAAAAGTTTAATAGCTATTGGTGTTAAGGGCTATATGCTTAAAACAATACCTAGTGAAGAACTTTTGTTTGCTGTAAAAACAATATACAATGGTAAAGATTATTTTAATTCAGATATTACAAAAGCATTAATTTCTGATGATAATACTTCCCCTTTATATCAATATAAAAAGAAATCTCCATTACTAGATAGTCTTACCGCAAGAGAAGTAGAAATCATAAAATACATTTCTCAAGGATTAACCAATACTCAAATTGGCGAAAAATTATTTATCAGTCCAAGAACTGTTGATACCCACAGAACCAATATTATGCGCAAATTAGATGTACATAATGTAGCTTCATTAATACGTTTTGCTTTTCAAAACGGACTTTCCTCATAAAAATACGGTAAACACCGTAGTGTTTTACGTAAAACACTCTATTTCATTGTTATAACATTCAATTTACTTTTGAAGTGTTAATTCATCGCATCCTAAAAATTAAAAAATTTTAACGGAACAGTATCCATTTCTCACTTGTTTTTAGGATGAATTAACAAATGAAAGGGTGCTGTTTTTTTAATAATTTAAATTTAAACATCATGAAAAAAAGAATTTTAGTAATGCTATTATTAGCACCAATGTTAATGTTAGCGCAGGTAAAAGGAAAGAAATCAAAAAAAGCATTTGAAACATCTAAAGGAACAACTTTTAGGGTTGGCGATTATATTACTTTAAATAAAGCGGGTAATGAAAATAAGTTTGCCTATGCTTATGAAAACAAGTCTATGTTTTCTTTAAAAAATATTACGAAAGCAGTAAAGTCTATAAAAGATGCTAAAAATTTAAATGTAACTAATATTAGTCAAATTGG
Organism: Polaribacter sp.; assembly: GCF_036480315.1. Classification (GTDB taxonomy): domain Bacteria; phylum Bacteroidota; class Bacteroidia; order Flavobacteriales; family Flavobacteriaceae; genus Polaribacter. Next base: position 8,091 of record NZ_JAZGGG010000030.1, read on the forward strand.
TAACACATTAGATAAAGTAACTGAGTTAGCAAATAATGATTTGGTAAATAGTGCCATGACTCAATTAATGGGAAAAGCAATTAGCACAAAATACGTAGAAGAAAATGCTTTAGATACTTCTATGGAAAGCAAAAAATTTAAAATTAAATTTTTTAAAATCTATTCAAATAAAGGATCAGATGAGAAAATAGTACATGCAATAGCAAAAGGAAATGGTAAAACTGTAGCTATTTTATTAGAGTTTGCCGAAAAAACTGGCGAAATTTAAAAAGTAAAACCTCTTGATTTGGTTTTGAAGTTAAGGCTTCAGAATCAAATCTTTTTTAATTCATCCTAAAATAAAACATCATGAAAAAACTACTACTTTTATTTTTAACAATTACCTCTTTAAATAGTTTTTCTCAAGCAACTCTACTTGCAGATATAAACCAAGGAAATGGTTCTAGTAATCCATCAAATAAAGTAACTTATAACGGGTTTGTATATTTTGTTGCAAACGATGGTTTAAATGGTTCAGAATTATGGAGAACTAACGGAACAGAAGCTGGTACGGAAATTTTTAAAGAATTTATTACAGGTTTAGAAAGTGGTATGATTGGGGTTACACCTATGGTGTCAAATAGTTTACTCTATTTTTTTGCTATAGATAATGGCAGTAATTTTCTTTGGAAAACAGATGGTACAGAAGTAGGTACAGAAAAAGTAAAAGAACTTTCATCAATAGGTGTATTTCTAGAAACCATAAATAATGAACTGATTTTTACAGCAGGAAATGAAATATGGAAAACAGATGGTACAGAAGATGGTACCATAAAAATAAATAATTTTTCAATTTTTGGCGGAAATCGGTTTATAAAATCTGGAAACGAAATTTTCTTTTCTGGAGAAGGAAGTAGTAGTCAAGGTCAAGAACTATGGAAAACAGATGGTACAGAAGCTGGTACTGTTTTAGTAAAAGAGATAAGATCTGGATCTAGTGATTCTTACCCAAGTAATTTTGCAACACTAAACGGTATTGTTTATTTTAATGCTAACAATGGTACAAACGGATATGAGTTATGGAAATCTGATGGTACAGAAGCAGGTACCTTAATGGTTAAAGACATTACTTCTGGCTCAAGCAGTTCTAATCCTAAACACCTAACAGCGTATAATAATGAACTTTTTTTTACCATTGCTAATGTTTTATGGAAATCTGATGGTACGGATGCAGGTACAATTTTAATTAAAGATTTAGCAACATATATAAATGGTATTGTAGCATTTAATAATAAATTGTTTGTATTTAATGGTAGTAATAGTTTTTGGGAAACAGATGGTACAGAGGTTGGAACCATAAAAATTGAAGTACCAGTAAGTCAGTTTTATTGGGTTGATGGAGCGGTAAAAGTTATTGGAAATAATTTATACTTTCAAGCTTCGGATGACTATGGATATGAATTATGGATTTCTGATGGAACAGCAAATGGTACTCATTTGGTAAAAGATATTTATCCAACTTTTAATGATAATAACATACAAGATATTGTTGGTTTAAACGGAAAAGCAATTTTTACAGCTTCAGATGGTACTTGGCTTGGAAAAGAAATATATATATCAGATGGTACAGAAGCTGGTACAAGTTTGTTAAAAGACATAAACAAAGAAGGATACCAAAGTTCAACTCCTAGTAACCTCTTTTTATTTAATAATCAAGTATTGTTTTCTGCTAATAATGGTAAAAATGGAAATGAATTGTGGGCAACAACAGGAAATACGACTTCTTTGTTAAAAGATATAAATGTTGGCCCTTCATATAGTAATCCAACAAGTTTTGTAGAATTAAATGGTGTAGTTTACTTTAAAGCAACTACTAAAGAAAAAGGTACAGAACTATGGAAAACTGATGGTACAGAAACAGGTACAGTATTAGTAAAAGATATAAACCCAAACACAAATAATGGACTTAATCTTGGAAATATTGTTGCATTAAATAGCAAGCTATACTTTTTTGCAAATGATGGTACAAATGGTTTTGAATTGTGGGAAAGTAATGGTACAGAAGCTGGTACTATTTTAGTTAAAGATATTAATTCTGGTGCTGGAAATAGTTATAGATCTGGAGAGATAGAAGTCTATAACAATAAACTTTATTTTAATGCAAATAACGGTTCTAATGATTTTGAACTATGGAGTTCAGATGGTACAGAAGCAGGTACAGCATTGTTTAGTGATATAAATACAAGTTCTAGTTCAAGTCCAGATAATTTTATTCTTTTTAATAACGAAATGTATTTTAGAGCAAATGGTAATTCTGGAAGTGGCTTACATAGAACAGACGGAACATCTACTTTTTTAGTTTCTAATAAAGGATATAACAACTTAACGGTTTCTGGAGCCAATTTATTTTTTGTTTCAACATATAATAATGGTGGTGAACTTTGGAGAACAGATGGAACTTCAGCTGTTCAGGTAAAAGATATTCGCCCAGGAAGTGGGGGTAGTAATGGTAGTTTTCCAAGTTTATTAACAGATCATAATGGGGTTCTATATTTTTATGCAACTGATGGAACTAATGGAGGTGAGTTATGGAAATCTGATGGTACAGAGGCAGGTACAGTAATGGTAAAAGATATTTATAACGGTGTTGGAAGTAGTAATATTTCAGGGTTAGGAAGCTTTGGTAACCACATTTTGTTTGGAGCTAGAGATGTAGTTGGTAGTAATGTAGAATTATGGAAATCAGATGGTACAGAAACAGGTACTGTTTTATTTCAAGATATCAACCCAACAACAGACAACAACGGTAGTAGAGGGAGTTCTCCTAAAGACTTTTTTGTAGCTAATAATAATATGTATTTTTCTGCAAATGATGGAACTAGTGGTTATGAATTATGGAAATTAGAACAAAGTGCTTTGTCAGTAGAAAATGAAAAAATAAACAGCTTGATAAATGTTAACGTGTATCCAAATCCAAGTTCAGACATTATCAATTTAAAAATGGATAATCAACAAATAAAATCAGTTAAAGTGTTTAATTTAATGGGCAAACAAGTCTTAAATATATCAAACAAAAAATTAGAAATAAATAAAATAAATGTTTCCCAACTTTCTTCTGGAATGTATTTTTTAATGTTAGAAACGGAAAAAAATACAATTAAGAAAAAAATAATAAAACTATAGAAGGCATCATTTTAAAAATTAAAAAGCATCCAATTTTCATAAACTTCAATGAATTATTGGATGCTTTTAATCAACTTTTTTTATCAGTTTTAAAACTTCAAAGTAACCCCAACTAAAAAGTTTCTTGTTGCTTGCGGATAATATCCAGCCCCATCTATAGTAGTTGTAACACCTGCAGTTGTCCAAGTATCATCATAAGTATAGTAATAACCTCGATCTACATATTCTTTGTTGAAAATATTATTTACCAAAGCAGAAAATACAATAGATTTAAAAATTTTGGTTGGCTGTATTTCATAAACAACATTAAAATCAGAAGTAAAATAGCTGTCTAAAACATCGTCAGAAGAAACTTTACTACCAAAATTACTCATTAATTGTTTACCAACATATTTAGATAAAAATGAGAATTGTAAATTTTCTACAGGTTGATAAGCAAAAATGTTTCCAACTACAACATCAGGAGAAAAAGATAAATCTGTATTCCCTAAATTTTGAAGATTTCCATCTATTTGTGCAACAAATCCTTTATTTTTATTAGCACTAAAAGCAGCGTTTGGTTTTATAGAAAATTGTTCACTTACAGTAATGTCTGCATCAATTTCTAAACCTAATCTATAACTATTACCCGAAGTTGCTCTTATTGGTGCACCAACATCATCTAGAGCACCAGTTAAAACCAACTGATTTTTATAATCCATATAATAAATATTGGTATTTAATTTAAAGTTTTCCTTTTTTAAGCGCCAACCAAACTCTAAATCATTTAATGTTTCAGGAGTTGTAACTCCTCCTTCAAAATCGTTTCTATTTGGTTCTCTATTTGCTACTGCAAAAGAAGTATACAAATTATTATCGTCGTTAATTTTATAGGTTAAACCTAATTTCGGATTAAAGAAATTGAAATCAGTATCTACATCTATTGCTTTTCTTTTTGAAGTTAATCCTTTTGTTTGGTAACCAACAAGCCTTCCTTGTAAATCTAAATAACCAGATAATTTTTCACTAATATTAAAAGTAGCTTTTGCAAAGATTGAAAAGTCTGTTTTTTTAGCATCAGAAAAATAATAACGATCTCTAATATTTACATTTGCTGCTAAATCGCTTCCCCAAATTACTTCTCCAAAATGATCTCCAGTATAATTAGAATAAGAAATTCCGGTTATAAGATTCAATTTATCTGTTTTGTAATTTGTATTAAGGTTTAAAACATAGAAATCATTATCTAACCAACGTCTAACAACTACATCACTTCCATTAACTATTAAATTATTGAAATCTGCAGCATCTTCACCCTCTTTAAATTGCTCAAAATATCCTGAACCTTTTGTGTAGTTTAAACCTAAATTTGTAGACCAATTCTCATTTAATTTCTCATTCCAATGTAATTGATAATGATTTTGGTCATAATTATCAATTTGATTATCATAAGTATACGGGTTTTGTCTTCTGTTTTCTTTTAATTGAGTAGCCGTTAAACCTTCCCAAGATTGAAACGTTTTTTCTTTTCCACCAAAAGTAATTGCTTTTATCAATGTATTTTCATCTGCATAACTTCCTTGTAAATAATAAGATTTTAAATCAGCATAAGCTCTGTCTACATAACCATCAGAATAGATGTTAGACAAACGCCCTGCTACTTCAAAATGATCATCAATCTTACCAGTACTAAATTTTACGGTGTGTTTTCTGGTTCCGTAAGAACCAAAAGAATTAGAAATTTCTGCGGAAGCTTCTTCAGAAACTGCATCCGTTAAAATGTTTAAACTCGCGCCAAAAGCACCAGAACCGTTTGTTGAGGTTCCAACACCACGTTGCAGTTGTAGGTTTTGAGTAGAAGATGCAAAGTCACTTAAATTCACCCAAAAAGAACCATGACTTTCGGCATCGTTATAAGGAATTCCGTTTACAGTAACGTTAATTCTTTCTCCATTAGAACCACGAACACTCATGTACGTGTAACCAACACCTGCACCAGCATCCGAAGAGGAAACTACAGAAGGCATGTAGTTAAGTAAAATTGGAATATCCTGACCTAAATTACGTTTTGCAATTTCCTTTTTTGATAAGTTAGAAAACGTAACTGGCACATCTGCATTTACACGAACTGCAGAGACCAAAACTTCTTCTAAAACTGTTGAATTTGGTTTTAAAAAGAAGTTTAATTCAACATTTTGATTAATGATTGCAATTCCTTGAATTCTGGTTTTATAACCAATAAAACTAACCTCGATAAGATGTTCTCCAACTGGAAGATTTACTTGAAACTTTCCATCAAAATCTGTAGAAGTTCCTTTTTTACTTTCTTTTACCAAAATAGTTGCTCCTGGTAAAGATTCATTGTTTTCATCTACTACTTTTCCTTTAAGTGTAAATGTCTGGGCGTTTACAAGTATACTTGTAAACAAGAATAAAAAAAAGATGTTTTTTTTCATTTTAAAAAAAAATTAAAACGAATAAAAAGAGGTAATTATTCTTGTAATTAATATTGAATAATTAGTTTGAAGCTACAGCTTCTGCACTCGTTAAAAAAGTCAATAAGACCTGTTTTCTAATGCGTATTTCCTAAACAGCATTACCTGTTCTAGGTTCAATGGGTATGATCTCAGCCTTTTATAATTTAAATTTTTAGAGATCAGTTAACTAAAAACTAACAACTATAATTAGCACCCCTTTATGAGAACGTTGCAAAATTAAGTTAGATTTTTGAATTAGAAAACAACTAAATCATTTTTTTTGTAGATTTGGTTTTAACTAAAAAAAATACATGCATACTTTAAGCGGATTAGGTACTTGGCACGATTTTGTAAAAAACAAAAACTATGAAAATTTAAGTGATTTTTTAGACGATGATGCCGTGTTTTATTCTCCGATTGTATTTAAACCTATTGAAGGCAAATTTATGGTTGGTATGTATTTAATGGCAGCCGCAGAAATTATTGGTAATGGAAACTTTCAGTATGTAAGAGAAGTTTACGATACTGAAAATGCAATGCTAGAATTTATTACCAAAATTAACGGAATTTCAGTAGAAGGCATAGATATGATTAAATTTACCAAAGAAGGAAAATTAAAAGAAATTAAAGTAATGATTAGACCTTTGAAGGCGGTAAATATTGTGCATCAAAAAATGGGAGAATATTTAGAGAAAATGAATTCTTAAATTTTTTAGAAGCTATTTCCAGCTTTCACTACTCGCTTTTTTTATTCAGAAAAGAATAAAAAAGAGCTCAAACAAGCCGTTCAATCTGGGCTAAACTTGTTTGCTAACTATTTGGTTTTCTAAAACTGTATTTTAATCTAGTTTAGGTTTTTTACGCAACGCTTTTTTAACAGAAGTCCTTTTTTTTCTTTCTGTATTTTTTTTAATAGAATTTTTACTTGGTTTGGTAGGTCTTCTTTTTTTCGGACGAATTAAATTCTTCTTTAATAAATCTAAAAAACGTTTAATAGCCAATTCTTTATTTCTATGTTGAGAACGTGTTTCTTCACAAAACAAAACAAGTTTATTTTCTTTAGTTAATTTAGAAGAAAGTTTTGTTTTTAAAAGTTCTTTTTCGTTTTTAGAAAGAGAAATCGAGTTACCTAAATCGAAAGTTAATTCAATTTTAGAAGAAGTTTTATTTATATGTTGTCCACCAGCACCAGAACTTCTGGTGGCTTTAAAATTTAATTCTTTTAAGATTTCTATAGAATTCAAAAAAAGTTTTTTTTAAAAAGTACCTACTATATGAATACCAGAAAATTCTTTAGAGTATTGAGGCACTATATTAAATGATACCCGTTGTGCATTTAAATAATACTAATTTTTAAGTTGTTAATATTTCTATCAAAAGTAAACTTATTAATGAATTGAATAATTGTTAATGAGGTTAATTTTGAGAGTATTCTAGTCTTAAAACCT
>NZ_JAZGGG010000031.1:0-3898 GCF_036480315.1 Polaribacter sp.
TATACTATCAGGTTGTTTATTAATATTATCTTGACCAATACTATCCATAAAACTTTGAGTTAAATTTGGTGTTAGGCTACTATTCTCATTAAAAGAATTCAAAAGGCTATCTTTTTTAAATGGTGTCATATTAGGTATATAATTACCACCTTGTATAGAGTCTTTTAAAAATTCCATTAGTGCCCATACCTTCATAATGGTCTGCTAAAGTTGTAGTATGCTTCACAATACCTCTACCATATCTTAAACTTCTTATTAAAGTAACCAAAAGGCTAAGATTTGTTACCGTACCAATAACCTGTGCTCCGCCTCTAATTACAAAGCCCTCATTGTCAAAAGAGCCATAAGTAGTGCTATTTGCACCTAATGGGTTTTCTAGATTATGACCTACTTTACTATCTCCCCATGCATTATAACCGTTAAAATTATCTTCAAAATTATCAATAAAACCAAAACCCGTTTTCCAATCTTTTGCAATATGTCTGTTACTTAAATCAGGCCAAGGTTGTTTAGAGGTTTTTGCCACAACAACTTCAAGTTTTGGGGTCATTTTTACTACAGGGTCGTATTCATTTTCAATAACCTCCCAACCTTTTATAGTATAATTCCACGTTCTACCAGCATCATCAAAATGTGTAGCATTCATCCGTGGCATGGGTGGTAGACCTAAATCTGTATAAAATTCATCGTCATTTTCTAGAGGTACTTTACAGCTTCGCTACCCTAAGTCACAAGTTTAGGGATTATATTTTACTACATACAATTTTAAACACTATCCTTAACATAAACAGGTATTTCAATATATGATTTATGTATAGAATCTAAAGCCCCCCCCTCTCCTAAAGTGTCCTTTTTGCTTAACAAATATTCTGTTAGAACAGCCCTTATTATTTTATTACCTACGGATTTAAATTTTTTAGAAAAAACAACTGAATGCCTACGTTCAACATCAAATTTTTCCTGCATACCAGAAGTTTCTAAATTATAAAAGCATTTTTTTTCAATATCTTCTTCATTGTAAAAACCATTATTAAAATCTAATGTATCATAACGAGGTAAACAAACTTTAATTTTTGATTCTTGTTTTTTAAAAAAAGGAACTATTAGGTTTATTAATGCTATTGATTCTTTATTTACTATAAACGTATCCTTACACTGTATTAGATAATTAAAACCTTTATCATCACGTAGATTACCTTTTTTATCATAATGCCATACCATGTTTTCATATTCCTTTCCTCTAATTAAAACAACTTTTTTTAATGAATCAAACTTTGTAGTTCGCTCAACCTTATTGCTTTCTATTTTGTCCTTTTTACAAGAGCTAAAAAACAAAAGTATGATGCCAAATAAAATAAGTAAATACTTTGACATTTATTATTTCTTTTTAATTGCTTCAGTCTTTAAATAAACTTTAATAATAGTCATAGAATCTAATTGATATTTTTTTGTGTATTCGATTGAATCAATCTTCTGAATTCCAGTACCAAACCTATGAAGTTGACCTTTAGAAAAACCTGCATAAAAGGAATATGAATATATACTATCAGGTTGTTTATTAATATTATCTTGACCAATACTATCCCTAAAACTTTGAGTTAGATTTGGTGATAAATGACTATTCTCATTAAAAGAATTCAAAAGGCTGTCTCTTTTGTTGTGGCATATTATACACTATCTTTAACAAATACAGGGATTTCAAAATACATTTTACGAGCATTTTCTATTGCTGCTTCTAAACCCAAAGAATCTCTATCTTTAATTAAGTATTCATAAATGATTCCTTTTACTATTTTTTTTCCAGGAGTTTTGAATTTTTTACTTACCTCAGTTACATAATTATAATCTAAATAAGCTATTTTTCTTTTTCTTTTCAATGTATTAAAATCCTGATAACAAGCGAGTTTCATCTTTTCTTCGTTTGAAAAATTGAAATTAAAATCTACTGTGTCAGAATTTGAAATACAAGCCACTATTTTTGATGTACCTCTTTTAAAGTAAGGAGACACCAAATTTAAAAATGTATTTAATTCTTCTTTTAATAAAGTGGTGTCTCTATGAATTAATTGAAAATGGTTGCCTCCAATTAATTTACCATCATCATCATAATACCAATCTTGGTTTATATGAGAATCATTATTTATTTTTTTAAATTCAATAATTTTATCTAATTTATTATTTTTATAAAATGACCACTTTCCAATAAATATAGTGTTGCTTAAATATTTCCCTTTTCTTTCAATATACGGTTTTATACTGTCATAATAAACTAACTTTTTAATACTGTCATTAATTATATATTCAATAAGTTTAACTTTTTGTTTAGGTTGTTTATAATAATAAATAGATGAATCAATTCGCTTATCATTTTTATAATTATGAACTACTTTTAATTTTCCATTTTTATAATAACTTCTAAATAGACCATCTTTTTTACCATTTTCTAAATAAAATTCACTTAATAATTGTCCAGTATTATAATATTCTTTTTCAACCTTTTCATTATTACATGACACTAAATAAAAAATTAAAAAAAAAACTTGTATATACTTATTTCGTTTTAATGTCATTATTTATTCCTTTTGGAAATATTTATTATATACACTTCGTTTACACCAGTTACTTTTTCGTATGTTCCATTTAGAATAAGCTTTGTAGAATCAGTTGGACTCAAATATATAGGCAGTGGAAACCACTGACCATTATGTAACCCTTGACGAATGGGGTTACTACCTAAAGTATCAGGGAGATGATTAAAATAATTATGTATCAAACTATCCTGTCTACTTTGAAGCATGTCAGGCACATTATTCTCATTAAAAGAATTCAAAAGGCTGTCTTTTTTGTTGTGGCATATTATACACTATCTTTAACAAATACAGGTATCTCAAAATACATTTTATGGGCATTTTCTAAAGCTTTTTCTAGGCCTAAAGAGTCTTTTTCCTTAACTAAATATTCGTAAATAATGCCTCTTACTAATTTATTTCCTGGGGTTTTGAATTTTTTAAAGGTCATGGAAGCATGACTGTGTTTTATGTCCGGCGCAAACTTCATATCATCAGAATTAGTTTCAATATCATACGCACATGATTCTGGGACGTTACCTTTATTCGAAAAGTCGCTATTAAAATTTAACGTATCAGAAGCAGAAGTACAGACCAAAATTTTAGATTTATCTTGAAAATAGGGTACTGGAACTTGAACAAAAAATTTAAATTCTTCACTGAGTTTGATAGTGTCACCTTTGATATATGGCATATTGAAGTAATACCCCCCTATGGTATCTCCATCTTTATTATGATGCCAATTTTGATTAAGGTATGATTTTCCTTTAATATTTTTAAATTGAGAATATGATTTAAGTTTTCCGTCTCTGTTATAGTGTTTCCATATGCCAATGGCTAAAGAATCTTTAATAGCATAACCTTCTCGCCCTAAAACGCCATTTAAATAAAATACAAGTGTTTTGTGTTTTTTTTGAAAATAAAATGTGATACCTCCTATTGTGTTTTTATGGTTATCAAAGTAAAGAACTTTTGTTGAGTCTATAAGTATGTTCTTTAAATCAGTATCTTGATAGGAAATGGAATCAAATATCATTTTCCCAAAAAACCATTTCTCTTTTATATTTCCACTATCATAATATTTAGCATTATTGTTGAATTTTTGCTTTTGATTACCACAAGAAAATAAAAGTATTGTAAAAAATAGAATCAACAACAATTTTTTCATAATATCACTTATTGTTTTTTGATTTCTTTTGTTATTAAAAATTATTATTGTCCGATAAAACTCAAAAATAGATAATATTCTCTTTTCAACCCTAATAAAAGCGTTTGATTTTATGGATTTAGAAAAGTAAGCTCTTATTTTTTTTGATTTTATTAAAATTGAA
>NZ_JAZGGG010000032.1:0-25046 GCF_036480315.1 Polaribacter sp.
AGGTTTTAAGACTAGAATACTCTCAAAATTAACCTCATTAACAATTATTCAATTCATTAATAAGTTTACTTTTGATAGAAATATTAACAACTTAAAAATTAGTATTATTTAAATGCACAACGGGTAACATTTATATTGTTATATCATTATAAACTAACTTGTGGGAGTAGTTATTTTTTTACAACAGATGTAAATGTTTTTAAAGTATCTTGTTTAACAATTCTAGCATTGTTAAGAGTTACTTTGATTACATGTTCTGGGTTTGAAACATGAAACACATAACTGAACTGTCTAAATGATGTAATGTGATAATTTGGAAATTCTTTCTTTACAGTTTCTTTATTAGACTCATAATGTTCTAATTCTGTTTTTACTGGTTGGCAACTTGTTAATAGTACCCCTACAAATGTGAAAGCTAATAATGCTTTTTTCATAATAAAATAATTTATAATTAATAAAAACTATTATTATAGTAACAGAGACTAACTTTGTAGAGGAGTTTAGTTTTCAGCCTTTTCTGCTGCTATTGTAAATAATAGCATATAAAAAATATTTATAAAGTTAGGGTGCTTTAAGTTTTTTTATAAAAATGAACGACATATAAATTTTCTATATGTTATGAACTTTTTATAAATTTATTTGAGAGGGTAATTGTTAATAAGGGTTATTAACTTTGCAAATGTACAAATAATTATTTTAATTTTAAAAAAGAAATATTATATTTTATTCCAAAGTTTATAAATGGGCTACTTAAGTTACCTCCTTTTGCTTTTACATAACCAATAGAAGTTCTTAAGTTTAACGTTTTATTTAAACGATAATTAAAACCTGCACTTGGTTTTACAATTAAACCTTCACCAGTACTAATATCTCCACCACCAGCTGCCCCACCTAAAACTTGTAGAAAAAGTGAAGTAGAATCATTAAATAGTAAGTTTGTTTTTGCTCCCAAACCTACAATACCTTCAGCATAAGCGCCTGCATTTCCAAAATTTGCAAAGGAAGTTTGACCAGCAATAAATATATTTTTATTCAAATCTAAATTTACTTGCATAGAAATCTGATGTAGGTTTTCTGTTGGATTAGATCCTCTTTTTGCATTAAAATATAAGTCTTGTTTTACAATGACATCTATTCCTTTAAACTTTCCTTTTGTATATCCATTATCTGAAATAATACCATTTCTATCAATATAATATTTTAGACCAAAACCTAAAGATGAAGTGTAAAAATAAGAATCAGGAGACATCACTAAACCTTTATTTATGGATAAATAAATATCTTTAAAAATTTGTTGTTCAATAGAGATGTCTGGATAAATTAAAAATCCGCCTTTAGTGTCTACTCCACCACCGCCGCCAGCACCAATTCCGAATTTTGCTAAAATGTTTGTACGATTTTTATTCAGAGATAAATGATATCCACCGCCTAAAAAAACATCCATATATCCAGCATCAATACCATCAAAAGCGCCATCTAGTTTTAAGAATGCAAACCAATTTTTATTAATGTATGAAGCCATTTCAAAGCCTGCCAATTTTATTGTCTCTCCATTATATTTATTACCATCTGTATCTTTAGTTTTTCCTTTAATTTTTAAGCTATTAATATGAAGCATTACCGAGTTTCTTTTAGAATTAATATTCCAATTAGATTTTGATAAAGATTCAATACTAATTTCTTTTTCAGATGAATCATAATCGGCATAATGATAATCTAAAGGAATTTCTAGTCCAAAGTTAAGTTGATGACTTTTTATATTTCCATCATCAAAAAAGTTAACATAACTCCAGCCAGAATTAATTGAAAAATGCTCAAATTGATATCCTAAATTTAGGTGAGGTAAAATGAATGCACCACCACCATCTAAAGCACCTCGTCCGCCGCCTCCACCAAAATGAAACCCAGCATCAATATAGAATTGTTCTTTAAAATATTTTTTTATGCCCGCATTTACACCTAAAGTAAAAAAACCTCCTCTAGCCCCGCTCACAGAACCGTAAATACCTAAACCAGCATACGCCCAATCATTTAACATTAAGTTGTAATGAATACCAGTAAAACCCATATTTTGTTCATTAGGTATTTCTGCTAAAGGCATTTTTACAGAATGAAAATCAATTTTTACAAATGCTTTCTGTGTTTTCATTTCTGAAATTTTTTCAGATTGAGAAAATAAAAATTGACTTATTAATAAGATTGAAAATAAGAAGATATACTTTTTCATTTTATCTTTTTTTGATGGTAATTATAACTGTTTTTGATGCTGGTGTATTGCTAATATCTGCTTTGCTTTGTAAAGGAACTAAAACATTTGCTTCAGGGAAATAAGTAGCTGTACATTGTTTAGGAATATTATAAGGAATTACTAAAAAACCTTTTGCTTCTCTTTTTTCATTATTGAAATGACTTGTTAAATCTACCAAATCTAATTTTTTAAAACCTAGTAAAATCATATCTTCTTGGTTCATGAAAATTATTCTTCGCTCATTTAAAACGCCACGATATCGATCATCTAAACCATAAATAGTGGTGTTATATTGATCGTGTGTTCTTATTGTCATCATCATAAATTGATTGTTTTCTAATCTAATTTCTGACGGTTTGTTCAAACTAAAATTAGCTTTACCGGTATGTGTTGGCTCAAAATTATTTTCTCGTGAGTTGTTTGGTAAATAAAACCCACCTTTTACTCTAACTCGTTTATTGAAGTCTTTAAAACCAGGAATTGTAGCTTCAATTTTATCACGAATTAAATCATAACTAGAAACTAATTCAGTCCAATTTGTTGTTGATTTCTTTAGAGTGGTATTTGCTAATTCTGCAACTATTGCATGTTCACTTAATAATTTATCGGAACAAGGATTTAAATGTCCATGAGATTGATGTACAACTCCCATAGAATTTTCGACAGAAATAAATTGTTCACCAGAACTTTGATTGTCTTTTTCCGAACGTCCTAAACAAGGCAAAATTAATGCTTCTTTACCTGTAATTAAATGACTTCTATTTAGTTTTGTAGATACTTGAACAGTTAACTTACAGTTGCGTAAAGCATCTGCTGTAAATTCTGTATCTGGTGTTGCAGAGACAAAGTTACCACCCATTCCAAAAAATACTTTTGCTTTTTTTTGATGCATTGCTTCAATAGCATCAACAACATCATAACCATGCTTTCTTGGTGCTTTAAAACTAAACTCTTTTTCTAAATTGTCTAAAAAAGAATCTTTGGGTTTTTCCCAAATACCCATAGTTCTGTCTCCTTGAACATTAGAATGACCACGGACAGGGCAAGTTCCTGCTCCTTTTTTACCAATACTTCCTTTTAATAATAAAATGTTTACAATTTCACGAATATTATCGACTGCATTCTTGTGTTGCGTTAAACCCATTGCCCAACAAATGATAATATTTTCATTGTTGATAATGAGTTCTGTAGCTTCTTTTATTTGTTCTAAAGATAATCCTGTTTGCTTAATTAAATCATCAATCGAATAGATGTCTAAATCTTCTAATAAATCTTCTATTCCTGCTGTTTTTTCGTTTATAAATTCATGATTAAAAACACTTCCGGGATTTTCGCCCTCTTTTTCTTTCATCAATTTTAAGATGATTTTTAACAAAGCTACATCTCCGTTAATTTTTACTTGAAGAAATAAATCGGTTAAGTCTTGTCCTTTACCAATCCATTTTAAAGGGTTTTGAGGGTCTTTATAATTAATTAAACCAACTTCTGGTAATGGGTTTATAGTAATTATTTTACCACCATGTTTTTTTGTGTCACTTAAAGCAGTTAACATTCTTGGATGATTTGTACCAGGATTCTGACCAATAACAATTACTAAATCAGTATGATTAAAATCTTCTAAAGTAACAGAACCTTTTCCGATTCCTAAAGTTTCTGAAAGTGCAGCACCACTAGATTCATGACACATATTAGAGCAATCTGGTAAATTATTTGTACCAAATTGTCTTACAAAAAGTTGATATAAAAATGCGGCTTCATTACTAGTTCTTCCAGAAGTGTAAAAAATGGCTTCGTCTGGTGAGTTTAAAGAATTTAATTCTTTGCCAATCATTTCAAAAGCAGCTTTCCAAGAAATTTCTTCATAATTATCTTTTCCTTCAGGTAAATACATTGGGTGTGTAATTCGTCCGCTTTTACCTATTTCATAATCAGATAATTTAGATAATTCTTCAATAGAATGTGTTGCGAAAAATAATGGAGAAACTTTGTTTTTAGTCGCTTCTTCTGCAACAGCTTTTGCTCCGTTTTCGCAATATTCAGCTAAAAAAGCTCTTTTTGTGTCAGGATCTGGCCACGCACAACCTGGGCAATCAAAACCATTTTTTTGATTGATATTTTTTAATAAAGTAATTCCTTTTATAACGCCAACTTCATCTTTAATATGTGTAATAGCAGAAGTAATTGCTTTTAAGCCAACTGCAGATGTAGGAATTTTTTTTAATTGAATTCCTGTTAACTTTTCTGGTGGTTGCGCATTTGTTTTTTTAGACATTTTCTAAATTTTTTATAAAATCTGGATTTGAATAAATTGTCATTTTTTTTTCTCTTGTAAAACCAATTAAGCAAATTCCGAATTCTTTTGCAAAATCAACAGCTAAAGAAGAGCATGCAGAGACAGCAACTATAATAGGGATTTTTGCAATAAATGCTTTGGATACAATTTCATAAGAAACCCGACCGCTAACCAATAAATAATTTGCTTTTTTTAATGCGTTTTTGTTTAATAAATCGCCAACTGTTTTATCAACAGCATTGTGTCTTCCAATATCTTCTTTTATGGTTAATAATTCTTGATTTTTATCAAAAATGGCTGCTGCATGACTACCTCCTGAAGCTTTAAACGCTTCTTGAGAAGCTTTCATTTTAGAAAACATTTTATGCAAAATTTCTGAAGAAAAAGTAGCCTTCTTAATTAGTTTTTCCCCTTCAACTTTTATATCCTTCAATTCTTGCTTTCCGCAAATACCGCAGGAAGAAACAGACAATAATGTTCTTTTATTTAAATATCCTTTCCCTAAATTTTCTTTAGAAATAGTAACATTTATTATTGATGGAATTTTGTATTTTTCTTCAATAATTTCAAAAATAAAATTTGTAGAATTCTTATAAATGTCTTCTGCATAAAGTAAGCCTCTTACAAGTTCAAAATCATTATCTGGCGTTCTCATAACAACTGTATAAGCTTCGTTGTTAATGTTAATCTGTAACGGTGCTTCCACCACTAAAGAGTCATTAACAGTTGTGCTTTTTTTGGATGCTATTTTTAATCCTTGATACGTTATTGTTTGCATAAAAATGAAAGTAATACTTACTATACAAACTTAATGAAAATGTTATAGATTTTAAACTTCCTTAAATTAAACTTTATTTTTTCTGCAAAAAATACAAATTAGTTTGTTTTCGATATTTGTAGTAAAGAATAAAAAGGAATTTCCACCATCTTTAATTTTGGTTTCTTTTCTTATTTGTGTTACTGTTTTCGGGAAGTTTCTAGTAGTAATATTTGCCTTGTTTTCTGAAAGTAATTTTGAAATTTTCTTTTTATCATACGAAATAATATTTTCAATTTTAAAAACCCTTCCAGGGAAATCGATTAAATTTTCTGAAGTATATAAGTGAGAATGTTGGTGTAGTTTAAAAAGATTTAATTGTCTTGATATTTGATGAAATCCACCTGATTTTAAAATAGCAGCATTCGGTTCATACAAATAGGTGAGTGGTTCAGAATAATTTGAAAATACTTCTTCGTGTAAATTAAAATTAAATTTTTGAAAATCTATTTTTAGAAAGTTAATTGTTTTAATTTGAATCTCATTTTTGTAATCTTTCTCTAATAAAAATAAAACTTCTTTAACTTCATTTTGAATAGCAATAACATGAATTTCTTTTACATATTTCAACTCATTTATTGCACTAGAAATATCTAAAATTGGAGAATTTTTAAGTAAAATTTGATTGGTTTTACTGAATATAAAATCTATATTTTCTGGAACGTTTGGCAAACAATCTTTTAATAAAAATACTTTTCCTTTGATGTCATTTCTTCTGGAAGGATCTATGTAGATACAGTCGAAATTATTTGTGGTATTTTTTAAGTATTGTAATCCATCACCAGAAAAAGTTGCAATATTATCTTTCTTTAATTGTTGATAATTGTGTTTTACAATTGTTGATAAACTATCATTGATTTCACAATGAGTTACTTCTTTAAATTGATTAGAAAAGTAGTAACAATCAACGCCAAAACCACCTGTAATATCAATAATTGATTCACCAGAAACGATTTTAGATTTGTAATCTGCAGTTATTTCTGAAGAAGTTTGTTCAATACTAATTTTTGCAGGATAATAAATGTTTTCTGTAGAAAACCAAGTTGCTAATTTACAAGTCGATTTTTGTTTAGCAACAATTTGATTCGCTAATTCTTGTATTGAAATACCATCAAAAGGACTTCCTTTTAAAATCAGTTTTGTAATATCAGATTTTAAATTATCAGAAATAAATTGCTGAACTTCAGGGTCTAGGATGGCTGAATTCAAAAGAATTATAGGTCTTTGGTTAATGATTTCACAATCTTATTATCTGCTAAAAACTCTTTTAAAATCACTTTTAATGCTGTATACATTGGAACAGCGGTTATCATACCAACAATACCAAAAAGTAAACCTCCGATAATAATAATCAAGAAAATTTCTAAAGGATGCGACTTTGTTGTTTTTGAAAATATAATTGGCTGACTTGCAAAGTTGTCAACTAACTGCGCAATAAAATAACCAATCATAACATAAATGGTTGTGGGTAAAATTTCATTTTGAAAATCTAAACCAATATTACTTGTCATTGATAAAACAAACATTATTACGGCGCCAATCATCGGCCCAACATAAGGAATTAGGTTTAACAACGCACATAAAAAAGCAATTACAACTGCATTGTCAATATCAAAAATTAATAAAATAATTGTGTATAAAACAAAGAGAATAGTAATTTGAGTAATTAAGCCAATAAAATATCTTGATAACAAATCATTAATAGTTTCTAAAGATTTAGAAAACCTGTTTTCAGTACCATTTGGTATTATTGTCATCACACCTTTTTTTAGTAATTGACTGTCTTTCATAAAAAAGAAAGAGATAAATAATACTGAAAATAAACCAACGCTTAAAGAGCCAAGAGTTCCTAAAACAGAGTTTAATAAATTAGGTATTTCTTTAAATTGAGATATAAAATCTACATTTTTTAATTCACTTAATACATCAATCCCTTTTGAAGAAAAATAAGCGGTTATTTGGTTAAATATTTCTTGAACGTTAGCTTGTAATTTGTTGACATCTAACAAGGATAAACTTTTTCCTTGTTCTGCAATTAAAGGAATAAACATCACAATTAAACCAGCTAATAAGCCCAGCATTAAGGTCATTGTAAAAACGACAGCAATTGTGTTTGGAAACTTTAATTTTCTTCTTAAAAAAATAATAATTGGTCTCGCAATTAAAGATAAAATTCCTGCAATAATTATATAGATAATTACAGATTGAATTGCGTATAAAAAATATCCTAAAAGAAGAATTCCAATAATAATGCCTAAAGCTCTTAAAATTCCGTTTGCTATTATTTTTGATTTCATTAATTATATGCTTTTACTTGACCCATACTTAAAATTCTGTCTTTTCCAAAACTATGATTTGTTGGTAACAATGTACCACTTTCTGTAGTAATCCAATCTTGCCAAGTTGCAGGTGTTCCATTCATTCTGCCATTTTTTAAATACATTTTGTAACTTTTAGGAACATTATTTTCATCTAAAAGCCAAAGGTAAGAATCTCCAGGTGTTGAACCACCAGTAGTGTATTTTACTAAAAGTGCATCTTTTCCATCTACTTTTTGGACACTTCTAATAATACCAGATTCAAATAATTTATGAGGTGCAACTAACCAAAAAGAATCGTTATTAAAAAACCTATTTGCTTTTTTTACAATCGTTGAATCTGAAATCTGTTGTAATTTATCATTATAAAAAACGGTGCTTTTCTTAATGTTATTTGGTTGTAAATTTACACGAATTGTATCCCAAGAAACGTCTACAATATGTTTTTCTTTATTCCATTTATAATGTCTTCTTCCTCCAAAACTCCATTCTATAAAACGAGTTTTCCTGTATGCTTCATGTTTTATCGCTTTTAATATTTCTTTAGCAATACTATCTGCTTTAATGTTTTCAGACTTTACATCACCCATTGGCAATTGCATACCAAATAATGAGAGTTTGTGTTTTGTTGGTAATTTAATACCAGATTTTGTATTTTTCCAATTAGACCAAGTTGCAGAAACGCCACCAATAGGAATTATTGAAGTCCACATTTTAAATGAAGTAGGGTAGTGGTTTTCGTCTAAAATCCACAAGTAAGAATCTCCAGGAGTTGAACCTCCAGAAGTATAGGTTATTAAAAGTGCATCTTTACCATTATAGTTTACAATACTTCTTTCTGTTCCTGAATCAAAAATTTTATATGGTGCAACTAGCCAGAAAGAATCGTTGTTAAAAAAGGCTTGTGCTTGCTTAATTATTTCAGGATCATCAGAATTTTTTCCATCAATATAAACAACAGATTTTGCGGGTTCATTTGTGTGTAAAGTTACTTTGTAATGATCCCAAGAAACATGAACTATATTTTCTTGTTTGTACCATCTATAAAAATGTTCTCCTCTAAAACTCCATTTTAAAACTTCAGTATTATCAAAAGCTTCGTGGTTTATTGCATTAAACATTTTAATAGCCAATGCATCTGCATCTTTTCCTTGTTTTCCTTCTGGAAGTTTCTCGTTATTTTCAAAATAATAAATCGTTACAAAAGCAATTAATAGAAGTACTATTATTCCTAAAATCTTAAAAAATTTCTTCATAAAAAAAAATGATAAACTATATTGCTAATTTATCATTTTTTAATCATTCGTTATTTGTTTTGTTCATAATAATCTAAAACATGTTTCGGAATTTCCATTTCTTGTGGTTTTCCTTTATCAGCAATTGGGTATTCTGCGACTTGCTTAATAGGTACAATTCCTGCCCAAAAAGGTAAATTGTAATCTTCTGGTTCATCAGCAACACCAACATCTCTCACTTTTGCAGAAGCTTCTTCAATAGTAAATTCTACCACTAAAGTTCTATCCAATTCTTTTTGATACATTGGTCTTAAAGAATCCCATTGGTTTGGTACCATTTGATTTACAATCCACTTTAAGATTTCTGTTTTTTCAGCATCTTTTTCTATCTTTTTTAAGCTTCCAAACATAGTAACAGACCTGTAATTTACAGAATGATGAAAGCCAGAACGCGCTAAAACCAATCCATCTAAATGCATTACTGTTATAGAAGTTTCTCCACTTTCTAAAATGGCTAACAACATTCTATTTGCAGTAGAACCATGAATGTAAACTTTATCTTCTCTTCTAGAATATGCCATCGGAATTGTGATGGGTTTTCCGTCATAAATATAACCAACGTAACATAAAAACCCTGCGTCTAAAATGGTGTTTATTTTTTCGACATCGTATGTTGCTCTATTTGCACCTCTTTTTACTCTATTTAATTTTGATTTTTCGTACTCTTTCATTTTTATAGTTTTTTAGCAAAAATTAGATTTTCATAATTTTTTTCTCCTACAAAAAAATCGATGCTTCCAACTTTGTTGAACCCATATCTTTCATAAAAACGAATACCTTTTGTATTCTTATAATATGCAGTCAACCAAATAGTTGTAAACTTTAGTTCGATTGCTTTTTCTAGAATAATATCTTGTAATTGAGAACCAATTTTTAATGCAATAAAATCATTTAAAATATATAAACGCTCCAGTTTACAAGAATTTATATCTTCAGATTCTGGGTAGCTACGATGTATAGAAAGCTTCGCAAAACCAATTGGTAATTCATCTGAAAAGACAATCCAAAATAAATTTTCTTTGTCATTTAACTCTTCTTTTATTTTAGAAACTGAATAATGAGTTTTGTAAAAATCTAATAAAAAGGCTTTATTTTCTATGTATTTCCCATGAGATTCTGTGTAGGTAATTCTTCCTAGCAAAGAAATATATACAGCATCTTTTTCTGTGGCTCTTCTAATTTCTATCATTTTATCTTTTAATTGAATACGTTTTCTAAAATTGAATTAAATAGCTATTTGAAATAAACTAACTGTGGCATTTTGATAATGATCTGGAAGCTCTGATGTGTTTTTTAATTTTGATAACCCTAAAAAATCAAATCCACATTTTTTATAATAATTAATTAGGCTAATGTTTTCACCAACTGTATCCATTCTAATGAATTCTTTATTTTTCTGATTTGCATACTTTTTTGCCCAAAGAATAATTTCATTCACTAAATTTTGACCTCTAAATTTAGGGTTTGTAGAAATTCGATGAATATAAATTGCTTTGTCTTCATTTCGCTTTTCCCAAATTTGAGGATCATTTTCAGTAGTAGCCCAAATACAAGCAATTTCATTGTCAATTATAAGTTTCCATTGTCTGTTTTCTGCTATTTCCTTTTTAATAAGTTCTCTGTCAAAATCTGGCCAATGAACTTTAAACTTTGTTTTTTGAAAATCGGTTGCAATTTTATAGAACTCAAATATTTTATTTATGTCAACTTTAGTACTGTTTAATATTTTCATATTATTAGTTGATAACAATGTTTTTTTTATCTTTTATTTGGGTGCGTGTTTTTATGCTTTTCAGTATTTAGTTTTGCTATTTCTAAATCTTTTGGTTTAAATATTCGTTTTTTTGATGCAGGATATTTTTCTTTATATTTTGACGGTCTAATTGGTCGCTCTACAAAGTTACCAGAACAATTTGGGCAAACATTTTCAAAAATTTCTATAGCACACGTTTTACAATAGGTACATTCAAAAGTACAAATCATAGCTTCTGTAGATGTGTTAGGTAAATCTTTATTGCAATGTTCGCAATTAGGTCTAATTTCTAACATTATAAATATCTTTCTTTAATAACTTCTATGTGCCAAACACTATGTCCTAATAATAAAAAAGCACAAGCTCTTGCAGACATTGGAGTGTTACTTGCAGTCCCAATATTACTTAAATTTTCATCAGAAATACTGTTTATTAAATTGATAGTATATAAACGTGTAATCGTAAATTCATGAATTAATACTTCTAAAGTTTTTGCGTTTGCTTCAGAAGGAGCAACATAATCATCTTGTTCGTAACCTGGTAAAGCAGTTTTGTCATTCCTAGAAATACACAGTAAACGATACATAAAAATACGTTCTGTGTCTATAATATGTTGCAACAATTCTTTAATTGTCCATTTTTTTGGTTGATATCTATACTCTAATTTTTCTTCATGAATTGATGAGAAGAAATCGATCACCATTTTTTTATCAACTTCTAAACCACTAATTAAATCAGTAGTTTCAGGAACTTTATCAATATATCTTTTGTAATATCCGTTGTATTCTGATGATTGTAAATTTTTTTTAATCATGATTTTGTTGTTTTGTTATTTCAAAATTACTACATTTATGGACTGTTTCAATCGTCCAGAATTAAAATAAATAATAGTCCAGTTTATGTTTCCATATAAAACTAGTTTTCATTTAGTTAGAAAAAGCAATCAAGCTTTGTATTTGCAATTGGCAAATCAATTTATAACATTGATAAAAGAACGAAAATTATCGCCAAAAACAAAATTACCAGGTAGCAGAACTTTAGCAGATTTATTAGGTGTTCATAGAAAAACAGTTGTGGCATGTTATGATGAGTTATTATTACAAGGTTGGATAGAAAGTATTGCTAAAAAAGGAACTTTTGTGCATGCAAATTTGCCAGAACTATTCCAGCAAGAATTTGTAAAATCTGTTGTTAAAAAAGTAAATTCTAAAATTGGATTTAATTTTTATAAGAATGAAAATTTAGAGAGAAAAATTCCTGTAAAGAAAGTTGATTTTATGTATTTAAATGATGGTGTTTCTGATACAAGATTAACGCCGACAGAAGATTTAGCTAGAATTTATAGAAGAATTTCGAGTCGGAAACTTATTTATAAAGAAATGTCATATGGTTCTGCTTTTGGAAATGAAAAACTGCGTAAAACGTTATCAGAATATTTAAATAATACAAGAGGATTAAACACAAGTTTCGAAAATATTTTAATTACTCGAGGAAGTCAAATGGGCATTTATTTATCTTCTAAATTGTTATTAAATAAAGATGATAAAATTATTATTGGAAAAACAAATTACACTTCTGCTGATAATTCTTTTCTAGAACGAAAAGCGAATTTAGTAAGAATTTCTGTAGATGAAAACGGATTGGTAACCCAAGAAATAGAGAATCTTTGTAAGAAAAATGTTATTAAAGCTGTGTATGTAACTTCTCATCATCATCATCCAACAACGGTTACTTTATCTGCAGAAAGAAGAATTCATTTATTAAATTTAGCAAAAAAATACAATTTTGCAATTATAGAAGATGATTACGATTATGATTTTAATTATAATCATTCGCCAATTTTACCATTGGCAAGTCATGATGTAAATGGAAACGTAATTTACATTGGTTCTGTTTGTAAAACAGTTGCACCGGTTTTTAGAATTGGTTATTTAATTGCGCCAAAAGCATTTGTAAATGAAGCTGTAAATCAACGTAGAATTATAGATAGACAAGGTGATGCTTTGTTAGAATTAACTTTTGAAGAATTTATTAAAAATGGTGATTTAGATAGACACATTAAGAAAGTAATGAAAGTTTATAAAACAAGAAGAGATTTGTTTTGTCAGCTTTTAAAAGAACATTTTTCTACTATTTTTTCTTTTGAAACTCCAAAAGGAGGAATGGCAGTTTGGGTTACCTTAAATAAAAAATATTCTTGGAAAACAATTGTTGAAGTTGCTCAAAAGCACAAATTAGAAATAGGAAATTGGCAACGTTATGATCCTAACAATTCGAATCATAATTCTATAAGAATGGGATTTGCAACTTATAATGAAACAGAAATTAATGAGTTAATAAATAGACTTTCTAAAACTATGAAGGAAATAGTTTCAACTTAAAATGTTCTCGATACAAAATTTCTGAAAAAAAAATTTCACTCGAACTGACAACGTGTTTATTAGTTCTGTTTTTCTTGCTGTCACAAAATCGTTTCGAGATGTTTTTTAGTTTTAAACTTCAGGAAAAATCTTCGTAAATTTCTTCGGAAGTTCTTTTGTAACAGAGATTTTCTCTTTCATAAACGGATGTACAAACTCTAAACTCGAAGCATGTAAATACAATCCTTTTCCGTTTAAAATCGTATCTTCAATAAAATATTCTTTGTCTCCTAAAATAGGATTTCCAATTGCAGTTAAATGTTTTCTTAATTGATGTTTTCTTCCAGTTTTTGGCTGTAATTTCACCAAATTAAGAAACTCAAAGCGTTTAGATATTACAAAATTTAAAACTTCAAATTCTGTGTATGCATTTTTATTATCAACGTTTAAATTAATAATTCCTCCTTTACATATTTTACCAATAACAACCGCAAAATATGTTTTCTGAATTTCTTTGTTTTTAAATAGTTTTCCTAATTCTGTAATTGAAGAACTTGTTTTTCCGATTAATAAAACACCACTTGTTGGGTAATCTAATCTGTGAATTGGTTGTGGTTTTACAGCATCAACTAAATTGCTTTTCTTAAGATTTTGAGTTAATCCATTTGCAATGGTTACAAATTTATTTCCGCTTACTAAAATACCTGCAGGTTTGTATATAATTGCTAAATAATCATCTTCAAATAAAACGTCTAGTTTTAATTCTAATCTTTCAAATGTTGAAGAATTTTCTGATTCAAACAATTCTATTTTTTCTCCACCAGAAATATATTTAGATGTTGTTGCTAAAACTCCGTTAATAAAAATATGCTCTTTTTTGATTGCTTTTTTTATACCAGATTTTGTAGGAATTGTATTAAAAACACCAACTCCATATTCTTGAAAACGAATTGGTTTTTCTAGTTTCTGTACAATATGAGTTTCTGATAATTTCATAGTTTTAAATAAACCATTTCCAGGGCTCGATAAAAATTAATACAGTTGATAGTAATATCAATAGAAATGAAAACAGTTTTATCATCTTATTTTCATTAGATATTAGAATAAATAAAAAAGTAAAAACTTCAACAGCAAAAATATAAATTAAATAAAAGTATTTTAAATACTGTAAACCATATAAAGCTCTTTTCTTTCCATCTGCATAAACATATTCAATATATAAATCAAAATTTATTTTTATAAAAAATAAATTTGAAATGATTAAAAAGCTAAAGATTATTATATTTATGTTTCTTCTCAATTTCATTATTTCGCAAAAACTTTACTCATATCTTTAAAAGCTTTAAATTCTAAAGCATTATTTTCTGGGTCATTAAAAAACATCGTTGCTTGTTCACCAACTTTTCCTTCAAAACGAATGCAAGGTGCTATTTCAAATTTTGTGTTTGCAGCTTTTAATCTATCAGTTAAAGAATGCCAATCTTCCCAAGTTAAAATAACTCCAAAATGCGGAACCGGAACATCATGTCCATCTACAGAATTTGTTACAGATTCTGTTGGTTGATACCCTTCTTTTTGATGAATAACCAATTGATGCCCGAAGAAATTAAAATCTACCCAAACTTCAGTAGAACGACCTTCTTCACAATTTAAAATATCTCTGTAAAAAACTCTACATTTTTCTAAATCTTGAACTGGTATTGCTAGGTGGAATGGTTGTATCATTTTATAAGTTTCAAAGTTTTCATTTTTGCTAACTGCTAACTGCTAACTGCTAACTGCTAACTGCTAACTGCTAACTGCTAACTGCCAATTAAAATCCAACAGCAGCATCATCTCCTCGTTTATCTGCACCACCTTCTAATTTTCCGTTTGATAAAACTAAAATAGCATCAACTCTACCAATAATTAAAGAATTTTTTTCTAAAATTTCGTATCCTAAAGATTCTAGTTTTGTCTTTGTTTCAGTTGAAAAACCATTTGGTTCCATTCTAATTACATCTGGCAACCATTGATGATGAAAACGTGGTTGATCTACGGATTCCTGCATTCCCATATTATATTCTGCAATATTTAAAATATTTTGTAAAACAGAAGTAATAATTGTTGAACCTCCAGGAGTTCCTACAACCATTTTTAGTTTTCCATCTTTTTCTACAATTGTTGGTGTCATAGAACTCAACATTCTTTTTTCAGGTGCAATTGCATTTGCTTTAGAACCAACCAAACCATACACATTTGGTACACCAGGTTTGCTAGAGAAATCGTCCATTTCATTATTTAAAATAAAACCAGCACCTTTTACAACTACTTTAGAACCATAACCAGTATTTAAAGTTGTGGTTACAGAAACGGCGTTTCCAAATTGATCTATAATGGAATAATGTGTAGTTTCATCACTTTCATAACCCAATATTCTCCCATGAGAAACTTCGGAAGAAAGTGTTGCTTTATCCCAAGAAAAAGAACTCATTCTTTGGTTGATGTAATTTTGATTTGTTAAACTATCAATAGGAACATTTATAAAATCGATATCACCTAAAAAGTGAGCTCTATCAGCATAAGATCTTCTTTCTGCTTCTGTTATAAGTTGAATGTACTTTGTTGAATTATGTTCTATTTTAGATAAATTATAAGGTTCTACTGATTTTAAAATCTGTGCCACGCAAATTCCACCACTTGAAGGCAATGTCATTGTGTTTATCGTGTAATTTTTATAATTAAAAGAAATAGGTTTTCGCCAAACAGCATTGTATTTTTCTAAATCTTCGTGTGAAATAATTCCACCTAATTCTGTAATATAGTTCACAAATAAATCTGCCGTTTTTCCTTTATAGAACCCGTCTTTTCCAAAATCACGAATTCTTTCTAGAGTTTGTGCTAATTCTTCTTGTTTAAGAATATCATTTTCTTTCCATTCTTTATTAAAAACTGTTTTAAAAGTATTTACTTTTTCAAACCTTTTTGTAGCACTATTTAAAGATTTTGCTTGTTTTTTAGTAACAGTAATTCCGTTTCTTGCTAAATCTATAGCTGGCTGAATCAATTCTTTAAAAGGCAAGCTTCCAAATTTTTCATGTACTTCAAAAAGTCCAGCAACAGAACCAGGAATTCCGACTGCAAAAGCACCTAAAGTACTTTTTTTATCGATTACATTTCCTAGAGAATCTAAATACATGTCTTTATGCGCAGTAATTGGTGCTTTTTCTCTAAAATCCAAAGCGCCTTTTGTACCGTCATTATTTCTATAAACCATAAAACCACCACCGCCAATATTACCAGCAACAGGGTAAACAACCGCCAATGCTAAATGTGTAGCAATCATTGCATCGTAAGCGTTTCCTCCTTTTTCTAAAATAGCTGAACCGATTTTTGATGCTTCAACTCTCGCAGAAACTACCATTGCTTTATCGGCTATTAAACCTATTGTTTTTTCTTTTTTGGTTGATGTTTTACAATTTGTTATTAGTAAAGAAAGTGTGAAGAGTAGAATTAATTTTTTCATATTAAATTATATTTTTTTTGTTTTCATTTTTTCTTTTCCATTGATGAAAAGAAACAAAAACCTAGACTGATTTTAATTTTTTTAAACGCTACATTATATTTACCTATCTAATCCAGACCACTACGTTCTTTGGATTCTTGTCGTTTCAAACAATTTAAGTTTTTACGAAAATTAAAAATAGGTCATTTGTCTTAATAATTACATGTATTTATTATTTTTTAGATTCTTACTTTCTCTTTTTAAGAAATGACAGGAAGTTCTTTTATTTTCTTATTTGTATGTTCAATTAAATCTTTAAAAAACAAAGTAAAATCTTCCTCTAATTCTGTTTCTAAGGCATTTAAGTCTTTTATGGCTAAATCCATTTTAGATTTTCCTTTTGTTCTTTGATTTACACCTTTTAGAACTTTTTCAATTCCTTCTTTATTTTTATAATTGAATAGAATGTTATACTCAATCATATATTTTATGAAGTTTTGAGATTTTATAGGCAATTCTTCTTTTATTTCATCAAATAAATTATAAATGGAATTTGTATAAACATCTAATGGAATTGCAGAATAATCACTCCAGTTTTTTGCTAAAAAATAATCGTAAAAAATATCGATAATAACACCATCATAATGTTTGTAACGTTCGTGTAATCTTCGTTTACTTTTCCTAACAACTTCATGCGCATCAGTAAAGGTGTCTATTTCTCTGTGTAGAAAAATACCTTGCTGAATTTCTTTAGAAAAACCGTTGTAATTATTACCGCTAATATGATCTGCAATAAAATTACCAATCATAATATTGGTGTCGTTTTGTGATAGGTATAAATGTGCTAGGAAATTCATTTGATAAAAGTAAATAAAAATCACATACTTAATAGTTTTAAGAAGTTATAAATTCTTCTTAATTTTTATTAAGTATTTCTAAACTTTGATTATTAAAATGAAATTGTTGTTTTTATATCAAAAATAGAAAATCAATCAATTCATTAACAAAATTAATTATCGGCTTGTAGTATGAAGAATTACTGCCTTTCTCATTAAAATCTATATCCTAAAGTAAAATTATCAACACTATAAGGAGCATTGTGAATTTTTAACTCATTAATTTTTGATGTAAAGATATTTATATATTTAGTGTGTAAATAATATTTTTTAAAACCAAATATATCAGTTAACCATTTTTCTGTTAGTTGTATTAGATGATTTTCTCTTGGGTTTTCATCAATATCATTTTCTATTATCTTACCAAGTTTAATTTAGTCAACTCTTTCTATCTTATTTTTTGATTTATTATAAATCAAATCCCAAATTTTAATTTTATCAGAAATTTTTTCATAAGGATTTGCTTTTTCATTAAGAGAGTATTCAATATTCATAATAGATTTTTTAATAAAAATAAACAAAAAACCACAACTAAAAGCTGTGGTTTTATAAATATTTATGGTTGAATTCCTGCCTTCGCAGGAATGACAAGCTTCTAATAATTTAATGTGTTAGTTATTCAACATCACTGGCATTACAAGCATTGTAACTTGTTCACCTTCGTCAGTTCCATCAATAGGTGTTAAAATTCCTGCTCTGTTTGGTAAAGACATTTCAATTAACACTTCGCTAGAACTTAAATTGTTTAACATTTCGCTTAAAAAACGAGAGTTAAAACCAATTTGCATATCGTCTCCTTGATAATCGCAACTTAAACGTTCATCTGCTTTGTTGGCAAAATCTAAATCTTCCGCAGAAATATTTAGTTCTGTACCTGCCATTTTTAAACGAATTTGATGTGTTGTTTTACTAGAGAAAATAGAAACACGTCTTACAGAGTTTAAGAAAGAAGCTCTATCTACTGTTAATTTATTCGGATTCTCTTTTGGAATTACAGCTTCATAATTAGGATATTTCCCATCAATTAAACGACACACTAAAACTACATTATCAAACGTAAACTTTGCATTTGCGTCATTATATTCAATAGTAACTTCGCTATCAGAACCACCTAAAATTCCTTTTAATAAATTTAAAGGTTTCTTTGGCATAATGAATTCTGCAGTTTGATCTGCAGTAACATCTGTTCTTGTATATTTTACTAATTTATGTGCATCAGTAGCAACAAAAGTTAAACTTTGCGAGCTAAACTGAAAGAAAACACCGCTCATTACTGGTCGTAAATCGTCGTTTCCAGCAGCAAATATTGTTTTAGAAATCGCAGTTCCTAAAATACTTGCGGGTATAACTGTTTTACTTGGCGATGGTAAAGAAACCGCTTTTGGAAACTCATCTCCTCCAAAATATGCCATATCATATTTCCCTTGATCAGAACTAATTTCTATGGTATTATCTCCTTCTGTTTTAAAAGTTAAAGGCTGATTTGGAAATGTTTTTAAAGTATCTAATAATAAACGAGCAGATACAGCAATAGAACCAGAGCTTTCACTTTCTACTTCAACCACAGAACTCATAGTTGTTTCTAAATCTGATGCAGAAACTTTTAGTTCATTTTCAGATAATTCGAATAAAAAATTATCTAAAATTGGTAATGTGTTGTTACTATTTATAACGCCACCTAAAACTTGTAGTTGTTTTAATAATTGCGAACTAGATACAATAAATTTCATATACTATTTTTTCTTAATTTGATTTACAAATATAACCTTATTAACTGATTTTAAAAATTAATTTATCAACAGGTTATGAGCATTTTGTTGATGATTTTTGAAACGTTATAATTATGTTAAGAGATTCTATTTTATCTTTTAAAAAACTACATTTGTTTGTTATCAACACTCAAAAATGAAAAAACTTTTACTTTCAATTTCTGCACTTTTGCTAATTTCAATTTCAATATTTGCACAAAAACCTCAAAAATTAAACACAAATCAGGTTTTTGAGAAAATTCAAAAATTAAATTTTTTAGGAACGGCATTGTACATTGCTGCGCATCCAGATGATGAAAATACGCGTTTAATTGCCTATTTAGCAAAT
Source organism: Polaribacter sp. (assembly GCF_036480315.1). Classification (GTDB taxonomy): domain Bacteria; phylum Bacteroidota; class Bacteroidia; order Flavobacteriales; family Flavobacteriaceae; genus Polaribacter. The sequence continues at coordinate 19,562 of NZ_JAZGGG010000032.1, forward strand.
AATGTAAAAGCAAGAACGGGGTATTTATCTTTAACTCGTGGAGATGGAGGACAAAATTTAATTGGCCCAGAAATTAGAGAATTGTTAGGTGTAATTAGAACGCAAGAATTGTTAGCGGCAAGAAGAATTGATGGCGGACAACAATTTTTTACAAGAGCAAATGATTTTGGGTATTCTAAACACCCAGATGAAACTTTAAAGATTTGGAATAAAAAGGAAGTTTTAAGCGATGTTGTTTGGGCAATTAGAACCTTTAAACCAGATGTAATTATCAATCGATTTAATCATAGAACTCCTGGTACAACACATGGGCATCATACAAGTTCTGCAATGTTAAGTGTAGAAGCTTTTGATTTGGTTGGTGATAAAACTAAATACTCTGAACAGTTAAAATATACAGAAACGTGGCAGCCAAAACGTTTGTTTCATAATACTTCTTCTTGGTTTTATAGAGATAAAGCGAAGTTTGAAGAAGTAGCAAAAGAATTTACAAAGTTTGATGTTGGTGTGTATTATCCGTTAAAAGGATTGTCTAATAACGAATTAGCATCGATGGCAAGTAGCCAACATCTATGTCAGGGTTTTGGAAGAGTTACTACAAGAGGAAGTCAGAAAGAATATATTGAGTTTTTAAAAGGAGACAGACCAAAAGATAAAAACGATGTTTTTTCTGGAATAAATACCACTTGGAATCGTCTTAAAAACGGAGGCGAAATTGGTGAGATTTTATATGAAGTTGAAAATAATTTCGATTTTGTAAAACCGTCTAAACATTTGTCACAATTGATGGAAGCGTATCAATTAATTCAGAAGTTAGAAGATTCTCATTGGCGAAAAATTAAAGAAAAGCAAATTAAAGAAATTATTGAAGCTTGTGCAGGTTTGTATTTAGAAGCTTCTGCAATTAGCTCTTCTGCAACTCCAAATTCATCAATTGATGTAAATATTGAAGTGTTGAATAGGAGTGAAGTCAATATTGAATTGACATCAATAAATTCTACGATTGATAATAAAACAATTTCAAAAGAATTGGATTTAGAAACGAATAAAAGAATCAATTTTAAAGAAATAATTACTATTAAAACGAATCAGTTTTCAGATCCTTATTGGTTGCGAAAAGAAGCAACTTTAGGAATGTACAATGTCGAAAATCAAAACTTAATAGGAAAACCAGAAACGTCAAGACCAGCAAAAATAGATTTCAATTTGATAATTGATGAAGTTGCTATTACCATTACAAAAAACGTTGTTAGAAGGTATTCTGAAAGAGATAAAGGAGAAATTTACGAACCTTTTGAGATTTTACCTTTAATTACCACAAAATTAAAAAACAAAGTACTTATTTTTTCTGATGATGAAGTTCAAAAAGTTTCTGTGGAAGTAAGAGCAGGAGCAAACAATGTTTCTGGAAAAATACGTTTAAATGTTCCAGAAAATTGGAAAGTATCGCCGAAAGAAATTGATTTTAATATTCAGCAAAAAAACGATAAACTGACGGTTGAATTTTTAGTAACTCCGCCAAAAAATCAATCTGAAGGAACGCTAAAGGTTGTGGCAACTTCCAATGGAAAAACATATAAAAAAGAATTGGTAGAAATTAATTACAATCACATACCAAAACAATCTGTTTTATTAAATTCTGAAGCGAAGGTTGTTCGTTTAAACATCAAAAAAGTAGGAAACAAAATAGGTTATATAAAAGGTGCTGGAGATGTTGTGCCAGATAATTTAAGACAAATTGGTTATGAAGTAGAAGAAATAAACCCGTCTGAAATAAATGGAGGTAATTTACATTCTTATGATGCAATTGTTTTAGGAATTAGAGCATATAATGTTGTAAAAGAATTAAAATTCAAGCAAAAATTCTTGCTAGAATATGTAGAAAATGGTGGAAATATGATTGTGCAATACAATACCAATAGAAGAGTAGATGTTGGTGCACCTTTTGGATTAAAATTATCTAGAGATAGAGTTACTGATGAATTTGCACAAGTAAGAATTTTAGATGAGTATCATTCTCTTTTAAATTATCCTAATAAAATTACGCAAGATGACTTTAAAGGTTGGGTGCAAGAACGAGGTTTGTATTTCCCTGGTTCTTGGAGCAAAGAATACACACCAATTTTGTCTATGAACGACAAAGGTGAAACCGCAAAAAACGGAAGTTTACTAATCGCAAAATATGGCAAAGGAAATTACATCTATACAGGTTTAAGTTTCTTTAGAGAATTACCAGCTGGAGTTTCTGGTGCGTATAAATTGTTTGCCAATATGTTGGCTGTAGGGAAGGATGTTGAAAAGTAGTTACATAGTTGCAAAGTTTGAATTGAAAAAATTAAGTTGAGTTTGTCATTCCTGCGAAGGCAGGAATTTATAATAAGTAAGTTTGGATTCTGTCTTCGCAGGAATGACAGAAAGTTGGTAAACAAGTTTAGCCCTGATTGAGTGGTTTGTTTGAGCTCTTTTTTAGTGTCAGTTCGAGTAAATTTTGAAGAATAAAAAATTTGTATCGAGAACAAGCTAAAAAAAGCGAGTAGCGAAAGCAGGAAATAGCTTCAAAAAAATATATAGAATGAAAGATCAAAAATACATCTGGAAAAAAGAATATACACTGGTTTTAGTTGCCAATGTAATTTACATTTTAGCTTTTTATTTTATCACAAATTATTTTACTGTTTAGTTTATGGGAATAGCAAGTAAATTACATGTAGTAGATTGGATTATTTTATCGGTAACTTTAATTTTTATTGTTGCTTATGGAACCTACGTAACCAGAAAAAGCAAGAACGTTACAGATTACATAAAAGGTGGAAGCGACTCGAAATGGTGGACAATTGGTTTGTCTGTAATGGCAACGCAAGCGAGTGCAATTACGTTTTTATCAACTCCAGGACAAGCGTTTCATAGCGGAATGGGCTTTGTACAATTTTACTTCGGATTGCCAATTGCAATGGTGATTATTTGTGTGGTTTTTATACCAATTTATCACAAATTAAAAGTCTACACAGCCTATGAGTTTTTAGAAGGAAGATTCGATTTAAAAACAAGAAGTTTAGCAGCAATTTTATTTTTAATTCAAAGAGGATTAGCCGCAGGAATTACCATTTTTGCACCTGCAATTATTTTAAGTGCAGTTCTTGGTTGGGATTTATTAACATTGAATGTAATTATTGGTTTTTTAGTAATTATTTACACCGTTTCTGGAGGAACAAAGGCTGTAAATGTGACTCAAAAACAACAAATGATTATCATTTTTATTGGAATGGTCATCGCTTTTTATATGATTATGAGTCAGCTTCCTGCTGATATTACATTTACAAAAGCATTAGAAATTGCTGGCGCAAGTAATAAAATGGAAGTGTTAGATTTTTCTTTCGATTTAAGTAATCGGTACACGGTTTGGACGGGTCTTTTAGGAGGTACTTTTTTAATGTTGTCTTATTTTGGAACAGATCAAAGTCAGGTTCAACGTTATTTGTCTGGTAAATCTGTTAGAGAAAGTCAGTTAGGTTTAATTTTTAACGGATTGTTAAAAGTGCCAATGCAGTTTTTTATTCTGTTAATTGGTGTGATGGTTTTTGTTTTTTATCAGTTTAATGCTTCGCCTTTAAATTTTAATCCTACAGTTAATGAAGCGATTGCAAATTCTGAATATGTTGAAGAATATAAAAAATTAGAAGCAGAACACATTCAAATTGAAAACACAAAAAAAGCACTTTTTGTAGATGGTTTTCAGATTGAAGAAAAACAACAAATTTTATCTTTAAATAAAAGGGATCTAGAGCTAAAAGCAGCTTCTAATGCAGTTATTAAGAAGATAGATGAAGAAATAGAAGCTAATGACAAAGATTATGTATTTATTCATTTTATATTAAATAATTTACCAAGAGGATTAATAGGGCTTTTATTAGCAGTAATTTTATCTGCAGCAATGTCTTCTACAGCGTCCGAATTAAATGCATTGGCAAGTACAACTGCGATGGATTTGTACAGACGAAATGTAAAAGAAGAAAAGAGCGATGAACATTATGTAAAAGCATCTAAATGGTTCACACTGGCTTGGGGAATTGTCGCCATTTCTGTGGCTTGCGTAGCCAATTTATTCGAAAATTTAATAGAATTAGTTAATATTATTGGTTCTGTTTTCTATGGAAATGTTTTAGGAATTTTCTTGTTAGCTTTCTTTGTGAAGTATGTAAAAGGAAACGCGGTTTTTATAGCTGCATTAATAACTCAAACAATAATTATTGCAGTCTATTTACTAGATTGGTTACCGTATTTATGGTTGAATTTATTAGGTTGTGCTTTTGTAATGGGTATTGCGATTATACTTCAGTTTTTTATACCCTCAAAAGAAAAGTTTGATGATTTAGAAATAATTGGAACTCATTAATAATGGAAAAGAAAACCATTAAATGGGGAATTATTGGTCTTGGAAATATAGCCAATAAATTAGCAACAGATATAGCTACTTTAGAAAACACAGAATTAGTTACTGTAGCTTCTAGATATTAAGAAAAAGCAAATAAGTTTGCACAAAAATTTTCTATTAAAAAAGCCTACAATTCATATGCAGCATTATCAAAAGATACAGAAGTTGATGCAGTTTATATTGCAACGCCACATAGTTTTCATAAAGAACACACCATACTTTGTTTGCAAAATAAAAAGCAGTTTTATACGAAAAATCTTTTGCAATGAATATGCAAGAAGTAGAAGAAAGAATTGCTGTTGCAAAAGAGAACAACGTTTTGCTAATGGAAGCATGATGGACGTATTTTTTGCCTCATTATCAATACGTTTTAGAGATTGTTAAAAATGAAAAATTTGGGATATTAAAAGAACTTGAAGCCGATTTTGGATTTCGTTTTACAGGAGAGAAAGAAAGTAGAGGTTTTAAAAAAGAACTAGGTGGTGGTAGTTTATAGATATTGGGATTTATCCAATTTTTGCAGCTTTATCTTCTTTAGGAAACCCTGATTCTATAGATGCAAATGCTACTTTTTTTGAAAACAGAGTAGACTCAACCTGTAATATTATTTTTAATTATAAAGATGCAAAAGCTATTTTAAAAAATTCATTTTTAGAAGAAACTCCTACACATGCTATTTTTACGTTTGAAAATGCAATTGTGAAAATAAATAGAATGTTTCATTAACCTTCTACTGTAACTATTTTTGAAAACGGAAAAGAAGAATTCATTGATTTTAATTACAAAACCATAGGTTATAATTTTGAAACGAAACATTTCAATAATCTTTTAAGAGAGAACAAAACAGAAAGTAATATTATGACTTTTGAGTTTTCTAAAAATTTGATATCAACTTTAGATGAAGTTAGAAGTATTGTTGGTTTTAGAACTTGGATTCAATGTTCTAACGCAACAAAGCGTTTAGGTTTTTGATGTTACTAAGCTACAAATTTCAGCTCAATATCCATCATTTCTTTAGGTGTTTTATATCCAATAATTTTTCTTGGTCTATTG